>NZ_JAKILT010000008.1 GCF_023283535.1 Shewanella sairae | reverse complement strand
TAGCTTCAACTACTGGCTCAGCTTTCACTTCAACAGGTGCTGCAACTTTAGCTTCAACTACTGGCTCAGCTTTCACTTCAACAGGCGCTGCTACTTTAGCTTCAACCACTGGCTCAGCTCTCACTTCAACAGGTGCTGCAACTTTAGCTTCAACTACTGGCTCAGCTTTCACTTCAACAGGTGCTGCAACTTTAGCTTCAACTACTGGCTCAGCTTTCACTTCAACAGGCGCTGCAACTTTAGCTTCAACAACTGGCTCAGCTTTCACTTCAACAGATGCATCTGCTTGTGGCATTTGCACTGATGCAACTTCAATAGGCTCAATTGCTGTTTCAGCAACAACAACTACAGGTGCTGGAGAAGTAACAGTTTGCTCTGCTTCTATTGCTGGCGCTTCTACTTCATTAGGGATAAACGCTGGCGTTGCGTTGTCATCACCATGTTGTGCATCTTCATCGCGACGACGACGTTGTCCTGCAGCTCTTAGGTGGCGAGGACTACGACGGCTTCTGCGCTGACCTTCACGAGGTTCACGAACGTTTTCTTCAGTAGATGTCGCATCTTCTGTTGTTTCTGCCACAGTGTCAGCGTGAGCTTTTACTTCAGTCGCTTCAACTTTGCTGTCTACAGCAGGCTTTGGCGTTTCAACTGCAGCACTTTCTGTGCTCACTGCATCAACTTGTTCAACCGTCTCGGCTTCAACTGCTTTTTGGCTTACGTGGTTGACGCTTTGGCTTAGCAGGCTTGTCATCCGTTGATGGCTTAGCTTGCACTGGCGCTTCTGTCACTGCAACGTCAGCTTTTAACTCTTCTTGCTGTTCGTTGTTTACACGTACTTTGCGACGCATGTTACGACGTTGACGGCGTTCACGTGCAGCTTCTTGCTTAGGCTGTTCGTTAGTTGTCTCTGTCTTATTCTCTTTGCGTGGCTTTTCGTTACGAGTTTGACGCTTGTTCGTGTCTTCAGAAGTACGGTTGTCGTTATTCTCGTTGCGATTGTTTTTGCGTTTATCTTTTGACTGCTCGCTGTTTTCATTGCGGCTATCATTACGATTGCGACGCGTGTCGTTACGACGGTTGCTATTACGGCGGTTGTTATTACGACTTTGATTACGGCTGTCTTTGTCCTGCTTCTTAGGCTCAGCTTTTGGCTCTTCTTTACTACCAAATAGCGAGCTAATTGCAGCAGCAATCTTAGCGAAGAAACCAGGTTCTTCTTTCTTAGGTGCAGCAGCTGGTTTAGTTTCTTCAATCACCGCTTTTTTAGGTGTAGAGAAACCTTTCAGTGCCGGCTGTGGCGCCGCAGCTCGCTCAAGTTTACGAGGCTCGTATAGCTTAGACTCTTCTTTTTCAAGTAACTTGTAGCTTGATTCGCTGATTTCATCATCTTTACGATGACGTACAACACGGTAATCCGGTGTTGTCATATTTGGATCTGGGATGACATACACTTCAACGTTATGACGCTTTTCAGTGATGCGAATCGCTTTACGCTTTTCGTTTAGTAGGAAAGCTGCAACATCAACAGGCACTACCGCTTCAATTTGCGAGGTGTTCTCTTTGATTGCTTCTTCTTCCATTAGACGAAGAATTGATAATGCTAGCGATTCAGTACCACGAATCGTGCCTTGGCCATGACAGCGAGGACACAAGTGAGCGGCTGATTCTTCTAAAGAAGGACGTAGACGCTGGCGTGACATTTCCATCAAACCAAAACGAGAAATACGACCTAATTGCACACGAGCGCGGTCATGATGAACGGCATCTTGCATACGCTTTTCAACTTCACGTTGGTGACGCACTGGCGTCATATCGATGAAGTCGATAACAACCAAACCACCTAAGTCACGTAGACGTAATTGACGGGCAATTTCGTCAGCGGCTTCTAAGTTAGTGTTTAGTGCCGTTTCTTCGATATCGCCGCCTTTGGTTGCGCGAGCAGAGTTAATATCGATAGACGTTAGTGCTTCAGTTGGATCAATAACGATTGAGCCACCAGATGGTAGACGCACTTCACGTTGGAAAGCAGATTCAATTTGCGTTTCGATTTGGTAGTGAGTGAATAATGGTACTTCAGCGTCGTAGCGTTTAATACGCTCAACAAAATCTGGACGAACTAGCGAAACGTGTTCTTTTGCTTGTTCGAAAATACGTGGGTGGTCAATCAGGATTTCGCCAACATCGCGACGTAAATAGTCACGGATAGCACGTACAATCACGTTACTTTCTTGATGGATTAAGAAAGGTGCAGGGGCACTTTCTGATGCTTCTTTAATAGCAGCCCAGTGGTGCTGTAGTACCTTAAGATCCCATTTCAGCTCTGCTGGGTCTTTACCAACGCCCGCTGTACGAACGATTAGACCCATGCCTTGTGGTACTTCTAGCTCAGCAAGTGCAGCTTTAAGTTCAGTACGCTCGTCACCTTCGATACGACGTGAAATACCGCCAGCGCGAGGGTTATTTGGCATTAGAACTAGGTAAGAACCTGCAAGACTGATAAAGGTAGTAAGGGCTGCGCCTTTGTTGCCGCGCTCTTCTTTATCAATTTGAATGATAACTTCTTGGCCTTCTTTAACCACTTCCTTAATGCTAGGACGGCCTTGGAAAGAGTAACCTTTTGGAAAGTATTCGCGAGCGATTTCTTTAAGTGGAAGGAAGCCGTGGCGTTCAGCACCGTAATCCACGAAAGCCGCTTCTAAAGACGGCTCTACGCGAGTGATTGTGCCTTTATAAATATTGGCTTTCTTTTGTTCATGACCTGGGCTTTCAATATCCAAATCATACAGTTGTTGCCCATCAACAAGGGCAACGCGCAACTCTTCAGATTGAGTCGCATTGATTAACATCCGTTTCATGATGACGTAATTCTTCTTTATATAAGGTCATCAAACGCTACATATTTCACTGCATTACGGGCCTAGGATTAAAAAACAAAACCTCACGGCTGGTCTCTAGGCAAGGTGCGCAATAACTGTTAGACGCATTCGCTGCGTGTCGCATCCTATTTATGGCTTATTTTTTTATGTTTACAAAAAACAAGGAATTCGTTGTTAAATGTCAACCAACCCCATAAATTCTTTAAATACTTTCCGGTAATGCCAATTCGAAATGGTAGCGTCTGACGACGAGTTAAAATTATTCTTCGAAATTGGGGCGTTTCAGTCGAGAAACCAGTTATAAATTGGGCTTTAGTTTTGATTTAGTCGTGAAGGCGTATTTTTTTGCCTTTTTATTGATACAACGACCTGTAAATTAACGATTTACTATCAATCCTTAAACGTTTTTAGTCTCGTACTGATACGTCATGTACCGCTGGCTTTGGGACGATTTATCCAATAGTTGCCAGCAATAGCGAGGGAAATATAGCAATAATAGATAAAATCAGCAAATGGAAAGGCACAATTCTTTTCAGTTGTTGTACAATGCTCTGCAACGAAATACATAACGGCGCAGTATGAATACTCCATCTCCAAAAGCACAAGTCCAAATGGTTACTATTGATGAGGACCATGTTGGACAACGTATCGACAATTTTCTTCTAACAAAACTTAAGGGTGTGCCTAAAAGTATGATCTACAGGATCGTACGTAAAGGCGAGGTTCGTGTGAACAAGAAGCGTATTAAGCCTGAGTATAAATTGGCTGATGGCGATATCGTACGTGTTCCGCCGGTAAGAGTGTCTGAAAGTGAAGGCCGCCCAGGTCCTTCCGCCAAATTGACTAAAGTATCGCAACTTGAAGAACGTATTTTATTTGAAGATAAATACCTCATTGTGCTAAACAAACCATCAGGCATTGCCGTTCATGGTGGTAGTGGCGTTGAATTCGGTGTAATTGAAGCGATGCGCTCACTGCGTACGCAGCAAAAGTTTCTTGAGTTAGTCCATCGTTTAGATAAAGAAACCTCTGGTGTGTTACTCATTGCTAAGAAGCGCAGTGCTCTGCGTCATCTGCACGATCAACTTAGATATAAGAAAATGCAGAAAGACTATGTGGCACTGGTTAGAGGTGAGTGGCAAGCTCATGATAAAATTATTAAGGCACCTTTGCTTAAATTGACACTGAAATCTGGTGAGCGGATTGTACGTGTTAACAAAGAAGGTAAAGAGTCTGAGACGCGTTTTAAGATTTTACAGAAGTATGAAGATTCAACCTTAGTACAAGCAAGCCCTGTTACTGGGCGTACGCACCAAATTCGTGTGCACTGTCAATTTACAGGTCATCCGATTGCTTGTGACGAAAAGTACAGCGAACAAAAGTTTGACGACTCTATGCGTGCAAAAGGATTAAACAGATTGTTCCTTCATGCTGCGCAGTTAAAGTTCACGCATCCTGAAACAGAAGAAGTGATGCAAGTTAAAGCACCATTAGACCCAATACTCGAATCAACCTTAAAGAAGTTAAAGAAAGTATGAAATCTTACGAATTAGTCATTTTCGATTGGGATGGAACCTTAATGGACTCCATCAGTAAAATTGTTACTTGCATGCAGCAGATGGCGCAGACGCTGACAATAGCGACGCCATCAGAGCAAGCGGTGAGAGATGTAATTGGTCTTTCCATGGAGGAAGCGTTAAAAACGCTATACCCATTGCAGTCGAATATAGATTTTGAGCCGATGATTAGTTCGTATAAAGAACACTACTTAACGCTTAATAATACGCCAAGCCCACTATTTGATGGTAGCGAGCAGCTGTTAAATGAATTGTCTGCTAGGGAATATCGTTTAGCCGTTGCAACAGGAAAAGGTCGTAATGGTTTGAACCGAGTGCTATCAGAAACCGGGTTAGGCCACCATTTTGAGTCGAGCCGCTGCGCTGATGAGTCTAAAAGTAAGCCTAATCCGGACATGCTTCATGAACTTTTAGAAGAGCTAAAAGTGAAACCTCAAAGAGCCATAATGATTGGCGATTCACTGCATGATTTGAATATGGCTAATAATGCCGGTATTGACTCCGTTGGTGTGAGTTACGGCGCGCACAGTGAATCAAGGTTATTACTGGCGAAGCCTAAAGCAATTATTCACCGACCAATTGACCTGCTTAATGTTCTAGAGTAATTGAGTCTGTTAGTGTTTGCTGTGTAGTTTGAATAACACTAAATGGTGTCGGCCGGTTTTATTGGTGAACGAGACCATTTTGCTTATGCTTAAACATTTCACTGTCTGCATGGCTGATTAGCGATGACACTTCTATCGAGGTATCCGTCACTAAGTGTAGGCCTATACTGACACTTAGGTTTATTGTCATGCCGTCGACTTTTAAGCTTGTGCACAAAGCGCATTCGAGCTGTTTACGCAGAGTGTGTAATATTCTCTGGTAAGCAAAGGAATGTTCCTCATCAACAAAAGAGGTGATTACAATAAACTCATCACCACCGATGCGGGCAATAGTATCGCAATCCTTAGTAGCCTTTTTCAAAATCTCAGCGACCGCTTTCAAAACCAGATCACCAATTTTGTGGCCATAGTTGTCGTTAATTGACTTGAAATTGTCGATGTCTAAATAAGCAATGACTAGCTTTTTCTCACCCTGTTTATCTATTAAAAGCTGCCGCTCGAACTGCTGAAACAGTGAACGTCGGTTGGCAAGTCCTGTCAGGCTGTCATGATTTGCTAGATACTCGACTTTGTTTTTAGCCAGCTGTAGCTCTGTTATATTATGCGCGGAAACTATTGAGCCTTTTATATTGCCGTGCGAGTCATAATAAGGGTTGTGGTGTACATCTAAAAAGAGAGGCTGTTCTATATGAGGTGGGTGGATCCATAATTGAGTTTTGATTTGTTCGCCCTGAAAGCAACGATCGAGCAAAGGCTTTATTTGGTTTTCAAAGGTCAGACGGCCATGCAGTTCAATAACGGTTTTGCCAATAATTTCATCTTGCTTTTGATTGAACAGTGTTTCATATCCTTTCGAAACAACGCGATAAATATAATTTGTATCAACAAAGGACATATATTGCTCGGAGCTTTCAATCATTTTCTCTCGGCGAACCAGCTCCTGGGTAATGATATGACGATGGTACTCTACACCGACTCTTTGTGCTAATAGTCGAAAAAACTCTTTAGATTTGGTGTTTTCAGATTGGGGGAGGGTATCAAGCACAAATATGTGACCTAACACCTCGCCATCATCAGCGACAATTTTTTCAGCTTGGTAGCTATTGGCCCCTAATGACTTGATAAGCGAAAAATCAGGAAAGCGGTTTTGTAAATCCTTACTGAAAAGTATGTGGTACTCTTCAGTTTTTAAATAGACTTGCTCGCACGGGGAACCTTTAAGCTCAAATTCAAAACTCGGCAAACTTTGTTTACCGTCACAAAATGCAACGACTTCACCGAATCCTTTTCTTGCCGATGGTTTTGCAAACCCTGCCCAGCGACATTGGGTAACTAAAGTGAGTGCGCTGAGTGCTCGATTAAAAAAACGTTCATCGGTATAAGGCGCAGCAAGTAAAGCAAGAGCTTCCTCAATGTTGGTCATAATTCCATTCTCAACCATTATGTCGTCAATAAAGCAACTAGCCGTAACTAAAACCTTTTTGTCGGTGAAAATTGATTTCACCGAGCATAAATGAGCACTTCTAGTCTAATTAGTTAGGCTAATTTTAGTTGAGTTAGATTCAATTTGCTGTTTATTTGCAGTCGCTGAACTCCTGCGTACGCTAGGTTTGAACCTTTATAAGATGTGTATACCTTGTTTAGTTAATAGATCGATAAGAGAGATGAGTGGTAAGCCTATTAAAGTATTGGGATCTTTGCCTTCTAGTCTATCAAATAGAGCAATTCCTAAACCTTCGCTTTTAAAGCTTCCGGCGCAGTAAAATGGTTGCTCGAGATCAACATAATTACAGATCTGTTCGTGAGTCAATGAACGGAAGTGGACAATGAAAGGCTCTACTATCGCTTCTTGCTGCCCGTTTGCACCATTATGAACAGCAAGGCCAGTATAGAAAGTGATAGCTTTACCGCTCGCTGCTGTAAGCTGCTTGATAGCAGTGTCTCGATTAAGTGGCTTACCTATTATGTGCCCATCGATAACGGCAACTTGGTCTGAGCCAATAACAATGGCGTTTGGATTTTGACTCACCCCTGCAGCTGCTTTACTGTTTGCCAAACGATAGACCAACTCAGAAGGGGATTCATTCTCAAAGGCGGTTTCATCGACGTCGGGGGAGCAAGATGTGAATTCTAGTTGCAGCTTTTCTAATAGTTGCTGCCTAAAAGTCGAAGTTGATGCGAGTACAATTTTTGCTGACATGAAAAGACCTTCTGTTAGTCCGGAACTGGGAACTCAATATGTTGAGACTGTGGCTCTGTTTATTTGTACATCGTTTATTGTTTCAAAGTCTAATGGCGATACGCGAGCAGCAAAAATGCCGTTTAACAGTAAAAGTTGCGCTTAACTCACTAGCCCAAAACAAAATAGATAGACATTAATGTCGTGATTGTATCAGTTGTCGCTGTAATTTGATGCAATAGGCGCATGTTAAGTTAGTGTACAGCTTTGTCAGTTATCTTTGGGGGAGTAATGACAAAGGTGGAGACGGATATGTTCAAGTTATGGTTAGCGATTATTATTATGTTGTCGATAGTTGTCCATCTCAGTGGCGATGTGAGTCGTCCTTTCTACCCAACAATATTGTTTGCTATGGTGCTCGGTGCGTTAGCAAGAGAAGTGATAGCCAAACTTGATCATATTGTTGTGCACTGGGCTGCGGGTACTATCAATAAGGCAGATGAAAATACGATTAGTAGTAAGCGTTAATGTTTGTTGAATGACACTGGTTGTTTTTAAGTGAGCTTGGTAGTCATCATTTGATTTTCACTATTCAAGGTTGGTAAAGCGAGCGCTAAAGGTTTAACCATTATTGCATTTGATGAATATTTACAGCCAGACACGATAAGCGAGATTAATGGTCTATCTTTAATCATGGGTTTATTCTTCTGTAGAATGCTGCTTGTAGTGCCGGTTAGTTCTGAACGCTACCATAGGCCGGTGCTTTTACGAACACTTAAACCATTTTGTATGTGAAATTTAATGTCATGACGGCTGCCTTTCTTATATAATGCGGTCACCTAACAACTCACTTAGCCGATGAAGTCTGCAATAATTCAATGCAATCATATGAGGGTATTGACTTTGTGGAATTTCACGGTAATATGCGCGCCTTATGCAAACAGTAAAGATACCGGTTTCAATTGATCCCGTTCGCGCTGCCAGTAGCCAACTTTCTTATGAGGGCTTGGTTCCAGGTAAGCAGTTAAAGCGATTAAATGAATTATGTGCCGGCGACTGTTCTGATGTGGCAGTGTCGCTTGAATGTGGCGTCGATATACAGGGGATAGTCTACCTTAACGGGAAGGCTGTGACGGAGCTCACTCTGGATTGTCAACGTTGTATGACACTATTTACCACTGAGGTTACGGTCGAGTTTAGTTTCGGCCTTTGTAAGACTGAAACTGAAATCGATGAGCTCCCGGATGCGTATGAGCCTATTGAGTGCAATGAAATTGGCGAAATTCGTCTGCATCAATTGATCGAAGATGAATTGATAATCGCTATGCCTCTAATTGCCATGCATGAGAATGAAGATTGTCATCTTGGTAAGCAAGATATAGTGGTAGGCGAGATCGAACCCGCTCAAGAGGAGCGTCCAAATCCGTTTGCAGTGTTAGAAAAACTGAAGAGCAAGTAATCTAGGAGACAGGGCCAATGGCTGTACAACAGAATAAAAAATCTCGTTCAAAGCGCGGTATGCGTCGTTCACACGATTCTTTGAGCACAGCTCAACTATCTGTGGATGCAACGAGTGGTGAACTTCACCGTCGTCACAACGTGACTGCGGACGGTTTCTACCGTGGTCAAAAGGTTATCAACAAGTAATTTGTTGAGACCCTTATGACAAATCTGACGCTTGCGTTAGATGCGATGGGGGGCGACTTTGGTCCCCGCATCACAGTGCCTGCATCTTTGCAGGCACTTCGCTCAACCCCCTTTCTAAAAATTGTACTCGTGGGCGATAAGTCCCAAATTGACGTACATTTAGCATCAGCTGAACCCGATATTAGAAGCCGTATTGAGATCAAACATACAACTGAAGTGGTTGCTATGTCAGATCGACCTGTTCACGCGTTAAGAAGTCGTAAACAAAGTTCTATGCGAATAGCCATAGAGTTAGTGCGTGATGGTCATGCTCAGGCGTGTTTAAGCGCTGGTAATACCGGTGCGTTAATGGCGATGTCCAAGGTATTGCTTAAAACGCTGCCGGGTATCGATCGTCCAGCATTAGTGAGTTGTTTACCTGCTGTAAATAATACGCCTGTCTACTTGTTAGATTTAGGTGCTAATATTTCTTGTGACTCTGAAACCTTATTTCAATTCGCTGTAATGGGTTCGGTGCTCAGTGAAACGGTTGATAAAACGGTTTCTCCAAAGGTTGCTTTACTGAACGTAGGCATCGAAGAAATTAAAGGTAATGATCAGGTCCAACAGGCTGGTCAATTACTGCAACAAATACCTCAAGTAAACTATATTGGTTTTATTGAAGGTGATGAGATTTACTCTGGCAATGTAGACGTGATTGTTTGTGATGGTTTCGTTGGTAATATCACTTTGAAAACTTCAGAGGGTATTGCGCGTTTGTTAGTCCATCAACTTAAAAAAGGACTAGGAGAAGGCTTTTTTGTCCGTCTTCTCGCAAAAATCATCGCTCCACGTATACGTTCTTTGTTAAATCAGATGAACCCCGACCACTACAATGGCGCAAGTTTGATAGGATTGCGCGGAATCGTAGTAAAAAGTCATGGGGGCGCAGATGAAGCTGCTTTTTTGCAAGCCATAAATTTAGCAGTAACTGAAGCGCAACGTCGACTCCCACAGATGATTGAAGATCGTCTTGAGTCGATTCTTTTAGACATTAATAGCTGATAAATTCCTTATGCATACAAAAATTCTTGGTACTGGTAGCTATCTACCGGTACAGGTGCGCAGTAATCTTGATCTTGAAAAAATGGTTGAGACTACCGATCAATGGATCGTAGAACGTACTGGTATTTCAGAACGTCGAATCGCAGCAGCGGATGAAACCGTTGCGACTATGGGGTATCAAGCTGCATTAAAAGCCATCGAGATGGCGGGTATAGATGCAACTGAAATCGACATGATTGTTTGTGGTACCACAAGTGCTAGCAATGCTTTCCCTGCAGCGGCTTGTGAAATCCAGGCTATGCTAGGCGTGCACACTATTCCAGCGTTTGATATTGCAGCGGCTTGTTCAGGTTTCGTATATGCGCTATCTGTTGCCGACCAGTTTGTAAAATCAGGTGCAGCTAAGAATGTATTGGTGATTGGTGCCGATGTGCTGTCACGCTTATGTGAACCAGAAGACCGCTCAACCATCATTTTGTTTGGTGACGGTGCTGGTGCTGCGGTTATTGGACGCTCTGACGAGCCAGGCATTATTTCAACGCATATCTTTGCTGATGGTCGTCAAGGTGACTTGTTAAAATGTTCTATTCCACCGCGCAAAGGGGAAACCTCTGAAGCTGTTGGTTATATGACAATGAAAGGCAACGATGTATTTAAAGTTGCCGTGACTCAGCTATCTCATGTGGTGACAGAAACACTACGCCATAACAATGTTGATAAATCTGAAATCGACTGGTTAGTGCCGCACCAAGCAAACTTTAGAATTATTAAGGCGACTGCCAAAAAGCTGGATATGAGCTTAGATAAGGTGGTGTTAACGCTTGCTAAACACGGAAATACGTCTGCTGCATCTGTGCCAATTGCACTTGATGAAGCCGTTAGAGATGGACGTATTCAGCGTGGTCATTTAGTTTTACTTGAAGCCTTCGGTGCAGGATTTGCCTGGGGAAGTGCTTTAGTTCGTTTTTAATTAACGCTCGAATTTATTTTAATAAGTAGACGCGGATTTAAAGGTAGATAAATATGGAAAATACGGCTTTTGTATTCCCAGGGCAAGGTTCGCAAGCATTAGGCATGTTGGCCGAGCTTGCACAATCACAAGCAATTATTGGTGAAACCTTTGCTCAGGCAAGCGGTGTATTAGGTTACGATTTATGGCAATTGGTTCAAGAAGGGCCTGTTGAAACATTAAATGAAACTGATAAAACTCAGCCTGCTTTATTAGCTGCTAGTGTCGCCATTTACCGCGCATATTTAGCATCAGGCAAAGCTGCACCAAGCATTATGGCTGGCCATAGCTTAGGTGAGTATTCTGCACTAGTTTGTGCTGGCGTGATTGACTTTGAAGCTGCAATTAAACTTGTTGAGCTACGCGGTCAATTAATGCAACAAGCTGTGCCTGCTGGTACTGGCGCGATGTTTGCCATTATCGGTTTAGATAATGACGCGATTGCTAAAGCGTGCCTAGAGGCTGCTGAAGGCGCTGTCGTTAGCCCTGTTAACTACAATAGCCCAGGTCAAGTAGTTATCGCAGGTGAAAAGGCCGCTGTTGAGCGCGCCGCCGCCTTATGTAAAGCTAACGGCGCTAAAATGGCCGTAGCGTTACCAGTGAGCGTGCCTTCACATTGCCAACTAATGAAGCCTGCTGCCGATAAGCTTGCTCTAGCATTAGCGGAAATCGCATTTAACGCGCCCACGGTGCAGGTGATCAACAATGTTGATGTTGCCAGCCCTCAAACTGCAGCTGACATAAAAGATGCACTTGTGCGTCAATTATATTGTTCAGTACGTTGGTCGGAAACTGTTGAGTTAATGGCATCAGAAGGTACGACTAAGTTGTTTGAAATGGGACCAGGAAAAGTGTTAACTGGTCTGACTAAACGTATTAATCGCTCGCTTTCAGCGCAAGCTGTAAACGATGTTGCATCATTAACGGCGTTGACCGAATAAGGAAATCTGATGAGTATAAGTTTTGATCTGACTGGTAAAGTAGCCTTAGTTACTGGCGCGAGTCGTGGTATTGGCCGTGCAGTAGCAGAAACCTTAGTTTCAGCAGGTGCGGTGGTAATTGGTACAGCTACTAGTGAGCGTGGCGCTGAAGCGATTCAAGCTTATTTAGGCGATAAAGGTCACGGTCTTGTTTTAAACGTAACTGATGGTGATTCAGTTAAAGCTTTGTTTGAAACGATTAAAGAAAAAACGGGTGATGTTGATATTTTAGTCAACAACGCCGGTATTACTCGTGACAATTTGTTAATGCGTATGAAAGATGACGAATGGAATGATATCCTAGATACTAACCTAACATCTCTATTCCGCACCTCAAAAGCGGTGATGAGACCAATGATGAAAAAGCGTCATGGACGTATTATCAATATTGGCTCTGTTGTAGGCACAATGGGCAATGCAGGGCAGACAAACTACTCTGCAGCAAAGGCTGGTTTGATCGGATTTACAAAATCTCTTGCAAGAGAGGTTGCATCTCGTCAAATTACAGTTAATGCTATTGCTCCTGGATTTATCCAGACTGACATGACAGATGAGCTGACGGAAGACCAGCAAAAGGCTATTATGTCGCAAGTGCCAATGGAAAGGCTTGGTCAGGCGCAGGAAATTGCTAACGCAGTCCTCTTTTTAGCGTCAGACTCTGCTGCTTATATCACTGGAGAAACTCTTCACGTGAATGGCGGCATGTACATGGTTTAAAGGGAACGGCAGGCTGTTACCGCCTAGTTGGGGTGATCTGCATCAACTGCAAGCTTGATTGTGGTTAGACCACGAAAGTTAAGCTTGCAATGTCTGCCAAATTCAATAAACTACTCGCAATCTTGCGCAAGTGCGTAATTTGAATAGGAAAGAAAACTAATGAGCAACATCGAAGAACGTGTAAAGAAAATCATCATCGAGCAACTAGGTGTTAAAGAAGAAGACGTTAAATCAGCAGCATCTTTCGTTGACGATTTGGGTGCAGATTCTCTAGACACTGTTGAGTTGGTTATGGCTCTAGAAGAAGAGTTTGACACCGAGATCCCTGATGAAGAAGCTGAAAAGATCACTACTGTTCAAGCAGCGATCGATTACGTTTCTAAGAATCAGTAATCTAGAATTCTTGAAAACAGGCGGCAATTATGCCGCCTGTTTTTGTTTGTAAAGCCGCTGGTTGATGCAAGCTTTTACTCTTCGCTTTCTCAATACTTATTGACCCAAATAAAGTATTACTCCAACCAGAACTGGCTTATACCTCATGAACACATATGTTCACGTTATAGGTATGGTAATTGGTAGTTCAAACTCTTTGCAGCTATCATCGTTATTCATTTTTAAAGTAAAAAGGTGACCGCGTGTCTAAACGTCGAGTAGTCATAACGGGCTTAGGCTTAGTTAGCCCTGTGGGAAATACAGTAGACTCTTCTTGGAAAGCACTGGTTTCAGGCAAGAGTGGTATTGCACCAATCACTAAATTTGATGCGAGCGAATTTACGACTCGTATTAGCGGCTCAGTAAAAGACTTTGATGTTGAGCAATACATGTCTCGCAAAGATGCACGTAAAATGGATTTGTTTATCCAGTACGGCATGGCTGCAGGTATTCAAGCTGTCGAAGACTCTGGTCTTGAGATGGATAAGCTTGATCCTGCACGTGTGGGTACCGCTATTGGTGCTGGTATGGGCGGTATGCCACTTATCGAGCAAAACCATTCAGCTATGCTTAAAGGCGGACCTCGCAAGATTTCACCTTTCTTTGTACCTAGTACCATTATCAACATGATTGCCGGTCACTTGTCGATTAAATACGGCATGACAGGTCCAAATTTCGCGGTAACAACGGCTTGTACTACAGGCGTACACAATATCGGTTTTGCTGCGCGTACAATCGCTTATGGCGATGCTGACGTTATGGTTGCCGGCGGTGCTGAAGATGTCACTTGCCCATTAGCCGTTGGTGGTTTTGGCTCAGCTAAAGCCTTATCAACCCGTAACGATGACCCTGAAGCAGCGAGCCGTCCGTGGGATAAAGACCGTGATGGTTTTGTTATCGGTGATGGCGCTGGTGTGATGGTGGTTGAAGAATACGAGCACGCCAAAGCTCGTGGCGCAACTATTTATGCTGAGCTTGTAGGTTTTGGTATGAGCGGCGATGCGTTCCATATGACATCACCACCAAGTGACGGTGCCGGTGCTGCTGCAGCCATGGTTAACGCGATAAATGATGCAAAAATTGGTCGTGAAGAGATTGGTTATATCAATGCTCACGGTACGTCGACTCCTGCTGGCGATAAAGCAGAAGCGGCAGCTGTTAAGTCAGTGTTTGGCGATCACGCCTATGACTTACTTGTAAGCTCGACTAAGTCAATGACGGGTCACTTACTGGGAGCTGCGGGTTCAGTTGAGGCCATCATCACGATTTTGGCATTGAAAGATCAGGTGATCCCACCAACACTCAACCTAGACAACCCTGATGAAGGTTGTGATTTGGATTTTGTACCGCACACAGCTCGTGATTACAAATTTGACTATGGTCTTTGTAACTCATTTGGTTTTGGTGGTACTAACGGTTCATTACTGTTTAAAAAAGTGTAAGCCTAAAACCTTATATCCAAAGCGCCGAAAGGCGCTTTTTTATTATGTGGGCTTAACTAAATCATGAGCTGCTTCACATAATTTAGGCGTTATATTAACGCTTGATAACGCCAAGATTAACCTTAGTTAATGTGCTGAAAAGCCAGTAGAATATACGTGTTTTTAGGCAGATACTGCGGCATCAGCTCATGTTAAGAGCGCAATGTATATCTTACCTAAGGAACACGAAAGTGCTTAATCCAATTGTTATTCCTATCATGCCTATCTTAGGCATTATCACCGCTAATATTAATGAGCTTATTCGCGGTGAATCTTCTGCGCGTCTACCGCAGCTGCAATTGGGCGTAAAAACCTTCAATGCAGCAGTTGCTGCTTTTAGCATTGTTTGGTTTGCACTGCTGATCACTGCCATTGATGTGAGTAATGCCAATAGCGTTATTGCGGGTATTGAAGTGATGGGGTTATTTTTAGCTGGTATCGCTATCTATACCATATCTAACGGCGGAAAATATTTTGGCGCGACAACTCAGCTATGGGTTTATCGTTTAGCTCTGCCTTTGGTGTTAAGTGGTAGCTTTTTAGTCGGTCAGTTTGGCTAAACGTGCCGATGTAAAGAATTTGGCGTAAGATACTCAATAGTCAGTTAACGCATTGAGGTCCGATATGGCCGGTTTAGAGAGACAATTAACATTAAGGTTTTTGGCAGAGCCTGCAGACGTTAATTTTGGCGGAAAAGTACACGGCGGCGCCGTGATGAAATGGATTGACCTTGCGGGTTATGCATGTGCAGCAGGGTGGAGCGGTAAGTATTGTATTACCGCTTATGCAGGCGGTATTCGATTTGTTAAGCCTATTCATGTGGGCAACATCGTTGAAGTGACTGCAAAGGTGATTTATACCGGTCGTACTTCAATGCATTTAGGCGTTGATGTAAAAGCGGGTGACCCTAAAGATCAAGATAGGCATTTAACCACTCACTGTGTATTAGTGATGGTAGCGGTTGACGATGAAGGTCAACCGACCGAAGTACCTGATTGGAAGCCGGAACTGCCAGCGGATATTGAACTGCGAGAATCAGCAATACGATTGATGGAAATGCGCAAAAAGATTGGTGCAGAAATGCAAGCGCACGTCGATCTCCAGCCTTCGTTACAAGTACCCTAAAGTGCCGAGTTTGTTCATGCACAGAAGCTAGCCTTTGGGCTAGCTTTTTTTTTCTAGTTTCCCTGTTATTTTTCAAACAAGCCTTTAGAATGGCTTCAAAATATAAATAATCTGACTCTACAAATAGGAAGTGAAATGGCTAAAGTTGCATTTATCGGTTTGGGCGTAATGGGTTACCCAATGGCGGGACATTTGGTTAAAAATGGCCATCAAGTGACTGTTTATAATCGCACTGAAGCTAAAGCAAAAGCGTGGGTTAACGAGTTCGGTGGCGAATATCAATTGACTCCCAAAGCGGCTGCTGAAGGACAAGATATTGTGTTTGTTTGTGTCGGAAACGATGATGATTTACGCCAAGTGACTTTAAGTGATACAGGCGCATTAGCCGGCATGACAGCAAATAGTATTTTAGTTGATCACACAACCGCTTCCGCCGATGTCGCGCGTGAAATTGCTGCAGTCGCCGAATCACTTAATATTGGCTTTATGGACGCTCCGGTATCTGGTGGTCAGGCTGGGGCAGAAAATGGCGTATTAACCGTTATGGTTGGCGGAGAACAAGCAACGTTTGAAGCTGCAAAGCCGATTATGGATGCCTATGCTCGATGCGCTGAAAGGCTTGGTGAGGTAGGTGCTGGTCAACTGACTAAAATGGTCAATCAAATCTGTATCGCAGGCGTAGTACAAGGTTTAGCTGAGGGATTACATTTTGCGCGCAGCGCAGGCCTTGATGGCGAAAAAGTGGTAGAGGTGATAAGCAAAGGTGCCGCCCAGTCTTGGCAGATGGAAAATCGTTATCAAACCATGTGGCAGGGCGAGTATAACTTAGGGTTTGCGGTAGATTGGATGCGCAAAGATCTTGGAATTGCACTAACTGAAGCGCGTCGCAATGGCTCACATTTGCCTTTAACAGCATTAGTCGATCAATTCTATTCAGAAGTGCAAGCTATTGGCGGTGCACGTTGGGACACATCAAGTCTATTAGCAAAACTTGAAAAGAACCGCGGTTAATAGTTTAGCTGCAAAGAGCGTTTAATTTATTAAAAAAGGACCACATTCGTGGTCCTTTTTACTTTGTGATTAACACACTACAGATTGCTTATTCTGGCTCAACCACAATATGCTCGAGCTCAACGACTGCAACGCTATGCAATGCATCCATAGCTGCACCCACTAGTGATACAACACCTTTAGATGATTCAATCAATACAGCGCGATTGATCTCGCTAAAGTCACGGTTATGGCGCGCCATTGTCGATAATGCCATTTGCATTGGCTGCATAGATGGATTAAATGCTGCGTTTTCGGCATAGCGTCCACAGTATGTTGCACCATCTTTAGTTTCTAGTACCACAGCTGCGTAGTTTTTAGTGTACGGTGCGTAACTGAGGCTTGCATGATCAAGTGCTTCGATGATCATAGGATCGTTCGAGTCTAGTGTCAGCGTATGCAACTGCTTACTTAACAAAGGTGCGGTGATATTGAGGTCGCTTGGACCGAATGCATAGGGCAGATAATGCGATAGTGGCGCTGTGGCTTGGTCTGGCAAATGAATATTGACCTTACTGCCTTCTACTAGCTCGTTAATAAACTGACGGCAATGTCCGCAAGGTGAAGCATTAACAATAATGTCCTCAATTACGCTTTCGCCACTCAACCAAGCATGGCTGATTGCGCTTTGCTCGGCGTGTACTGAATGAAACAATGCTTCGCCAGGTAGCTCAATATTCGCGCCCATATAAATATCGCCACTCTTACCTTTGGCAATGGCACCGACATAAAACTCACTGATTGGTGGGCGTGCTAAAGCTGCTGCAATAGGTAATAGTGCTAAAAGTAATTCATCGAGCTCCATTCCTGTTTGCTTTTGTAGCTCAGCAAGCTGTTGTGCATCAATATGACCCGCAAAATCTTGGTCAAGCAAGGGCACGATTGCCGTTGCTAGTGTTTCAGGTAACTTAGCTATGCTTTTTAAAAATCTGTCTTGCATATGCTATTTCCTTTTTTGTTAACGCTAATGAAATATCATTCTAGTAAGCTTGTTACAACTAGAATGCGACGGAGGTCTCATTTTTTGCTTAGTTAGTTTATAGGCTTCTAAGATAATGACACAAAGCTTGTAATAACTTTTGCTTAGATTCATCTTGCTCAGTTTCTTCAAGCAAGTTTTCTAAGCGAATAATATAGTCTGGATCATTCAGTCGGCCTTGGCAGAATTCGCGCCAGCGGTATTGCTCTGAGTCGCTTAGCGTTTCAGGGTAGTTACGCGCACGATATCGATACAGCATTTCAGCAAGGCGCTCATCGTCAAAATCAAGCTCAATTGCCGCTAGGTTGCTTGGTTGAGTGTTACGGATGATCTCAATTTTTGCTTTGTCTGCTGAACTAAAAAAACCACCACTATATAAAGCTTGGTCGGCGTCTATAGCCCTTTCTTCGTGTTCAACGTCAAATACTGCTACTAGTTTTTCTCTAAGCTCAGGATGTTGTTTTAACTTCTTATATTGGGCTCTTGCAAAGGCTTTATCGAAGTCCAGTCTCGCAGCATTCTCATCTGTTAAGGTATTTGCCGGTGCTATAAACGGGCTCTTATTGATGTGGATTTGTTTTAAACCAATAGGTAGTTCATCAGGCGCTAAATCGCTGCGGCGGGTATACATGCGCTCACGTATTTCTTCAACGCTAAGCTCAATAAGCGGAGACACATCCATAGCCAAGTTAACGCAAATCACAGCGTTTTTGTTAGTGGAGTGGTAGGCTACAGGGGCGATAATCGTGGTACAGCCATTTAGCGCACTGATCTTAGAGCTAACATGTACTAGCGGTTTCATGTCTAGCACATCAATTAACTTAGATACTGCTTGTTTTTGTCTAAGGCTAAAATAATAGTCAAACAGCTTAGGTTGCACACTCTTGATTAGCTTAGCCATGTCGATGGTGGCATAAACATCAGACATAGCATCATGCGCTTTCTCATGACTTAAGCCATTGGCAACGGTGAGTTGTTCTAGCTTAAAACTAGGAGAACCGTCTTCTTTTTTTGGCCAATTAATGCCTTCAGGTCTAAAGGCATAGCAAGCTCGAACTAAGTCAATAATGTCCCAGCGGCTATTGCCGTTTTGCCACTCACGCGCATAAGGATCTATAAAATTACGATAAAAACCATAGCGCGATACTTCATCGTCAAATCGTAGCGAGTTATAACCAACAACACAGGTTTTTGGCTGACTGAATAGACCATTAATTTTATTCATAAACTCGGCTTCTGGCATCCCTTTTAGGTTAGCTAGTTGCGGAGTAATCCCGGTGATTAAAATTGCTTCTGGTGACGGTAGGTAATCATTGGCGACCTTACAATAAAAAGTTTCTGGCTCACCGATGATATTGAGATCCATATCCGTGCGTACGCCTGCAAACTGAGACGGCCTGTCTTTGGCTGGGTTGGCCCCAAAAGTTTCATAATCGTGCCAGAAGAGGGTGGGTTGGTTATTCATAGACATAGAGTGTTGTGGCTATTACAAGCAATAAATGCGTTCATCATAGCACTGCCTCGATAGGAATGTCCTAGTTTCCTTAATACAACTCAAGTACTTTGCTGGAGTTTGCAGCAGTTTTATCCGCTGGTTCAAAGTGGGTTGCCGTAGTAGAATAAGCGTCCTTTTTAGACCTGTGATAACAAGCATCATTTCCCTAAGCGAACGATTGGCTTCAAATGACTCAAACGATCTAGTTGTCGAGTGATTAAATGGCATTTGCTTATTGTGTTTTAGATTCTCTGCTTGCACGTCTAACAGATTATTATCCGGCTATATTTGTACGTGTCATTTAATAATACGTGCGTCAGGCTTTGCCGTTTGGAGATTGAAATGATTTACCGTTGCCCTTTATGTCAGCAAGCATTATCTAAAGAAGATAAGACTTGGTGTTGTCCTGCCAACCATAGGTTTGATTGTGCCAAAGAGGGCTACGTTAATCTGTTACCGGTACAAAAGAAGAAGTCCAATGATCCGGGTGACAATAAAGAGATGATGTTTGCTAGACGTGAATTTCTTAATAAGGGCTATTACCAAGTATTGAGTGATAAAGTAAACCAGCTTGCTAATGAGTATGCTCAAGATGCACGTTTTGGTGTTGATATTGGTTGTGGTGAAGGTTATTACTCAAACCGTTTAGTAGAAAGCTTACCAGAAGGCTTTAGCCTTTATGGGGTCGATATTAGTAAGTCGGCGCTAAAGTATGCCGCTAAGCGTTATCCTAAAATTTCATTTAGTGTTGCTAGTGCGTTTGATATGCCGTTTCCGGACCAGAGTTTCGACTTTATGTTGAGGATTTACGCCCCTTCATTAGATAAGGAGCTTAAACGTGTAATTAAGCCCGGTGGGATTTTGATTACGGTATGCGCTGGCCCAAGACACCATTACGCTCTGAAAGAGCTTATTTATGATAACCCGAAAGAGCATACTCAAGAATCGTCGCAGATAGATGGCTTTGAATTGATCCATCAACAGCGAATTGAGCAACAGCTGGCACTGACCGATGCGGCAGACATTAGTCACTTTTTACAAATGACACCTTATAACTGGAAATTAACAGAAGAAAATAAATTAGCCTTGGCTAAATCAGGTTTGAGCTGTGAACTCGATTTTAAAGTAGAAGTCTTCCGAGCCTTATAAATCAAAGGTTACAGCTTGCT
The DNA here is from genome assembly GCF_023283535.1 of Shewanella sairae. Taxonomy (GTDB): domain Bacteria; phylum Pseudomonadota; class Gammaproteobacteria; order Enterobacterales; family Shewanellaceae; genus Shewanella; species Shewanella sairae. Next base: position 103,200 of record NZ_JAKILT010000008.1, on the reverse strand, counting down.
GGTTATTTCTTAAGCAGTTATGGGCGAGTAAGTTTTAATTTGCAGATGTGTGTTTTTTGATCCATTTAGCAAGCTTTAGAATTATAAGTAAAAACACCTTAAATTCCGACACGAATGAGTGTTGACTTATGATGAGAATGGTTTATAGTGTTTGCAGCTTGAAGGTTAGGCTTATTTTTATGTGTTCAATACGACAATGTTCGTCCTGTTAACATTAAGTAAACCGGCATTTTCCAGCTTTACCGCCGTTAAGGCTTTAATTTATATTTACAGGATTCAATATTATGTCTCAAGTTACTGGCGTTGTTAAGTGGTTCAACTCTGATAAAGGTTTCGGATTTATCGAGCAAGAGTCTGGTCCAGACGTATTCGTACACTTCCGCGCTATCAACTCTGACGGTTTCAAAACTCTTGACGAAGGTCAAAAAGTTCAGTTTACTGTTACTCAAGGTCAAAAAGGCCCACAAGCTGAGAACGTAACTGTAGTTTAAGTTACCAGCTTGATTAGCACTAGCTAATCACACAGAATTTCGAAGAGCCGTAGTTTACTACGGCTCTTTTTTCGTTTAAATATACTGTTTTTCATTATTTTCCGCTATTAATAAGATCTTACTCTTATGTCTCTGGCAGTTTCCTCGTTAGATTAAAATTAAACAGACTTTCTGGTTAGCTTTAGCCGAGTCAGCATTAAGCTCTTATTTGTTTAGCCAAACTTCCTGTTTTGCTCCCAGCCCATCAGCTCATCAGCCCAACCACTGCTGCAATCTAGCAAGGATTCTATTTGGCTAGCATTAGGTGCATTAGGTGCATTAGGTGCATTAGGTGCGGTCATCTAGTGATACCAATCAGTATAGTAATTTGATCTACTCAGAGCGATTTTTGGCAAACTGATTCAAGGAGGATAGCCGAAAGAATGGTCTTGTATGTTCCCGACACGCAATAGACATTCCCGCCATCTGTGGAGGTCGGGTGTGGTGAATGTCATTAAAGCAGGAGCACTTAATGACCTTGTCTCAGTGCCGCTAAACTCTCGCTGAGCGACCAAATCTCTATACTAATTGGTATTCTCAACTGATGATTGAAGCTATCTAATAAAAAACGGCGCAATTAGCGCCGTTTTATATCAATGTTTATTTAGACGGTGTTTAGGAGAATAACTTTTCTTCTAACGTGCGTCCTTTTAGCAAGGCTTTATATTGCCAATTACGTTGTTTAAAGAGGTTAAGTAGTGCGATTTCAATGCCATAAACTTCTGCACTATTATGCTTAATCAAGAATTGGTTTGATTGTCTTTCTTCGATAGAGCTAATGTCAGCGAGGTTTAATACGGCTTCAATTAACGCACTAGGCTCACAGTGCTGCATGGTTAAGGTTATATAGTCGTCATGCTGGGACTCATTCATCGATACTGATTGACGCAGTTGTCCATGCTCCAGATAAAGCACTTGATCACATAGCTTTTCCAGTTCATCTAAATTATGTGAGCTGATAATGAACGTCGTGTTGGTTGATAACGACTTTACCAGTTCACGGATCTTCTTAGCGTTAGCTGGATCAAGCCCGGCAGTGGGCTCATCAAGTAGAACTAGCTCAGGCGTTCCCATTAATGCTTGTGCAATGGCAACTCTTTTAGCCATACCATGGCTTAACGAACTAGGCTTTTGTTTAGCACTGCTGGCTAAATCAACTAAATTAAGCACGCGCATGGCTTCGGCTTTGGCATTTTTATCGCTATAGCCTTGTAGTGTCGCAAAAAAACTTAACTGGGTGAGTACGTCTAGATTAGGATCTAATGTTGCATCTTGTGGCAGTGATGCTATACGTCCAAGTAACTCGGGCGAACCCGGCTTATGACCGAGTAAGTTCACCTCTCCTGCAGATGGCGCTATATAACCGCATAGTAGGCTAAAAAGAGTGGTTTTACCGGCGCCATTTGGACCGACCAATGCAATTGGGCTACCGGCATGTAAGGTTATATCAACTTGATTTAATGCTTTTTTATCGCCATAGGATTTAGATAACCCTTTGCAGTTAACTAAATTCATAGTGCACTCCTATTGATATACATTTTGCCTAAAAATAACAGTACTGCAGCTTGAATTAATGCGACTGGTGCATACATAAAGGTTTGCAAACCTTGTGTATTTATCATCAAAGAGATCTGTGCGCCTGGTAGAGCCCATTTCAACTCGCTAATAATGGGCAGGTAATTATTAATAATCGCGATGCTAATCGACATCGCAGCCCATACTAAAATGGCATAAATGGTCGCTTGGCGTGCAGAGTTGGCGTACAAAGATAAAATTGCCATTAAAGCGGTATAGGGCAGTAGTACAATCATTAAGTTCATTGTGACGATTAAGCCCGAACTGATTGCTGGTAGTAGCAGACTCATATCACGAGTAATAGCCAGTAAAATGGTCGCGATTACAGTGAGTGCTAGCAGAAGACATTGCAGCGCCATATGTCCTATAAAGCGACCGAAAAACAAGCTGTCTCGACCCACTCTTAAGGACAAAAATCGAAAGGTTCCACGGGCCTTATCGGTAGCAAATTGATCGGCAGATACAAAAATACTAAATAGCGGAAAGATATAAAGTGCTGCAATCCAGTAAACGGCAAGCTCTGCAACAGGCCATTTGAACAATTCACTTAACGTGTTAGGACCGAAAACGCCTTCGATGATCCCTCTAAAGTCAGGGTTGATTAAAAAGCTTGATGCACCGCTAATCGGGTAAAGTAAAATCAATAGCCAAACCAGTGCGAAGGCAATAAGGGCGATAAGCCCACGAGGGTTAAATAGCATTTTTTTGATTTCAAACTTTGCAATTAACAAAGTGTTTTTCAGCATGCTATTTTTTGTGGTTGTTTCGGGGGCATTGTTTTCCAAACGGATCCCTTAATATTAAATACAAAGATTACAAATAGGTTAACACTGATTAGAACTCAGCGTTAACCCTAAGTTGATGGTAAACATTAGCGATAGTTAACAATAGAAGGACGGGGGATTACTCTAGTAAGTCAGCAAGCTGAGCTTTTAGTTCAGCTAACTCTTGTTCAAGTTTAGTGACTCGCTCTTCAAGTGCCTTGTTGCTCTCTTGCGCAGCATGGGCAGTTAATGGCTCTGAAGCTAGTTCTGATTCTTGTATACTCATGCTGTGTAAAGCGGGGGGGGATTGCTCATCATCATTTAGTGGAGCAAATAGCTGACGATAGCGGGCTTCGCGTTTGCCTGGCTCTTTTGCCATTAGCGTGACTAACGGCGACTCTCGCCTTTGTAGGTCCTGCAATGTGGCTTCAGCTTCACTGACATCACTAAACTCATGTAAACGGTTGCTACGAGTTCTAAGCTCCCCCGGAGTTTGAGGGCCTCGGAGCAGCAACAAACAAATGACTGCAAGCTCTGACGATTTAAGCTGAAGATCGCTAAACTCGGTATTACAAAAGCGGTGCTTATACTTGACTACGCGACTGCCAAACCCCGATTGTTCTGAAATCAGTCTTTTTTTACTTAGGCTATCTAAGGTGTTTTGTACCTCAGATTCACTGAGATTTAACACGGGTTCGCGGCTGGTTTTTTGATTACAACCTGAGGTTAAACTGTTTAATGAAAGGGGATATTGCTCGGGCGTAGTGATCTCTTTTTCAAGCAAAACGCCAATGACGCGAGCTTCGTGTAAAGTCAGTTCCATAATAACCTCTTAATAAAAAAGCATGACTTTGTTATAACAGAGCCATGCTTTAATACAAAGAAAGTTTTCGCGGGTAAGCCTTGTAATTGGTTGTTTTACAAGCGATATGGCGCTATTACTCTTCTAAACGGATACCGTCTGGTGAGATTGTGATCTGTTTATTCTTATACAGACCGCCAATACTCTTTTTAAAGGCTTTCTTGCTCATCGATAATTGAGAATAGATGACTTCGGCATCCGTTTTATCGTTTAACGGTAAGAAACCGCCGGCTTGCTTAAGCTTGATCATAATTGTGACTGAGTGCTTATCAAGCTCTTCTTTTGCGCCTTTTTGTAAGATTAAGTCAATTTTGCCGTCACTACGCATGCGTTTAATATAACCTTTCAGCTTTTGACCAAAGCTGAGGCGGGTATAAACTTCATTGCGGTATAGCACCCCCCAATGGGTGTTATTAATAATGGCTTTGTAACCAAGATCGGTAGAACCACCAATTATTAGGTTAACCTCTTCATCATTGCGGAATTTTGGCTCAGTTAAATCTAAGAACTTATCGACTTTAGCTGACGCTACAATACGGTCATCGACATGGCTAGTATAGATGTAAACTAAATAAGATTTACCCACCTCGATGTCTCGGTGTTGCTCACCGAAAGGCAATAGTAAGTCTTTTTCTAAACCCCAATCTAAAAAGGCACCATAAGGACCGTTTTCCTTTGCTTCTAAATAAGCAAATTGACCAACTTGTGCATAAGGGCGCTTAGTTGTTGCAATGATCATGTCTTCTGAATCTAAATAAAGAAATACATTAATCATGTCGCCAATTTGGCATTCCTTCGGTACAGCTTTACGAGGAAGGAGGACCTGGCCCATTTCTTTAGCGTCTAAATAGACACCAAAATCAACTTGTTTGACGACTTCGAGCTTACAGGTTTTACCTATCTGGATCATGATGTTCTCTACTTTAAAAACAGTAACGATTAATTTCAGCTGCGATTATAGTGGAAAACAATTCAATATGCTTTAGCCCACGTAAACTAATGCACTAACAAGCAGAATTTACTGTAATTAATTGCGGTGATTTATCACATTTTGAGGGTGAAACAGTACGTATTGTTATCACCCTATTATAAGGTGACAATAATTTAGCGTTTAATTAGCACATGAGTATTGCAATCTAATGAGTCTCAAGGTTTAATTGCGCCGCAAAAAATTCAACCATAAAAATAGAGCGATTCGTCGAGACATTTTTCAGATGCTGATGCCGTACGTGGTAAGCTAATTTTTAAAGTCATAAATAGACTTTTATGGATAGGGTTTTACATGCTAGGTTTAAAGGCATAGATTTATTAGTTACCATAAAAGTTCAGGGAGCCTTGGGTTTGTTGGGTATGCCTTGAACCTCAATACTCATAAAGCAGCGTGGCTGCCAGAGTATTAGATTGGATAGTTTGTACTTTATAGGTAAATCAGAATTATACTGATTTAATCAATCGCAAGTTGATGTAACCCTGATGGGGCTCAACTTATTTGAATACAAATAGACAGGTTAGGACAAATATGAGCAATTGGTCTATTGATGATGCGCGCGCAAGTTATAACGTAAACCACTGGAGCCAGGGGCTTTATGGCATTAGTGATGACGGTGAGGTGACTGTATCACCGGATCCAAGTCGTCCAGATTGTAAAATTGGTTTGAACGAAATGGCTAAAGACATGGTTAAGTCTGGCGTGGCTTTACCTGTACTTGTGCGTTTCCCGCAGATTTTGCATCACAGAGTTAACAGTCTGTGTCAGGCGTTTAATCAGGCGATTCAAAAGTATCAATACGAGAATGATTACTTACTTGTTTACCCTATCAAAGTTAACCAACAGCAAACGGTTGTTGAAGAGATTTTAGCTAGCCAAGTAGAAAAAGAAGTGCCGCAGTTGGGCCTAGAAGCAGGTAGTAAGCCAGAGTTAATGGCTGTGCTTGCAATGGCGCAAAAGGCAAGCTCGGTTATTATCTGTAATGGTTATAAAGATAAAGAATATATACGTCTTGCTTTGATCGGTGAAAAGCTTGGGCATAAGGTTTACATCGTTCTTGAGAAAATGTCTGAGCTAAAGGTGGTTCTTGAACAAGCTAAAGAGCTTGGCGTTACACCTCGTTTGGGCTTACGTGTGCGCTTGGCTTTCCAAGGTAAAGGCAAGTGGCAAGCAAGTGGTGGCGAAAAATCTAAGTTTGGTTTGAGTGCTGCGCAGGTCTTGCAAGTGATTAACTCACTTAAGCAAGAAGATATGCTTGAGTCTTTAGAATTGCTGCATTTCCACTTAGGTTCGCAAATTGCCAATATTCGTGATATCCGCCAAGGCGTGAGCGAAGCAGGCCGTTTCTACTGTGAACTTATGAAACTCGGTGCTCATGTTAAGTGTTTTGACGTTGGTGGTGGTTTAGCGGTTGATTACGACGGGACGCGTAGTCAAAGCAGTCACTCAATGAACTACGGTTTAACTGAGTACGCTAATAATATCGTTAGCGTGTTAACCGACATGTGTAAAGAGTACGAGCAGCCGATGCCGAGAATTATCTCAGAATCGGGCCGTTACTTAACCGCGCACCACGCTGTTTTATTAACAGACGTAATCGGTACCGAAGCTTACAAGCCTGAAGATATTCAACCGCCAGCAGATGATGCGTCTCAATTGCTACACAACATGTGGCAGTCATGGGTAGAAGTGAGTGGTAAAGCTGATCAACGTGCGCTGATTGAGATTTTCCACGATTGTCAAAGTGATTTGACTGAAGTGCATTCTTTATTTGCAGTGGGTCAATTAGGACTCGCTGAGCGCGCTTGGGCTGAGCAGGTTAACTTACGCGTATGTTACGAGTTACAAGGTAGCATGAGCTCAAAGTACCGTTTCCACCGCCCAATTATTGATGAATTGAATGAAAAGTTAGCAGATAAATTCTTCGTTAACTTCTCACTATTCCAGTCATTACCGGATGCTTGGGGGATCGACCAAGTATTCCCTGTAATGCCATTGTCAGGCTTAGATAAAAAGCCAGAAAGTCGCGCTGTAATGCTAGATATTACCTGCGACTCTGATGGTACTGTTGATCAATATGTTGACGGACAGGGTATCGAAACAACGCTACCAGTGCCGGCTTGGACTCAAGAGAGCCCATATTTAATCGGTTTCTTCTTAGTCGGTGCATACCAAGAGATCTTGGGTGATATGCATAACCTATTTGGCGATACCAATTCAGCTGTTGTGCGTTTAGATGATGATGCTCGCACGAACGTTGAGTCTGTGCTTGCTGGTGATACGGTTGCAGACGTTTTACGTTATGTAAATTTAGATGCTGTATCGTTTATGAGAACTTATGAAGAGCTCGTTAACAAGCATATTGCAGAAGAAGAGCGTGCGAACATTCTTGAAGAGTTGCAGCTAGGGCTTAAAGGTTACACTTACCTAGAAGATTTCTCTTAATAGAAGTGTTATCAGCGTTTTCGGGTGATTCGAAACGTTAAAGCAGTCTATTTGTTATAACCAGCTTTAAGTTCGCTTGAAGCTGGTTTTGTTTTAAGTCAATCATAGTGCTTGGTGAGCGATACGGTTACACTTTATCGGAGCGATTATCCGTTTGGTATAGCAGTCAGCAAAGATAGTGGGAGCCATGATAGGATGTTTTTTGAAGGTTCGGAAAAGAAAATCGAGCTACAGATCAAGCCTGGGAGCATATCTCTAAGAGCGTTGCCGTTGCAATTTTGGCATCAAGCTTTAAGTCTTGCTAACGCTGAAATTTTATCGAACCTGTCAAATGATTATTGTGACGCTTATGTGCTCAGTGAGTCGAGCTTATTTGTTTGGGAGCATAAACTACTGTTAATGACTTGCGGTAATACCCGTTTGATCGACACAGTGGTATTTATCATTGAAAAACTCGGTACTGACCATATATCAGACGTAAGCTATCAACGAAAAAGTGAGTTTTTATCTCACTTACAGAGTACGCGTTTTGAAGATGACATAGATAGACTGCCAATAGCACTAGCTGGAAAAGCCTATCGGATTGGACATTTAGATACCCACCATCATTATTTGTTTCACAGCAATCAAACGCAACAGCTACAAGGTAGCGCGAGTTTGTTGATGTACCACATAAAAGGTGAGGTCGCTGATTATTTAAGGCAAGCATCGCAAACGAGTACTCAGATCCGTCGCTTGTTAGCACTCGATAGTTTATTACCAGAGTTTACGTTTGATGATCACCTATTTGAGCCTTTTGGCTATTCAATCAATGGATTGTTTGAAGATAAATTTATAACGATACACATCACACCACAGGAGCGTAGCTCCTATGTGAGTGTTGAAACAAATTTGGATTTTATACAACATCCGTTCAATATTTTCTCAGCCTTGCTGAATATATTGAACCCCAGCAGTTGGGACACGATTGGATTGAATATGCAGATAGCGAACTTAGGCTTCCCTTCCCATAGAAGGCTAGCGAGTTGTGATCTACAGTTAAATCAATTCAATGGTTTTAATTACAATCACTATACTCAAGCGGATACAGAGATACTGTTAGCTGAAGTATTGTGACTCTAGACACTTTTATGGAGTATTTATGACCACTATTGCAGATAAGCCTGATTATTCGCTTTATTCAAATGCATTTGGTTACTTAAGACAACCACTAGACTTCAAACCACTTGAAGGCGATGCAGATGTTGTGGTTTTAGGCTTGCCATTTGACATGGCTACTACCGGTCGTTCTGGTGGTCGTATGGGCCCTGGTGCGATCCGTAATGCATCTGTGAATCTTGCATGGGAAGAAACACGTTGGCCTTATCAGTTTAAACTTAGCGAGCACGTAAAAATTGTTGATGCGGGCGACTTAGTTTACAACTGTGGTGACTCGGCAGATTTTACTCAACGTGTTGAAGACTTCGCGACAAAAATCCTAGAAGCTGATAAAGCAATGTTAAGCTTTGGCGGCGATCACTTTGTGACTTTGCCTCTGCTACGTGCTCACTACAAGAAGCATGGTAAAATGGCGTTATTGCACTTTGATGCGCATACCGACACTTATAGCCAAGGCAGTAAGTACGATCATGGTACGATGTTCTACCATGCGCCAAACGAAGGCATTATCGCAGCAGAAAACTCAATTCAAGTGGGTATTCGTACTGAGTACGACACAGCTAACCACTTATTTAAAGTGATTGACGCTGCAGCGGCAAATGAAATGACGGCAGACGAAATCGTTGCGCAAATTCGTGAACGCGTAGGCGACATGCCTTTATATGTGACCTTTGATATTGATTGCTTAGATCCTGCTTTTGCCCCTGGTACAGGTACCCCTGTTTGTGGTGGCTTAACAAGCGATAAAGCAATGAAGATCATTCGCGGTCTTAAAGGCATGAAAATCGTAGGTATGGACGTGGTTGAAGTGGCTCCTGCATACGATAGCGCAGAGATCACTGCACTTGCTGGTGCAACTCTAGGCTTAGAAATGCTGCATGTTTGGGCTGAGTCAAACGGTAAAATTAAGTAACCTTTTTTGTTACGTAACAAGTGAAGCGCCACTTAAACGTTAATTAAAACGCTTAAGTCTAAGGCTTAAGATTGTTATGATAAAGAAGCACTGTTTACAGTGCTTCTTTTTTTATGCCGTTTTGCAAGGGATCTAGGATGTCAAAGATTAGCGATATCAGACGTGAATACACATTAGGTGAACTACATAGCGAAGATGTACCAAATGACCCAATGGTGCTGTTTAATGCTTGGCTAGAAATGGTTCGCGATTCTAAAATTCAAGATCCAACTGCGATGTCGGTCGCGACTGTTGATGAAAAAGGTCAGCCATTCCAGCGTATTGTGCTGCTAAAGCGTTTCGATAATGATGGCTTTGTATTTTTTACTAACCTTGAAAGTCGTAAAGCGCAGCATATTGCCAATAACGCACAAGTAAGCATTTTATTCCCTTGGCATAGTTTAGAAAAACAGGTCGCTGTGACAGGTGTGGCTGAGCCATTATCAAAGACAGAAGTATTGAAGTACTTTATGAGTCGACCTAAAGAAAGCCAAATAGCAGCTTGGGTCTCTAAGCAATCGAGCCCAATTAGCGCCCGAAAAGCATTAGAATCTAAGTTTGCTGAGATGAAAGCAAAGTTTGCTAATGGTGATGTTCCTCTACCTAAGTTTTGGGGCGGCTATTTGGTTCGTCCAAGCAGTATTGAGTTTTGGCAAGGTGGCGAGCACCGTTTACATGACCGCTTTATCTACACTAAAGTGGCTGACGAGTGGCAGCGTAACCGCTTAGCGCCATAATCATTGATATCTAAAACCACACACTGTGTGGTTTTTTATTTTTAGCCCTAAACCACCGACTTCAGCAGGTGGTTATCATCAATTAGGCTTTACCTGAAATTACATCAATCAAGTTGATGACTAAGGCTCTGTTCAACGACTTATAAGTTCATTTAAATAGAGTGAGTAAGCTCCCTTTAGCGGGCTTGCTTTATAACGGCTAGCAATATCATCGTCTTTAGAGAGCGGGTTTAATAGCGCTTATTGTTTTAACTTAGTTTCTCGGTAAACATTGCTTAGTCAGAAGTTAACAGTCTGCCTACTATTTAGTTTCTTCTCAAATTCGACGCCAAATTTAGTGTAAAACGTAAACATTGCCTAAAATAAATGATGGATGTATGACGTTAAATGGAAAAACCACTTCGCCATCTGCTGAAGCATGTTAAATTAGTGCTAGCTTAATTATTGATGGTTATCACAATTTAAACATTACTATCTAACATAAGAGGGAACGGACATGAAGAGAATCATTATTGGTTTACTGCTATTACCTTTATCATTTGTGGCTTCTGCGGGGACATGGAACGTTGAAAACGATAGCTCCAATGTGAATTTTATTTCAATTAAAAAAGGTGACATAGCCGAGGTGCATCACTTTAAGTCGATAGCGGGTACACTCAATGAGCAGGGGCAATTTAGTTTTTCAATCTCATTAGCGAGTGTGGCGACTAATATAGACATTCGAAATGAACGTATGCAATCTTTGCTTTTTGAAGTAGATAAGTACCCTAAACTGACATTGTCAGCTAAGGTCGATCCCAAGTTAGTGGCTGATTTAACGGTTGGTTCAGTAACGGTAACATCGGTTGATGCCGAGGTTGATTTACATGGTCAAAAACAAAAAATGACCTTTACAGTGAGTATTGCCAAGCTGTCAGAGTCTCATATCTTAGTCGCTAGTGTTATGCCTGTGATTGTGAATGCACAGAGCTTTGGATTGACATCTGGTGTGGAAAAGTTGCGTGAGATCGCTGGACTGTCTGCGATTAGCAAAGCTGTTCCAGTTTCATTTATGCTTAACCTAAAAAAATAGTCACACCTTGGCTAAGCGCTTTTAGTCTAAGGGCTATAAATCCTAGTGCACTCATATAAAGTGCACTCATATAAAGTCCACTGTATGTGAGTGCACTGAATTTAAGTGCATTTCATCTTGGGGGTACTTAAGATAAGTACAGTTGCTTGGTTGTAATACCAATCAGTATAAGAATTTGATCAGCTCAGAACGATTTTTGGCAAACTAATTCAAGGCGAATAGCTGTAATAATGGTTATTCCCTTATAAATCTATTCAACGCAGAAGTAGGCAGCCAAAAACGTTCCAGACTGGCGAGTTTTAGCGATTCTGATGCTGTGTTAACGAACTTGAACGTAGAACAACTGTGCCCTTCGCTCGTTGCCTTGCCTCAAAACCGCTAAACTCTCGCTGAGCGACTAAATGTTTATACTGATTGGTATAAGGCGAATATTGGTGGAATAATAAGGTTAAACAACGAGCCGTTAGCAAGATTGGTTTACCGAACCAAAAAGCTTGTTGAAACAAAAGTGGTTCTTATCGTGCCTTAGTCATATTCTCGGTACCAAGTTGGTCTAGATGATTTCAATTACCCCCAAACTCAGCTAGTATCTCGTCTAGATATCAATAATATTAAGTAACTAAAACTACTTAATAATTTAATGTTTTTAGGTTAAGTATGGTCACCGATAAAGACGGGTATATTCATCTCGTTCAGTATTTGACTGAACATTTAGGCATTTTTGCCAACTCGCAACATCAAAGTGCATCAGATGACACCGTAATGGAGTTATTTGAGGAACAACTCGCTGCTCAGATTATAATGGTTTGTGGGCAGAACCCTTCGTTAACATTCGCACAAAGAAACTTAGTGATCCGTGAAGTTGACTCAATCGTTTATGATTTGGAAGAGATCTTAGCTCGAGTTGCCGATCAGAAGGCGACCGCGGAACAAACATTGTTTATCACAGAGTTTTCTTGTTTGATTAAGAATTTATTCGATCAAGAAATTGCTAAACTCATAGCGGCTTAGCCTTCAGTATTTCATATTTAGTTACAGTCTTTTAGCTTTCTTCGCTTGTTGGCCTTTACCTAAAGGCCTACTGTTGCTGTATTGGTGGAGGAGCAAGCGATGCTTTATTTGGTCAATAAATCTCAAAATAGGCAGCATACGCTGGTATACCTTTGTCTGCTGGCTTTTTGGTTTTGTTTAAGGCTGTTTCGTAATAATGCATTTGATTTAGGTTGGGGCTTTTTCCCACTTGTTATTTCATTGCCTTTTTTGCCATTTATTTTAGTTTGGTTAGTCGTGCAATTTTATCGGCACGTTAGTGTATTTAAACAAGCAGCTAGTCCAAACTGGCATCTTTATCATGGCCTCTGTTGCCTTGTTTTGTTTGTTCTGTTTGTATTCAACTTTATTTTTTAGCTGATTACCGCACCAATTCACCGTGCTGAGGTGCTAACACCAATCAATATAAACCTTTGGTTGCCAGTCAGGAACGGTTTAGGCTGCCTACTTCTGCGTTGAATAGCGTTATAAGGGAATAACCATTATTGTGGTTATCAGCCTTGAATTAGTTTGCCAAAAATCGTCCAGAGTAGATCAAATTCTTATCCAGATTGGTATAGTATTGGCTCAGAGCAAGCTCCTATACAGCTTTTTTGTGTAATAGTTTCTGCAATAACATTCATTCTTATCAATAAATCAATTTAAGATATCAAACGTATAAAGGGATCACGATGCTAAAAAAAGTAGGGTTATGTGTACTGATTTTAACTTCACCACTAGCGGCTGTAGCTGCGGATAAAGCGGTTATAGGTTCAACGGCCAAAATGTCGGTAGCTCATGCAGATCTTTCTTATGTTGCTCGTATTGATACCGGAGCGGGAAATACCTCATTACACGCTTTTGATATCAAGGTAGAAGGCGGTAGCGCCAAAAATATGAAAGACAATGTCGGTAAAATGGTTTCTTTTACAACTGAAAATAATGCCGGAGAGCAAAAGCGTTTAACGGCGAAGATAGTTAAAACGTCAACGGTGAGTAACTCCCAAGGTAGAGAAACCCGTTATATGGTTGACTTAGATGTAGGTTTTAAGGGCAAAGAGCGAACTGTTAGAGTCAATTTGCGTGATCGCAGCCACATGGATTATAAGCTTTTGATTGGTCGTAATTGGTTAAAAGACCGTTATGTTGTTGATGTATCAGAAAAGAAAATTATTGGCCCTACAGCTTCTATCAGTATTGTGGAGTCTGGTTTAAAGTTTAAGACTCGGATTGATACTGGCGCAGTAGAGAACTCGTTGCATGCTTTTGATATGAAGATTGACAATGAAGATCCTGATATGGAAAAAAATGTCGGTAAGATCATTCATTTTACGACTGAAAATGAGAAAGGTGAGTCTCATGTGGTGAAATCACGCATTGTCGAAACTTCGTTAATCCGCAACGCACAAGGAAGTGAGATCCGTTATATGGTTGAGCTTAATATCGGTGAACCGGGTCAAGAGTATAAGGTAAAGGTTAACTTAAGAGACAGGAGTAAGATGTCTTATAAGTTACTTATCGGAAGAAATTGGTTACAAGGCCACTACATTGTGGATGTATCTAAATAAAAAGCTATCAATCAAGCGGCGTATATAATGGATATATACGCGGCTTTACTCATAGGTTTAGTCTGAAATTGAGCGTTTAAATTTTTATTTGTAACTCATAATTTATCACTGTACTAGCTGCGCTATCTTTAGCGCAACTGATTGATACATTGCCGTTAAATTCACTTTTTAGCCATACTGAAAGCGCAGATAGCGTGCCTAACACTTCATTTTGATTTAAAGCTAGCTGTTGTTTTGATAACTGCTCATCGGTAAAGCCTTTACCGTTATCAACTATTGTTATGTTGATCATTTGGTTTGTTTTGTGTAATTGAATATTTATTTGCTGCTTGCCTGCTTTCTGAGGAAAGGCGTCAGTCAGAGTGTTGTTTATGGCGCGGTAAAAAATCAGTAAGAATTGCCAATGGATCCCTTCAACAATAAGTCGACTCTGACCCTCGATAATTAAATCAATATTTTTGGCCGCTGATTTAGGCTGTAGCAGTGCGACAATGTGTTGTAGCAGAGCGACTAAATCAATCGGTTTTGCTACATAGTCTTGGGCAGAAAAAAGATACTCCAAATGACGTAAGCGCTCGGTTTGTTCTGCCAATGAATGGGTAAAGTCATTAGTGCCTATTTCGCCTTTAGACAGGCGATATGCCTTAGCGGCTAAATCATCTTGTTTTCTGAAAATCGGCTTTACTATGGTTGCCACTAATGATGGGTATAATGCTTGGTTTTCAAGTTTAACCTTTTCGAAGTTTTTGTCTCTATTGTGGTTAGCTTTAACTGCAACACTTTCGTTTTCAAGCCGTTTATTGGTTTGTTCTAACCTTTCAATAAAACGTATATTATCAGTAGTTTCTCTGCGTAATATTTCAAATTGCGCTGTCTTTTTAAGTTCTTGCTCTTTGGTTGAGGTAATGTCGAAAGCAATTGTACCAACTGCATGGATCTGTTTTTGTTGATTGAAAATAGGGAACTTAGTGACCAAATAGACATGTTGTTTGTTTGCGGCTGGAAAGCTCTGTTCGTAGCTTAGTTCCATTTTGTTTTCTATAACAGATAAATCCTTTTGCGAATTTATGATGGCAATGTTTTTGGGCATAACCTGCTGAACATATGCGCCTATAACCGCTAATCTTTCTCGTTTTATGGCATGGCAAAACTGATCATTTACCAAAGTTAGCACGCCATCAAGATCCGTTATAAATATTAAATTATGTGCTGAGTTTAATACGGTATGAAGCTGCTCCGTTTTTTGCTTTAACTCATATTGAGCTTGTTGTTGAACGTCTAATTGTTGCTCAAGGGCTAAATTGGTTGCATCTAGGCTTGATAGCGCAATTTCTAATTGGCGGGTCCTCGAGCTAAATGCTTTAGCAAGCATGCCGATCTCATCATTACGATTACTTGATTCGAGTTCTATTTTAGCAGGATTACTGTCATTTAACGCAGCCACCATACGACTAATAGGCGCAATAAATAGCTTATTTTGCAGAATGAATAACAACATTAACGCGAGTATTTGGATACTGACTAAATAGATGCCAACTGACCCAGCTATTGATTGTGGACCTTCAGTGATACTCGATAGTGGGGTGACGAGTATGATTTTCCAATAAGTTCCTGGCATTAAAAAAACAGTCACTAATACGGGCTCTTTTAAACGAGGCTCATGCTTTAATTGCATGCTCAAAATGACTTCGACTTTCTTTAATTGGTTATTTGCATTGTTATTAATCAAGGCTACTAACTTATCTTGCTCGTGCAGAGGGACGTTTTTAATAATGTCGTTAAGCTGTTCTTTTTCATAAACGTTAGCACTGTTTGTTTTTTCGATAAACTGTTTATCAATAGCCTCTAGTTGGCGTTGCAGAGGAGCTAGCTCCGGATGTGTATCTGCAAAAATTGAAAATGGCTGAAATAGCTCTTGCAGCTTTACTGTTGGGCGACCATCTATATCGGTATGAGGATAAGACAATAGCCGGTTTTGCTGATCAAGCGCAAAAACATAGCCACCTTGACTTGATGTGGCTGTATTAAAGAAGTCATCTAGACTGGCAACTGCAACATCAACAGTGGCAACACCTATGAACTCATGTTGAGACCACATAGGCACTGATGCGGTAATCATGGCATTTTTTGTAAAAGGGTCAACGTAGGATTTTGACCAGTAGGTAGTATCTGTAGGGTAGAACTTAGCCGGAATATACCAGCTTTCATTAAAGTAAGCGCTTATGTTCTCTGCATTGTAGTCGTTTATTTTAATCAGCTCATCGGCGTAGTTTCTAGACCAAAAGTAGCTGTTTTTCTGTTTTATTTTATTGAATATAAAGGGTTCTGGCCAGACGCCTCCCCCAAGAATGACCTCTTGTTGCCCCGACTGGTTCAAAATTGCGGGTACGAGATTGTTTAGTTGCTGCGGATTTTCTTGATAACTTTCAGCGAGAGCGCCAATTGTAACGGCAAGATTTTCAATTCGACTGGTTTTTTGTTGAAGCTTAGCGACGATAGTTTTACCAAGGTTGATACTTAGCTCTGTTTGATTATCGACTAATCTATCTTTTTCAATAGACTTCAAAAACCATACACTAGCAATAATGATCACAGCCGCTATCACAAGCTGGATCAGCATAAATTGCATAGGGATACTTTTGCGCCAGTTGGTTAACTTGGACTGCTTAGTTATCGTTTTTCTCATGGAATATGCTTACTCGCATCGTGAATTGCTGGTTTTTGTAAAAGGAAAGCAACAGCGTATTTATGTTGAACTAAGTATACAAGTTTTGTTGTTTTTTTGTAAAACAGACTAAAGAGGTGTCGAAAGGGGGGAGTCACCTTAATGCCAATGGAAGTAAGGTGACGCTTAGATGTTTTTAAGTAAGTTTAAAGCTTTAATCCTACTAATAGTTTGTCAAGCTGCTCAGTCGTTGCATGTAGTTCATTACAGCCTGAAACTGATTGGTTTGCAGAAGCTTCCACATGTTGAGATTGATTACGAATATCCATTAAATTAGTGGCAATCTCATTTGCTACAGCCGATTGTTCTTCGGCAGAGGTCGCAATGAGTACGCTCATTTCATAAACTTTTGCACTGTGATGAGCAATGCCTTGCAGATCTTTACCTGTATCTAGTACATGCATCTTGCTATCTTCAGCTTTTTCTACTGTGCGGGTCATCACTTGCTTAAGATTAAGGGCGCCAGCTTGCAGTGATTCAATCATTGCTTTAATTTCAACCGTTGCTGCTTGCGTTCGGCCCGCTAGTGTGCGTACTTCATCTGCCACCACCGCAAACCCTCGGCCTTGTTCACCAGCACGTGCCGCTTCAATCGCAGCGTTTAATGCGAGCAAATTAGTTTGCTCAGAAATTGCGTTAATTGTGGTAACCACTTCGTCAATCTTGGCGGCATTTTCATTCAGGTTGTTGACTGCATCGGAAGCATCGCCAATCTCATTAGACAGCGCTGCGATGGCATCGACTGATATGGCGATGTCACGCGAACCAGCATCGACTTGCACATTCGCTTCTTGGGTTTCAGTAGAAGACAGCTCTGCATTACGGGACACTTCAGTTACCGCTGCCGTCATTTGTTCCATCGCTGTCGCCAATGAATCAATATGTTGACGTTGATTAACGGCTAAAGATTGCCCCTCTGTTGCTGTGTTTCTAAATTCCTGAACAACACTGCGGATTTGTTGATTCGCATTTGTCATCTCAGTCACTAATTTATGCTGGCGTTCAACTAGAGTATCAATGCTGATTGCTAAAATACTGAATTCATCTTTTACTGGGAAAAAGTTTAAGCGTCCGGTTAAGTCTCCATCAGCGGCTCTTTTTAATGCCATGACATTGGTATAGAGGGCGCCGCCAACAAAGCTAGAAATATAATAGTTAGTGAGCAAAATGATTAAGATTAAGCTGGCTAAACCTAAGTAAATTTCATAGCTATGATTAACGCTATTGTTTAGCGGGGTCGTCACATGGGTGATTAACCCATTGAGACTAATGTGACTTACGCTGTCAATATGTTGGTTGTTGATAATGCTATCTCCGCCATTTTGAGCTTGCATCGTAAACTGACGAGGTGCTGATTGTAAATTGCAATGTTGCCATCAACGGCGCCGAGAAATGCTTTTAGGTCTGTTTCAGACATATGTTGCGATGCGATATCAATGACGTCATTGAATTGCTGATTAAATATCTGCGCTTGTGCGACTTGAGCGTCAAGCTGGTTTTGCTTGTGAACACTGTTAAGTAAAACCGATAAACCTATTAATGCAATGATAGGGATAATTGCTAATACTGAGAATTTTGTTTTTAGTGACATGTGGATTAGGTATTTATCCACCCAGCGGAACTTAACTTCTTTCATAATGTTCTCTTATTGATAATAACGCCGACCTTGTTATTTATCGGTCAGAAAATAAGATTCTGAATTAGATTTTCACCCAAAGTGTTTGTTAGCTTTATTTTTAGCCATTGCAAGGTGTAACTTATTGAAATTCTGTATATCAGAAATCCAATAAGTGACTTTCTCTGTACTGCTGGAGCAGTAATTGTGGCGATTAAGTGGTCTTTTTTTGTTGTTTTTCACAATTTCTTATTAGAGATTACAGTTTGATTAAACAAGTTTGAATCACTCGCCTTAATGGATAAGGACTAAACAAAATAAACAGTTAGGCTATAAAAAGGTGAATTAATCCTAGTCAAATGTGGCTGTCTAACGTAAAATTTTAGTCTTTTTCTATTTTCACTAAAGAAAATACGTTAGCCCAAAAGTCGTAGGTCGAAGACTTACTCGCACTGGAAGAGATGATGTCACAGTTAACAGAGATCGTAGAACAGGCTTTAGCCGCCATCGAAGGAGCTACAGATTTAAAAGCTCTCGATGACCTCCGTGTCGATTACCTTGGTAAGAAAGGTCAAATCACCGACATGATGAAAATGATGGGAAAACTTCCTCCTGAAGAGAAGCCAGCTTTTGGTCAAGCAGTGAACCAAGCTAAGCAGGCGGTTCAGCAGCAACTTTCTATTCGTATTGATGGTCTTAAAGCAGCAGAGCTTGAAGCGCAGCTGAAAGCTGAAAGCATTGATGTAAGCTTGCCGGGTCGTCGCATTGAAAATGGTGGTTTACACCCTGTTACTCGTACGATTGAGCGCATTGAAGCTTTCTTTGGTGAGCTTGGCTTCGTTGTTAAAGACGGCCCTGAAATCGAAGATGACTTTCATAACTTCGATGCACTGAATATCTCTGAGCACCATCCTGCTCGTGCTGATCATGATACGTTCTATTTTAATCCTAAAGTGATGCTACGTACGCAAACATCAGGCGTGCAAATCCGCACCATGGAGCATGAGAAGCCACCTTTACGTATTATTTCTCCAGGCCGTGTATATCGTAACGATTACGATCAAACTCATACACCAATGTTCCATCAGGTTGAAGGTTTGCTTGTCGCTGAGAACGTTAACTTTGCCGAGCTTAAAGGCATTTTGCACGACTTCTTACGTAACTTCTTTGAAGAAGATCTAGAAGTGCGTTTCCGTCCATCTTACTTCCCATTCACAGAGCCTTCAGCAGAAGTGGATGTTATGGGTAAAAATGGTAAGTGGTTAGAAGTATTAGGTTGCGGCATGGTACATCCAAATGTACTTCGCAGCGTGGGTATCGATCCAGAGAAGTACTCAGGTTTCGCATTCGGTATGGGTGTAGAGCGTTTATCAATGCTTCGCTACGGCGTTAACGATTTACGTTCATTCTTTGAAAACGACCTACGCTTCCTGAAGCAATTTAAATAAACGGAGCTGTAATAGCATGAAATTTAGCGAATCTTGGCTTCGTGAGTGGGTTAACCCAAGTGTTAACCGCGAAGAATTATCACACCAAATTACCATGGCAGGTCTTGAAGTTGATGGCGTTGAGCCAGTAGCAGCAGACTTTAGCGGTGTTGTAGTGGGTGAAGTGGTTGAGTGTGGCCAGCACCCTGATGCTGACAAGCTGCGCGTAACCAAAATCAATGTTGGCGGCGACGAGCTTATCGACATCGTATGTGGTGCTGCAAACTGTCGTTTAGGCCTTAAAGTTGCGGTTGCTATGGTTGGCGCTGTGCTACCAGGCGATTTCAAAATTAAGAAAGCTAAACTACGTGGTCAACCATCATTCGGTATGCTGTGTTCGTTTGGCGAGCTAGGTGTAGATATCGAAAGCGATGGCATTATTGAATTGCCATTAGATGCACCAGTAGGTCAAGACGTACGTGAATACCTTGATCTAAACGATGCGGTAATCGACGTTGACTTAACGGCTAACCGTGCTGATTGTTTAGGCATGGCGGGTCTTGCACGCGAAGTGGGCGTATTAAACCGTCAGTCAGTCACTGAGCCTACATGGCAAGCCGTTGCTGCAACTATCGCTGATGAAGTTAGCATTGACGTGCAAGAGCCACAAGAGTGTGGTCGTTACTTGGGCCGCGTTATCAAAAATGTTAACGTCAAAGCCGAAACTCCACTATGGATGCAAGAGAAATTGCGCCGTAGCGGTATTCGCTCTATTGACCCAATTGTTGATATCACTAACTTTGTGTTGATTGAATTTGGTCAACCAATGCACGCATTTGACTTAGCTAAGTTAGATGGTGGCATTCAAGTACGTAAGCCTAAGTCTGAAGAGAAGTTAACGCTACTTGATGGCAATGAAATTACCATCCCTGAAGGTATGTTGATTATTGCTGACCAAGCCAAGCCATTAGCTCTTGCTGGCGTATTTGGTGGTGAGCACAGTGGTGTAACCACTGAAACAACCGATATTTTACTAGAATGTGCATTCTTCGCGCCTTTAGCTATTTTAGGTAAAGCGCGTAAGATTGGTTTGCATACTGATGCATCGCACCGTTTTGAACGTGGTGTTGACCCAGAGCTGCAACAAAAAGTAATGGACCGCGCAAGCCGTCTAGTACTGGATGTTTGTGGTGGCGAAGCCGGTCCTGTGGTTGAAGCAAAGTCTGAAGATAACCTGCCAAAGCCTGCACAAATCGTATTACGTCGTAGCAAGCTAGACAAAACGCTAGGTCACCACATTGAAGATAACGATGTGACTGAAATCCTAGAGCGTCTTGGTTTTGCTGTTGAGGTGAGTGAAGGGCAGTGGAATGTAACGACTGCAACTTACCGCTTTGATATGGCGATTGAAGAAGATTTAATTGAAGAAGTTGCCCGTATTTACGGTTACAACAATATTCCAAATATTGCGCCAATTGCGCAATTGAGCATGTCTGATCATAAAGAGTCAAACATCAACATCAAGCGTGTGCGCAGCATGTTGGTTGCTCGTGGTTTCCAAGAAGCTGTGACTTATAGCTTTGTGGATCCTAAGCAACAAGAGTTGATTCACCCAGGTGCAGAAGCAATGATCCTACCGAACCCAATTTCGGTTGAGATGTCTGCAATGCGTCTATCTATGTTCACCGGTCTTTTGACTGCTGTAGGTTACAACCAAAGCCGTCAACAAAACCGTGTCAGACTGTTTGAAACAGGTTTACGTTTTGTCCCAAATGAAACTGCAGAGTCAGGTGTGTCACAGCAACCTATGCTTGCAGCTGTCATTGCGGGTAATCAAAATGATGAGCATTGGACAATGGAGTCAAAAACAGTAGACTTCTTTGACCTAAAAGGTGACTTAGAAGCAGTCATCGGTTTAACTGTTGCTGATGCTGAATTTAGTTTCAGAGCGGCAACACATCCAGCGTTACATCCGGGGCAATGTGCTGAAATCTTAAGAGATGATCGCGTTATTGGTATTATAGGTACGGTTCACCCAAGCCTAGAAAAGCCATTTGGCCTTAACGGAAAGACAATTATTTTCGAGCTAGAATTAGACGCTTTATTGCACGCTAATTTGCCGCTAGCCCAGACTGTATCTAAGTTTCCAGCAAACCGTCGTGATATCGCCATCGTAGTAGATGACGCTATTTCCGCCGATGATGTTGTAAAAATGATAAGAAAAGTTGGCGAAAATCAGTTGGTTGGCATAAACTTGTTCGATGTATACCGAGGTAAAGGTGTAGAGGAAGGCAAAAAGAGCCTTGCAATTGCACTCTTATTACAAGATAACGCTCGTACACTGGAAGAGAAAGAAATCGCAGAGATGGTAGAAGTCGTGGTTTCTGCTCTGAAAGACGAGTTCAACGCATCGTTGAGGGACTAAAAGTATGGCACTTACCAAAGCCGAAATGGCAGAACATCTTTTTGAAACGCTAGGCATGAACAAGAGAGTAGCGAAAGAGATGGTAGAGACGTTTTTCGAAGAAATTCGTCAAGCTCTTGAAAGTGGTGAGCAGGTCAAGCTATCTGGCTTTGGCAACTTTGACCTGAGGGACAAGAATCAAAGACCGGGAAGGAACCCAAAGACGGGAGAAGATATCCCAATTTCCGCACGTCGCGTAGTGACGTTCCGTCCAGGACAGAAGCTGAAAAGCCGAGTCGAAGAGGCTAACGCGAAGAAGTAATCGCATTAGTGTCGTGATGAAGAGGCCACTCATTAGAGTGGCTTTTTCTGTTATTTACTTGCTGTAGAGGTTTTAGACTTGTCTAGAAAGCCTAAGTATTTTGACCGACGTTTTAACTTGAGTTTGTTACATCCAAAGTATTGGCTTACTTGGATCGCAATTCTGGTTTTAGTCATATTTGGCCTTATGCCTGCTTGGCTACGTGATCCGATTGCTCGTACATTGGCCAAACTGGTGATGCACATTGCGAAAAAGCCAATTAAAGTCGCCAGAGCAAATTTGACCACCTGTTTCCCTGATAAAACAGCTGCTGAGATTGATGCGTTAGTTAATGATAACGTTGAAAACTTTGTGATGATTCTATTGGCGCAATCTGAGTTGATGCTTAAGTCTCGTGCTCACATGCGACGCCGAGTGCAATTGCATGGGTTTGAACATGTCGAAAAAGCACGTGCTGCGGGGCAACCAGTGATTTTCATCATGCCACATGTGTGGGGCATCGAATATGCAGGTTTACGCTTAAATTTAGACCTTCCTATGGTTTCAATGGCTAAAGCCCATAAAAATGGCTTATTTAATTGGTTTAATAACCGTATGCGTAGCTCTCAAGGGGGCAATATTTACATGCGCGAAGCGGGGATCCGTGCGTTATTATCTGAGTTAAAGCAAGATAACAGCTTCTTTTATCTACCAGATGAAGATCTTGGCCGAGATAAAAGCGTGTTTGCGCCATTTTTGGGCACCACTAAGGCGACATTGCCTGTGGTGGGTCGGTTAGCTCAAGCGGGCAATGCTCAAGTTATGCCTGTTAAAATTGGTTACGATAAAGCTAAACGTCGCTTTGACTTAACTGTTATGCCTGCAATTGATCCTGAAACTATGCAAGGTAAAGAAAATGAAGCTATCGCTTTGAATAAAGCGGTTGAGCAAGTCATTTTGGCTTACCCAGAGCAATATATGTGGTTCTTAAAGGTGCTAAAAACCCGCCCTGAAGGCGAAGCATCGATTTATCCGTAAATGATTGAGCTGAAGATGTTCCACAAAAAAGCCGCAATCATTTGCGGCTTTTTAATTGGCTCAACCGTTTAGCCAATCAGTTGGTATTCTTTGCTTAGAATATCAATGATTTCTTGTTTCGGGTTATCGCTGATGTGTAGTTTCTGACCGATGATTTTTTCTGCAATACCCACATAGGTATTAGAGATATCCATCATGACTGATTCTGGTAGTTTGTTATCCGCCGCTAACGCAAAACGCTCTTGCATGCGATTCTTGTTTAACAAGATATCTGGATCTGGGAAGTGGTTGAGTAACCATTGACGGAAGCCTTCTTTAGACTGCTCAATGATTTTTCCATCACGGTGCGAAGAACCATCCCAAATACGTGAGCTATCTGGTGTGCCTACTTCATCCATATAAATTAGCTTTTCGTTGCCAGCCGCATCGTTGACGTAGCCAAATTCAAACTTGGTATCAACGAAAATCTGATCGTGCTGCGCTAATGCATCACTAATCACATCAAAGCCTTCTTTAAGCAGTTTTTCATATAAATCGATATCAGATTCATTGCTGAAATTAAAGCCTTTAACGTGACGCTCAATGTCGCTACGCGATACGTTAACATCATCAGCTTCAGGTACGCCTTCAAGGCCAGTTAATACACCTTTAGTTGACGGGGTGATTAACAACTCTGGAAGCTTCTGATCTTTTTCTAAGCCTTCAGGAATCGTAATACCACAGAACTCACGCTCACCTTTAGTGTATGAACGCCACATAGAACCGGTAATGTATTGACGAGCAATAGCTTCAATCATTACAGGACGCGCTTTTTGTACGATCCATACTAATGGGTGTGGAATATCTAAGATATGGCTGTCAGCAAGGCCTTTTTCTTTGAAAAGTTTAAACCAATGGTTTGAAATAGCATTAAGTGCTGTACCTTTGCCGGGTACACCATTTAAGCCATTCTCACCTTGCCAAACGCAATCAAATGCTGAAATACGGTCACTGATCACCATAATGGCAAGTGGGGCATCTGCTGGTACATCGTAACCTTTATCTTTAATTAACCGAGCGCTATCTTCTTCAGTTAACCAGTAAACACTGCGAACTTTTCCTGAGTGAACAGGTTGGTTGGTACGAATTGGAAGGTTGTCATTTACGACTAAAACTTTATCTGCAAGATTCATAGGGCACACTTTTATTATTGAGAAGCTTAATTTTAGTGGCGCAGATTGTAACAGAAGTTGCGAAACGCAACACCCTAGGGAGTGCCGTTTTAGCGCTTTTAAAAACAGTGTTTTCTATTGTGTAAAATCGTGGTTTATCTAGCCTAGAAATCAATATTTTATGCTGTTATAAGTTACTGATACCGATTAATTATCGCTTCTAATTGCGCATTGGCTTTCATGATGATTATCTGATCGTCTATCCAATCAATTGTATCTTGACTAACCTCATCACCAAAAGAAAGGTGTATATCTAATGAGGGGGTGATCAGCGGAACGTCTGTTAGTTTTAGGCTGGTTCTGTCGATATTATGTTGTTTCAGTGCGTAACGAATTCTACTATCCATTTCAATAAATACATCATCTCGTTTACTTGTCAGCGCCTTCAGTGCACTTTGGTGGCTTTTGACATCGACTTTTTTGATTTGACCTGTTTTGATAAAAGGCATAACGCCTGGGTAATCAAATCCTTTGAGAAGAATAACTGTTTTGCCAAATAGATCTTCAACCTTAGCATAGTGGGTAGGGTCATCATGACGTTGTACGAGAGAGTGGCGTGCTCTAAATAATGCTTGTTTTGAAAGGCGCTTGTTTTGCGCCCAATGTTGTTTTTCAAGGCGCCACAGCGGCGAACCATAACTAATCCAATTGGTATAAGTATTCTTTTCAATTTCATGTATGTAGCGTTTAAAAGGCATGACATGAGTCGTAATGGTCAGGTTTTTTTTATTCGCTAAGGCGGCAACAACATCGCTGATGATGCCTGAGTTTGCTTGGTAATTAGAGCTGTTAATCTGAAACGGCTCAGCCTGATTGGCAATAATAAGATAAGTGAGTTCGTTGGCTGAGCTGTTATGTGGCTGGAGCCAAGATAATATTAATAAGGTTGTCAAAAGTGGATAGCTTAACTTCATACTTCTTCACCTAACATCGATAGGGCTGCTTTAGCATATTCATTTATTTGTTATTGTTTTATTCAGACCTTAATTTCAGTCGTGGTATCACCTCGCTCAATACATAAGCTTGTAATGAGTAAATTTTATGCTAGCGCATTCCTATGCATAATGCATGGGTTATTTAAGGATAATAGTTTATTTAAATGAATATGTTGCGCATTCAACTCTTGCTCTTGCATGGAGGTATATCTAGTACTTGCCGCGTTATTATTCCCAAATGTTCAAGTTGACGTAGTGCAATTGAATATTAGGTTTGCGCTGTAATGAGGCTAGGGCGCAACTAGATGGATACGCCCTGCATATTTAGCGGCTATTTTGCTTTGTTGTGTCTTTTCATCAAATTTAAGTTGATGTCTTGCATGTTGAGTTCTTGATCTTCAAGCAACACTAGCAGGTGATAGATAAGATCAGAGGCCTCATCAATCAGCTCTGGCTTGTCATTGGTCGCTGCAGCGAGTGCGGTTTCTAAGCCTTCTTCACCTACTTTTTGGGCAATACGCTTTGTACCGCGTTCAAATAGATGAGCGGTGTAGCTTGATTGCGGGTCTTGGCCTTTACGTGATGCAATCAATGTCGACAGGTTGTCAATAAAGCTGTGGGCTTCGCCATCAGTCCAGCAGCTTTCTGTGCCTTTGTGACAAGTCGGCCCATTGGCAATAACCTGTACTAATAAGCTGTCATTATCACAATCTTTATCGATAGCGACTAAGTCTAAGGTGTTGCCGGAAGTTTCGCCCTTGGTCCAAAGTCTTTGTTTACTACGACTGTAAAAAGTCACTTGCTTGGTTGATAGGGTTTTATCTAACGCAGCTTGATCCATATAGCCAAGCATCAGTACTTTTCCGGTTAGGTGATTTTGTATTACAGCTGGAATTAATCCGCCGGTTTTATCCCAATCGAGCTGACTGATTAAGTCAGCCCCCTTGTTTGTCTGTTGCGTAAGCGTGCTCATATTTGTTCCTTAAGTCCTGTAATCGCCTGGTTTCACTTAAACGCGAACGGCAATATTGTTGCTTTTTAGGTAGCGCTTTAAATCTTGGATATCGATGATACCTTTATGAAACACGCTTGCTGCGAGGGCTGCATCAACGTTAGCCTCGGCAAACACATGCCTAAAATGCTCCATAGTACCGGCGCCGCCAGAGGCAATGAGTGGCACATCGCAGATAGCTCGAATCATTGAGAGTTGCTTAATGTCGTAACCTTGCCTTACACCATCTTGATTCATTACATTCAGCACGATTTCACCGCAGCCTTGCTTTTGCACCTCAGCAACCCAGTCTTGGGTGAACCATTGCGTATCTTTAGTCGCCGCTTCATCACCGGTAAACTGCTTTACTTTGTAGCTTTCTGTTACGGCGTCATAATAAGAGTCAATGCCTATTACAATGCACTGTCGCCCAAATTCATCTTGTAAGCGGGCAATCAGGCTTGGATCAGTTAATGCTGGCGAGTTAATTGAAATCTTATCAGCGCCAAAGGCGAGCTTCTCTCTTGCCTGCTCTATGGTTCTTATGCCGCCAGCAACGCAAAACGGGATGTCAATCTGCTCAGCGACGCGGCTTATCCAAGACTTATCAATGACCCTATCATGGGCGCTGGCGGTGATGTCATAAAATACCAATTCATCGGCGCCTTCTTCGGCATAGCGTTTAGCTAGAGGCACTATGTCGCCGACGATTTCATGATTACGAAATTGCACCCCTTTAACCACTTTCCCCTCTTTTACATCGAGGCAAGGGACTATACGTTTGGCCAGCATCTAATTGCCTCCTCGACGTTAAATTGTTTTATTAATAGGGCTTTACCAATAATAATCCCGCTGGCGCCGCTCTCTTTTACCGCATTGACATCGTCTAGAGTAGCGATACCACCTGAGGCTTGCCATTGGATCTTGGGATAACTTGCTGCTATCTCACGGTACAGCGCGGTATTGGCACCTTGCAAGGTACCATCGCGGCTAATATCAGTGACTAAAGCATGCTTTAAGCCTACGCATTTAAACTCTTCAACCAATGACTCTAAGCTCTTACCGCCGCCGCTTTGCCAACCTGATACCGCAACAATCTTCTCGCCTTGCTGATTAATATTCACATCAAGGGCGAGGCAAATGGCATCACTACCATATTTTTCAAACCAGCTTTTGACTAGCTCAGGCTCTTTTACTGCCAATGAGCCAATTACTACTCGGCTAACACCAATTTCAAGCAGTTCATTTAATTGCGCTTCGGTGCGAATACCGCCGCCAACTTGAATTGGCGTATTTAGGTGGTTGACTAATTCTGCAATTAAGGCAGTTTGGCGCTGGTGTGGATCTTTCGCGCCAGTCAAATCGACAATATGCAGTAAATTAGCGCCTTGAGCTTGATAGCTTTTTAGCTGCTCAAGAGGGCTTAAATTAAATGTGGTTTGCTGGGCGTAATCACCTTGGTAGAGGCGAACCACTTGTCCGTCGATAAGATCAATTGCCGGTATAATCATAATTTCGCCTCATTTAATGGGTTATTGCTCGCCAATGACTTAGTAGACGATTGGGCAAAAGTGTCTTTATTCATATATAGAAAGTTTTGTAGCATTGCAGCGCCAACGTCACTGCTTTTCTCTGGGTGAAATTGCAGGCCAATAAAATTATCTTTGGCAATGGCGGCGCTAAATGTTTCACCGTGCTGTGAGGTTGCGATGGTAAAATCACTTAATGGCGCGCGGTAACTATGGACGAAATACACATAACTGCCGGCACTGATCCCGGCAAATATCGGATGGCTTGATGGTGTTATTTGATTCCAGCCCATGTGCGGAAGCGGTAAACCTTGGCTATCAAGCTGCTTAATATCGGTGGCGATGATATTCAAGCAAGGGCAATCTTCACTTTTGCCGCCGCGCTCTTTTGAAGATCGAGTTAGCATCTGCATGCCTAAACATACGCCGAGTACCGGCTGTTTTAGTGCTTGAATGACATTAACTAAGCCACGGTTTTTCAGCGATGCCATCGCCGCAGCGGCTGTGCCTACGCCGGGTAAAATGATTCGCTCAGCGTTTTTTATCATTTCGACATCATCACTAACAAAAAGACTTTCGCGTTCAATATCCGTCATTAAGCGCTCAAAAGCATATCTAACTGAGCTTAGATTGGCGCAGCCGGTATCGATAATAACGGTGTTGCCAATAATCTCGCTTGGACGGCGAGTGACATTTACTTTACTCATAGCACACCTTTACTTGAGGGAAGTGAATCGCCTTCAATAGCAACCGCTTGTCTTAACGTACGTCCCAGTACTTTAAATAAGCTCTCTACTTTGTGGTGATCGTTATCGCCTTGGGTGCTAATGTGTAACGTACAGCGCAATCCGTCAGCAAATGAACGGAAAAAGTGTGGCACCATCTCAGTGGCCATTTGGCCGACAAACTCACGCTCAAACTCGCCTTCAAACTTGATAAAAGGACGGCCTGAAATATCCAGTAAACAAGCAGCGCTAGCTTCATCCATCGGGATCGCTTGCTGGAAAACATCACCTGCTTGGGTGTTACCAAATCGGGCTATACCACGTTTATCGCCTAGTGCTTGACGCAGTGCATCGCCAATGGCTAATGCAGTGTCCTCAACACTGTGGTGATCATCAATCTCTAGATCGCCATCGACTTTTACATTCATGGTGAAGTTGCCGTGAGTTGATATTTGCTCAAGCATGTGATCAAAAAAGCCGATGCCAGTGTTTATCTCTCCTTTGCTAGTTGAATCTAGGTCCACGGTAACCTGAATATCGGTTTCTTTAGTGGTACGAACAACTGTTGCAAGGCGATTTTTGCTCAGTAGTTTATCTGCAATCGCGTTCCAATTAAGGCTTTGCGGGTTATATTGCAGACCAAGGATCCCCATTGAGTCGGCAAGGCCCATATCAGTCTCGCGGTCGCCAATAACGGCTGACTGAGTAAAATCAATTTTGCCTGAAGTGAGGTAGCCTTTAACCAAGCCTAATTTCGGCTTACGGCAACTGCAGTTCTCATCATCAAAGTGCGGACAAATAAGCACATCGTCAAACAGCACACCTTGGCTATTTAAGATCTGCATCATCATATCTTGTGGTGCATCAAAATCATTTTTTGGGAATGATGGTGTGCCTAAGCCGTCTTGATTACTGACCATGACCAAACGGTAGCCTGCATTTTGTAATCTAAGTAAAGCAGGAATGAAATTAGGCTCAAATACCAACTTTGCCAGGCTATCAACTTGTTTGTCGGTTACCGGCTCTTCGATAATGGTGCCGTCACGGTCGATAAATAATATTTTCTGTTTCATTGCGCGTCTGCCTTCCAAATCTTGTTATTTAAGCCAATATTGACTGTGGTTTTGTTATTGTTAAATGCCATTTGAACTTAGCTCATTGCTAATGTGGTTATGACTTAAAAAGTGCAATGAGATAGTCGGTCTGTGCCTGATTAGTGAAGCTAAAACGAATGGCTTTGCTTAAACGCGGATCGCTGTAACTTCTAGCAATTACGCCTGCGCTATTGAGTTTTTGCTGTACAGCCTGTTTATCGTCAAACTCTGCGAGTACATAGTTACCATGGGCTTTAATCACTTTTGCGCCAAATTTTTCCAGTGCGCTTGCTAATCGTGCGCCTTGCGCTTTCATTTCACTAACCTGCATGGCCATGGTATTAAGGCCGTTAGTGCTTAACGCTTGAGTGGCGAGTTCACTGACTGGCAGTGGCACAGGGTAGGGGGCAATGACCCGCATACAGATCTCGATAATATCGGGATTAGCAAGTAAAAAGCCGCAGCGGGCGCCCGCTAACGCAAATGCTTTTGATAGGGTGCGCAGCACCACAAGGTTATCAGTGCTAGCAACTAATTCTGCAACGCTATACTCAGGGCTAAACTCGATATAAGCCTCATCCACGACCACGATGGCATCGGAGCAGTTTTCAATAACTTCGATAATCTTTTGCTTGGGAATAACGCTGCCAGTTGGATTATTAGGGTTACAAATAAACACTAATTTAGCACCATTAACTTGGGCGAGATAATCTTCTGGTAGCTGAAAATCTTCGGTTAACGAGAGCGCCTTGACGCCCACATTGAAGGTTTTTGCACTAATGGCGTACATGCCGTAAGTCGGGCCAAAAGTGGCGATACTGTCTTGACCTGGGATACAAAAAGCGCGAATAAGCAGCTCAATAGCTTCATCAGCGCCGCGGCTGCTAACAATGCTATCGGCATTGACGCCACTATAAGCACTGTAGGCATTGATCAGCGCAGGTGGCTGACACTCTGGGTAACGGTTAAGGCCAGTTATATCGCTGTTATTAAACGGTGACTCATTGGCATTAATCCAAATGTCTCCTTGGCCACCTATACGCCTTGCAGACTGATAAACTTCAAGCTCCAACAGTTCAGGCCTGGCTAAGCGCTGAGCTAAATTAACCACGGCTGCACCGCTCTGGTTGAATGTATTCATCATGCCTCCTTTACCGTAGTATTAGCATCGAGACTAGCGACGCGCACGGCAATGGCATTTTTGTGGGCATCAAGCTGCTCAGCTTCAGCCAATACCATGACACTGTTACTTAACGCTTTAAGTCCATCTGCTGATAGCTCTTGCACGGTAAATCTGCGGCTAAAATCGGCGAGTGACAAACTCGATACGGTTTTACTGTAGCCGTAAGTCGGTAAAACATGGTTGGTTCCGCTGGCATAGTCGCCCACAGATTCTGGTGTATAAGCGCCGATAAATACGGAGCCTGCTGCGCGAATGCTTTTCAGAACTTGTCGAGGTTGCTCTGTTTGAATAATTAAGTGCTCAGGCCCGTATAGGTTAGAGACTTTAGCGGCCATCGCCATATCGTCAACGATAATGGTGCGGCTACACTTTAGCGCGGCGGCAGCTATTTCTGCTCGTGGTAGCAGAGCCAATTGTTTGGTTAACGCGAGACTGACTGTGCCTGCTAGTTTCTCGCAATCTGTCACTAACATCACTTGTGAGTCGGCGCCGTGCTCTGCTTGAGATAACAGATCGGCGGCGACAAACTCTGCATTTGCTTGTCCATCGGCAATCACTAACACCTCAGATGGACCGGCAGGCATATCGATGCTGACGGTACAGCGATTATCTTGACTCACCGCGCGCTTGGCTTCGGTGACAAAGCGGTTACCTGGGCCAAAAATCTTATCAACTTGTGGCACCGACTCCGTTCCCAGTGCTAATGCGGCAATTGCTTGGGCGCCGCCGATTTGATAGATCTCTTCAATGCCGCATTCATTAGCTGCGTAAACAATAGCGTCATTAATTGGCGGTGGGCTAACTAATACTCGTTTGCTGCAACCTGCTATTTTGGCTGGTAGCGCTAGCATCAGTACCGTCGAGATCAAAGGCGCTGTGCCGCCGGGGATATACAATCCCACACGCTCTATTGCTTCAGAGCGCAGCTCACAGCGAATACCAGGCTGGGTTTCAATATCAATGTTCGGCTGCAGCTGTGCTTGGTGAAAGCGCTCAATATTAGCTTTAGCTTGGGCAATAGCTTGTTTTATCTCAAGCGATACAGCGGCGCAACTTTGCTCAATCTCTGTTTGTGAGAGTCTTAGGTTATCAATATTGACGCCATCAAATTTTTGATTAAGTTCAAATAGCGCACTATCGCCTTGAGCAGAGACAGCATCAATGATTTGAGCAACACTTTGCTCTAGATTACTATCGCCAATAAGCGGTGAGCGCGCTAATGCATCGCTTTTTGCTGGTGGAGTAAGAGATTGCCAATTGAGAGTTTGCATGGTGTTACCCCATCATTTTTTCAATTGGCATGACCAAAATCGAGCTGGCACCCAGTTGGGTTAGTTGCTCCATGGTGTCCCAGAACAAATCTTCTGTGCTGACGGCGTGGATGGCAACGCGATTAGTGTCATCATTAAGTGGCAATACTGTTGGATTTTCAGCACCTGGCAACAGGGCGACAATTTGATCTAAGGTTTCAGTCGGAGCGTGTAATAAAATGTATTTGCTTTCTTTTGCGCGAACCACACCGTTAATGCGCGACAAGATTTTATTGATTAGCGCTTGCTTGTCATCGGGCTGTGATTGGGTTGATTGAATGATACACGCCATCGAACGGTAGATAACTTCGGTTTCATATAAACCATTCGCCTCAAGCGTGGCACCGGTAGACACTAAATCACAGATCCCGTCTGATAGTCCTGCGCGTGGTGCAACTTCTACTGAGCCTTTAAGCATACAGTCACGGTAGTTAATGCCTTTTTCCTGCATATAACGGCGCAGTAGGTTGGGGTAAGATGTGGCGATTCTGAGGCCTTCAAGTGAGCTAGCATCTTGGTAGCTAAACTCATTCGGTACTGCCAGCGATAAACGACAAGCGCCAAAGTCGAGCTCACGTAGTTTGATACACTCAGCTGGCTTACCTAAGCTTTGGCGCTCAATCTGCTCCTCTTCTAGTACGTTTTCGCCAATGATGCCTAAATCGACGACGCCGTCCATCACTAGGCCTGGAATATCGTCATCACGTACACGTAACAAGTCGATTGGCATATTGTCTGAGTGGGCAATAAGACGCTGTTCGTTAACGTTAAATTTTACACCACAGCTCTTTAACAGCTTTTGTGACTCTTTTGAAAGGCGGCCTGATTTTTGAATCGCTATACGTAATCTTGTTGACTCTGACATGGAATACTTCCTATTAGTTAATTTAAAAAATCTTATAAAACAAATCGTTAAGATAAAACCAAAAAACCCTTGGAATTCCTTCCAAGGGTTTTTGATATTTTTAAATCAACCGCCGGAAGGAAATAGTCCTTCGGCAGTGAGCTTCCGAAGGCTACCGCATATGGTGGTGATGGATAGTGTTCAGAAGCTGTGTCATGTTCATGTCTCTTATATAAAATAATGTTACAAACGAATGGCCAATGATATTGCTACAGGGCCGAAAAATGCTTAGCTAATTTTTTAAGCCGTTTGTTGTGCTTGGTATTTAAACTAATCAGTTTTAAAAATGATTGCAAGCGCTTATTTTGGCAGATGAGTAAACTTCATCTAAATGTCATTTTAAGTTGTTATTCAGTAGTAGTTACAGATTTGCTTAGTCATTTGTTCTTAAATCGAAACAATAAGCCTTGTGATGTTGTTTTGTAGCTAAGCTAACTTGGAGTAAACAAAACTAATGTTATCGCTGCATTTACGATAAACTCTGCATACTTCCACAAATGTTAGCCGAGCCGATGGCAAGCTAGTTTACATAAAAGGTTTGTTACTGTTTGAGTGCTAAATTAATTCAACAAGTTGCCGCTGCATTTTCTAGCCAAGGTGTATTAGCTCAGTCGATAAAAGGGTTTAATCGCCGAGATGTGCAGGCTGAAATGGCTGAGGCTGTCGCGTCTTCGATAACCAGCAAAAGTAATCTGGTCGTCGAGGCGGGGACTGGCGTCGGTAAAACTTTTGCTTATTTGATCCCAGCATTACTCAGTGGCAAACAAGTCATTGTCAGCACCGGCAGTAAAAACCTGCAAGAGCAGTTGTTTTATAAAGATCTACCTGCATTATTGGCTATGTTAAATCTCACACCCAAAGTGGCGCTGCTAAAAGGGCGTAATAATTATTTATGCCAGCATTTGATGGAAAAAGAGTTAGCGGGTGCGAGCTCAATGGATACCCAAGTACTCGATGATCTGCTGCGGATAAATCAATGGGCAGGCCAAACAACGGATGGTGATATTGGTGGGTTAACTGCAGTGACTGAAAACTCTGCTGCATTGCCACTGGTTGTGAGTGCTAAAGAAACCTGCGTCGGTCAACGCTGTGAGCATTATGATGATTGCTTTACCCGTAAAGCACGGAATCGCGCCATGGATGCAAGAGTTATCGTGGTCAATCACCATCTTTTTCTTGCTGACAGGATCCTAAAAGAGACCGGCTTTGCAGAGTTATTACCCGACTCTGACGTGGTGGTATTTGATGAAGCGCATTTATTACCAGATATTGCGGTGACCTATTTTGGTCAGCAGTGCGCAACAAGGCAACTGGCTGATCTATTTGATAAGTTAATTGAGATCTATCGTTTTGAGCTAAGAGATGCCAAGCAAATAGAATTATTAAGTGCTCGCTGCTCGGCGATGCTAAATGAATGGCAACAACACTTATTTGGCATTGGCGAAACTGACTGGCGTCGTTTGTTAGCCAATAAAGAACTGTCTGCGCTTTCATGGGGACTATTTAAAGAGATTAAGGCACTGCAAGCGGTATTAATTGCTCATGTGGGGCGCAGTGACAATCTAGATGATGAGATCCTAAAGCTTGATGCTTTAGCCAATAAGCTGGAGCTATTTTTCTTATGTGAGAACAATCAAGCGGCATACAGTATCGATTATGGTCATCGTTATTTAGTGCTGCGTATTGCGCCAATTGATGTAGCTAAGGAGTGTCGCAAACTGTTTGAGTCGAATGTTGCCTGGGTTTTTACTTCGGCAACATTACAAATTAACCGAGATTTAAGCTTATTTACCCGTCAACTGGGTTTAAATCAATGCCAAAATATGTTGCTTGAAAGCCCGTTTGATTACCGTAACAACGCGCTTTTTTGCGTGCCACGGCATTTAGCCAGTGTCAGTAATCATCATGCGGCGCTGAATCAATTTGTCGATGTTTGCGTCAAAGCGGTCAATGCAGCTAAAGGGCGCACCTTTATCCTGTTTACCAGCCATAGAATGCTGAATCTAGTGGCGCCAGCGTTACAGCGCAGGGTGACGTATCCTTTATTGGTTCAAGGTCAGGCAAATAAGCAAAGTTTACTTAAAAAATACCGTCAACTTGGTAATGCCGTGCTACTAGGCACTGGTGCATTTTGGGAGGGCGTTGATGTGCGCGGCAAGCTACTTAGCTGTGTGATTATCGATAAACTGCCTTTTATCTCTCCTGATGACAATTTATTTAGGGCGCGCAGCGAAGCGATTGAACGAGAAGGTAAAGATGCCTTTAGTGAGATCTCATTGCCACAAGCGGTGATTACGCTTAATCAAGGCGTTGGGCGCCTGATCCGCGATGAAAAAGATAAAGGGGTGCTGATATTGTGTGATAACCGTATCGTCAATAAACCTTACGGGCAGGCATTTTTAAACTCATTACCGCCAATGGCAAGAACCCGTGATTTAGATAAAGCGACTGCTTTTCTTGAACAAATTAAGTGATAAGTAAAATCGTAAGATAGATTGCACATAGTAAAATCAGTGCCAGTAAGCAGCGCCGTCTGTAGGTTAACCCTTGGGAGTTGAGTAAGCTTGGAAACAGTAGAAAATTTAAAGGATTAAACAGAGTTTTATAGCTTACAATCGCGACACCGGGTTGACGACCTCGATATAACATTTTAGAAAAGTAATATAGAAAACGAAACAGTAGCACAGGAAAACTTACATAAATGAGCAGTGTTAATGTCAGCTCAACGGTCATTTCATACTCAGATAAAGTCAGCGTAAGGCCTTTATTCCAAGCGTCTTCTAAGCTATTAGAAAACCATATCAACATAAAAACAGTCATTAACAGTGAGAAAATGACAAATAGCAAAGAGTAACGAAAGAGGCGAAACCAATTTATGCTTATGTGGCGCATTTATTTCTCCTTTGCTGCATTCGTTGGTTGTTTGGGGAAAATGCTTACCCATTAAATTTAGAGTAAATTATACTGTTCAGCCTATTTTTACTCGATTCATCAAGTTTGCGACGGCTTTCTTGAGCGCTCAACTTCTTGGTGATAATAAGCTCAGTCGGCAATAACCCCCCTAGCCTGGTAATTTGGACTTAATCCTTTGGTTTAAGTTGAGGTATAATCGGTTAATTACTATTGACTAAGCTTAGTGACTAATGTGTTTACGTGCTTGGTTAAGCTTTTCATTATCGCCTTTTCTAGCGTGCTGAATGTGCTCGCTTGCGATATAAAAT
The DNA here is from genome assembly GCF_023283535.1 of Shewanella sairae. Lineage (GTDB taxonomy): Bacteria > Pseudomonadota > Gammaproteobacteria > Enterobacterales > Shewanellaceae > Shewanella > Shewanella sairae. The sequence continues at coordinate 66,907 of NZ_JAKILT010000008.1, read as the reverse complement.
TATTTAAATTATAGGTTTGGTAAGTAATTCATGACAAAAGAATCTAACGATACGACACAGCTGAGTATTTTAGCACTCGATACATGTACTGAGTCGTGTTCAGCAGCTGTTTGCCACCAAGGCAATATCTTTAGCGAGCAAGCTGATGCGCCACGTGAACATAGCCAACGCTTGTTGCCTATGGTGAAGTCGGTGCTAACTGATGCAGGTTTGAAGCTTCAAAATGTCGATGTCATTGCTTACGGGAGAGGACCGGGTAGTTTTACCGGTATTCGTATTTGCACCAGTATTACCCAAGGATTAGCTCTTGGCCAAGAATTGCCCGTTATTGGTATTTCTACCTTAGCGGCAATGGCACAATCAGCTATCGAAAACGGCGCAACACAAGTACTTGCCGCTATTGATGCGCGTATGGGGGAAGTGTATTGGGGGCAATATATAGCCGTTGACGGTTTAGCGACCTTAGTTAATGAAGAAGTGGTGAGCGCGCCTGCGGATATCGTGTTGAGCCTAGATCTAACTCTGCCGATTGCTGCTTGCGGTATTGGTTTTGATGCTTATCCTGAAATACTTGCACATAGTGAAACCATCTCTTTATGTGAATCGGCAAAATTCCCTGAAGCGAAATTTATGTTGGCACTTGCTCAAGATGGCGTGAATAAGGGCCTCAGTACTAGCGTTGATGAGCTTACACCGGTGTATTTACGTGACACGGTAACTTGGCAAAAATTGCCAGGTAGAGAATAAGCAGCGTAGTTAGTCATGATCTACAAGCACTTTAGTTTTGATTAACTTTAAAAACCTAATCAAAAGTAATACCTTGTAGATCATTATTTAAGTTAAAGTCATAACTTAAAAGTTGCTGTTCAACATGAGTGATAGTGAATTGCCTTTTAAATAAGGTTAGATTAGCGAGTGAGTGATGACTAGCTAAGTTAAGGAAGATGTCATGCTGATAAATGCCAGCCAGCTTGCAACAACGCATCAGGCTGCAAAAATTGAGGTTAACAAGTCTGTTGCTAGCCAGCAAGCTCGGGCGATCGCACCTGAAACAGTTGAACATTCTGCGGCAATTAATCCACAGCAAACGCTGGTGGATGTGTATCATGAAGATGTAGCAACACTGCAATCTCGTTTAGGTGCCCATGTTGAGTATGAAAGTCAAACCGGCGGTCAACGCGGCGCGGTGGCTGAATATTTGATTAATCAGCACGCAGCAAAGCGTGATGAAATCCAGCAAATGGTCGGCATTGACACTTATGCATAGTCGATACGCTGACGTTGCCGATAAATCTTCGGGCATTCAGCCCTCAGGCGCACCTGGGCGCACCCGCTTTTTTATTGAACTCCTCATCGCTTTTCTTGTAACACGTATTCCCTTTGTTAGTGTGCCTTTCAAATGGTTAGAAAGTTACTTCCATGAAGTATCACACGCATTGGCAACGTTGTTTTCTGGCGGCGTAGTGAGTCATATTCAACTTTTTCCTAATGGCGCAGGGCTTTGCTTTAGCCAAGGAGGTTGGCCATTATTAATAGGCTTTGCGGGGTACTTTGGCGCAGCCCTTTGGGGTTACCTTATTTTTATGTTCGCCACTTGGCCTAAAGGGATCCGAGTCAGTTTTGCCGTATTAGGCGGGGCTGTTGTGCTGACGATATTACTATGGGCACGAGACCTTTTGACTATAGCTATTTTAGCGAGTCTTGCGGGCTTATTCCTATTGCCACTAAAGCTGCAATTGAACCGGTTTCTAGCGACTTTCTTAAGAGTAATTGCACTGATGATTATTTTAAATGCGCTAGCGAGTCCCATGGTGCTTTTAGGTCTAGAAGGGCAAGGCGATGCTAATATGCTGGCGGGTGAAAGCTGGCTACCTGCTTGGTTCTGGGTCGGAGTTTGGTTAGCGACAAGTGCATTGATGCTATTTTTATGCTGGCGCAGAGTTGACAGCGCAGCCAGTCGTCGTGATTAACTTACTCGATTTAAGCGTGCTGGCTATAGGCCCTCTTAAGTTAGCAACAGTGAATTAAAACGACACGGGCTGATAAAAGTTTCCGCTTAATAACAAACTAAGCTTGGGTATTACTGTTCTGCCATTCTAAAATCTCATTCCCTTCGCAATACTAAAATGTAAATCTCTGTTTATATGGGTTGGTTTTTTGTTAACTGACTGCTAGGTTGATGCCTGTCATATAAGGGAGATTGATAATGAAAAAGAAAATTGTTGCAGCGAGTATCTTACTGGCTAGCACCTGCAGTTTATCACTTTTAAGCACCACAGTTAGTGCTCATGGTGATGAGGCACATAGTTATTCAGCATTACAAACCGCAGTGTATAGTGATTTTAGACAAGCCAAAAACAGCGCTCGAGATGAATATCGTCATCCACAGCAAACCTTAAGTTTTTTTGAAATCCAACCAACCGATACAGTTATCGAGTTATGGCCTGGCGGTGGCTGGTACGCAGAGATCTTAGCACCATACTTGGCAAGTGAAGGGCATTATGTTGCGGGCAACTTCGATACCAATCCAAGTGATGAAAAACTCAAAAATGGTTATCGTGCCAAGTCAGGCAAAAAATTTGCTGCTTGGTTAAGTGACAATAAAGCAAAACTTGGCGCTGCGAGCACTGTCACATTCGACCCACCTAGCTATTACGCTATGGGTGAAGATAATAGCGCTGATGCAGTACTGACTTTTAGAAACTTACATAACTGGGCGATGAAAGGGTATTTAGGGCCAGTGTTTGACTCAGCCTACAAAGTGTTAAAGTCAGGCGGTACTTTTGGTATTGTTGAGCACAAAGCCAACCCTGGAATGGACGCTAAAACCGGTTATATGGAACAGGCCGAAGTGATTAAACTTGCTGAAAAAGCAGGCTTTACTTTTGTTGCGAGCTCTGAAGTTAATGCCAATGCAAAAGATACTAAAGATTATCCGAAAGGGGTGTGGACATTACCACCACGTTTAGCGCTTGATGAGCAAGATAAACAGAAGTATCTCGATATTGGTGAAAGCGATAGAATGACGCTTAAATTTATCAAAAAGTAATTGTATAAATGCACTTAGTCTGCGAACCCGATAACGAAATAACCCTTAAGTTACCCCATATTACCTTAGCGGGACGATTATGGGGTTCGCCGGACAAACCACTGTTATTGGCATTACATGGTTGGCTAGATAATGCCAATAGCTTTGAGCCACTGAGTCATTATCTCGCCGATTACCAAATATTAGCTATTGATTGGCCTGGTCATGGCGGCTCACAGCATAGACCCGGTGCGTACCCTCTGCATTGGGTTGATTACCTCTACGATTTAGATGCCTTACTTGGCGTGCTGGAAACCCAACCTGTGGCAATGATAGGCCATTCTTTAGGCGGGATTATTGCTTCAGCTTACGCCGCGGCTTTTCCTGATAATGTGGCTAGATTGGTGTTAATTGAAGCGCTTTCACCTTTGTATGAGAGCGAAACTAAATCTAAAACACGCCTGCAAAATAGTTTTATAGGCCATAGACGATTTTTGGCGACACAAGACAAACCTGTCAATATTTATCGTGATATTGCTATTGCAGCGAATGCACGGCACAAATTAACCGCATTAGACCTGCAATGGTGCGAATTATTGACTCAGCGCAATATGCAAAACCTTGATTCTGGGGTATGCTGGCGCAGTGATCCTCGCTTAAAATTAGATTCCCCTTTAAGACTGACTTTTTCTCAAGTCGATGCCTTAATGCAAGCCCATACAGTCAATACTCTATTAATTTCTGGTAGCGGAGGTTTTCCTCAGTTGCGAGAGGCGATCCCGATGGCGCATCGCTGGTTTGAGCGGTTACAAACTGTAGAGCTTGATGGTGATCATCATCTGCATATGGGGAATGCGGCACAAGTTTCTGAGGCGATTAGAGACTTCTTAACCGCCTAGAAAAAAGAGGCTAGGTTTTTTGTGTCATTTATGTGATGATAATCAAAATTTAAACGCTTGTATGATTTGTTGGCGTTGACTAAAAATATAAAGAATAGACAGTGTTTTAGCTTGCTTCTTGGCAAGCTGCTAACGACCATTGCGGGTTTGATTACTGCAGGTGGAGATATTAGGAGATTTTTGTGGACCAACTTTGGATTAATAATCTACCAGATGATGTGCCTTCTGAGATTGATGTAGAGCAATATGCATCGCTTGTTGATTTGTTTGAAACATCCGTCGCTAAAAACGCGGATCAGCCTGCGTTTGTCAACATGGGCGCGACGTTAACTTATCGCAAGCTAGAAGAGCGCAGCAGAGCCTTTGCAGCTTACCTCCAAAATGAGTTGAAGCTAAATAAAGGCGACCGCGTCGCCATTATGATGCCGAACCTTTTACAATATCCTATCGCACTGTTTGGTATTTTACGTGCAGGCATGGTGGTGGTAAATGTTAACCCACTTTACACGCCGCGCGAACTAAAGCATCAGCTAAACGATTCAGGCGCTAAAGCCATTGTTGTGGTGTCGAACTTTGCTCATACGTTAGAAAAAGTGGTTGCCGACACGCCAGTTGAAAGTGTTATTTTAACTGGATTGGGTGACTTACTCAGTGCGCCAAAGCGCACCCTGGTTAACTTTGTTGTTAAATACATCAAGAAAATGGTGCCTAAGTACCACCTCCCACAAGCAATCTCAATGCGTAAGGCATTATCGAAAGGTCGACGTATGCAGTACGTTAAGCCGACGGTAAAGAAAGATGATTTAGCTTTTTTACAATACACTGGTGGTACAACAGGTGTTTCTAAAGGCGCAATGCTGAGTCACGGCAATGTGGTCAGCAACCTGCTACAAGCAGATGCGGCCTATGGGCCAATGCTTGAGCAAGGCAAAGAGTTTGTTGTTACGGCATTACCGCTTTATCACATCTTTGCATTGACGGTGAACTGCTTACTGTTTATCCATAAAGGCGCTAATAACTTGCTGATCACTAATCCAAGGGATCTGCCAGCATTTATTAGTGAATTAGAAAAACATCCATTTACTGTGTTGACTGGCGTTAATACTCTATTTAACGCGTTAGTGAATAACGAAGATTTCGCTAAACTTAATTTTAGCGAGCTTAAGTTATCGATTGGCGGCGGTATGGCTGTGCAGCGCGCGGTTGCTGACAAATGGCAGGGCCTTACCAAAACGCGTTTACTTGAAGGCTACGGCCTAACAGAAGCGGCGCCTTTGGTTACATGTTGCCCTTATAACCTTGATGGCTACAATGGCTCAATTGGTTTCCCTGTGGCGAATACCGATATTCAAGTGCGTGACGATGATGGTAACGTATTAGCGCAAGGTGGCACAGGTGAGCTATTTGCCAAAGGCCCGCAAGTAATGGTGGGTTATTGGCAGCGTCCTGAAGAAACAAGCAATGTTATCGATAATGATGGCTATTTAGCCACAGGCGATATCGGTTATATGGACGAGCAAGGTTTCTTCTTTATCGTTGACCGTAAAAAAGACATGATCTTAGTGTCAGGCTTTAACGTGTTCCCAAATGAAGTCGAAGAAGTCGTTGCTCTGCATCCTAAAGTGGTCGAAGTCGCCGCAGTGGGCGTTCCTCACGAGGTGTCTGGTGAGTTAGTTAAGGTATTTGTGGTCGCAAATGATAAATCTTTGACCAAAGAGGACGTGATTAAGCATTGTCGCGTGCATTTGACGGGCTATAAAATCCCTAAGCTGGTAGAATTTAGAGATGAACTGCCTAAAACCAATGTAGGTAAAATCTTACGTCGGGAATTAAGAGATGAGGCTAAGCAAGATTAACCTCATTAGTCATTAAGTGGTGATTGCCACTTTTGATTAGACTAAAGCCGGCGATTGCCGGCTTTTGCATATTTATGGAGTAGACAACTTTGTTAGCGTTTCAATATATTGAAGATGATGCCAGTTTAGCGGCCCTTGTAGAGCAATACCAAGAAGCTGATCTATTGGTGCTAGACACAGAATTTGTTCGTACTCGCACCTACTATGCAAGATTAGGTCTTATTCAAGCCTATGACGGTAAAACACTCGCGCTAATCGACCCATTAGCGGTCAGTAATTTGCATCTTTTTTGGCAATTACTGAAAAAAGAAAGCAGCGTCAAACTGCTGCATTCTTGCAGTGAAGATTTAGAAGTATTTGCACACTATGGTCAGTGCCAGCCAACGAACCTGTTTGATAGCCAAATCGCAGCGAGTCTTGCAGGTATGGGACACGGTTTAGGTTATGCCAAGTTAGTAGAGCAGACCTTAGAGGTCAGTTTAGATAAAGGCGAGTCACGTACAGATTGGATCAAACGTCCACTGACTGAAGCTCAGCTAAACTATGCGGCTAATGACGTATATTATCTTTATAAGCTTTACCCACAATTAGTTGAAAAGCTTAAAGAGCAAGGCAGGCTCGATTGGATTGAGGAAGAGGGCGTACGTATGACCCAAGGACGCCTTGATTTACCTTGCCCTGATACAGCGTATTTAAAAGTGAAAAATGCCTTCCAGCTGACGAGCAATCAACTTGCGGTGCTGCGCGATTTAGCAAGCTGGCGTTTAAAGCGTGCATTACAAAAAGATTTGGCGTTGGGCTTTGTAGTAAAAGATCATGCGCTGATTGGTCTTGCTAAGAAGCAACCTAAAAATAGTAATGATTTATACAAGCTAACAGAGCTTACCGAGCAGGAAAAACGCATTCACGGTAAAGAAATTTGCCGTATTATTAGTAATGTTAGCTTCGATAGCCCGCCTAAACCATTAGATGTGATAGCGCTTAAAACTGGTTATAAAGTTGCGTTTAAGACCATTAAAAATTGTCTTACAGCACAAGCTGAAGCCCATAATATACCGATTGAACTATTAGGCTCAAAAAAGTTTATTCACGAATACTTAGAATGGGTTTGGGCGGGTAAGCAAGGAGATAAGCCGCTTATCTTAACTGGATGGCGCGAAGCGATTGTCGCTGAGCCGCTCTATGCACTTAAGCTACAATAATATCTGTTAAGTATGAGAGTCTAGACTTAAAATAGACAAAAAAGCCCGCAGTAGCGGGCTTTTTGTTAGTTTAACTTGGCATTAATCGCGTTTAGTTATCCAATCGCGAAAGCTTACTTAGTTTTGCTCAGGGAGCGTGACATTAAGCTCAAGTACTGACAAGTTTTCATCATTTTGATCTAGTTGTACAGAGACTTGATCTGGGCCTACTTGGACATACTTACGGATCACTTCAATGATCTCTTGCTTCATTTGCGGGAAGTAATCCGGCGCCTCGCGCTCACCACGTTGGTGGGCGACGATAATTTGCAGTCGTTCTTTAGCCGTGACAGCCGTGCTGGGCTTTTTATTCGTTTTAAAGTAATCAAGTAGGGACATATTTAGCTACCAAAAATTCGTTTTAAGAAACCTTTCTTCTCTTCCGTAAGAAATCGGAAAGGCAGTTCTTCACCTAATAACCTATCTACAGCATCGCTGTAGGCCATACCTGCGTCACTTTCTTGATCTAGAATGACAGGTACACCAGAGTTAGAGGCTTTTAGTACGGCTTGTGACTCAGGGATCACGCCGATTAATGGAATCGCTAAGATTTCTTCTACATCTTGCACACTTAGCATTTCACCGGTAGTTACTCGCGCAGGAGAGTAGCGAGTAAGCAGTAAGTATTCTTTTACAGGCTCTAAACCGTCTTCAGCGCGTTTAGATTTACTTTGTAGCATGCCTAAGATACGGTCTGAATCGCGAACAGAACTCACTTCAGGGTTCGTCGTTACAATTGCTACATCAGCGAAGTAAAGTGCCATCATGGCACCGGTTTCAATACCTGCTGGTGAATCACAAATAATATATTCAAAATCTTTAGCAAGATCTTCTAAGACCTTACCAACACCTTCTTTGGTCAACGCGTCTTTATCACGGGTTTGTGAAGCTGGTAATACGAATAATTTTGGTGTGCGTTTGTCTTTAATCAATGCCTGATTAAGATTCGCTTCGCCATTAATCACATTGACAAAGTCATACACCACTCGGCGCTCACAGCCCATGATTAAGTCTAAGTTACGTAGACCAATATCGAAATCGATAACCACGGTTTTATGGCCTTTCATCGCAAGACCTGTGGCAATTGCAGCACTTGAGGTGGTTTTACCCACGCCACCTTTACCCGATGTGACAACAATAATTTGCGCCATTTATAATAATCCTTTCAATTTTGCGCTCTACAGAGGCAATGATTCAACCGTAAGCGACTCGCCTTCTAGGCGAATACAACCGCTTGGAGCGGCTCCGTTTTGCTGAAGATTTTCAGTCAACCAGTATTGTCCTGCAACCGATACCAGTTCTGCTTCAATTTTTTGTGCCATGATAACTGCATTTCTGTCGCCAGCGGCGCCAGCCATCGCTTTACCACGTAATGTACCGTATATATGGATACTGCCGTCGGCGATAACCTCTGCACCGTTACCTACTGCGCCAATAATGATTAGGTCAGCATCTTTGGCATAAATTTGCTGCCCAGAGCGAACATTTTGCTTAACAATTTTGGTTGTTTTAGGTAACTGAGGTTGTGAAGAGGCTTCTTTTCCAGATTTTACCACCGCTAATCCAATCGACTTAGCCTTTTTAGTCAATTGTGCTGATGCGCTAGTGATACCCACAATAATCAATTGGCGACTGGTTAATATTTCTTTTAAACCAAGAATGTCAAAATCATTGTTTTGTATACTGCTTAAGTTTACGACTAAAGGAGCACCGATGAAAAACTGCGGCGCGATGGCGAGTTTAGCATCTAGCTCAGCCGCAACTACTGCCATATCATCATTGTTGATATGCAGCACAGAAAGAGTAAAAGAAGAGCCTTTTAATTCTAGGCTAGGTGTTTGCATTCCTATATTGCTCTCTAGAAAAGTTCAGCACGAGGCCGATATCCATTAAATTCCTAACCGTCCATGTTATAGTGTGCCCTCGTAACTGGCAAGTTGAATAGTTTGGAAATTGAGTCGTATATGATCTGTGCAGTATATAAGAGCCTAAGAAAGGCTGAAAGTTACCTTTTCGTTGAAAAACGTAATGATTTTGAACGCGTTCCTGAAGCATTAATGGCCATGTTTGGCGAGCCGCAACTGGTGATGATGTTACCCATAGAAAAGCGAGACCATTTAGGGTTTGCCGATATTCATAAAGTAAGATCTGAACTGAAAGAAAAGGGATTTTATTTGCAGCTCCCCCCTCCAGTTGTTAATTTACTTGAACAACATAAAAAAGACATCGGCTTTAATCCAGACTAACCTCAAGTTAAAGCGACAAAAGGTGTATTGAAGGGGATTTATGGTATTAGGAAAACACGCGCTACTACTTTTTTGCTGCTTGTATTGTCAGCAAGCATTTGGAATACAAGTCGAGCGAGAAGAAAGCTTCATTGAATACGTAGAGGCGTTGAAGCCAAAAGCGTTAGGTGAGGGTATTAGCGAGCAAACGGTTAGTGCTGTTTTCCCAAGAGTGAAGATGTTTAAAAAGGTACTTCCTACTGATAAACCTGATAGTGAGAGTGTAGTTACACTTGAATCGTACCTTCCCAATGCTGTTACAGAATCAACGGTAAAAGATGCTCGAACGTTATATAAGCAATATTTACCAGAGTTAAAAGAAATTGGTGCCCGTTATGGTGTTCAGCCTCGATTTATCGTTGCACTTTGGGGGGTAGAGTCCAATTTTGGTCAAAACAGTAACGACTATTCAGTCTTATCTGTTACGGCTTCTTTAGCTTATGAAGGACGTTTTGAGGCGCTATTTCAAAAAGAGTTTATTACGGCACTAAAGATTATAGAGAATGAGGAGCTGAGTTTTGAACAGCTCAAAGGTACCTGGGTAGGCGCGATGGGACAGATTAGTTTTATGCCCAGTGCTTATTATACTTATGCCCAAGATGGTGATGGAGATGGTAAAAAAGACATTTGGAAAAATCCTAAAGACGTCTTTGCCTCTGCTGCATTTTATCTACAGCAGTCCGGGTGGACTGAATCTGAAACGTGGGGAAGACAAGTTCGTTTACCGAGCACTTTTGATGAAAAGCTTTCAGGTATCAAAATAAAAAAATCTTTCGAAGAATGGCAAGCTCTGGGCGTCAGGCGTTTTGATGGTAGCGATTTGCCAAAGAGAACTGATATGCAGATATCGTTAATTATGCCTGATGGTGCTGACGGGCGTAAATACCTTGTTTATGGTAATTATCGCGGATTACTTAACTGGAAAAGTTCACATCACTTTGCGCTCTCTGTAGCTTACTTATCGGAGAGAATAAAATTCCCAGCAATTAATTAATTCTGATGTAAATGACATCAATAGTTCAAGAATGATTTTATGGGATAAGTCTAAATTTTAGAATTAAATGCAATATAAGGTTTTAATGACAATACGCAATGTGCCGTATAGCGTTAGAACAAGGTATAATACTTAGCTGTTCGGTTAATATAAATGAGTTAAATATGGCATTTTGGGATGACAAAACCTTAGCACAAATGAACACTGAAGAGTGGGAGTCACTATGCGATGGTTGTGGTAAGTGTTGCTTAAATAAGCTTATCGATGACGAAACCGAAGAGCTCTATTACACCAATGCCGCGTGTCAATTATTGGATAATAAAACTGGCCACTGTCAGAATTATGAGCAGCGTTTTAGCTTTGTACCAAGCTGCACTAAAGTAACGGTAGATAACGTTGAGTCCCTCACTTGGTTGCCTGATAGTTGCGCTTACCGCCGTCTGTTTATGGGGCGAGCACTGCCAACATGGCACCCGCTGCGTACAGGCTCAAAAGAGGCTATGATCCTTTCAGGTATGTCAGTTGCAGGAAAAGTGACCTGCGAGACCAAAATACGAGATATCGAAGATCATATTGTTTTGTGGCCAATGAAAGACGTGGAGTAGGCCAGCCAGCTAGGCTTGCGGTAAGAACATAAAAAAACGCCCGATATTATCGGGCGTTTTTTTATAGGATTAATTTAACGCTGCTGGCTAAACTGATTTTTTTAGAGCTGGAATAATGAACACGAGTAGGGCAAGTAGATAACCAGCGAAAGCGATAATCATATATTGCCCCATTGTGACTCCCATAAACTCCCATGGGATATCAGTGCACATGCCTGTAGGCATAAATACCGATGGTAGCCATTCGTGTAGCTGCAGCCAGCTTGGGAATTCAGGTAAATAAGAACAGGTTGCAAAAGGAGAAGGGTTAGTTTGCATATCGACGAGCTCAATTGCTAGCTTAAGCCCCCAAATTGCACTCAGTCCCCAAATCGCAACAGCTGCCCCACGTGCAATGCGCGAACGGTGACCAATAACGCCTATCAAACCAGCGAAAAGAAGTCCAAAAACAGCGACACGTTGATAGATGCACATGACACAAGGGCTTAAATGCATGACATATTGAAAAAACAGCGCGGCTAACTCAAGCGCGACGGCCGAGAACATCAATATCAGCCAAGCGGCTCGAGAGTGGGCAAATCCGATTAGTGCATTCAACGACAAAGTCTCCATTGCAAGTAAAAAAACGCCCTATTGAATAGGGCGTTTTATATGACTAACTATTTAAAAAATAGTTCAGATAAGGCTTATCAATGTGATGATACTACACCATCTGCAGCTGCTTGAGCAGAGTGATGGATTAACATTTGACTGTCATAGAAGTATTGAGTCATCTGTTCTAGTGCGCCTAACTGAATTGCAAGTACACCAACAATAGACAATACGATCGTGTAAGGCAGCGCCATCCACACCATTCTGCCGTAAGATAGGCGGATGAGCGGAGCGATTGCAGAAGTTAGCAAGAATAGGAATGCTGCTTGACCGTTAGGCGTAGCAACTGATGGTAGGTTAGTACCAGTGTTGATTGCTACTGCTAATAGGTCGAACTGATCACGAGTAATTTGGCCATTTAGAAGTGCAGCTTTCACTTCGTTAATGTAAACCGTACCCACGAATACGTTATCGCTCACCATTGAAAGTAGACCGTTAGCAATATAGAAAATAACTAACTGAGTGTTACCTTCATAGCTTAGTGCCCACTGGATCACTGGTGCAAACAATTGCTGGTCAATAATTACGGCAACGATAGCGAAGAATACTGCTAATAGCGCAGTAAACGGTAGCGCTTCTTCAAAAGCTTTACCTAGTGCGTGTTCGTTAGTGATACCGTTAAATGCAGTCGCTAGAATGATGACAGATAGACCGATTAAGCCTACAGACGCCAAATGCAGTGCAAGACCTGCGATTAACCACACACCAATAACCGCTTGAATTAGTAGCTTAACTTTATCATGCTTGGTGCGGTTAGCATCTTCATGAGCATCGTAGTCAGAAAGGATTTTATGAACCGCTTCTGGTAGTTGCTGGCCGTAACCGAATACTTTGAATTTCTCAACTAAGAAACACGTCGTAATACCAGCAAAGAATACTGGAACAGTTACTGGTGACATGCGAATAGCAAATTCAGCGAATTGCCAGTTTGCTTGCGCTGCAATAATTAGGTTTTGTGGTTCACCAACCATGGTACAAACACCACCTAATGCAGTACCAACACCGGCATGCATAAGTAGGTTACGTAAGAAACCACGGAAAGATTCTAATTCTTCTTCACATAGCTGATTTTGACCATCAGATGTATGGTCATGGCTTTCGCCAAAGCTCTTGCCTGATGCAACTTTGTGATAGATAGAGTAGAAACCTACTGCAACTGTGATGATAACGGCGATAACAGTTAACGCATCTAAGAATGCAGACAGGAATGCAGAAGCCATACAGAACAATAAAGAGACTGCTACTTTTGAGCGTACTTTAGTGATCATCTTAGTAAATACAAATAGAAGCAATTGCTTCATGAAGTAAATACCAGCAACCATGAAGACTAGTAGTAGAACTACTTCAAGGTTTGCTTCGATTTCATGCAGCACTTGGCTAGGCGATGTCATACCAATGGCGACAGCTTCAATCGCTAATAAACCACCTGGTTGTAGTGGGTAACATTTTAGGGCCATTGCTAAAGTGAAGATAAACTCAACAACTAACAGCCAGCCAGCCACAAACGGATTAAAGTAAAATACGATTGGGTTGATCACTAAAAACGATATGATCGCGAGTTTGAACCACTTCGGTGAATTACCCAAGAAGTTGTCAAGAAACGCCCGACTCATTGTCACAGGCATGGAATCCTCTCTATTTGATATCTATATAGTTGCTAATAACAAAATTTTAATGGAATTTGCTACCAGCTATAATTAAGCCGATGCTAAAGATAAAACCTTTTCGAAAACTTAAAAAGCCCATAATGACGAAACAGCTATCTATATCAAAAAAATGTCATTTAAAATGACCTGTTAGCGTAAAAAATGAGCGGTTCGGCTCGTTTCTATATTTAGTCACTGTCAATTCGCGCTGTTTTAGTTTTCATTTTTCATGGCTCTGGTATGATCAGTCGCTAGAACAACACTAATAATTAGATAGAGTAGGTTAATGATCATCAATGCCAAAGGTCCTGCAAGTTTCGCAGAGAAGTATATTGTACGATCCATCTGGGAAAATAAGTTTCCACCAGGCTCTATTCTGCCCGCTGAGCGTGAGCTGTCAGAATTAATCGGCGTAACTCGCACAACGTTACGTGAAGTTCTGCAGCGCTTAGCGCGAGATGGGTGGCTCACTATCCAGCATGGTAAGCCAACTCGAGTTAACAATTTTTGGGAAACTTCGGGTCTAAATATTCTTGAGACCATTGCTGAGCTTAACCCTGAAGGTTTTCCTGAATTAGTGGATCAATTGTTATCTGCGCGTAGCAGTGTCAGTGCTATCTATTTTAGAGGTGCAATTCGCAATAATCCAGATAAGGCCATTGCTGCTTTAGCTGAGCTTGATTTACTTGAAGATAATGCTGAAGCATACGCTGAATTCGATTATGAGTTACAGCACACGTTAGCGTTCAGCTCTGGAAATCCACTTTACGTATTGATATTAAATGGCTTTAAGGGCTTATACAGTAGAGTAGGGCGTTATTATTTCTCAAGTCCTGAAGCCCGAGCTTTGGCGATGGAGTTTTATAAGCAGCTTCAAACTTTAGCGATTGCTAAAAATTACGTAGATGTGCCAGCGTTAATGCGTACATACGGTATTAATAGTGGCATGATGTGGCAAAGTCTGCGTGATGACATGCCAGAGAATTTAGGTCACTCAGATACTTAAATTAGCTAACTTAATCTGTTATCACAGCCGCTTAAATAAAAAGCCATCGTTTAGATGGCTTTTTTGTGGCGATTCAAATGCAGTGTTATATAAGCGCTATAAATCAAAGCTGTAATAGATATCTAAAGACTGCTCAATCGTGCCTGACACCGTTTCTAGGTAAAGTTGAGATAATAAGTAATACCGTACGGTCATTTCATAGCCCGGGTTAAATACGCCAACGCCATATTTAACCATCAAGTCTTCACCAATAAAGCCGCTAATAGCAAAGCGGCCGTCATCATTGGCATCGAGTTGTACGTTAGAAAAGCCTATTTTTTCAATAATGCCGGTTGCGGTATTTCCGATGTTGCCAATAGCACCGCCGCCGATTTGGCTGCTTAAGGTTAATGCGGCTCCCATCATTAGACCGCTGTTTTGATCGACACTGGTATTACTCAATCCGGTTCCGCGGACGATATAGTTTAAAATCTCAGCCTGTTCTTTGGCTGGGTTAGAAAAGAGATCGACAACAGGCTTGAGTGGTGTACCTGTAATACGGACTCCGGCAACCACATCTTCGTCTTTAATTTCTCTTACGGCTTCAATGTTAAGGTTTGGCACATCAATGGGGCCAATAAACTGCATTTCACCGGCTTTTATTTCCAAGGTTTGCCCCATAAATTTATAGCTGCCATCAATGACTTTAATTTCGCCAAAGAGTAGAGGGGGCCTAAAGGGATCTTGTTTTAGCTCCAGTTTTCCTTGTAGTCGACCAGCTAGCCCCATGCCATCAACTTTGAGTTTGTCACCGATATTTAGGTTAACTTGGGCCGAAACGGCTAAAGGCGAGGCTTTTGCTTCTTTTGAAGATAAACTGTCCTCAAATACGACATCTTTAGAAACTGCGACGCCTCCTTCTGGTAGTTGAACGATAGTAATCTTGCCTGAGGGCACGTTTATATCACCACTGATATTAAATGACTCATCGGTGAATTTTACTTGTAAGTCAGTTCCTACATTTAAAATGGCGAGTGGGGGTTGAATAACCGCTAGATTATCGCCTTTTATATCGAAAGAACCATTCAGTTTTTTCTGTAGCCAATCGAGCTCACCATCAACGTAGGCTAAGCCTTTACCCATTTTTAGCTCACCGTCAATTTTTGCTTTTTTACCCGCAAAAATAAAATCAAGATCAATATCCTCAAGCAAGGTAGGATTGGCCGTTGCCATAATTGAGCCTTTGTTGAGGGCGATTTCGCCACTCACTTGTGGATCGTTTAGCGTTCCTGCGATTGTAAGCTCACTTGAGATAATGCCTTCTAGTACTTCAAGTTCAGGTAAGAGTACACCTAAGGCTTCTAAATTTATTTTGTGTAAAGATAGCTTGCCGTTCATTGCTCTATCTGGGGTGACATTAATTGCAAGGTTAGCGTCCATACTCGCAATTTTTTGCGATTCGAGCGATATAGAGGTCTGCAGTAGTTTTTCATTGAGTAAGCTTTGCAGGGTTAACGACTTATAGCCAACTGCGACTTTACTGTTATTGGTTGCTTGAAAGTCAATATTACCTTCGTCGAGTTGCAGGTTAAGCTCGCCAATTGGCTTTTTATCTTCAAACCATTTGATACTGGCAGCGAGGGTTGCAGGTCCATTCCAATCAATACTTTGTGGCAACCAAGGTTCAACAAGTCTACCGAGATCGCCATTAAATGTTAGTGCGGCTTGGCCACTTAGTCCTAATAAAATATCCTTTTTCGCACATAACTTTCCGCCACTATGTGATAAACAGAAGGGGGCTAGCGTTCCGGTTTGTGTTTTTAAGGAGTATTCGGCATTAACGGCTTGCTCAATGGATATGTCACCTAACTTGGAGGCTACAGATAGGCTGTCGACTTGAGCAATAATCACTTGCTTCTTATCATCGTAGCTACTTACCATTTCTGTACTTAATGCGAGATCGCCTACGGATGTGATGACCAAAGATTGATCATTTAGATCACCTGTGGTGGCTAGATCAATACTGCTAAGCTCAAGGTCTTGATAGCTAAAATTTTGTAAATTGACGTCAGCATTAAATGCTTGATTGTTAAAAGGCTTATAATGGCCGTTTAGTGATAGTTTCTCGAGTTCAAGGGCTTGAAATTGTAATTCTTCAGCCTTAAGTTTAACGCCAATATCCGGCTGTTCATTATCACCCGATACACTAATATCAGCATTAATCATACCCGCTGCATCTTGCTGCCATAAGCTAAGATCAGGTATATCTAACTTACCGGTAAGAGCCCATTGTTTTTCGACTTTTCCCTGAATAAATAAGCGACTTTGCAACGCGTTAACGTTTAATCCATTGGAGCTTAAATACAACTTATCATTAATTGAGAGTTCGCCGTCTATATTGAGCGGGTAATGCATGATATGCCCGCTTAATCGGGCGTTGTTGACATCGATAGACCATGCATTATCTGCGAGAGTATATTGACCACTGCTTGTTAATGGGCCGGTGATATCGCTAGCTGGTAACGCTTGTTCCGGTAACAGCTTAAGTAAACCAATATTGATATTTTGTGCGGCAATGGTCGCGTCCCATCGTAATTGTTCGCCAAAACCAAAGGTGCCCTGTAGTGTCAACTCACCGAGTTCACTATTGTGGACATGCAACTTTTCGAATTTTAGGCTTTGATTTTCATGGCTAAATCGACTGTCTATGCTTATTTGAGGCTGATAAGGCGAGGTAAATAAACTCTTTAGTTTTATCGCTTGCTGTTGCAGATCTCCTTTTGCTGACAGTTCAACACGTTTGGCGACATAATCGGGTTTTTGTAATGGCCACTGTAAGCTTTCTGCGTTAAGCGCAAGCCTAAAAGGGAGCTGCGGATTAGCAAGTTTGATGTTTGAATTAACATCAAATTTGAATTGGCCTGTCCCGACTATATGGCTATTAAGATCGTTAAACCCTTGCTTAACCGTAAGTTCTAAATTTTGTCCTTTAAGTCCCGGTAACTCGGTAACTTTGGCAAGCTTAATAGAGGACTGTATATCCATTGGATAGTCGTCGATTAATGACATTTGACCAATCAGTCTAACGTCGCCATAGCTATGACTCGCCTTAAAGTCATCGATATTGATAAGAAATTGCTGGTAACTACCACTGAGGTGCAGGCTGTCAAAATGATCTTTGCGTGGACCGAGAATTAAGTCGCCATTGTCGATGTCTAACGTATTAACAAATACCGGTATAGGCATAAAAACAGCTGGTAAGTTTGCCATAGCCCAGCTTTCAGTTGCTTGCTCTGTAGCAGCGTTTTTCGAGGGGGCTCCTGACTGTGTTGGCTCACCTTCTGTGACGCTATCTGGCGTAGTCTCTGTTTCAAAAGGGATTGAGACTAAAAGGCCTTCTGAATAAATTTTACTGGCACGGATCCCTGTAGCAAGCCACTCAGCACTTAGGTCAAGCTGGTTTGCATTAAAGTCCATATCGTTAACGCGCACAGTCACATTTTTAAGCGCACCGTTGCTAAGCGTGATACCAAATGGCAGCGTTATTTCTTGATTTTCATCAGCTTCTGGCTCTGTATTATCTTGAGCATTACCCGAAGAGATATCTGTTGTTTCTGCTTTACTATAAGCCCCTATTAAATGGGTATCGATTTCGACATTAACTTTAGAGCTGGCCAATTGCTCAACACATAACTGCTTTTGCATTAAACACATCGGGTTCCAAGCAAGTACTAGATCGGTTATTTGAACCTTTACCCCCGCCATTTGCCATGCGCCGTAGTTAAGCTCTAACTGACGGTTTATTTGTCCTGATTTGTAGTCAAGCTCTAGATCTGGCACTAACATATCTGCGAGTTTTACGGTGATATGGCTGCCAAACTCAGTACCTATTAACACCGCTAAGCTAATCAATAACAATAAAGGTGTGTAGAATATGATTCGGCTACAGAGTTTAAATCGGCGCGAAAGCCTTGTTCCCAAACCCAGCTTTACCTGAGTTGTGTTTTCATTTGCCGCTGTGATATCGGCTTCCTCTTTAGGAGTTATCATAATTCAGCTCCCATGGTGATGTGTATTCGCCAAGGACGACTTATCGTGTCAGTTTCTTTTAGGCCAACACCCACATCTAGTTTTACGGGGCCAATGGGGGAGATCCAGTGAATCCCCGCGCCTACCGAGGTAACAAGTTCGATTTGATTAACATCAAAAGCGTTACCGGCATCAATAAAAGTGGCCACACGCCAACTTGGTGTGACGTAGTATTGATATTCAAGGCTTCCCACCATTAAGTAGCGCCCGCCCACAACTTCGCGAACGGTTTCACCATTTTCATTTATCGAATCAATCGATGGCCCTAACTCATTGTAACTATAACCACGAATACTTTGGTCACCACCGGCAAAATAACGTAAAGATGGCGGAATGTTTTCGAGTGAGTTTTCATTGGTTAGATTCGCCGCCATATCAAGACGAGATACAATGCGGTGCTTATCGAAAAAGGTATTGATCCACTTGAACTTAGTTTGTAAGCGCGTGAGTCTGACCTCTGAACCTAAGCTAGGGTCGGCATACTCAAGGCTGTAAAATTGAAAAAAGCCAGATTTAGGATCGAGCGAGTTATCGCCACGGGTTGTTTTAGACAAGCTAGTGCCAAACAAAACGTAACGAGGGTCATAGTCAACCCCTGACTGTTGATAGGTTTCTTTCATGACTTCAGCTGAGTAATTGAATAACCATTTACTTTGTAAGCGTTGTTGCCGAATAACGGCAAATAGCATTTTAGAGGCTTCGAGTTGGCCTGTATTGTTAAAGTTGCGATCTTCACTATTGTAAACCTGTGTTACCCCGTATTTGTCTCTGAGCATGCCTGTGCGGATTTTAAGCTGGTCATCGAGGGGGTGAGTTAACGGAATGGTATAGGTAGTTAAGAACTTAGGTTTGTCCGGTGACCACTCGGCGGTGGTTTCCTGTGAATGGCCATATTTGTTAATTTGTGGCGTGCGCCAAGTGACGCGCAGTCTAGGCTCAAGGTTGTTATCAACGGTATTACCGATGTCTGCACCGAGACCTAACTCAATAGAGTGGTTAGGCTTAGGACTTAATTCTACGCGCACAGGCACAAGCAGACCATCAACATGGTCGACTAAAGGCAGGACCTTGATATTTGAAAAATAGCCGGTATCAAGTAATTGTCGATTTAATTGACCCAAATTCCCGGTACTATAGGGTGCATCGAGTTTAAAGGGGACTAACTCTTCTAAAATCTGTGGCTCTAGGGTTGAGCCTGTAAAGCTCACCTGACCTATGTGGTATCGCTTACCTGAATCATAATAGAGCGAAATCTTTGCGGTGTTAAAGTCGCGATCAACTAAAATTTCAGCTTGATCAAATTTTCCATCAAAATAACCTCGGGCTAGTGCAAGCGTCAATAACTGTGATTTGATATCGTCATAAACCCCATGGTTAAGGCGATCGCCTGGGCGAATTTTTAATTGGCTAAGCCACTTTTCAAACAGTGGGTCAGTTTGCATTTCGCCTTTTACTTGAATATCTATCCAGCTAATCAAGGTGGGCGTGCCAGGGTCAATAACTAAGTTTAACTGCCAAGGTTTTTTGTCGTGGCTAACCACATCTTGTTGCACTTTGCTATGGTAGTAACCCATAGAGTGCATAGCGGCTTCGATATTGTCTTGGGCGTTAAAGATAAATGCACGGCGCTGCACTGCTGAGTCAGGAAGAGAGCCAAGATGAGCTGTGACGTTTGTTGCAAGGGAGCTTTTAACGCCTTTAATATTGAGATCTAACCAATCGTTTGCTCGAACTGAAAATGTTGCCAATGTTAAACAGGCAATCAGCAAAGTAGATGTCATCAATTTAAACAAACTTATTAACAAAAATCAGACTCTTATTATTGGTTTAAAGGAGGCTATCTATTGTCACTAGAATCACTTGTTCAAGCAAGTTGCAGATTGTAATTATGGCTTAAAATGGTTACAAAGAGGGCAAATAAATATAAAAGGATGCAGTTTGTGAATTATAAAACGCTCAGTGCGGCATTATTGGTTGTTTTCTCTACAGGCTTATCAATGAATGCCATTGCAAATGATAAACCGTTTTCAATTGCGATTCATGGTGGAGCGGGCACAATTTCTAAGGCCAATTTAACACCTGAGCAGCAAAAAGCGTATCGAGCTAAATTACAAGAAGCGGTCGATGCTGGCTATGACGTACTCGCAAAAGGTGGCGACAGCATAGTCGCGGTGAAAGCATCGATTAATATTCTTGAAAATAGCCCACTGTTTAACGCAGGTGTTGGTGCTGTTTACACGTTTGACGGTGCCCATGAATTAGATGCGTCGATTATGGACGGTAAAACCATGAATGCTGGCGCTGTAGCCGGTGTTAAGCATATCAAGAACCCTATCGATTTAGCGATTACGGTTATGGAAAAGTCACCCCATGTGATGTTGTCAGGTCAAGGGGCTGAAGAGTTTGCGTTAACTCAAGGTTATCAGTTGGTACCGGCTAATCATTTTGATACCGACAATCGTTATCAACAATTAAATAGCGCCAAAGAAAAAATCCGTAAGGCTGAGTCAAATGCGGATTATCAAGCCAGTACTGGTGCAGGTATTAGCCATAACTACAAGCAAAGTGCTCTAGAATACAGTGAGTTTGATTATAAGTTCGGCACGGTAGGTGCGGTTGCACTCGATCAAAACGGTAATTTAGCTGCAGGTACATCGACTGGTGGTATGACGGCAAAACGTTTTGGCCGCATCGGAGATTCCCCGGTTATTGGCGCAGGCACTTATGCTGAGAATGGTGTTTGCGCGGTTTCAGCCACAGGCCACGGTGAGTACTTTATACGTTATCATGTGGCGGGTGATATTTGCGCAAAAGTGAAGTATCAAAACAAATCCATTATTCAAGCGGCAGATGAAGTGATTAATCAACGATTGATAACGGCTGGTGGCACAGGCGGTGTGATTGCAATTGATCAACGCGGCAATATTGCGACACCGTTTAATACTGAAGGTATGTACCGTGCGACTCGGAAAAATAACCAGCCTGCGCAAGTGATGATTTGGTCTGACTTATAGCCCTAGTATCCACTTTATTTAGCTGCAGAAAACGCAATAATCTGGCGATGCAGTGAGTTTAGAAGCTCTTATATTTTGATATAAGAGCTTTTTTATTAAAGATTCAACTTAAATTATTATTCACTAATCAAAGATCCCCTAAAGGTTTATAATATCGCTCAGTGAGACTCGCTTGCATCAGCAGCAGGCTTCATATTCTTATCTTTAAACTAAAGTCGTTGCGCCAATGAAAGAGCAAATAAGCACACCTAAAAAGCCAGATAGAGCAACTGCCATGATGCAAATTATTGAGCAGGTGAAACAAACGTTGCCGTTATATGAGTCCGAGACCTTTGTTTGTGGACCTGATGGCAACTGTTTAGGCTGCCCTAAAAAATTGCTTGAGTTAGTGGATAGAGAGCTTAGTTACTGGGAAAGTGCAATTGCCAACGGCAATGTACCGCAGTTTGATGACATACGCAGGTTTGGTAAGTTATGTAGCAGTGTTAAGCGTGGTCTTGAGCGAAATGGTGTATTAGAAAAATACCAACAGATAAAAGCCGTAAACCTAAGTTAGTCATGATTAGAGGCTTATATTGTCGATGAGCGAGTGTTAATCATCCCTGTGTTTAAACGATATTCGAGCAATAATGCGCTTATTTGAGCTGACTAAGTGTGTCTTTGAGAGCTGAACTAATATCTGCACCACAACATATTAGCTATAAAGTATTGCCTATAGCGTAACGCTTTTCTACTGAGGCGAGGCATTAGCTGTATTGAATTCAGCCTAAGTCAAAATCTGTGAAACAGCTCACTAATATTTATTTGTATGGCTATGAATAAAAAGCCAAAATGCCGCGCAATCTCTTCCCCTCAAAAAAGCGTACTCGCATAAAAAGGTTGCACATGAGCAAAAAATTTCTGATCACTTGGGATCAAATGCAAGGTTATAGCCGTGAATTAGCTGAACGTTTACTACCTGCTGATCAATGGCAAGGTATTATTGCAGTAAGCCGTGGTGGTTTGGTGCCTGCAGCTATTCTAGCCCGCGAGTTAGGTATTCGCCATGTCGATACCATCTGTATTTCAAGTTATGATCACGACCATCAACGTGAAACTAAAATCATCAAACAAGCGCCAGGTGACGGCGAAGGCTTTATCGTTATCGATGATTTAGTTGATAGCGGTTCAACGGCTAAAATTGTCCGTGAAATTTACCCTAAAGCTAAATTCGTTACAGTGTGTGCTAAGCCTGCCGGTAAGCCACTTGTTGACGATTATATTGTTGATATCCCGCAGGACACTTGGATTGAACAGCCATGGGATACAGGTGTTAGCTTCAGAGAGCCACTTTGTAAGTAATCGCCTTAATTACAATTTTAAGGTGAAAATGAAAACCGAATAGACCGCTATTCGGTTTTTTTGTGCCTTGAGTTTATCAACTCGAACTCGTTGCTAATTAGTGACTCTAATCCTAGTAAACAAAGAGGCAGGTTAACCGAAGAGTAACGATGCTCCTCACTTGTTGTAAACCATATGTTCCTGCCATACATAAAACATGTCTCCATTCTTGTAAGTCAGTTGCGGTTAAAGCCACTCTAAAGCTCATTTTTTAGGTCTCTTTGCCAGTATGACATTATCAATCTGAATTAATGGTTATTAATGTCTATGTTTAGCTGTATTTGCTAAACAATTGAAAATGGTCATTCCAAGAAAATCAAACAAGCGATATTATGCGACATAGTCCAATAACGTGAAGAGTTTATGATGAATATAGTTAAAGTTGACGACAGTAATGCTCAGGTCTACGGCAATCTTTACCAAGGGTATGCTGCGGAGTTTTCAAAAATTGTTGATGAGAAACCAGATGCCTGTGGCCTATTTGAGATCTACCCGAAATTGGCTGGCAGTGTAACTGGTTATTTACTTTATATTGATGGGATCCCAGCCGCTCTAACAGCAATTGACGAGAAGTCTGCCAAAGCGTATGAAATCTGTGATTTTTACGTACTGCCTTGCTTTCGTAAAAATAAAGTGGGTAAACGCTTTATTTCGAGTTTGTTTGAAGAGCTTGCTGGCTCTTGGGAAATCAAACAAGTGGCAGGAGCAGAGTATGCAATTAGTTTTTGGCGTGATGTTGTCAGTGACTATACATCAGGTAATTATATCGAAGACGTATATGAAGACAGTAAGTGGGGAACGGTAACGAGGCAATGTTTTTCTCACTATTAAGCTAGCATCTAAATGTATTGCTTGGTGCGTTTTGAGGTTCGAAATTGATATTACGATATCAGGTGTTTACCATAGGCTGTAGACGAAGGAGATAATAGATTGGCTAAGTTTTACAGCAAAGATGTAGGGCCAATTTTTTCTGTTTTTACATTTTTCAACATCAAGGAGAGATAAATGGACGTTATTCCATTAATTGCTGCAATTATTTTTAGCTTATTAGGCCTATACATATGCTTTGATTATTATAGGTTTAATAACAATGCGATAAAAACCCAAGGTAAAATTATAGGTTATGAAGAGTATCTATCAAAGGATAGCAATAACAACAAGAGAAAGATGTATAGACCTATATTTGAATACTCAGTCGATGGCAATGTATTTGAGATAAGGTCAAAAACATCATTTAGGCATAAAATTATTCCACAAGGGCATCCAGCAGTTGTGCTGTATAACAAGAATGATGAGGCTAATGCTCGGTTGGCAAAAGGCAATGGAGCTGGTTTAGGGGTGTTATTTATTGGCTTATCGATTCCTGCATATTATTTCGGTTTATTTGGGTAAGCGAAGCGATATTTCCTCTAGGTTTCCTTTTCCGATTGCTGTTATCGGTTTAATCCCCGCCTATGTTGTTCATTCTTAGCTAAACTAACAATAGAACAACTAAATAGGGGAACGAAATGGATTCAATAAACGTACAAGAGCATATGGATCGTCAACCTGTATTGTTATCGCCAACAATGTCGTTAGCCACTGCGGTAGAAAAATTATTGGATAACAAAAAACTGGGGGCGCCAGTAGTGGAAAGTGATGGCAAGCTGGTGGGGTTCTTGTCTCAGCAAGATTGTTTGGCTGTTATGCTTAAAAGTAGCTATCACTGCGACTTAACCGCGATTGTCAAAGATTGTATGCGCACCGATGTGTTGTCGGTATCACCAAACTCCAGTGTATTGTTGCTAGCAGAGCAAATGCTTGGCCCAAAACCTAAGGTGTATCCCGTTGTGGAGGAGGGCAAAGTAGTTGGTACGATTAATAGAACTAATGTGCTGGCGGCAATTAATACCTATATGCAGCAATGTTATTTAACGCCGGCGTAATTCACTGCTTGTTTGGGCGTTCTAGATAGCAAACCAGAGGGCACTTTACGCCCTTTTGTCTCTAGTGGAGGCTTTTGCTTAATTAACCTACGTTTTTTGCGCTGTGTAAGTTATAACGGTTAAAGTATTTTTAAGTCAGCTATACCAACCGTCAGCGTTCCTTGCTAGGATCACTTTCTTTCGTCTTGGCTATGGAATTTGCACTTGAGTTCGCAACAGCATCCTTTATCTAACGCATTCTTAAAACACTGTTATGAAGCTGACGCTGCCTATATTAGGCGTCGTCTGTTTAGGCTTCGAAAAGAGCCTGACTCAGACAAGAAAACTGCCACGCTTGACAAACTTGAAACTGTCGCGCTTGAGTCACGTAAAAAAGTGGAACAGCGTTTAGCGAACCGCCCAAGTATTACTTATCCAGACAGCCTACCTGTATCGCAAAAACGCGATGAGATTGCAGCCGCCATTGCTAACAATCAAGTGGTGATTGTTGCCGGTGAAACCGGCTCAGGTAAAACCACACAGTTACCCAAGATCTGTTTAGAGCTAGGCTTAGGTACACGTGGACTGATTGGTCATACTCAGCCACGCCGCCTAGCTGCAAGAAGCGTTGCAACGCGTATTGCTGAAGAGATGAACACACCATTAGGTGAAGCCGTGGGCTTTAAAGTTCGTTTTGCTGATGCCATTAACGATACCTCATACATCAAATTGATGACCGATGGTATTTTATTGGCTGAACTGACTAATGATAAATATCTCAATCAATACGACACTATCATTATCGATGAAGCGCATGAGCGTAGTCTTAACATCGATTTCATTTTGGGTTATCTGAAAAACGTATTGAGCAAGCGTCCGGATCTTAAAGTGATTATTACTTCGGCAACCATTGATGTTGACCGTTTTTCAAAACACTTTAATAACGCGCCTGTGATAGAAGTGTCAGGCCGTACTTATCCGGTTGAAACTCGCTATCGCCCATTAGTGCAAGATCAAGACGATGACTTAGATTTAATTGAAGGTATTTTTGCCGCAACCGATGAGCTAATGCAAGAAGGCTTAGGCGACATTTTGATCTTTATGAATGGTGAGCGCGAAATTCGTGATGTGGCTGAGCAGCTAAATCGTCGTAATTATCGTGACACAGAGATCTTACCTTTATACGCGCGTTTATCTTATGGCGAGCAATCAAAAGTATTTAAGAGCCATGTCGGTCGCCGCATTGTATTAGCGACAAACGTTGCCGAAACGTCATTGACGGTACCAGGTATTCGCTACGTTATTGACCCCGGTACTGCACGTATAAGCCGCTACAGTTACCGCACTAAAGTACAGCGTTTACCGATTGAGCCGATTTCTCAGGCAAGTGCTAACCAGCGTCAAGGCCGTTGTGGCCGTGTCGCGCCGGGTATTTGTATTCGTCTATATAGCGAAGATGATTTTGTTTCGCGTCCAGGCTTTACCGATCCAGAGATTTTACGCACTAACTTAGCCTCAGTTATTCTAAAAATGCTATCGATTGGCTTAGGCGATATTGAAGGCTTCCCGTTTATTCAGCCGCCTGATTCGCGTTACATTCGTGACGGTTTTATGCTGCTAGAAGAGTTACAAGCGGTAGTGAAAAAGAAGGGCAGACTCGACTTAACTCAGCTTGGTCGTCAGTTAGCGCATATTCCGGTGGATCCTCGTTTAGCGCGTATGGTGATAGAAGCTCAGCAAAACGGTTGCTTAAATGAAGCTTTAGTGATCACTGCGGGTCTATCTATTCAAGATCCTCGTGAACGTCCAATGGACAAGAAGCAAGCAGCCGATCAGGCACATAATCGATATAGCGATAAAGATTCAGACTTTGTTTCTTGGTTACACCTGTGGGATCACATTAAACAAAGCCAGAAAGAGCTGTCGAGTAGCCAGTTTAGAAAGCAATGTAAGGCGGAGTTCCTAGCGTATCTAAGGGTGCGCGAATGGCAAGACTTGTACACCCAGCTAAGGCAAGCGACCCATGAGCTTAAGTGGAAGCTTAACTCGCCAAGCGATGAGCTTGATTATGAAGGCTTGCATCGCTCGTTATTGACCGGTCTATTAAGCCATATCGGTTTTAAAGATAAAGATAACGAGTATCTTGGCGCTCGTAACCGTAAGTTCTTTGTGTTCCCTGGTTCTCCTTTAGCTAAAAAAGGCCCTAAATGGATCATGGCGGCTGAGATGACGGAAACATCGCGTTTATTTGCCCGTTGCTGCGCCAAAATCCAACCTGAATGGGTTGAGCCGCTAGCGGCGCATCTAGTGAAAAAGAATTATGTAGAGCCACACTTTGAATCAAAACAAGGCTCGGTGGTAGCACTTGAAAACCAAGTACTGTATGGCTTACAAATTGTTAATCGCCGCAAAGTACAATATGGTCCAGTTGAGCCCGTCGAAGCGCGTGAAATCTTTATTCGCTCAGCTCTGGCTGATGGTGAGTTACGCACTAACGAAGCCTTCTTTATTAACAACCAGAAGCTATTGCTCGACATTGAATCACTTGAACATAAGTCGCGCCGCCGAGATATTCTGGTCGATGAACAAGCCTTATATGCGTTTTATGAGCCGAAGATCCCAGATGGTATATATAACGCACCAAAGTTTTTAAAATGGTGGAAAGCGGCTAAAAAATCCACGCCTGATCTATTAGATTTTGAGCGTGAAAGCTTGATGCAGCGCAGTAGCGAGCATATTTCAGCACTAGATTTCCCCGAGAAATGGCACAAAGGCAACTTGGTGCTTAAAGTCAGTTATCATTTTGAGCCATCGCTGCCTGATGACGGCGTATCTGTGCATATTCCGGTTGCTTTGATTAACCAGATTGATGAAAGTGATTTTGACTGGATAGTGGCGGGCTTGCGTGAAGAAAAGTGTATTGCACTCATCAAGTCTTTACCAAAAGCGCTGCGCCGTAACTTTGTGCCTGCGCCAGATTATGCAAAAGCCTGTTTACAGGCGATGACACCGTTTGAGTTACCTTTAATCGATGCCATGTGCAAACAGCTGCTGCGTATGAGCGGAACGCGGATTTCACCAGAAGATTTTGATACTTCTCAGTTAACTAAGCATCTTTTAGTTAACTTTAAGATCGAAGGTGACAAGGGGAAATTACTTGCTGAAGGGCGAGAATTAGAGCCATTAAAGGCGAGTATGCAAGGCCAAGTCGTGCAGGCTATTCGCAGCGTTGCTGACTCAGGTATTGAGAAAAAAGGGCTAGAGCAATGGACCTTTGGCGATTTACCTAAACAGTTTGAGCAAAAGAAGGGCAACTTCGAAGTTAAAGCGTTTCCTGCGCTGGTGGATGATAAAACCAGCGTGTCGATCAAATTATTTGATGATGAATTTGAAGCGCAAAAGCAGCATCGTATTGGTCTACAGCGTTTGCTATTACTGAATATTCCATCGCCGGTAAAACATTTGCAAAAATCACTGCCGAACAAGGCAAAGCTTGCGATGTATTTTAATCCTTTTGGCCAGGTGAATATCTTAATTGATGACATTCTATCTGCGGCTGTACAACAGCTACTGGATGAGAAGGGCATTGATGTCCGGTCTGAGACCGCCTTTACTGAAGCGAAAGACTGGGTAAGGCAGGAGCTTAATCCGACAGCGGAAAAAATTGCCTTAAAAGTGGAAGAGATCTTAACCATTTATAACCGGATTAAAAAACGCCTAAAAGGTAAAATTAGCTTAGATATTGCGTTTGCGATGAGTGATATTCAAAGCCAGTTAGACCAATTGGTGTTTAAAGGCTTTGTTGAGCAGTCTGGTTGGCAACGTCTTGGTGATTTGAATCGTTATTTAAAAGGCATTGAAAACCGTTTAGAGAAGCTACCCGTTGACCCTAATCGCGACCGCATTCACATGCTGAGCGTTAATAAGGTTCAAGAGCTACTTAAAGCGCAAATGGCGAAATTGCCTAAGTCACAACCTGTGCCAGATGCTTTGATTGAAGCTAGATGGATGATTGAAGAGTATCGAGTGTCCTGTTTTGCCCAGGTGCTAGGTACGGCTTATCCAATCTCAGAAAAGCGTATTCTGAATCAAATCGCGCAAGTGTAATTCGCTTTATTGTTTATAGATGAAGCGCACCTTTTTAGGTGCGCTTTTTTGTATCTAAAAAATCATATCTCGTGTTCATTGTCTCTTTGCTTTCAGTCTCTTTCCTGCACGTTCTCAAACAGTGATCTTTAAAGAAATTAAAAGTGATCTAATCCTTATCGTTCGAGGTAGTAATTAATAGGTTTAGATTAAATGTTGAGCAGGTAGGCTAGCTTGAACATATACTGATTAAGTGAACTGTGGGGTTGTAACGTTTAAAGCTTATTGATTGTAAAAGTATTTTTAACACACAGTTCCCAGCCTCAGCTGCAAAGCAATGTTTGATGACAAAAAGGAATTACTATGGCGAAGCTAAAATTTTTCCTCAATAAAATATGGCAAGTGCTTAAAAAACCAAGCGTTCATTATAGCTTAGGCTTTTTAGTATTAGGCGGCTTTGTCGCTGGAGTGATTTTTTGGGGGGCGTTTAATACCGCATTAGAGCTTTCGAGTACCGAAGAATTTTGCAGCAGTTGCCATCAAAATGTTTATCAAGAGATGGAGCCTACCATCCACTTTTCTAATCGTAGTGGCGTTCGTGCCACTTGCCATGATTGCCACGTCCCACATAAATGGACCGATAAAATCGCCCGAAAAATGCAAGCGTCAAAAGAGGTTTGGGCCTATCTAGTCGGTACCATTGATACACCGGAAAAGTTTGAAGCCCATCGCAAAGAGATGGCGCAGCGAGAATGGACACGATTAAAAGCCAACAACTCACTCGAATGCCGTAACTGTCACGAATTCGATTATATGGATTTCACTCGCCAATCAGATCGCGCAGCCAAAATGCATTCCACCTTTTTAGAAAGCGGTGAAAAAACCTGTATCGATTGCCATAAGGGGATCGCACATCAACTTCCAGATATGCAAGGCGTTGAGGGCTGGTGAGCAAAAATCGAAAGCGATTATCGTCTTCTTGCTCATTCGCCTAACTTAATAATCACTTTGCAGGTTAATAATTGAGTAGTCTTAAAATAAGCTTAATACCTCTTAGTGAATATTTTGTTATCAAAACCACCCAATAGTTTGATATTTAACCACCTTTAAACCATTGTTTAGTGTGTTATGAATAGTTTAACAAGGTTTTAATGCGCCTTTCTAATCGGTAAGTTCGTTTAGGATGTGTGGTTAAACCATTGATTAACCAAAGATGATGATCTGGATCAACCTCTGTAGTGGTTTACCAAATTGGGGGTATACAGGTGATTGTTACGTTATTGCTATCATTTTAACTCAAGTTGAGCGAACTAACGTAGAGTAATAAATCGAAATGCTTAGTTAGACATTTTGCTCAATCCATTCGTAAACCGATTAAATGAGCCCACTTGTTGGAGGATTTATGAGTTCCACACCGAATGATGAGAAAAAGCTGGAGTTTAGAATTTTCATATTTCTAACGGTATTTCTCGCCCCTCTACTGTCAGTTTTACTTGTATCAGGCTTAGGTTTCGCAATTTGGTTTAGCCAAATTCTAACCGGTCCGCCAGGTGCAGGTTAAAACGATAAAAACAAAAATATAAATAAACAGAGTGATACAGATGAGCAATGAACTTCACGTAACAAGCTTGGTACTCCAAGTGCAGCCAGAACAAATGCCTGAGGTAAGGCAAGCCATTATCAAAATGGAAAATGCTGAACTCTCGGTTAATAACGAAGTGAAATTGGTCGTGGTGCTAGAAGGCGATAGCCAGAAATCACTGATGACAGATATTGAAACGATAAACGCCATCCCCGGTGTGTTGTCGGCTGCAATGGTTTATCACCAAAGTGAAGTACTTGAAGAGGGTGAACAATGAAAATGAATAGACGCGAATTTATGAAAGCTAACGCCGCTCTTACCGCAGCGAGCGTAGCCGGTTTAGCTTTACCTGCAACAGCAAGTAACCTAATCACGAGTTCTGAAGAAACAAAACTAGAATGGAATAAAGCGCCATGCCGTTTTTGTGGTACGGGTTGCTCGGTGATTGTTGCCACGCGTGATGGCAAAGTGGTTGCGACGCACGGTGACGCTAAAAGTGAAGTGAACCGCGGCTTAAACTGTATTAAAGGTTATTTCCTGTCGAAAATCATGTATGCCAAAGACAGGCTGCAAACACCTATGTTGCGTATGACTAACGGCAAGTATGATAAAAATGGTGAGTTTACGCCGATCTCTTGGGACACGGCTTTTGACACCATGGCTGAAAAGTGGAAAAAGACCATTAAAGAAAAAGGGCCTACTGCAGTGGGGATGTTTGGCTCGGGTCAGTGGACAGTTTGGGAAGGTTACGCCGCTTCTAAACTGATGAAAGCAGGCTTTGGCTCAAACAATATTGACCCCAATGCGCGCCACTGTATGGCATCTGCTGTGGGCGGCTTTATGCGTACCTTTGGTATCGATGAGCCTATGGGATGTTACGATGATATGGAAGCTGCCGACGCCTTTGTACTTTGGGGCTCTAATATGGCAGAGATGCATCCGATCTTGTGGAGCCGGGTTACCGACCGTCGCTTAAGTGCACCACATGTCAAAGTATCGGTATTATCAACCTTTGAGCATAGATCATTTGATTTAGCTGATTTAGGCATAGTGTTCACCCCACAAACCGATTTGGCCATGCTGAATTTCATTGCCAACTACATTATTCAAAATGACAAAGTGAATTGGGACTTTGTTAACAAGCACGTTAACTTCCGTAAGGGTGAAACCGATATTGGTTATGGCCTGCGCCCATCACATCCATTACAAAAAGCCGCTAAGAATGTCAAAACCGCAGGTGATTCTACGTCAATCGATTTTGACGCCTTTAAAGCCTTTGTTGCTGATTACGATGTTAAGTCAGTGAGTGAACTTTCTGGCGTACCTGAACATAAATTGATTGAGTTAGCCGAGCTTTATGCCGATCCCGATAGAAAAGTAACGTCATTCTGGACCATGGGCTTTAACCAGCACACTCGTGGCGTTTGGTGTAATAACCTGATTTATAATATCCATCTGCTAACGGGTAAGATTTCTACGCCTGGTAACAGTCCATTCTCACTTACTGGGCAACCATCAGCATGTGGTACCGCGCGTGAAGTGGGCACTTTCTCTCATCGCTTACCGGCCGATTTAGTGGTGAATAATCCGAAGCATAGAGCAATTGCTGAGAAAATTTGGCGCATTCCAAGTGGCATTATTCCTCCAAAACCTGGTTATCATGCTGTTGAGCAAAACCGCCGTTTGAAGGATGGCGATTTGAACATGTACTGGGTGCAAGTCAATAACAATATGCAAGCCGCCCCGAATATGAATGAAGAAGGTTTACCGGGTTATCGTAATCCTGAAAACTTCATTGTGGTTTCAGACGCCTATCCAACAGTAACAACCCAAGCAGCAGATATGATTTTACCGTCAGCAATGTGGGTTGAAAAAGAAGGCGCCTATGGTAATGCTGAGCGACGTACTCAGTTCTGGCACCAGATGGTGAAAGCGCCGGGTGAATCTCGTTCAGATCTGTGGCAGTTAATGGAGTTCTCTAAGCGCTTTACAACCGATGAGGTTTGGCCTGCTGATGTACTGGCTGCAAATCCTGAATTTAAAGGTAAGACGTTATTTGAAGTGCTCTACCAAAATGGCAATGTTGAAAAGTTCCCATTGTCTGACACCGATAGCAAGTACATGAATGATGAGGCTAAAGATTTTGGTTTCTATGTGCAAAAAGGCTTGTTTGAAGAATATGCCACATTTGGTCGTGGCCACGGTCATGACTTAGCACCATTTGATACCTACCATGAAGTGCATGGTCTGCGCTGGCCTGTGGTCAATGGTAAAGAAACCAAATGGCGCTTTAGAGAAGGCAGCGATCCGTATGTGAAGGCGGGTAAAGGTTTCGAATTTTACGGAAAACCTGACGGTAAAGCAGTTATTTTTGCGCTGCCTTATGAGCATGCCGCTGAATCGCCTGATGAAGAGTTTGATATTTGGTTATCGACAGGACGGGTACTAGAGCATTGGCATTCAGGCTCAATGACGCAGCGTGTACCAGAGCTTTATAAAGCGTTTCCTGATGCGGTGTGTTTTATGCACCCAGATGATGCTAAAAAACGTGGCCTGCGCCGTGGTGATGAAGTACGTGTTATTTCCCGTCGAGGTGAAATTAAAACCCGTGTTGAAACCAGAGGTCGTAATAAGCCACCAGTCGGTCTTGTTTTTGTGCCTTGGTTTGACGCCAGTCAGTTGATTAACAAAGTGACCCTAGATGCGACGGATCCTTTGTCAAAACAAACTGACTTTAAAAAGTGCG
This sequence comes from Shewanella sairae, assembly GCF_023283535.1. Lineage (GTDB taxonomy): Bacteria > Pseudomonadota > Gammaproteobacteria > Enterobacterales > Shewanellaceae > Shewanella > Shewanella sairae. The sequence continues at coordinate 33,916 of NZ_JAKILT010000008.1, read as the reverse complement.
CCGTTAAAATCGTTAAGGCATAGGAGCAATATCATGAAAACATTACTACGTGTATCCGCTGCTGCCTTGATGGCCATCTCGCTAAGTAGCGCATTTAGTGTATCGGCAGAGGGGATCCCCGCCGATAAAATCGCAACGCTGCGTGAAGCGCCACTTAATATTGAGCCGACTCCGCCGGTCATGCAAAAGGTGATCAACTCCGATGTAAAAGAGGTGCGTAATTACCCAATGCAGCCACCCGTTATTCCGCACAAGATTGATGGCTATCAGCTTAACCTTAACGTTAATAAGTGTATGTCTTGCCATGCTCGTACTCGAACGGGTGACTCGCAAGCGCCGATGGTGAGTGTGACTCACTATATGGACCGTGAGAATAACTTTTTGGCAACGCTGTCACCAAGACGCTATTTCTGTACCCAGTGCCATGTACCGCAGTTAGACGCTAAAGTATTAGTGCCTAATGAGTTTGTCGATATGGATACACTAATAAAAGCTGACGTTAAGAAAGAAGCTAAGCACTAGGAGCGGTTATGATTGCGAAATTACTCGCTACCCTTAAGAAAGTCTGGGCAGTACTCAGAAAACCAAGTGTGCACTATAGCTTAGGTTTTCTAACACTCGGTGGCTTTATTGCTGGGGTTATTTTTTGGGGTGGCTTTAATACGGCGTTATCAGTATCCAATACCGAAGCGTTTTGTATTAGCTGTCATGAGATGGAAAATAACGTGTATCAAGAGCTTCAATCTACCATCCACTTTACTAACCGAAGTGGTGTGAGAGCGACGTGTCCTGATTGTCATGTACCACACAATTGGACCGATAAAATAGCCCGTAAGATGCAAGCTTCGAAAGAAGTTTGGGGCAAGCTTTTTGGTACCATTAATACTCGAGAAAAGTTTGAAGCAAAACGCTTAGAACTTGCCGAGCATGAGTGGGCACGTTTAAAAGCTAATGATTCATTGGAATGTCGAAACTGTCATAACTTTGATTACATGGACTTTACGCGCCAGTCTCAACGAGCAGCAAATATGCACTCGACCTCATTAGCCAGTGGTGAGAAGACTTGTATTGATTGCCATAAAGGCATCGCGCATCAGCTGCCAGACATGAAAGGGGTAGAAGGTTGGTAGACTAACCTTGTTTTGATAGCTTAAAATTAAAAAGCCAGCGCATATTGCGCTGGCTTTTCGTTTTTAGGCTAAAGGCAAAAGCTTTTACATTAGCGTGTACGTTAGCTTTTTAACTGCGCCAAAATATTACCTGAAAGATACTGGGCAAAATCATCACCATGATTCTGTAGCATCTTAGGGAACATCGAAATATGAGTTTGCCCTGGGAAGGTATTGATCTCATTAAGCAAAATCTCATTTTCATCAGTTAAAAAGAAGTCGATTCTAGATAAATGACGCAGCTTCATACCTTTGAATGCTTTAATCGCATATTCTTGAATTTGCTTAGCGGTCGCCGCATCAACATCGGCTTCAATCACAGTCTGTGCTTGGCTATTTTCAGCATACTTTTCATCAAAGCTATAGAAAGTATTGCTAGCACAAACAATCTCACCCGGTTTAGTGGCAACAATTTCGCCGTTAACTTCATAGGTCGCAACTTCAAGTTCACGGGCGTTAATGGTTTTTTCTACCACAACGTAAGGTGAGTACTTAAAGGCTTCTTCAAGTGAAGTCGCTAATTGCTCAAGTGTATCAACGCGGTAACAGCCGACTGATGAGCCCTGTGATGCCGCTTTAATAAAGATTGAGCCCCATTTTTCAAGTGCTTGCTCAGTTTGTTGAACGGCATCTTGGTTAAATTCGTTTAAGAAAATATATGGCGTATTGGGGATCCCAAGGGCGCTAAACCACATTTTAGCGGTCACTTTATTAAAGCAGTTACTGCTGGCTTCTGAGTCACAGCCAAAGTACGGCAGATTGATAAGCTCAAAGTAAGATTGAATATCGCCAGTTTCACCTGGGTAGCCGTGCATACAGGGGATCACGTAATCCACATCCCAAGCGGTTTTGCTGTGGTCTGCAAAGCGAATTTGTCTGCTATTGGTTAGCTCACACAGTTCGCCTGTTTGAGTGTGATATTGGCCTTGAGCATTAAGCTCAACGCGCAGCACATTGAAATGAGATAACGTGGCTAATTGGGCTTCAAAAAAATTGGCTGATAAGAGTGAGATGCTGTGTTCATCACCACCACCACCGCACAATAGTAATATATTCTTTTGGGTCATTTTCTCTCCAGCAGTTGCCCATAATAAAAGTCAGCTGAATCACTATGGCGTAATCGCCTTTTAATGCAAGTAATCCATGTTGCTTATGGCTTAAATGCTGCTTTTATATTCGAGTCGATTAAGCATTTTACGCTTAGTTTACATTAAAGTCTGAAATCAAATCTTTCACTATGCATCACGCCAGAGTCGTTGGGCTAAGCCTGATGCCCGTTGGGGTAGCCTGGTGCAGGCTTGCTCAAATACTCTTTGGCTGCCTAAACAGCTAAAGTGATGTTTAGCACGGGTAATGGCGGTATAAACCAGTTCTTTGGATAACAATTGTTGTTGCGCCACACTTGGTCTTATTGGCAGTACAAGCGACACATGGCTAAACTCACTACCTTGGCTTTTATGCACTGTCATGGCGTAACAAGTCTCATGGCTGGGCAGTCTTGCAGGCAGCACTTTTAGTAAGCTGCCGTCTGCTTGAATAAAGTGTGCCATCAATCGTCCGTTTTGACTTTGAGGATCTGGGAGGATAAGCCCAATATCGCCATTGAATAAGCCGAGGTTATAGTCGTTACTTTGGATGATAATTGGCCGCCCAGCATAAAACTCTTGCTCGGGTTTAATTAATCCGCCAGCTGCTAGGGCTGAGGTAACACTTTGGTTGATCCCTTCAACCCCATACTCGCCAGCGCGCATGGCACATAAAATCCGGTATTGGTTAAAGCTATCAATAATGGCCTCGGCATCAAGGCCCGTTTGTGTATTTGCTTGCTTGATAGCGGTTAAATAAAGACCATATTTGTCAACGGATTCGGCTAATAGGCTTTCAAGACCTGTATTGCTTGACGTATTGCTTTGTTGGTTGAGCAGGCTGTGTTCTATCCAGCGCAGTTCTTGATAACCATGTTGCCACACTTCGGCGACACGCGGTAAATTCGACTGATTAACGGCCAGTGCCAATTGGCCTATCCCTGCATCGCCTTGAAAACGATGACTGTGCATTAGCATACATAAACTATCGCCAATTTTCGGGCTGGGGTGAGTAAAAGCGGTGAGGGTACTATCGGTTAATTGACTCAGCTTTTCAGCTTGAGCCTGTGAATAGCGCATCTGCCAGCGGCTTTTACCTGTTGTTTTTGATACCTGTTTTAAGCCTGCGCAGATATCGGCAAGTACAGCGCCCGCTTCTACAGAAGCTAGCTGATCTTGATCGCCAAGTAATATTAAGCTGGCATGTTCAGGTAGCGCCGATAACACCTTGTGCATCATCGGCAAGTCGACCATAGAGGCTTCATCAATCACTAATAAGTCTAGACGCAAAGGATTATCTTTATGGTGCCTAAACTGATGTGAGTTAGGAATAACGCCTAACAAGCGATGCAGGGTAGCAGCATCTTCTGGCACTTTGGCGATGTTTTTGTCTAAATCAGCAATATTGGCTTGAGCCAGTTCATTGGCTAGGCGTTGCTTGGAGGCTTTTATTGACTCACTTAATCTTGCCGCGGCTTTACCGGTTGGCGCAACTAATCGTATGGTGAGATCTTGGCCTGCACAGAGTAGATACAGCAGCTTTGTTACCGTTGTGGTTTTACCTGTGCCCGGACCGCCGGTGATCACCGCGAGCTTTTTAGTCATTGCGGTAGCTGTGGCTATTTTTTGCCAATCGTATTGTAATTCGGTAGGCGGGAAAAGCTTACCCAATAGCTCATTCACTGCCTTTATATCAGTTAACTGAGGGGCAGCATGTTGCTCTGCAAACGATAAACGTTTGAGTGAGTCTGCGACTTCTGTTTCATAGTGATAATAGCGCTGTAGGTATAGATTACCTTTATCAAGGATCAGCGGCGTTAGTGCGCCATTTTTCGGCGTACTTATGGCATCAAAGTTGAGTAATGCTTGCTCTAGTGATAAAAGGTCGAGCTCTATTTGGCATTGGCTCGATTGTTCTTTAAATGGGTTAGATAAATCAATCTGCCTGAGCGGTAAGCAGGTGTGCTGACTCGACAAGTACTGGCTTACGAGTGCGCATATAAGCGTAAATAAAGGCGATGACTCTCCATGTAGCTTACTCATTTCTAAGGCAAAGTGTCTATCTAGTGAGGTCATTAACCGAGCTTGTTGCCACTCTCTAAGTAACTCGTTTATTGATTTAGTTGCGGCGATCATTTTGCCTCCACTGATGCTGTATTGCTAAATAAAGCATCGAGCTTCTCAATAAGTAATTTGGGTGGTTTGTCGTAGTACACACCTGATTGCGGGCTTGATTGCGACATGCCGCGTAAAAAGAGGTAGAAACTGCCACCAATGTGTTGCTCGTAATCATAGTTAGGCATACGTAATGACAAATACCTATGCAGGGCTAAGGTATAGATAATGTATTGCAGATCATAGCGGTGAGAGCGGATCGCCTGCTGCATATTATTAAAATGATATAAATTCAGATCATCGCCTAAATGGTTAGACTTATAATCGGCGATAAAGAATTGATTATTGTGCTCAAATGTCAAATCCACAAAGCCCTTTAACATCCCTTTTAACTCATCAAAAGCCAGTCCCGCGCTGTAGTCAAATTCACTTAGCAATTGATTCAGTTTTTCAGCATTGAGTGCATCAATTGGCAGGTAAAACTCCATTTCAACCAGTTTTTGTTGATTGCTAAGTTGCGCTAAAGTCAACGATCCATCCGTTGCCAACGGGGCATGCAGCAGATCCATGTACCAGTCTTTTAGCACTTGGGTCCAGCTTTCATCTATGCCATATTTGAGCATAGCGATAGGGAGTTGCTCATCTAACTCTTTGTCTGCATTAGTAAAGTCAATAAGCTCTAATACAAGGTGCATAAAGCTACCGGCGTTAGCACCGCGCTCAAAGGTAAACCGCGATGGGGTGTCATCGACTTCATCGCTTATCACATCCACCTCGGGAAAGACTTCATCGTCAGCGCCGGGTAACACTTTCTCATGGGCAAGATGCTTAACTAGCCCTGAATAACTGCCGACTCGCCAAGGCGTCAGGTGAGGGCGATTAAGATACTTAGGCGCAAAGTGTGTTGGCGCGCTATCGCAAGTTTCAAGTAGGCGTATTTCAGCATCTGCAAGATTGCCGCTACCTGCCGGGGCCAATTCATGTAGACTCATCGCAACGGGGCAAGTTTGTTGTAAGCGTTTAGCCTGAGTGAGCAGTCTATCGTAATCACAGGCTTTGTCCTCAATACCTAGCAGGTAGCCGATTGCGGTTTCGTGTAGCTGGCTGGTCATGCCTGATTTTTTGGTAAAACGGCTATGGTTAGCAATATACAAATAGCACTTAAGCACCGGGCGAGTGAGCGCAACATACAGTAAACGCAGATCTTCGGCTAAGGTTTCACGCTTTTGTCGCTCCCAACCTTCATCTGTTTGCTCAATATCCCAAATCAACTGGTTGTTGTCGTGATAAAGCATCGGCGATGGCTTTTTACGATTATCTCGGCTTAAGCTGACAAAAGGCACAAAGCAGATTGGATATTCCAGACCTTTACTTTTATGGATGGTGACAATTTGTACCAGGTTTTGCTCGCTTTCAAGGCGTAGCTGCGCATCTTCACTCGGCTGATTTTCAATAAGTGCTTGCTCAAACCAGTTGATGAGGGCACTCATGCCGTCAAGCTCGGTGGCTTTTTGCTGCAGCAATTCACCTAAATGCCTAAAGTCGGTTAAACGGCGCTCGCCATCACTGTCGCTAAGCAAGCGCTCAATGATTTGAGTTTGGCTGGCAAGGGTAAGCAAGGCGGGCATAATGCCGCGCTTTATCCATACTTGATGTAATTCGGCAAACTGCTCGAGCAAGGTTTGACGCTTATCTTCATCTTGATTAAATAGATGAATCGCTTCAGCGCTGTATCCAAGTAACGAAGTAGCAAGGGCGCTGCGCAGTGCTCGCTCATCTTTTGGATCGCTAATCGCATACAGTACGAGTGCGAGTTCGCGTGCCTCTAAGGTGCCAAATACGCTATCGCGGCTTAAAAATACTGCACCTATTTGGCGTTGATTTAACGCTGACTTGATAACATTGGCTTCATGTCGGTCTCTTACCAGTACGGCAATGTCCTTGGCCTTTAAAGGTGAGCTGCCAATTAAACATTGGTTTTGCTGAGCATCGGTAAGCAGTGTGGTGATCTCATCGGCGACATCGTTTGCTATCAGTTGCCGTGCGGTGGTTTTATTAAGGCCTTTCTCAGCCTCTTCGCTTAACAGTCTTAAACGCAGCGCACTATTATCTGCTGTTTGCTCGGTCAATATTTTGCTGTCGGCAAAGCTTGATGCTTTTACCGATTCAAATGGAATTGACAGGCTAATAAAGGGGTCATCTTTTTGGCTAAAGATACCGTTGACCGCTTCAACCATCTGTTTATTGGAGCGATAGTTGGTATCTAGGTTGTAATGCTTAGCTGTTTGTTCACGGGCATGAATGTAGGTATGAATATCGGCGCCGCGAAACGCATAAATAGCCTGCTTAGGATCGCCAATCATCAATAGGCTTAGCTTATCTTTGCGCGTCTCTACAGCTACGTCAGAATCGTCGTTTTTATCACTTTGATAAATCGTATTAAAAATCTCAAATTGCAGTGGATCTGTGTCTTGAAACTCATCGATTAAGGCAACCGGAAAGCGCTGACTAATACTATTGGCAAGGCCCAACTCTTGCGATGCTTTTAATGCACCCGCAAGGGTAAGTAACAGATCATCTGGTGTGAGTAAATTACGCTCGAGCTTTTGCGCGGCAAAGCGCTTGGAGATCCCATCTCTGGCACAATATAAAAAGCTTGGAATCAGGCTGGTGATTAACTCGGCAAGGCGCTCGATATGGTCAAGCTCTGGTGCTTGTTGCGCCGTTGGGATTTGACCGCCTTTGTTTAGCTTTAAATTATTAAGCGATAGCGCATCGAGCACTTTTGCGGGCGGCAAGCCTTGGCCAAAGGCCGCCCAATTGTCGAGTTCGTCGAGCATTTTAGCAAGTTTTGGGTAACCGTCAGCCTGCTTGCCAAAACGTGCACCGTTTAGCGGCAGTGAGTGCAGTAACTCTTCCGTTTGACCACGCGCATTGGGCCAATTTTTCTTAAAGCGATTTAGGCTTTCATTAAGCTCAACTTCAAGTTTGTCAAAGGCTCTCGGCGCAGGTGTTGCAATCGCGCTACTGGCACCAAGAATGGGCCTAAGTTGACGAGATAGCGCGTCAGGATCGCTAAACTTTGACTGAATCACATCGGCTAAACTGCCACTAAGCGGGTAGCATTTCTCTCGCCAAAAATCGCGCACCGCATGATGTACAAACTCACTGTCATCTAAGGTGAATTCTGACTCAAACAGTAACGATGACTCAAAGGCCATATCAGCCAAAATTCGCTGACAAAAGCCATGGATGGTATAGATTGCCGCTTCATCTAACGACTTTAAGGCAAGATCTAAGCGTTTTCTTACTAGTGGCAATTCAGCCTCTGCGGTTGCCTGATATAGTGCGTTGATTAAATCGTCTTTGACTTCTAAACCAATAAAGCACCGATAAGCGAGCTGGATTTTTTTACGAATACGATCTCTTAGCTCGCCCGTAGCTGCATTGGTAAAGGTTACAACCAAAATTTGCTCACAGGTCAGTGGTGACTCAATCCCGTGACCGAGCAATAAACGCACGTACAAACCCGCAATGGTAAAGGTTTTACCTGTACCGGCACTGGCTTCAATTAATCGACTACCGCCAAAAGGCAAGGTGAGAGTGTCGAGTGGCTCAGTAACGATAGTTGCTGTGCTTGTGTTATCGGCCATATTAATATCTGTTTTCATAGATTGTTGTTGGCTCATGACTTTACCTCGCCTAAATGTGCCGTATCGACGCCAGCTTCTACAAACTTGGCTAACTCACTTAGCCTATCTTTGTGATAAAGGCTTAGCAGCGGTGCCAACAGTTGATTAGCGATGTTGCCAAAATTATCTTCGGTGAAATCATCAGGAAAATTAAACAAACGTTGAAAATGCGGTTCTAGCCCTTCACCTAATTGGCTTTGTTCATCAAGCCATTGGGATTGCGCTTCAATCAGCTTTTGCCAATGCGAGCCTTCAGCCTCAACATAAGCGAGGGCTGTGCGCGGCATAAACATGAGCGGATGAATTTGTCCTTGCTGGAAATAACTTAACCACAGGTTTAATTGTGCTTTGGCCTGATCTGGCGTAATCGGTGCAAATGCGTGGAAATTACCGATATCTAGCAGGTAACTGCTCATTGGCAACGACGATTGCTTATTGCTTGCATCTTCTTGCTGCATGGCGCACAAACACAAGTGGCGTAGATACACGCGGATCAAATCGCGGCCATTGGCGGTGCCTGGGCGGTAATTGACTAAGCCTTTAGCACTTAAATCATCAATACGCCCCACAAGGTTGAGGCTTAACTCTTCAAAGTGTAAGTCGATATCTATTGAATGCGACTTATCGCCTTTCAAGTATAAGCTTCTGCCAACTAACGGTTTAATGTCATGCAAGTACTGATTGAGCAGCAAGTCATCAAAGGGTTTTAATGGTAGGTTGCCTTGCGCCTTTAAGCGTTCGAGCAACTCTTGATTGGGTTTTTCGACGCCGCTATCAATAGCGCTGTCGAGTAACACGGCTTGGAGTTTATAACGTTCAAGCGCGTTTAGGCTAAATGGCTCATCATTGTCGTCTGCTTGGATAGATAAGCTAAGATCCACTTTAAGAGTACGGTTAAAGAAATACTGCGCTGGGTTTCTAAAAAAGCGAATTAACGCTGATACTTCCAATTCAGGTACTGTTTGATCAGCATTGCTATCATCAGTAAAAGGTAATATTTGGCTATTAGCACCGATAAATCGTTTGCCATGCTTGCTTGAGTCAACAGAATCCTTATCCATTACCGTTGAGGCTGGACACCACTGGGCCGCATAGCTTTGCTGGATAGGTGATGCCTCTTGGCTTGCTGCAACTTGATAGAGTCTGCCATCAAAGGGCTGCAATGGCTGCTTGATAATAAGCCGCTCACGGATCTGCTTTTCAATACTATCGATTAAGTTCGGCTCAACCTGCTCATCATGCAAATGCTGCTCAAGGGATTGCGGCAGGTAAACCAGCTGGCAATATTCGACTAATTCAGAAACCAGCATCGACGGGATCCGCTCAGAATCATCACGCTCACTGTTACCAATAAAGCTGATGTAAAGTTGCTCTCTTGCCGATAGAATTGCTTCTAAAAATAGGTATCTATCATCTAAACGGCGTGAGCGGTCACCTTTTCTTGGCCCCATTTGCGCCACTAAATCAAAACCAACAGGGTGCTGCACTCTTGGGTAAACGCCATCGTTCATTCCCAGTAGGCATACCAGTTTAAAAGGAATTGAACGCATTGGCATTAAGGTACAAAAGTTAACGCTACCGGCAAGGTAACGCTGACCCACCCGAGATTCGGATAAACGGCTATTGAACCAGTTTTGCAGCACTTCAATGGTAAGTGGACTAGTGTGGCCGGCTTCTGTTAACTCATCATTGAGCTTTGCAATCGCGTCGCGGATCTCTTGTTGCTGCACCCGCTCATCATCGTCAACCTCATAAAAATCTTCAAGAATACTTTCAAGTTGTGCCATGCGCTGCTCAAGGTTAGATACTTCAGCTAATTCTTGCTGCACTTGATCGAGAGCTTCAATAAAATCGAGTAACTTACCCAGAGCTTGCGCCGTTTGACCTTCAACACCGTTGACTGACAAGCTGTGTTGGTAGATTGGGGCGTCATCGCTAAAGCTATAGCCTAAGATGAGCCTTTTAATGCCAAAAGACCAAGAGTTTTGCTCAAATGCGGGCAGTTGATACTCTGTGCGGCTGGCTTCATTGCGGCCCCAGCGCACACCAGCTTGCTCTAACCAGCGTTTGATGACGGCTAAGCTTTCATCATCAAGCTCAAAGCGGCGCAGCACTGCTGGCACCTCTAGAATACTGAGGATATCTGTGAGTCCAAAGCGGCTTTGATTGATTTTCAATAGATGTAAAAAGCTGGCAATCAGTGGTGATTCCTGAGCTGCGCCGCGATCGGCAATGGCATAAGGAATATAATGGCTGCCTTGTTTGGCGCCAAATACCGCGTCGATATAAGGCGCGTACGCCGCCACATCGGGCATCATGATCACTATGTCTTTGGGGCTAAGCGCAGCTTGTGCATTGGTTTCTGGGCGCGATAGCATTTCGAGTAAATGGTCGTGCAAAGTTTCAACTTCACGCAGCGGGCTGTGGCAACTTCTCATGGTGATTGAGTTGTCATCAGGTGTTATCACCCGTCGGCCATCAAGGCTTAAATAAAGCGCGGCATCTGGTCCAAGGCTTTGGCCGCGAGTGCTGAGCTCTAAAATATCGTATTGCACGCCGCTTAACATGCTTTTGGTGTTAGGCTCTTGATAACAATCAAAGTTAAAAGCCGTATGCTCTTCTGGCAGTTCGAGCAATAAGTCGAGCAGTTCACGGCCCATTTTGCCGTTATTGGCTAGCAATGGGTTGCCCACTTCAAGTTTATCTTCCCATTCTAGTTCAAGTTTGTTTTTGTCTGCATATTGCAGCGCCATGCGTGCACGCAGGCGAGGATCGACAATATCCCCCCAGTAATGCTGACACGGACTTAAATTCAACATGATGACGTCAATACGCTTAGCTAAGTAGTGCAGTACATCTAAGGTTTGTGGCGCCATTGATGAAATACCAAATACAAATAGCCGTCTTGGTAAAGCATCTAGATTAGTGTTTGGCTCATCAAGAGCATCAAACAGCGCTTGATGTAAATTGGCGCGGTGATACTGACTTTTGTGTAGGGTATTGGCATTAAAGTCGATTAGTGCGCGCCACAGGATCGGTTGCCATGCTTGTGCAGGGCTGAGCTTATCGCCTTTTGGCGGCAGGGTTGGCTCGTTAGCTTCCCATGCTGTTATCCAGTCTGGACGGTAAACTAAGTATTGGTCAAAAATATCGGCGATTTGGCCACAAAGCTGATATAGCTTTAATGGATTCTGCGCGGTTTCTTGGTCGCCGATAGCGTTTGTTTGGTTATCGAGTGCTGCGCTGCTTGATATCTCTGTTTCAGCATTGCCGTTATTAAGGTAATTTGCCAGCGGTAAGAAGTCTTCCCGATCGATTAAGGTCGGCAACAGCTCCATAAGCTTCCATGTCATGGCGGCTTTGGTAAACGCGTTCTCTTTGGGAACGTCATCTAGCAAGGTGTGGCAAAGTTGCCAGATAAAACTAGAGGGTAGCGGGAACTCAAGTCCTGCGGCAATGTTATTCTGCCTAGCAATTTCTAATCGTAACCAAGTGGACATGCCCGGGCTTTGCACCAAAATGTGTTCAGGCATTAATAGCGGGGTATTAGGTAAGGGCGTTTTCAGCTCATGAGCTAACAAGGCTGATAATGCTTCCATTTGGTTAGATTGCACGAGATATAGCATGGCGGTCCTTTAACAACAATGCAGTCGAATGGGCAGCTAGGCTGCCAGATTAATCCATTCTATGTGTTTGCTTTATCAAGTGCCAATCTCTGTTTTAGGATATTGATTTTTAACCATCTTGATTGCTTGATAAGTAATCGAGAATAGCGTTTTTTAGCCTGCAAACTCGAATTTTGATATTTAACCGCAATGAAATATTGAGTCAGTTTGTCAAAGTCTTTGGCTATGATGGGAAACGCTTTTGATACGCGAATATTGTAGTCTTGTGGACCTTCGTGGTGAGCTCTTGGTAAGCCCCTTAGACGTAACATCTTACAGACGGAGTAATAAGCATTGAGATGTTTATCACTTGAGCGATGAAACTGAATTAACCCTGCACTGTAGGCAATACTTAGGCCAATAATAAGTAGGCTTATAATGATAAAAATAGTCAGCTTAGTCTGGCTGACTTCACCTAAAATATTTTTTAGTACTCTTTGCTGTTTGTTGCTGTCAAAGTCTAATACCCAAACACTCCAAAAGTAATCAATGCTAGCAAGTTGCAACCGCATCTGATTAAACAAGGCATTGTCACGATAAGCGAGAGCGCTAAAAGGGTTATCCATCAAGTAGGTTGAATCAGGATCGAAAAAAGCGTCAAAACCTTGCTCTACTCGCTGGTGAGCTATCATGGCGGTTGGATCAAAGCGCACCCAACCACGCTGAGGAAGCCATACTTCTACCCAAGCATGAGCCATATATTGATAAATACTGTAATAACCCGCAGTTGGGTTGAATTCTGCGCCTTGATAACCGGTAACAAGCCGAGCTGGCAGCCCGCTAGCTCGTGCCATAAAGGCAAATGCGCTGGCGTAATGTACACAAAAACCTGCTCTATTATGGAGCAGAAAATCATCAATTTGCTGCTCTCCAACTCGAGGCGGTTTCAATGTATAAAAATAGGGTTGCTCGGTGAAGTAGTTCATCATGGCATTGAGTCTGGCATCGGCAGCTGAATAATTATCTGCAAACTGCTTGGCAAGTGCGAGAGTCTTGGGGTTACTGTTGCTGGGAAGTTGCAGGTTTATTTTGCGCTCTTTTGTACTCAGCGTTGCATCCATTACTTGACTGTCGTCACTCGTTACACGGTATAAGCGCCGTTGAGTAATAGGCCTATTAGCGTAAAGCGTATAGTCAGCTAGACGTTGTATTCCTCTATCTGTGCTGGTGGCTGTATCTAATCCATAAAGCCAGTGTTTTCCGCTTGTTTCAGCAATGACGGTATAAGTTAAAGGCGTATTGTTACTGGCACTAAAGGTGATGTCTTTAGGTGTTGCAGCGTTTTGTTGTGTATCAATAATACGCGCATTTTGGGTCCAATCTTTACCGTTATAGTCTTCCATAACCACTGCGCGCCAATACATTTCGTTATTGCTTGGTGCCTTAGCATCAAATGTTGCCCGAAACGCTAAAGCACTTGAGCGAGTGAGCTCACCAATGTCACCAAAACTGACTTTGTCTGATAGACCTGTTTGCGCTTTATTTTGCGGCGGCACTTTCCAAAGTGGTGGTAATCGGGGTAAAGCGAGAAATAAAATAATCGCTAAGGGTAAGCTCTGCAGTACGACTTTACTGCCAAGCTTAGCGGTATATTTAAAGCTCCCCTTATCATGATATAAGCTGATTAACACACAGGTATTGATGATGGTGACGATAAGTAAATGCATCGTTGAGGCTAAAGATTGCAGCTGAAGAAAGGTAAAAGCGATAAGGAAGTAGCCAACGAGTACCACTGCTCGCACGTCACGGCGGTTGCGCATCTCTATATATTTCAGTGCGTAGCCTAGAATGAGTAAATTGACCAAAGCGGTCAGTAGCCCAATTTTCCCCGCCACCATGGTTAATGTGGTCGCCGATGCAACAGCTAGGCTGGTGACTAACCACTTAGGTGGCTTGGCCACTTTGCCTAAGTAAATCCCAATGCGCCAGAAGATACAAATAGTACAGATCGCTAATGACCAGAGTGTGATTTGCTCATAAAGAGGTGACAATATGGCGATATTGGTAATGAGTAGCCACATTAATGTGTGGCGTGAAATGCTTTGGCGTTCTTGGTCAGTCATGACTTGATTTCGCCTTGTTGAATTGAGGTAAAAGCGCTAACTGTGTTTGCATGGATATGCGATGTTGCTCCCCATGGGAGGGAGCGATGGTGTTACCTGCAAGAATGGCCCCAAACATTTGTTTTTTCTCACTTAACTGTTCGGTATGCCAAGCAAGATGGCTTATCGCTAATTCCGGATCGAATGTGTTTTTATCTAAAGAGAGCCACATAGGCGCTCCCTGCGGTTGCTCAAACTCTTTTGAAAGCATGCCTCGACCTTGGGCCCATTGCTTCCACGCGACTTGCTTTAAGGGCTCGCCAACTTGGTAGTCACGTAAACCTTTATACTCATCCACTCCTGAGACATATTTACCGCTATCATGTTGCTCATCGTGCTGGCTTGTTGCGAGCTTTATCGGTTTTGGATCTGCGATGGGTTGCGCAAACACTAATTGTTCGATGGCGAGATCGACGTGAGACCAGGCTTTGCATAGACCGAGCGGATAGTGACTTTCGACTTTGAGCCTACCGGGGCGATTTATTCCTCTGTGGGAGTGGCTAAAAGTGATAAGGCCTTGAACTGGTTGCTCGGCGACAGTCTTAATCACTTCTAACGGCTGGTTTGGGAAATTAAGTTGGAGTTCATAGGCTTTACTTTTAGAGCAAAGCCTAATTGGGAAATAGATGGGCTGGTTTGCAAAGCAATGGTTGGCTTTAGTGCTGGTTAACGTTAAACCCGCTAGATTTTTATAACTGTAAATAATACAGGTATTGAAAATACTCAGTAGTAAAAAGCTAAGGCCCATTATCAGGTTATTTTGGTAATTGGTGCCCAATAAAAACAGAATAATAATCAGCACTAGCCACGTCATACCAAAACGCGTTGGTAATATGAAAATGCTTCTATGATTTAGGGTAACCTGCTCATTAGCGGGCAGGCGACGAGAAAGCCATTGTTGCCAACGTAAATGTAGTTTTTGCTTTAAAGTACGTTTGCTTTTAGGAGAATTCAGCATAGCTATTTTTCACATGGATAACACATTGTATCAGCTCCAACAGGCAGCTTAATCAGGCAATTATTTACTCTGATCATTTACAAGATTGGGTTCACTTTATTGAGTATTTCTGCTGACAAGGCTTCACCTTGTTGCTGTGAATACTGTCTTAGCCTGTGTTCTGCAACATGAGGAAAGATTGCTTGGACATCTTCTGGAACAAGATATCGCCTACCATTAATTAATGCCCAAGCTTTAGCTGCGTGCAATATTGCTTTGCTAGCCCTTGGGGATAATCCAGCACCATTACTTTGAGTTCTAGAAGCGTTGACTAAAGCCAAAATATAATGAAGGAGTGCATCAGATGCACTGACATTGTCGACTTCAGATTGTAGCTCTTGTAATGTCGATGCCGATAGACATTCATTTAACACTGCGGGTTTTTCGCCATTTTTTAATCCTTTTAGCATATTAAGTTCTGCTGTGGGATCGGGATAACCAATGGAGATCCGCATCATAAACCTGTCTAGTTGGGACTCTGGCAATGGGAACGTGCCTGATTGCTCTGTAGGGTTTTGAGTGGCAATCACAAAAAACGGTTGTGGAAGAGGCGAGGTAACACCATCGAGTGTAATTTGCTGTTCAGCCATGGCTTCTAATAAAGCACTTTGGGTTTTGGGGCTGGCACGATTAATTTCGTCTGCCAGCACCATTTGATTAAAGATTGGCCCTGGATGAAAAGTAAACTGTGATTGCTGTTGATTAAATATCGATACGCCAAGAATATCTGCCGGAAGCATGTCACTAGTAAACTGAACCCTTTGATAACTTAAGCCGAGTGACTGTGCTAACCCTTGTGAAAGGCTTGTTTTACCCATGCCGGGAAGATCTTCTATGAGTAAGTGGCCTCGGGCTAAAATACAAGTCAGTGCTAGTTTTATTTGCTGTTGCTTTCCAAGTAGTACCGTTTCTAGTTGTTGTAATACGATATTTATGTTTTGCATACACGCCCTGTGACCATATTCTAATTATTATCCTTTCATTTCCCACTATGGTGTAAATCTGAGTTGCTTTCCAGTGCTTTTAGGGGATTTGTATCGGTTGCAGAATGTTCGCAATAGTTGTGCTGGTTTTGACCTGCAAAAATTGTGATTTAAACAGAAAGCCTTGAACAAAATCAACGCCTATTTGAGTGGCGAATGCGAGTTGTTTCTCGGTTTCAATACCCTCCAAAATGGTGACTTTATGAGTTTGTTTAGCGAAGTTAATTAGAGAAGCCAATAAGTGTTGGTATTCAGGTTGGTCGGCCATTGTTAACCAATGCTTATCGAATTTTATGCAGCTTACAGCGCTGATTAATTCTATCGATACTAAGGAATGTGGCGCACCGACATCATCAAGAGCTACGTCAATATGTTCGTTGAGTAATTGCTGGATCAGTTTCCCTGATAGTTTTGCATCGTTTATGCAAGTGTTTTCAATTATCTCCACACAAAGTTTGGATCTGCTTTTTAGTAGTGTAAGCATTTCTTTATTGTGAGTTTCTACAGCATGAGGATCGATATTGACATACAAAGCATAATCAACTGGCGCATGCTGTATTTGTAGCCTCTTAGCTTCAAGCTCAACTTTCGCTAACCAATCTTGCTTTTTGTGTAGCTGCTCGAAAACGATATTGGGTGCTATAGTGCTACCTTCAGGAGTATAAAAGCGTGATAGGGCTTCGTAGCCAAATACAGTGAGCGATTGAGGGCATACTAAAGGCTGAAATTCGGCGCCCAGTTTCAATTGAAAATGATTCGACATAAATTCATTTTAATAATGAGAATTATTTACATTAACATGTTTTCGAGTGCGTACGAGTATCTTGAGGTGCGTTTGGCTTATTTATAAGCGCTTATTGATGAATAATTAGCATTATTCATCAATAAGCTTAACTAATAGCAATATAGGTACTCAAAGCTACTTAGGTGTCTGCTTATAGTAAGCTTAGTATTTAAATTGCATATCTCGCTCTGAGAGTAATTCAGCTTTTTTGTCTTGTTTTACCTGATAGATGACCTTATAGCTCAGTACTGCTTGGACATACTCTCGTGTTTCACGGTAGGGGATAGACTCAATAAAGCTAATAACATCTAGCTGACCATCACTTTTCTTTAACCAGCTCTTAATTCGGTGAGGTCCGGCATTGTAAGATGCAGTTGCTAGCACTTTATTATTTTTGAACTGTTTTAGCAGCCCGCTGTAATATGCGCTACCGAGCTGAATATTGAGTTTTTCATCGTACAAACTTTTAATACCGCGGTAAGGCAGTTTCGCCTTCTTAGCAGTTTGCTTTGCGGTTGCAGGCATAAGCTGCATATAACCGCGAGCACCAACTCCAGAGGTTGCATTCGGGAAATAGGCGCTTTCACGACGAGATATTGCCCGAATTTCATCAATATCAACTGCATAGGTTTTACTCGCTTGGCTAAAAGCGCTTTGAGCTGCGTAGGGGAATCGCATTTGCATGTCATTCCACAATTTGGCTTGGATACTGGCTTGTACGCCAAGGCTATGCCAGTTCTGTTCAACAGCATAAACGCCATACTCTTTTTGCATCGCTTGGTTATGGCGCTTTAACAGCATCACCCATTCAGCTCTTGCGTCTGATTGCTTGTCAATAGCCAGTAATTCACGCACTCTTGCAAGCCCTTTATCATCAAAGAGGGTTTCCCTAAGGTCTTTAATACTTTGACTGGTTTGGTTTTGTAGCTGAAAAGGCTGTTTTTGTTTCGCCGCAGCAAGGTAACCGTAAAAGTTTCGCTCAAGACGTAATTCATTAAATAACGTTTGAGACTGCTGTTGGCTTTGCTTACTGTTTTCTCGCGTCAAAACCTCAGCACGCCAATATTTCCAACGTGCGGTATTTTGTTTTTGCTCGCTAAGCTGAGGTAAAAATTTAGCAAAATTCGCTTGGTCATTATCACGAAGGGCCCAGCGTAAACGCATTTCGACTAAATCATCACTATCAAGTAGCGGTAGAATGGTATCGGCATAACTTTGCAGCTCGATGACTTGATAAATCAGTGTTCGCCTAACTAAATAGCGACTTAGTTTGCGGCCTTGATAATCGCTAAAGCGATCTGCTTTTTGGTAGGCAGCAAAGAGCTTTACAGCTTGTTTAAGATCTTTTTTGGCCAGCTTTCTCAAGCCGAGATCAACAATGGTGGCATTAATTTTTGCTGAGCCGCTGTATTTTGATTTGTGTCTTAAGCGACGGGGATCTTTATAGACAGCTAAAAGCCGTTTGGCATCATTTTTGTTGGTGGTGAGTTGTCTTGATAAGTATGACAGCAAACCATATTGACCTTGCTCAAAGCTGAGCAACATGCGAGACCAAATTAGCTCTTGGGTACGATGTCCGGCTTTTTGCCATTCTCTAAACAGCGGATCACACTCTTTTGGGCGAGAACGGCCATAGAGCCACAGAGATTTAGCACCATCGAAAGCGACTTGTTGATCACCTTTTTGTAGCTGTGCACGATAAAAGTAGCATTGAAGCGCCACATTATTGGGTTTATTGGGGCTAATTTCGAGAAAGTCGCTCCAGCGTTTTTGGCTACCACTGCGCTTTAGATAACGGTAGCGCCCCGTATTATATAGGGGACTACCTTGGAATTGATAGAGTTGTTGCTGTGCTTGTTTGCCTGAAAGCTTAAGGATCTTGTCAATATTATTGTGAAAATCTAAATAAATCGCTAAAGGATAATCACCTAGCTTTTCGCGCATGCTGTGATATTGACTAAGGTGCTGCTTATTGAGCTTGCTTCTTGCGTCTAGGTACAATTGCTGCTCTTTAGTCAATGACGACGCAGCCACAGCCCCCGACGCGACGAGGGCAAAAAGACCAACAAAAATGCGACTTAACTGCTTGTGCATTTATTAAAATCCTCTTAACTATCCTTATTATGAGTACATTTTTGACGGATTTGCTTAGGCTTTTGCAAAATCATCATCAGATAAGCTTAGTGCTTTATCTAAAAGTTGGGGGTCTAGTTTTTTACTGGTTTCGACGCCTAACTGTTGCATTTGATGAGCTTGGCGGATCACATTGCCTTTGCCTATAGACAACTTATTCATTGCATTAGAAAAGTTCTTATCTGCTGACTCAAGCGCTCTGCCAAGTTTTTCCATGTCATCTAAGTAACCACAAAGCTTGTCGTAAATTCTTCCCGCTTGTTTAGCAATCATCTGAGCGTTTTGGTTTTGGTACTCATAACGCCAAATATTATTGATCGTTCGTAGTGCCACCAATAGGTTGGTTGGGCTCACTAGCATGATGTTACTTTCTAGTGCGTAGTTGACTAAGCTAGGATCATGTTCGAGCGCTAATAAAAACGCAGGCTCTAGCGGAATAAACATTAATACATAATCTAAGCTTTTTACCCCATGAAGCTTCTGGTAATCCTTCTGACTTAAGCCTTTAATATGGCTACGTACAGAAATAATGTGCTCTTTTATCGCTTGGGCGCGGATCGCTTCGTCATCACTATTGAAATATCTTTCGTAGGCAACAAGTGACATTTTTGCGTCAATTACGACATCTTTGTTTTCGGGTAAATGTACGATTACGTCAGGTTTAAAGCGTTTGCCGTTGTCATTTTTAAGATCGGTTTGGGTGTCGTATTCATGACCTTCTCGAAGACCACTTTCTTGTAATACTCGCTCAAGAATGACTTCGCCCCAGTTACCTTGTTGTTTATTATCGCCTTTTAATGCTTTAGTTAGGTTAACAGCATCTTGGCTCATCTTTAAGTTAAGCTCAGTTAATGAGTCTAATTGATGTTTTAATGCGCTACGCTGAGTTTGTTCATGGGAATAAGATGCCTGTACTTGCGCTCTAAAACCTTCGATTTGCTGCTTAAATGGTGCTAACACACTGTCTAATTGCTGGTTATTTTGGCTTTGTAGCTTTTCACTTCTGGCTTCAAAAATCTTAGTTGCAAGGTTTTCAAATTGACCGTTAAGACGCTGCTCTGAGTCTTCAAGTAGTTGGATTTTATCGTTGAGTGCTTGCTCTTTAGCGTCATAGCTTGCAGCGAGTGTTTGTTGCATCGCGTTGGATTTAGAGAGCGCAAGCTGGGTTTCCATTTGCTTACGTTGGTTATCAGTCAGTGCTTGTTCAAGCTCTTTACATCGCTCGGCTTGGGCTTGCGCCTTACCCAACTGTTCCAGCCGAAATTCGAGTTTGTCTTGATATTGGTCTATGGTCAGTTCTTTTTGATGGATGTTTTCTTTTAATTCTAGAATTTCACTATTTAGCTCGAGTTTGGTTTGTTCCATTTCATCCAATAATTGACTTCGAACGTATTCCCACTTAACACGAGTCTTACGTTGATTAAATAATGCGCCAATTAACATTGCAAGAAAGGCAATAGCAGAGATAATGACGATTTGTCCGGTTGAGAATGCAAGATCTAAAGGCATGTGAGAAGGCTCTTAACATGATGAATGAACCGTTAGAGTGGCATGGCGATTTAAACACTGCAAGTATAAGCCACAGATTAGTAAAGCAAGTGGTGCAGACATAGTCAGCTGTTATTGAAATGTAACATTAAAACTAATGTGAAACCTTTTTCGACTTTAGTCGGTCTGATTAGTTAATAGCAACATATTGACCTTAAATAGGATGGAAGCGGGCAATGAATATAAAAAAAACTGCTGCATGGGATAAGTTCAAAGAGAGTGACATTACGCCCGAAGACGTTTATCAAGACCGTCGACGTATACTCAAGCAAATGGGGTTTGTTGGTGCCAGTGCATTGCTCTCTTCCCATGCGAATGCGGGTGTATTTGACCTTTTTTCAAGTGATGATAAAAAAGCGGCTTTTTTAACCCAGCCTTTACCATTTGCTAAGCAAGCACAATATGATCATTTACTTTATGGGGCGCTAACGCCTGAATCAAAAATAATTTCTCACAATAACTTTTATGAGTTTGGTACAAGTAAGACAGATCCTGTTGAGAATGCACAAGGCATGAAAGTCCAGCCATGGACCTTGGTCATTGATGGTGAAGTTGATAAACCTATGACCTTAGATTACGACGACTTGCTTAAACTCTTCCCCCTAGAAGAGCGTGCCTATAACTTTAGATGTGTAGAGGCGTGGTCGATGGTGATCCCCTGGGTTGGTTTTTCATTAGCAAGCTTACTTAAAAAAGTGGGTGTAAATAGTAAAGCGAAATATGTCGCGTTTGAAACCCTCTATGATCCAGAGCAGATGCCAGGCCAAAGAAGTCGCTATGCCGGTGGAGGGATTAATTACCCCTATGTTGAAGGACTCACATTAGCCGAAGCCATGAATGACCTGACTTTTATGTCTGTAGGCTTATATGGCAAGACCTTGCCGCCACAAAATGGTGCACCTATTCGTTTGGTCGTACCTTGGAAGTATGGCTTTAAGAGTATTAAATCTATTGTGCGCATTCGTTTAACTGACAAACAGCCACCGACTTCTTGGAATCAACTTGCTGCCAATGAGTATGGTTTTTACGCCAACGTTAATCCAGAAGTTGATCATCCTAGGTGGTCACAGGCTTCTGAACGCCGTATTGCACAAGGGGGGCTTTTCTCAGCAAAAAGGATCCCGACGTTACCTTTTAATGGATACGCTGAGTTTGTGGCAGATCTTTACAAAGGCATGGACTTAAGAAAATTCTATTAGCCTTGTAAGTGGGGTGGATAAAAATAGCGTTAATATAAGTCATGTTAACGCTTACTTTAAAAGCTTCATAACTCTATTAAGCTTGCGAGTACAAGATAGCTTTATCAAATAATAAAGCTTATCAGTTGTTTAGAATATATAAATGCTTTGAAGTTGGAGACGTCTATGGGGTTAACTCGCCGCTCTTTATTTTGGCTTAAAGTGCTATTTCACTTAATTGGTATACTGCCTATAGTGTATTTAGTGCTTAAAGTCGTGACTGATAATGCGGGTGGCGACCCGGTACAGTATATTATTCATTTTACCGGAATAGGGGCGTTAAATGCACTTGCCGCGACGTTGCTTCTCTCACCTGTCGCTAAGCGCTTTAGGCTGTCAATATTAATGCAAACAAGACGGTTAGTTGGACTCTATGTTTTTGCATACGCAAGTCTACATGTGTTGGCATTTTTCAGTTTAGACCTGTTGTTTGCATGGTCGCTTTTCTTTGAAGAAGTACTGAAGCGGCCGTATATTTTAGTTGGTGCATTTGCTTATATATTGTTATTTTTACTAGCGCTAACCTCGTTTAAGCGGGTAATGCGTAAGATGGGTAAGAGCTGGCAGAAGTTGCATAATTGGATTTATTTAATCGCAATACTCGTTCCAATACATTTTTACTGGTCAGTTAAATCAGAGGTGATAGAGCCAAGTTTATATATTTTGTTTTTTGCTTTGTTGCTTGGGTATAGGGTAAGAAAAAATATTAAATTGATAGTTTCAGTAAAGAAAATGTCTTCAACTTTGCTCAGTTTCATTAACCGAAATAATAAATCACGGCAGCGTTCTAGTTGAAATTGTTTTTTCAAGAATTGGTTATGCACAAATAAAAGTAAATTTATGGCTAGCTATAAGTGGAAAAAGTTATCTAACAGAAAGTGAAGTCAGGAAAAGCTAATGAAAATAGTAAGTTAAAATTTACAATATTCGTTAATATCATAGATGTTTATTTTTTTTACCTGTTAGATCTACATTATTCATTTGGGAGGCGTTAGCCCTTCCATAGGCTAAGTTTTTTAAGCGTTGACTTGTTCATATTAAGCAATAACTGGCTTAGGCTAGCCGATATAGCTACCCGTACATGGCCTATTTAGCAGACTTGTTTCGTTGAGTATCAACGACCTAATTAGCCTTGTTATGCATATTAACTGCAGCTAAATGATTAACTAAGCTAAGCTCTTTGTCGCTTATTGTTACTATAGAAGCTCCCGATGACTTTAGGTATTTTCCTGCTGTTTCATTATTTGAACAACTTCATCGTAGGAGATATTAAACTGACGGGATAGGTTAATAATTTTTGTTTTATAAGTTTGAATACTTTCTTGTTGAGACAGCAGACGCTTTTCATTTTCAACAAGTTCATTAACCGCTTCTTGTAAAATTAATAAACGTCGTAGGTTAAAGTCTAACGAGTCAATATAATTCAACATTTGTTGTTTATTACGCGCTTGCTCAAGATCACTTGAGTGCTTTTTATCATAACCATATTGGTCTAGTGCCGCGATAGCACTTTCTAATTCCATATTTTTGTTCATTGTTACCTGCGACTAAACGGAAAGGGGCTGTAATGGTGCTTTTGAAGATTATAGTTTGTAATTTAACTCCAGCAAAGCAGAGATTGCATAAATATTAAGTAATTTCAGTGTTAACGCTTGGGTTTCTTGGTCTTAGGTGTCAATCTAGGTAAAGGTATTTGCTGGAAGCATGACGCTATGTCAGCGGCGTTCTCCTATTAACATTATAGAGGAGAGTTAATATGACCCGTTTGTGTTTTTACTCTACTGACTCTAGTTAATCTGTTCGTTTACTTTATGCCAATATTCAGTGCCTAGAATTTATTTATCATAGGCTCTATAAGGAGCTTTACCGCTAGACTTTTGTAAATTGAGAAATTTAAGAGTTGAAGTCTACACTCTTTACTTATGTAGGTTAACGCAAGCTCAAAGTAACCAGTGCAAGGAGGCAAAATGCTAGATTTATTACCCGACTTATTTGATAACTATGCCGATAAACTTACTTTGTTACCACCAATGTTCAAATCTTATGGCGGGGCAAATTTTTTTAGTGGGCAGGTTGTTACCGTAAAGTGCTTTCGAGATAACTCGAAGGTAAAGGAGCTATTAGCGCAAGATGGCACTGGTAAAGTGTTAGTCGTTGATGGGCAAGGAGCAACGGATTGTGCACTAATGGGTGACATGATTGCTGAGAGTGCTGCACGGAACGGCTGGCATGGAGTTGTTATTTTTGGCTGCGTTCGTGACGTTGCTACTTTAAAGACAATAGCTCTAGGTATTCAAGCTATCGGAGCGAACCCGATTAAGACGGAAAAGAAAGGTGTCGGCGAGATAAATATTGCCGTTGAAATATATGGCGTGACGATTTCTCCGCATTCGTATATTTATGCTGATGCTAATGGTGTGGCAGTTTCTAATGAAGCACTCGACACATCTGTGCTAAATTTATAATAATGGCTTTATATTAGCGTCTTAGTGATAACAGATGGAATCTGCGATGAAATTTTTAAAATGGTTTTTAATATCAATATTAGGCTTAGTGCTCGCGTTGGTGGTTTATGTCACCGTTATTTTCGACCCCAATGATTTTAAACCACAAATTGTTGATTTAGTTAAAGAGCAAACGGGCAGAGAACTTGCTATTGGTAGTGATCTATCATGGACATTCTTTCCAACATTAGGGATTAAGTTAGGCAATATCACGTTATCAAACCCTGAAGGGTTTAAAAACGCTTCTATGGTTGCGGTAAATCAAGTTGTAGCTGAAGTCTCCTTAATGCCATTGTTGAAAAAAGAAGTAGAAATTTCACAGCTTAATCTAGATGGATTAACGCTGATGTTAGAAACCCAAAAAGATGGCCGCACAAGTTTTGATGGTTTAGCGGGTGATAACGCAAAAGCAGAGCCATCAAGCCAGAGCGGAGCTGAAGGCAGCAAGCCTAGTGGCGCCAGTTTGGCACGTTTAGATATTGGCGGTATTGCGATTACAAATACTAAAATTACCAATATTGATAATACGACACAAACAGAGCAAGTTTTTGCCTTAAAAGAGCTAACACTTGGACGCTTCCAACTCGGTGAATTTGCGCCACTTAAATATCAGTTTACTGCAACATTGCCGGATATGAGTGTACTAAGCCAAGGTGAGGGCCAGCTTAAAGTTGCTCAAGACTTAAAAACTATCACCATTAATGAGTTTGTTGTGGACAACTTAGTGACAGGTGATGGGCTACCAAATGGTCGTTTACAAGCGGATTTAACTACATCTTTAGTCGTAGCGCTGGAAAAGCAAACTCTAAGTCTAGTCTTATCAAGTTTTAGTGCAGCCAATATCGAAGCGTCAGGCTCATTAAATGTGGCTTACGGCAAAAAAGTCCCTAACGTGATTGCCAAACTTGAAGTCGGTGATGTTGATTTAGATACCATGTTGCCAAAGCAAGAGGGTGAGCAGACCGAACAATCTCAGCAGCCTCAAGCCGACAAAACAGTCGCTGTTGAGCCGGATTTACGTCCTATGAAGTCTGTTAATCTAGATGTTGATGTGCGTATTAAGTCGGTAAAGGTGGCTAATCTTAAGACGCAAAATTGGGTGATGCAGCTTGTGATGAACGAGGGCATCGCCAATATGAAGCAGTTATCTGCAGATTTATACGGCGGAAAAATCAGTGCTTCAGCTCAGGTGGATGGCCGAAATAAAGTCGCTTCTTATCAGTTTGATAAACGCCTTTCTGGAGTCGATATTCGCGCCCTACTAATTGATATGGCTGAAGTTGATATGTTAGATGGGACAGCAAACTTTAACGTAGCAGGTAAAGGTAAGAGCTTAATACCTGATAACTTAAAGAAAAATTTACTTGCTAATGGAAAGTTTGAGATTGCTGACGGAGCTATCCATGGAGTAAATATTCCACAAATGATCAGGCAAGCCAAAGCTAAGATGGGCGGTGATATGACATCGGGCGTTGGTGCTACTGTGCAGAAAACAGATTTTACCAGTATGACTGGTTCATTTAATATTGCCAAAGGCGTAGTGAGTAACCCTGATTTAGATATGGCTTCTCCGCTAATTCGACTCAAAGGAGCGGGTACTGCCAACATTATTAACGAAGCGCTGGATTATAGACTAACTGCATCTGTAGTCGGCTCGTTAGAGGGGCAGGGTGGTGATAAACGTGATGCACTACATGGCGTAGAGATCCCATTCGCGATAAGCGGCACTATGTCTGAGCCAAAGTTTGCGTTAGATACCAAAGCTTTGTTGGACTCTAAGTTAAAGGAAGAAACTAATAAGTTAAAAGATAGCTTATTTAAGAAGCTGGGAGGCTCGTAAATGCAATTAAAGCCACTATTGCCTTTAATCGGTTTGAGCTTATTGGGCTGCTCGGGTCAGCAAGCTCAAGCGAGTAAAACGCAGGAACTACCAAAACCTGCAGAGCAAGCACATTTGACTACAAAGCCACATATACAATCAATTGAGGCAAGTGAAGAGCAAAGAGCCAAGCTTCTTGCTAGCGGCAAACTTGATAACAACTTGTCTGAAGAAAAGGATAAGCCTGTGAAGACACCTTTATTCGATGCGAAGCTTATCGTAACAGATAAGATAAATGTGACTTTACAATACACGAACCTTCAGTCTTATGCCGTTCCACTGATGTTTAGGTCTGGAATGACGGCAGATCTGTGGTTAATGGATCCTCAAGGGCAAAAGCTATGGGCTTGGTCAAATGAGATGATGTTTACTCAAGCTATTAGAGAAGTGGTTATGCCTGCGGGTAAAACACAAAATGTGAAGTTTAGGCTGCCTGTGAACATGGAAGACAAACTGGGTAAAGGATATCGACTAACAGCAATTTTTGCTGGACAAGCAACGGAGTCACAACGCCCAGCGATGGCTAAAGTTGTTTACGATTATTAGCGGAACTGATTAATAATATATATAGCAAAAAGGCGACCTTGTGGTCGCCTTTTATTTAAGCTGTTGAAAACGGTTATGCCCTGACTTTTGTCATGTCGACATACAGTTTCAACATTTGTCCTGGTTGAATATATTTGCTCTTTTCAAGAGAATTCCAACGAACAAGATCGTTTACACTAACATTGAACTTTCCTGCAATACGCGCTAGTGAGTCGCCATTACGAACCTTATAGCTAACGGTTCGCATTACTTCAGTTAACCCTTTCTGATTCGTTTTAGTGCCAGACCAAATGACCAGTTTCTGGCCTATTTGTAACGGGTCTTTTGGCGCCATGCTGTTCCAGCTTGCGATTTGAGCTGTTTTGACTTTATGTTGCCTAGCAATTTTCCACAGTGAGTCACCAGACTTTACTTTGTAGGTGATTTTGCTTGAACCGCGCGCTTTACTTTGTTGGCGGCTTAAACGCTGATCAGCTGATAATAGATATTCATCTAGGTTCTTAGCTGATACGGGAATAAGCAAAAACTTACCTGCAACAATGGTATTTCCCTTAATATCGTTGACAGACTTTAACGCTGAAATAGTCGTGTTATAGCGTTTTGCAATTGCACCTAGGTTGTCACCTGATTTAATTTGATAACGTTCCCAATTAAGGCGCTCTGTCGTATTTGTTTTATTAAGGGCAACTTTAAATGCTTCTGCCTTATTAACAGGTAAAACCAGCTTATGAGGGCCGTCCGGAGCGGTTGCCCAGCGGTTATAACCAGGATTGAGTTTATGTAGCTCTGACGTCGTCATATTGGCAATATCTGCCGCTAACGCTAAATCAATTTGGCTACCTATATTAATCACTTCAATTTGTGGCTTATTGCTAATCGGCGTGAGCTTAATACCGTACTTGTCAGCATTTTTAATCACATCGGCTAGTGCCAGTAATTGAGGTACATAACGCTCGGTTTCTCTTGGCAAATTAAGGCTAAAGAAATCAGTAGAGATGCCTTTTTTCTTATTGCGCTTAGCTGCATTGATGACTCGACCTTCACCTGTGTTATAAGCAGCAATCGCGTATAACCAGTTTTGTCCCGTTTTGCCATGCAGATATTCAAGCATATCTAAAGCAGCAGTTGTTGCTGCCGGAACATCACGTCGTCCGTCATACCACCAGTTCATTTGGAGGCCGAAGTGGCGCGCCATTGGTGAAGTAAACTGCCATAGTCCAGAAGCTGCTCCATGGGAGTATGCAAATGGGTCGAACGCACTTTCTACTATAGGCAGTAATGCGAGCTCGATTGGTAAGTTACGTTTTTCTATTTCTTCAACAATGAGAAACATAAACGGTGTTGCACGTTCAGAGACTCGCTCTAAATGTTGCGGATGTTTGATATACCAGTCGCGATATTGGCGTACAAGTTTTTCATCGGGTACTTCCATCTGCATATCAAGACGGATGCGTTGCCAAATATCAGTGATCTCTACGGTCTCTACGACTTCAGGAACTGTTGGCGCTATAGTGACTTTTTCAACTGCTATTGGTGTAGCAGGGATCCCTTCAGAAGTCTGTTGGCTGTCTAAAGTTTGACAACCTGTCAGCAGGGCAATGCCCCCTGCGACAAATAAAAATGGTACGCGCATCTAAAACGTATGTCCTCTAATTAGGCTCAAAAAAGCCAGAATATATCTGGCTTAGTGGCGCTGGAATAGCGGGCTATTGTAGATTATTTTTTAGAAAATGTCTTTCCAATGGCGCAGAAGTGCGAAGCTTTGCTCAGAACTCTCGATAGGTTGTTGAAATTTGGCCGCTAAATTTTGTCTAATTTCTGTACTATTAACCCGAATGAATGGGTTTATTGCTTTTTCTAGAGCAATTGACGAGGGTAAGGTCGGCTTATTTTGTGCTCTAAGAGCGGTAGCATCTAGCATGTACTGAGCAAGTACTGGATTGTTAGGTTCAACCGTATTTGCGAATTTAAGATTGGCCAATGTGTACTCATGGGCGCAGCAAACCCGAGTATTGTCGGCAAGTAAGCTTAATTGGCTCAAAGATTGATGCATTTGCTCAGCTGTGCCTTCAAACAATCTTCCACAACCGCCACTAAACAGGGTATCTCCGCAAAAAAGTACATCTTCGATCAAATAAGTAATGTGACCTAAGGTATGTCCTGGCACCTGTTGTACCTTAGCTGCAAGTGCAGTACCTTGAAGTTTGATTTCAGTTTCGTCGGTTATAGGCTGATTAATGCCTGCAATATGTTCAGCCTGGGGACCATAAACCGCGATTTGAGCGCCATAGTGATTAAGCAATTGCGCTATACCACCGGTATGGTCTTGATGATGGTGGGTGATGAGTATGCCTAAAAGCGGTTGTTTTATGTCATTGAGATAGTCGATAACAACTTGAGCGTCACCGGGATCAACCACATAAACACCGGAATTTTGCTCAGTTTGCAGCGCCCAGATATAATTATCGTTAAACGCCGGTAATGGAGTGATATGTAACATAACGAGACTCTCTATTTTTTAAACGATATCCGCTCTAATGAATTAATTTGAGCACTTAAACAAGTTTACTGACCAAAGCTGTTGCTTGTATACCGCTTTCGTTATTAAAGTAAGATATCAATGATACCGGAGATTGATTTGTCACAGCCTGAAATACCATTAAAGCCTTATCATTGGTCAGAGCTTCCAAATGGACCTGTTATCCGAGAAAGTTTAGAGAATGCTCTAACTTATTGGTGGCCGAGGATCTTTGGTTACTACATGCTAAATTTGGGGCCGTTAAGCCATAAGCTTGATAAACCGCATCTAGGCGTTAATCGCCAATATTCGTTATTTTCTGAAGTCGAAGCGCATATTCAAGGTGAGCTAAATCAGCTACCGATACAAAATGTCAGCATTGATGCAGTTGTCATGAATTTTATTTTAGAATTTGAAGCCGATCCTTACCGCGTGTTGCGAGAGGTTGATAGAGTATTGGTTTCTGGTGGGCACCTAATCATTGCGGGTTTTAATCCATTGAGTCCGATGTTTGTTGGGCAAGTATTGCCCAAGTATCAAAATGAAATACCTTGGAATGGACGTTTTTTTACGCCATCTAGGGTTAAAGATTGGCTAGGGCTATTAGGTTACCAAGTGGTAGCTGATGAACGTTTGATTCATCATCATCTACTAACAGAAATAAAAAGCGACAATATTTGGTCCCATGCACTTAAATCTTGGCTGCCCAGTACTGGTAGCTTATACGTGTTAGTGGCTAAAAAATTAGAAAGTCCATTAACCCCGATCCAAGCTAAGCGTAAAGTAAAGCAACCTAATTGGTCTACGGCGCCAAGTGCTGGTCGAGCAGGGCACGTGACTAAGTCATCAGATGAATTTTAAGAGAACAGATGCGTATAACATTAAAACAATTAGCGGTTTTTGAAGCAGTAGCCCGCAGTGGGCAAGTCGCTAAAGCTGCTGAAATGGTTAACTTATCTTCTCCTGCTGCATCAATGGCTTTATCAGAATTAGAAAAACAGCTAGATGCGCGTTTATTCGAACGTATTGGTAACCGTTTGCGTTTGAACTCCCAGGGAAGTTTACTTTTACCTTTAGCGACTGAAGCATTGCAAAAGGTCGATCAAATTGAACATGCTTTCTCACCGGCAGGCGCAGAGTTAGGTGGCGATTTAAATATCAGTGCAAGTTCTACAATCGGTAACTATTTGTTAGCCAGATCAGCAGTGGCTTTTTGTCAACAACACACCAATACTTTGGTTAATGTTGATATTGATAACAGCCAAAAAGTGATTAATGCTGTGTTAGAGTTTAGAAGCGAGATGGGTTTTATTGAAGGCCAATGTCTCGATAGTCGTTTAACCGTTGAGGCTTGGCATAAAGATCGCTTGTTAGTGTTTTGCCATCCGGCACATCCACTTGCCGGCAAAGTTGTACAGCCGAGTGAATTAAATAATATGCCTTGGGTCATGCGGGAAGAAGGTTCAGGTACCCGAGATTGCTTTGTTAATGCGGCTAATACACTTGATATGCAACCGCAAGAAAAGTTTAGGTTTTCAACACCCGATGCGATAAAGCAGGCGGTAAAGCAAGGTGCTGGTTTAGGTGTATTATCAGAGCTGACACTGGAAAAAGAACTTATTCGAAAAGAATTGGCGGTTATTCATGTTGAGGGATTAGCGTTAGAACGTAAGTTTTATCGTATTCACCATAAAAGTCGTCATTTCACTCCGATAGGTTTGGCATTTACAGAATTTTGCCAAACCTTTTTGAATACCGAGGGCTAATCTTATTTACTTAGCGAATAGGAAGACTAGGCTTGTTGGAGCTGGCTTAAATAACCTTTATCTTCTTGAGATGGTTTAGC
This sequence comes from Shewanella sairae, assembly GCF_023283535.1. Lineage (GTDB taxonomy): Bacteria > Pseudomonadota > Gammaproteobacteria > Enterobacterales > Shewanellaceae > Shewanella > Shewanella sairae. The sequence goes on along the minus strand of NZ_JAKILT010000008.1, from coordinate 3,112 downwards.
TTCAGCTGCCCGGCGAGCTAAATCGTCACAGCGTTCATTTTCACTGTGGCCTGCATGGCCTTTTACCCAGCGCCAATCTATTTGGTGACGCTGAGATACAGTGTCTAAGCGCTTCCATAAATCAACATTTTTGACAGGCTGATTCGCTGAAGTTATCCAGCCTTTGCGTTTCCAGCCATGGATCCACTGTGTTATGCCTTGACGCATATATTGGCTATCACTGGTCAATATCACTTGGCAAGGAACCTTTAGTGTTTCAAGGGCGACGATAGGCGCTAATAGCTCCATGCGGTTATTTGTTGTGAGCACAAAACCGTCAGCAAGTTCTTTTGTTTGCTTTTTGTACTTTAAAACGATGCCATAACCGCCAGGGCCAGGATTTCCGAGGCAAGAACCGTCGGTATAGATAGAGATCTGTTTCAGTCCAGTCATCAAGTTGCTACCATAGCTATAATTGCTGGGCGAGTATACCCAAAAAATTTAACTGAGAAATGTAAAAATTCATATGAATATTGTTTCAAGCGCGAAGCGACAAATTATTCTCGATACCGAAACCACAGGTATGAACCAATCGAGCGGCCCGATTTATTTAGGCCATAGGATCATTGAAATTGGTTGTGTCGAAGTGGTAAACCGCCGCTTAACCGGTCGCCATTACCATGAGTATATTAATCCACAGCAACCGATTGATGAAGAAGCTATCGCGGTTCACGGTATTACCAATGAATTCGTCGCTGACAAACCTAAGTTTCATCAAGTCGCGCAGAGCTTTATTGAGTTTATTGATGGCGCAGAAATTGTGGCTCATAACGCTAACTTCGATATTAGTTTTATGGATCATGAATTTTCGATGTTGCAGCCGCTTGGGCCAAAAACGGCTGATATTTGTCAGATCCTCGACTCGTTAGCCATCGCCAAGCATTTACATCCAGGTCAGAAAAACAATCTGGATGCATTATGTAAGCGTTACGGTATTGATAACTCTGCACGTGATCTTCACGGCGCATTACTCGATGCCGAGATTTTGGCAGACGTTTACCTGTTAATGACCGGTGGGCAAACTAAATTTAACCTTTCAAGTGAAAAAGCCGGTCAAGAGGGCGGGGGGATCCAGCGTTTAAGTCTTGATAGAACAAAACTTAAAGTGATCGCCGCTTCGGCCGATGAATTGGTTAGACATGAAGAGCGATTAGATTTAGTCGCCAAGTCAGGACAATGCCTCTGGCGCGGATAATCACATTTTTAGAGCCCTCTATGACTAGAAAAGTTTACATTTTTACGGCTTTTTTCATCTGCTACTTTGTGTTTAGTCATGCAGCAGTAGCTGATGTATTGCTTTCTAAACATGCTTCAGAGTTAAAGAATCGTTTTAGAATCGATCATATGGTTGATTCAATGACGTTACTTATCCATAGAGAATATGGCTCTGCGCCAGTGATAATAGTTAGACCTGACGGCAGTAAATGGTACGTTAATCGTCATCCTCCAGAAAAGGTAACATGGATGGAGGGACTAACCGGTGACATGGTTACGATTAAAAAGCCGATGCCGGGTCCTTGGCAATTAATTGGTCAAGTCGTCGAAGGCTCGGTGATTGATAAAGTGACCAGCCTTTCTATTGACGTTGACCCATTTCCGCAGCCTTTATTTCAAGGAGAGCGTTTAAAGCTTACTGCCAGATTATTAGGTGACGAACAAAAGGTGCGACTGCCAGGCCTCGATTTCATGATAAATTGGACCGCTCGTTTTATTAGCGAAAGCAATTCAGCGGATGAAAACTTTGCTGCAGGTACGTTTATCGTTGGTGCTTATCGAGATAATGGCGAGGCATTAGATGAGCGTCCAGACGATGGTGTTTTTACTACTGATCTTGACTTAGAGCAGCCTTGGGGAGATTACACCCTACAAGTGAGTGCAAAAAATGCGGTTATCGACCGCCAATATAAACAGAAATTCAGATTATCTCCACAGCCAATAAAAGTAGACCTACTAACACCTGAAGACCCAAACTCAGGACTGTGGACATTACAGATATTAATAGATACTGAGCAGGTAAAAATAAATCAAACTCATTTAGAAGCGAATATTTTAGGGCCGACGGGAAAACGGGTTCCAATTACCATTAGCCAATTTGATGGGGCTGATACAAGGTTTTCTTTACCTAAAGTTATCGATTTTGGTAGTTATGACTTAAAACTCAGTGCAGTGACAACAACACTCAATGGTCGAGAAATAGTGTTAAGTCTGCCGGATCTGTTTTTCAACCTTGTACAACCGCCAGAGCCGCCACCTACAGCAGAAGAGCTGGCGGCAAGAGCGGAAGCGATTGCAAAAGAGCAAGAGCAACAAGCTAAAGACAAAGCGATTTTATTAATGTTATCGATTAACGGCGGGCTGATTTTGTTCGGCATCGTCGTTTTATTAGTCTTGCGTAAACGTAGCAACTTGAAAAAAGCATTAGCCGCTACCGAAGCTCGTCTGGAAAAAGAGGTTCGTCGTGAGAAAATGTTGCTGGAGTTAGATCAAATTGATTTAACAATGCCGGAAGATAATGAAGAAGCTTCAGCTCAAAAAACGTAGATTTAGTCTTTGAAATGTTTAACTTTGCACCAAATTGTTTGTTTTTTGGCTTGGTGTGCAGAGAGTTAAAAAAAATTATTGACGGACTACCTCACTCTACGTATTATTCACCGCACTTGATGTGGAGCGGTAGTTCAGTTGGTTAGAATACCGGCCTGTCACGCCGGGGGTCGCGGGTTCGAGTCCCGTCCGCTCCGCCAATCAAGTGCTAAATTTTAGTTATTTGTTAGTGACATAACGGGTAACACTAAATACCTTTTAAGGTATTTAAAAAAGTTTTGGAGCGGTAGTTCAGTTGGTTAGAATACCGGCCTGTCACGCCGGGGGTCGCGGGTTCGAGTCCCGTCCGCTCCGCCAATTTAGTAAAAGCTAACTTGTTTAGTTAGTAGTAAGTCATGTTAGTGACATAGCAATGACTTTAGAAATCGACATAATGGTTTCTTAAAAAAGTTTTGGAGCGGTAGTTCAGTTGGTTAGAATACCGGCCTGTCACGCCGGGGGTCGCGGGTTCGAGTCCCGTCCGCTCCGCCAA
>NZ_JAKILT010000007.1 GCF_023283535.1 Shewanella sairae | reverse complement strand
ATAGTTATAATGGCGGCTTGACCCCAAATGAATCTGAACGAAGATTTTGGAATACGTACAAGTCCGTGTCCAGTTTTACTTGACCACTACACTTGTCGTCCCAGTAAACACAAAGTTCTTATTAGGGGATTTAGCATAATCTTTTTCGAGTGAGTCTTTATTGAAGCCTACGATACTTAAGAAAAGTTGTTGCTTTGTTTTTGATAGGCTTTCAAATGCATTCCAATCCATTTGCTCTAAAGAGTCACCTAAATAGTCCCGCAAATCATTAAGTTCAGGCTCTACAGTTAAATAATCTGCACGCAAAAAGTGATATTCAGTATCGTAAAGCTTATGCCAGTTATAACGACTACTCATATAATTCGGTGATTGCGTAGAACTCCCTTCAACATAATCCTTCATTACCAATACGTCAGCTTCTAAAGCATCGATTTTATTTGTAGCATTACGCCAATTATAAAGATTAATGTACTCAGCTGAACCATCATCATATAGATTTACCTCAGCTACATTAACCTTAGAATTATCACTTAACGCACTGATTATTGGTTTAATATTATTTAAAGCATGAGTCGTATTTGAGAATATCTCAACGTTCAGTCGGTTTTTGTTAAGCGAATACTTTTTAACAGCGTCGACTAGTTTTTGAGAGGTATTATTACTGACTAAAGGAAAGCTTGAGATATTAAGCATTTCTCGTATTTCAGTATCATTAACAGAAACTCTTCCCCATGATATGAAGCGTTCCCGCGTAGGGTTTTCATCATAGCTTTCAACAATGTGCATTAACTGATGCAAAGTCGGTAATGATGCATTATCAATGTACAACTCAAGTGTAGGCGCTATAACCGTAACAGTGGTTTTAGTTGTGTACTTTGTATTGTCGTTTGCCGTCCCATTAAACTCAAAGCAGTATTGCTCATCTTCATGTAATTCAGGTGCAATAAAGTTAAAGCTCAAAGAATTTTGGTCTTCCGTTGATAATATCGGTGTTCCGCAAGTTTGGGTCCACTCAAATGATTTTACATTTTGAGGAATCGTGACAGGAGTGACCTTATATCTTTCAGTTTCAACCACATCGACTTTAACTTTCTCAATTATATGTACAGGAGCCTCATTAGAGCTATCACTGTTACAGGCAACTAAAAATAGTGCCATTAAAGTTGGAATTGCTTGTTTCATTTTTTTCCAGTAGCTGAAGTTTTAGACGGATAAGCCCGTAATTTTGGGTATATATTATAACTTTTAGTAATATCTGTCATCTGAGGGATGCAGCACAATTTCCGCCTCTTTAAACAGAGCCGTTTAAACATTCTGCCGAAAGGAATTTAGTGGATAAAAAATGCTTATTAATAATGACTTATAAAAATACTAGCTTATACTTTTAGACTACATGTCTACGCTGTTTTAACAGAAATTAATTCACATCTTGCAATATTTAAAACCATTATATTTTTATCGTTTAAAGCAAAAAAATCCCCCGAGATGGTTAGCCTACGGGGGATAAAGGTTGGGATTTTGGGGGGGAATCTATAACCTAATTAACTTATGCCTTTTGCGTTTTAAGCTCCACTGCTTGCTTATCTGTATCATTAGCCGTTTCGTCTTTCGCTTCAGGCTTAGTTTCGCACTTAGTGAAGACGTATAGCGCCACTACAATTAGCGATACGATAATGGTTTTGCTTAGTTCCATCTGCTCGCCTAATGTCAGTACTGCAACCACATAGCCAACAAGTGGCATAAGATTTAGTGCCATAGTGGCTTTTTCAACACCGATACGCTTGAAAGAGTAAAGTTGGATTAGGTAGCTACCGCCAGAGATCCCCGTACCTAAGAAAATCAGTAGGCCAAGTAATAATGGGCTATCTAAGATAATAAAGATTTGGCTTAAGTCTAGGCCCATTGCCATCACCACAAAGAACCCCATTACCGCTACCGAGATGTATTGGTACAACATAGAAACCACTGAGCCATATTTGTCGGCCAAGCTAGCACGTAAATGCGCCGTCCAAGCAAGTGACAACATAGAGCAAGTCACAAACACATAGCCCATTAATGGTGTGCCGCCTTCGATGCTATTGGTTGGCCCAACACTCATAGCGTAGATACATAGTGCTGACGCTATAAAGGCGCCCCACTGCAGTTTGTTCATACGGAAATGCATAAACAGCATGCCAAAGAACACAGTCGCGAATGGCTGCATACCTTGAATAACACCGTTTTCAGTAGCGCCAATGTGCGATAAAGACAAGAAGTTAAATAACGAAAAGGCACCTTGACCGATAATGCCGCATAGGGCAATTTTAACGATGTCTTTCTTATCGATTTTTAGTGAGCCACCCAAGTCTTTACTTAGGGTTTTACTGCGAGAGGTAAAGAAGAAGATAATTGATAAGCCAATCACTGCCGTCACGTAGCGGAAAAAGACTAATGTCATGGGGTCTACCGCCATAGATAGCGGCTTAGACACGACGCCTGTTACGCCCCAGATCACAGCCACTGCGATTGCAGCAGTCCATCCTAATACAACATCTTTGTTGGTGATATTCATTGTTATTTTACCTTTTATGTCCTGCCTGAGCAGGTTGCAATGGCTCAAGGGGGATCAGGATCTTTGGGTCTGCTACCGACCGCCGAATCTTGTTAGCTAGCATGATGATTTGCGGGCTTAACAAATAGGAGGCTACAGATTTCAGTTAAGTTTTGTTTACTTCGATAGGCATTCTACCCATAGCTAAGTTAAAAAATGTGACCTGCACGACACAGCAGATTTATTTGAGCCAAAGTCGCTAAGATAAAGCGACATATGCTGCAAACCTCTAATAAAAAGCACTTTTCGTGACCAATCTCTATTAAGGTCTCTATTTCTAGAACTGAGAAATACGCTAAAACATAGTAAAAGTAAGTTTAACGGTTACTAAATTAATAAATACACCGAAATAACTGTCAACAAAAGTTAACCAAAGCAAGCTTTGCGTGATCTAAATCACACCAAGTGTGGTCAACAAAATGAAACTTTAATAACAGGCTGCTTCAGGGAGTATTTAATAGAAACGGAGGCAAACAGATTAGGCTAGATTAAATTTTGGGCGGTAAGTCATTAAAGCTATTTACCCTATAGCGGACTAAAACAGACAAAGAAAAGAAAAAAGAGAAAAAGGAAAGCAGATACCAATGCGAGGAAGTCAACTCCCCCGCACTTCACTTAACAACTAATAGCTAATAACTAATAGCGAGATGTGATTAATTACCCCTTAACTACGATGACTAAACAGTTTATTGGCCAACTGTTTCACCGCACTAGAGCAATCGTGTAAAAAGCTCTGCGCTGTTGTGTCAGGCAATGACTCTGCCCCTTGCAGCATCTCAAGTAACTCGATACGTTCATCTGCTGTAAGCCAATCCTGCATATCAGGTAAGCGATTGTCAGCGGCAAGTCTGCGTACAAACTCCTGCTGCTCATAGCCCTCATGCACCGCAAAATACACCAGTGACGTCTCAGGTACACCAGCGTTATCAAGCCAAGTTAGCGCCCAGCTTTGCTTAGCGATATCCAGCGCATCGCCCATGTCACTGTCTCGGTGACGCTCGTTGCCTACATCGCAATGACTCCAACGCTCAGCCATTGCGATGTCGCCAGCTTGAATACGGCTCGCCACATAGGCGCTCTCAACAGAGCTTCGCCCCAACCAATGCAGACCACGCTTACCGAGTTGCGCTAAAAACAGTGTTAAGCGCTGCGCCATCTCGCTTGGTAGCAACCAGACAAAATCTGCAGGCCCTAGTTTACCGCGGTGCATTGGATAAGGGTTCCAACCTTGCAGTTTTGGCATGTTTAACGCCTGCGGGCTCAGGCTATCTAAGCCTTCACTACTTGCAAGATACGCCATGATTTTGTCATACAAAACTTGGGCACGATCGTCGTCAAAACCTTCTTTCAGCGTATTGAGTAAAGCGACCTCAAACATCGGCATGATCGGCAATGCAAGCTGTGGATTGACCGCTCTAATGTGTTGTAAAAAATCCAAAACCTGATCTTCACGGCAATACTCAAGTGCTTGTAATAAGGCCTCGAACTGCTTGAGTTGCTGGCGACCAATCATAGAAGTATCAGCTGGATCTAAGTCGGCATATTGCAGCACCTTGGCAGCATAACGCTGGGCAAAACGAGGATCTGCAGGGCGATAATCGGCAACTTGCTGATCAGCCATTAATGTGAAGGCTTCCAACATAGAGTCTGTTACGCCAAATTGCTGCAATAAATCGAATAACGATGCCTCAGCATCTTGATCATCAATCGCCGCATAAAGCCCATAATCCGCTTGAAATTTCACAATGCGATTAATCACTCGCTGCGGTGCGATGGCTAACCACAGTTGCCAATGCCTTTTGGCTAGCATCGCTATATGACTCGATAGCCCAAACTTGCCAGCACTTTGCAATAATAAGGTGGTTAACATGCAGCGCTGACCACCATCGGCAGTAAGCAAGCTCCAATACGCCGCTTGTTTAGCACTGATTTGAGGCCCTGACTTACCGCCGTCTTTTGCCATGTTCACGCGCACAAGCGCTATCATTTGCGCGTCAATATCTGCTGCTGCACAATGTTCAGCATCAGCCTCTAAACAAAGCCACTGACGCAGCGCCTCGTTAGCCTCTTCTGGTACATCGCAATACCTGAGCACAAAATCAGTGAGCAACTTACTCAAGTGCAGCTCTAACCACTGCTCAATGGCATCGCGCTCCGCAGCGCTAGGCTGATTGTGAAGTCGCAGTGCTAAATAAGCGCTACTGCCAAGGTGCAGTGGCATAAAAGGCAGCGCCTCAATAATCTCTTGGCCGTCACGATAACCCAAATCATCGTTAAGGCGCTCAAGTCGAGATTGGGTAATTAAATCCGTTCTCGGATTCAGGCAGGTAAAGATCTTACGCCCCATTGCGTCATCCCACGCAATAGCAGGCACTTCTGGCTCAGGATCCGATTCTGGATCAACAGCAAGCTCAGGTTTATCTGCAATCAGGTCTTCAATAACTGGAGTGGCTGCTATCTTTGCAGCTTCAAGATCTCTCCAGACCTGATAACTATCCTCTACTTCGTCACGCTGCGATTCAGCTACCGAGAAGTATGCGGACTCATCACGAGCCTCGGTAAGTGTTGCCGCTAAAGCAGTGATTTCATCTTCAACTGTAACGCCACAAATTAATTGCTGCTTAACCTTATCTTGCCATTCCTGCAGTGAAGAATCGGGCTCGTCTTCAAACTCACACTCCACAGGCCAAGCACCCATAGTGCTGTAGTACTCAACCAACACTTGCGCAAGTGAGCAAGGTTCATCTGCCGTTTGCAGAATTGGCATGGCTTGCAGCCGCGCGGTTAACTCAGCTTTAAAGTAGAGATAGTCATCATGATGAGATTGCAGGTGCGATAATAAGTCCGCTTGCACGGCATCACGACCCAGATCTTCAACAGAAGCGTCCTCATAAAAATAACGTCGAACCTCAGCACCATCACACCAGATATAAGCTTTGATCAAATCACGCGTCCAACCATGCTTAGCAACTAAACCACTCAGTAAGCAAAGCGGCGCCGTCATGGTTTGCGTATCCCAGTAAGGCACCAAAAACTGCGTGAGCATCCAGCTATAACGGCTATCGGTTGCGACTAACATATAAAAGCCTTCAACAGCGAAAGCATTGTAATCATCTAACCAAAGATCGTTGGAGTCATTGCGGCTACGAGCAAACTTAACTAACGCTTCAAGCGTGGCAACCACCTCTGGCATTAATTCGGGATAGTTTAGCGCCGCACCGAATAACACAGGCTCAGTAATATAGGCATGTTGCTCATCAAAGCGGCAAGCGCTAATCGCCCGCTCTACCAAAGCACGATTATCGCCGGCATCGTCCAAGGTTAACTCTGTGCCATCCGCCTTAACAAACTGCACATTGAGCAACAGGTTCATGGTTAAGCGCAGCGCAGAACCGTCCTCGATACGCTGACGATACTCAGCTAAAGCACTGCGGATACTTGTGGGAGAATTGGGGCAAACAACGATAGAAACAGACTTATCAAACTGAGCCATACAGCATCCTTGGCGATTGAATTAAATTAACAAAACAAATAGATAAAGCGACCGCAGGTTAGCGCGGTGCAAAAAAGAATGCGAATAAAATTGGCAAAAATGCGCAAGGGGGATAATTCAGACTGGCTCGAGTAGGGTTAAGCTAACGATGCGAAAGAAAGGTGATGATGACACAAACGGCCAAGACGGAAACGGCTATCCGTTCTTGGCCATGCGCTGTTGTACTGGCTAGTCAGTAACGATTAATAAATGGCAACTGCTGGCACTCACTAGCAAAAATAATCCGCGTAAGATTAAACCTCACCAGCGAGTTCTTGGCGAACAATGGCAGCCCCTGCACTCAAAGCTGTTAGTTTTCCTCTTGCCACGTCACGCGATAACGGCGCCATACCACAGTTAGTGCACGGATAAAGCTTATCGGCATCGACAAACTCCAGCGCTTTGCGCAAGGTGCTAGCCACCTCTTCCGCCGTCTCAATGGTGTCACTTGCCACATCAACGGCACCAACCATCACTTTTTTACCACGAATCAGTTCCAGTAGTTCAATCGGTACATGGGAGTTATGGCACTCTAGCGAGATAATATCGATATTTGACTGTTGCAGCTTAGGAAAAACCTGTTCGTATTGACGCCACTCTGTGCCTAAGGTCTTTTTCCAATCGGTATTGGCTTTAATGCCGTAGCCGTAACAAATATGTACCGCGGTTTCGCATTTAAGTCCTTCGATTGCCCTTTCTAAACAGGCTATGCCCCAGTCGTTAACGTCATCAAAAAAAACATTAAATGCAGGCTCATCGAATTGGATGATATCCACCCCAGCTGCTTCTAACTCTTTGGCTTCTTGATTAAGAATTTTTGCAAACTCCCAAGCGAGTTGCTCACGGCTTTGATAATGATCATCATACAGGGTATCAATCATAGTCATGGGACCTGGCAACGCCCATTTTATGGGTTGCTTGGTTTGCTGACGTAAAAACTTAGCATCTTCGACAAACACTGGCTTTTGCCGAGAGATCGGACCAACAATGGTCGGTACGCTGGCGTCATAACGATCACGAATTCTAACGGTTTTACGGTTCTCAAAGTCGACGCCACTTAGGTGCTCAATAAAGGTGGTGACAAAGTGCTGCCGTGTTTGCTCGCCGTCACTGACAATATCAACCCCAGACTGTTGCTGCTCTTGTAACGACACTCGCAGCGCATCGTGTTTACCATCAGTCAAAGCCTCACCCTGTAGTTTCCAAGGTGACCAAAGTGTTTCTGGCTCAGCCAACCAAGAAGGCTTTGGTAAGCTGCCTGCTGTAGAGGTAGGTAGTAATCTTGTCATAATAAGTACTCTCTATATCAGGTTAATTAAAGCGCGCAATTGGCAGACCAATGCTCAAGCACACGCTGATAGGGTTTAATAAAGTGCTCTTCAGCAAATTTGCCCTGTTCAATCGCCAACTGGCTGCGCTCGGCACGGTCATAAACAATTTGCGTAATGGAGTGATCTAAATTCTTCAAGTTTGGTTGATAACATTTACCGGCAACCGCATTGGCATTATAAATCTCAGGTCGATAAACCTTTTGGAAAGTTTCCATGGTACTGATGGTACTTATCAGCTCAAGGTTGCTGTAATCATTAAGCAGATCACCAAAGAAATAGAAAGCCAAAGGTGCAACGCTATTTGGTGGCATAAAGTAGCGCACCTGTAAGCCCATCTTTTTAAAGTATTGTTCTGTCAATGAGGATTCATTTGGCTGATATTCAACGCCTAAAACTGGATGTTGATTTTCAGTGCGATAATAGGTTTTATTATCCGACACACTCAAGCAGATAACCGGCAGCTTTTTAAAGTGTTGTTTATAGGCATTAGAGTTCACGAAATACTTAAATAGTTTGCCGTGTAACTCCCCAAAATTATCAGGAATACTAAATTGTGGCTGATCTTTATTATGATTTAACAGCAGTACACTAAAATCATAATCACGCACATAAGACGAAAAGTTATTGCCGACAATGCCCTCAATGCGCTCATTGGTTTTATTATCGATAATATTGGTTTTCAACACTTCAATCGACGGAAAAGCATTACCGGCTCCTTCGATATCCATATCAACTGAAACGATTTCAAGCTCGACAGAGTAGCGGTCAGCAGCAGGGTTGTCCCAATGTGCTAAGGCGTTAAAACTGTTGTCTATCATCTTCAACGCGTTACGTAAGTTAGCTTGACGGCTCTCACCTCTGGCTAAGTTAGCAAAGTTTGTGGTGATACGCGTACTGTCTGCAGGATGGTAGTTCTCATCGAGACAAATGCTCTTAATGGTAAAAGTAAAATCGTTATTCATCGTGATCGGGTGTCCCTATATCCTGTACTTATTCTCAGTCAGTCGCCTCACTGGCATTGCTGATGTGCGTCTATGATGCCGTTAGCTACAAAATAGAAATTGCTGGTTAACGTCGCCATTTGAGTGTTATTTATACCGAGTTAAGTACAAGATGAATAACGCTTTAAATTCACCTGTAACATGAGGGATATTCATGTTGTATTTCTTTGAAAATTAAAGCAGGAGTCAGTTATATTAGCCGCCCTAAGCCGTGCATAACTTAAATTAACTGCATCACAATTTAATTGATGTCGCGTCATAATCCACTAAATTCGATGAAGGGATAAATTGCATGAGTGAGTTGCTGTTATTAATTTTATATTGCGCGCTACTAGGCAGCGTTGTCGGCTTTTTGGCCGGGCTGCTAGGCATAGGTGGCGGATTAATTATTGTACCTGTACTCAGTGCAATATTGCTTCACTTTGAAGTACTCGCCCCCGAGCAAGTGGTCATCGCCGCGATTGCTACCTCGCTGGCATCGATACTCTTTACTTCAACCTCATCGGCAATTGCGCACCACAAAAATGGCAATGTGCCCTGGAAAACTGCCCCTTGGATCATGGCGGGAGTTGCGCTTGGTGCACTGATTAGCGGTTTTGTGGCAGCACTGCTCCCCGAAAAAACCGTACGCTTGGTGTTTGCGGTAAGCGTCGTGCTTATCGCATTAAAGATGGTTTACAGCAGCACCAAAACTGACACGGAAAACAAACGGCAAATGCCCAACAAAGGTTTACTCACTTTTTTCACCACCATTACCGGCGCTTTATCCGCCATGATAGGCATTGGCGGCGGCGCACTCTTGGTGCCTTTGCTGACCTTTTTCTCCATCGATATGAAAAAAGCCATCGGCTGCGCCTCAGCCTGCGGCATTGTCATTGCACTGTTCGGTTCTATTGGTTACATCACCTCTGGCAGCGCACATTTCTCACTAACAGATGGTTTTGCAGGCTTCGTCTATTTGCCGGCACTGCTCGGCATTGTTTGCACCTCTTGGTTTACCGCGCCTTTAGGTGCCAAAGCCACTGCGAGCTTACCTGTACCATTAATCAAAAAGGTTTTCGCGGGCTTATTGCTAGCTATCGCTGCCAATATGTATTTTGGCTAAGATTTCCGAAAACAATGGCAATCATGACCCTGCACTGTCAGGGTTATTGCCATCGCGCTGTTTATTGGATCAATGGGTAATATCAGCCCAGACAGCGCCCATTTCTCACTAGCACAGGATTTTGCAGCTTCGTCTATTTACCGGCGTTACTCGGTATTTTGTGCACCTCTTGGTTTACCGCACTGTTAGATAGACGCTAAAGCCACTGCTAGCTTACCCATACCGCTGATTAAGAAGATCTTCGCATGCTTATTGTTGGTTATCGCCGTGAATATGTATTTTGGCTAAGATTTCTGAAAACGATGGCAATCATAGCCCTGCACTGCCGGGGTTATTGCCATCGCGCTGTTTATTGGCTTAATAGGCAATATCAGCCCAGACAGCGCACATTTCTCACTAGCACAGTGCTTTGCAGCTTCGTCTATTTACCGGCGTTACTCGGTATTTTGTGCAACTCTTGGTTTACCGCACTGTTAGATAGACGCTAAAGCCACTGCGAGCTTACCCGTGCCGTTAATCAAAAAGGTTTTCGCGGGCTTATTGCTAGCCATCGCTGCCAATATGTATTTTTGCTAAGATTTCCGAAAACAGTGGCAATCATGACCCTGCACTGCCGGGGTTATTGCCATCGCGCTGTTTATTGGCTTAGTCGGTAATATCAGCCCAGGCAGCGCCCATTTCTCACTAGCACAGGGCTTTACAGCTTAATACACTCGCAAAATCGTCAGCTGTTTTGAAGCTTTTTAGCTTATGGCTGCATCAGGTTCGATATTTGCTTATCAATTTCACCCGCTTCTGCCGTGAGTAGCGAGTAGGTTCTGATATCACCTTTTCTCTGTGCAAGCATCGCTTGTTCAAGCTTAGCAAAATACTGCTTTTTAAGTTTCTTAGCGGGATCTCGTTTAAATATTGAAAACACTGGCTATCTCCATTGATTCTCACATTTGCTCTGCAGCTTAGACACTGCTGCAATTGCTGATTGCAGCCAATTTTGTACAGTGGTTTGCTATACGCTGAATGAGTAAGAATGGATTAACTTAACAGCCAAAATCATTAAGCTACGCTCAAAGATGCAGCTTATCTTGCACCAGCCCAAGCACTCCAAGCTGTTACTGGAATAAATTGCACCCCCAATAGATTATGGGTCGCTAAGCTATCGACGATAGATTTGTGCACAACAGTCACAGGGCTGTGACCGACTTTAAATATCAACCTTTGACTGAGTTCGATATTGGAAAGCTCATCTGACAGCAAGAATCTATCAAGGTTTTTTATATTGCCTCTTATGATGGTCACTTTTGACTTTTTCTCATCAATCAACGAAATAAAGTTGATGACTTTCAATAGGTAAAACTGTTCAGATTTCTGGTCAATATTGGCAACGATAAATTGCACATACGGTAAATCAAACGAACGCAGCAGAGCGTACAGTTTTTCACTCAATAAAAACTTGGGTGAGTAATAAACATCGGCTAACTGTTCACTGTCACCTTTAGTCGTTATCCTGTACGCTAAAATCTCATCAACCGACAGCAATTCTCTTTTATTTTGCACGATTTCAGTCAACTCATTAGCGGCATCAAGCAAGCCAAACTGACAGTCTTCAGCCCAAACGTAATATTCTTGGTTAATCATTAATTGCTTTTTTATAGATTGCCACCCATTAATAATCAACAATATAACTGTTATAACGAAGCCTTACTCGAACTATAAATATGAGATGAAGCATTATTTGATGCCAAACAAGAAGTCTAATGATTAACAGGGTAAAACAGATGTGATTTGAGCAGAAAACCTAAAAAAAGAGCGTAGGAAAACAACCGTGATAGAACGATAAAACGAGTAATTAGTTTAGAATTTATTAGCCAACTTGTAGATACTGGCAACTATTCGCGAAGTGCCGTCGTCGCTTATCTAGGTGGTCGCAGTAATGAGTTAACTCCTGCAGTGAACCAACCGGACCAAGAAAAAGTTTGCCGAACTCAGTGGTAATTTTAAGCCAGTTATCACTTGGAATATTCAGCCTATCCAATATCTTTTCTGCGCTAGGAGAAACGGCTCCTCGCTTATCATCACGTATGATTTTGCCAGTTTCATCTACAAGCATTAAATAATCTTGTAGTGAAAAATTAATTCCTTTTGGTTGATATTTTTTCTCGTTGCCAATGAAGGGCAGCAATTTAGCAGGCTGCTTACCTTTTAGAGCCGCATGAACTCTTAATTTTAAGCTAGTGTAGTCCGATTTCTCTGGTGTTTTCGCCATCTTGGCACGAATAGGATTGAGCTCTACATAAGCCATACAAGCAAGCACTGCTGCTTCATCGAGCAATGCTTGGCTCTTGAATCGCCCCTCCCAGAAATGGCCTGTGCAGTTGTCTTCATAATTAGCTTGTCTAGCTATAGGCTCATTTAAACAACGCATAAACCAGCTGATATCACAGAGGCGTGAGCGATATGTCGCTATCTGGTGCTTGAGTGTAGCAACCATACACGCCTCTACCACATCACCTTTAGCAAACTTCTGACTTAAGTCAGTACCATTAAACAGTTTGTGCCACTGTTCAACTACCTCTCTATCTGACCAACGATTAACGGTTTCTAAATCGATATAAAGCACTACATGCAAGTGATTACTCATCACAGCATAGGCCGCAACATCGATGGCAAATATCTCTGTTAACTTGAGTATCTGAGCCTCAACCCAACCACGACGATGGTCGTAATTCTTGCCTGTGTATTTATCATCACCACACAAGAATGCTCGACGCACTACCCGGCTACAGCAATGATAATAAGGCGTGTCTTCAAGACTAATTAGCGTACTTCTAGCGCGGGGCATAACCACCTCCTACTTCAGCAATAACTAAAGCTTAGTAAGAGGTATACAAACATGCCATTTATCGTGGGTGTCTATGATTCCCAGTCTCTATGATTCCCAGTCGTCCTCATACCAGCCTCTGATGTTCTGCACTAAAGGCAAGTTTTCATCAAATACAACAGCTAACTTAGGGAGTAAATCATCTCTGACAAAACTCTCATGGTCGGTATCAATAAAGCTGACAAAGCGATTAATTAACGGCAGCTTAGTAACATCCCCTGTGGATGCCAGGGCATAGACAACATGGCATAAAGAGCCCGTACAATAATCCCCTTCCCACAAATTGTTTTTTAATCTAGTGGTGTCCAGATAATCACAATAGTTGGCGACCATTTCCTGCATAAGTTCAGCATGTTGCTGTACTGCTTGTTGGTAGAATGGTGTGGGTTCCACCTTATTGCCTGCGCTGTCGACTAGAGCGAATGAGAACAGATCGCCATAGCTTGCTGAACCGACATCTTTACAGAGCGCTAGCATTTGCTGCATCGCCTGTGGAATGTCATCAGTTTTAATCGGATGACAACCTGCCAACTGTTCAGCCAATATTGCCTCAGGCAAGTAACTGCGCTTTATATCTGGATGACTATTTGCAGGTTTGCTTGCTGCAGTAAATAGCTCAGCATGACCGTTAATATCGAGTAATAGACTTTGATCTTCAAAGGTCAGCAGCAGCTTATCTTCCTGCCAGCGCATCTCTTTCAGCTCTTCATAAAGATCTGCTAACTCCTCGAAATATTGCTCAGCATCCTCTTCTGGGCCTTCCTGCAATATATCAATGTCGACACTACGCTGTTGCAACTGCTCAAAGCTGTATGTACGCAGCGGTAGTTTACGAATAACCTCGCACAGCTCGATATCAAACAGTTCTAGCTGCAGTTGAATCGCTTGTTCGCCATTGTGTTCAGCACTTTGCGCTATGACAGGGGCCGCCTCCCAACTCAGCATGACACCAAGGTTGGCGGTCAAATTCAATGCTGGCATGCACAAGTCATTGTTAGCGTTACCTACTCCAGGTAGGGGAAGCAAAGACTCTTGCTGCGCCAGCAAATCCAATCGATAAAATTCATGCGCCGTGGCGTTCTCCCAGTTTGAATTGGTATTACATGCATACAACCACAGCTGCCCTGCTATTGGTTCTGTTGGGCGATAAACATCGAGGGTATAGCAGTCTATCTGAGGCTCAAACTCTTCATCATCGTCAGTGTCTAGTTCGCTATCTTCATCCTCTTCATCCTCTTCGTCATCTTCATCGTTGAGCTCAAATGGTATTCTGAAGTCACTGAGGATAGACAGGTTATTGCAATCTAAGCGAACCAAGGTCGGAATGCCGTAGTCATTTTCATTGTTCATGGCCACCATAATGGCAAAACCACCACGAGAAAGAACAGCACCAATGCTTACTTTACCCGTCAGCTGTTGAGTGTGGGTCAAGCTTTGGCTAGGAATATGAAAGCGGCTGAACTTGCCGTCCCAGTCCCCCAGCAGCAGATGCTCGCCTTGAACCTCTTGCAAAATAAGATGACTATGCTGAGTTTGCAAATACCAGATAACCGTCTCGCTGCCATCTTGGTGACGCTCAATAATCCTCAGTCCCGGGCTTGGAGAACTTACAGCCTGTTCTATGTAATAACGCATACTTTTCCTTGTAGGATTTCTTACTAGAATTTCGTTTTTCTCAAGACAATCAGCCTGAACCTGAATCAGCAACAGCCGTTCGCCAACATAAACAAGGTTTATTCAGAGCATAATATTGCGCATCAGGGTAAGTACTACTCTGATAGATATCAATGGCTTTGCAAAAATTAAAAGTTCGTAAAATACAAAAGGCGCTAATCTCAGGCAAACTGTGACCCTATGTCAGCAGTTTTGATAAGCCTCCATTAATGCTCAATCAATCTGTTATTTGCTGGAGATTTTGGCAGTTCGGCGAAGTTAGTGAGCTTGAGCTTAGTAAACTTTAACGTGGTGAACTTTATCGTGGTGAGCTTAGCTTGGCGAATTGTTGAGATTGGATATTTGCTTATCGATTTCATCCGCCTCGGCGGTGAGTTCAGAGTACGTTTTGATATCACCATTTCGCTGCGCAAACATCGCTTGCTCAAGCTTGGCAAAATATAGCTTTTTAAGTTTCTTGGCAGGATCTCGTTTAAATATTGAAAACATTAGTTACCCCATTAACTCTGGTGTTTAGTCTATTGCTCAGACAGGCAATTGCTTTAACACTTACCGGACGATGTGATTTGTCCATAGCTATACGTCGAAGAGGTAAGAAAGGATTAACTTAGCAGTTAAAATAGACATTTAGATGACGGCATTTACCACATAGCTAAAACAAGCGGCGCGAGAGCTTATAAATAAGCAAACTCCGCTTGTTTGTGAGGCTAGCTCGGCTTCATTGAGTCACTATCTTCCTCTACTCGCATTTTTACTTTGATATGCCTTGTGATGAATAAGCCACGCAATCTTCAGGCACGGCGATAAATGTCTCTAACGTGCGCCAGTCATTGCTATTTTTATCAAAGTACAGTCTGTGAGAAGACACAGAGTGATAAGTGCCTGAGGTGATTTGATTACCCATGGTAACGCGGTTGCCCGGCGCTATTGAAACTGTCCAGATATTATCACCGTCGATCATTTCAAGCTTAGTGTCAGAGATAACCCCCGGCGCTTTAAAGAAGTCTTTAGGGTATGACTCACAATAATACTTTAAGCGTTGGCCGTAGGAGCTATAAATGGTTCGCATATTACAATGCTGATAATAGTCTTTAACTGAAAGCTGTTTACCTTCAGATACTTGCATTAACAGTTCTGTAATGCGTCGCTGGTAAACATCTTTACAAGCTGGAGTATTATCACTGCAATCTTTATTGCGCTGTTTAAGCCAAGTTCTTTGCGAATGTTTTAGCTGCAATTTGTCATTATCAGTAAGCTGGGCTCGATACAGTTTGTAAGCAGCCATTAACTCGGTGTCTAGCTTACTCAGCTCATCATCAGCACAGATCTGCTTTTCAATGTTAGCCTTGGCTTTAGTGCAATCGAAACTGGCTGCATACCCGAAACTTGAATACCCGAGCAGACATGCCAGTAGAGTGATTAGCTTGAGGTTCATCACTTGTTTAACCCTATATTTATCATCCTATTATCTAATATGGGGTTGTCTCATAATCTCAGTTGATAAGCAATCAACTCAACAAGGCCTATGAGAGTCGGTTTTTGAATAGTTTACTCTGACCCAACTTTTACTGACCCAACTTTTAAATGTCGCAAATAGTGAACCAGAAATTTTAACGTATTTAGACGGTGTTGCTTTGTCGTGTGATTGATTATCAAACAGAGGAAAGGCTTCAAGCTCTTTTGAAAGTTTTTTCAACATTGCAGCTGTGGAAATGTTGAATGATTTAGTTTCCGAAGCTCTAACTCCAACGGAGGCGAACAAGGCTTTAATTCCAGCATTCATACTTTCTGTTTTAGTTAATTGAACAGAGGGAGATTCCCCCTCAACCTCTTCATACATAGAAGATATAAATTCTACATCTAAATACAAAATATCTTTAAAGTTCAAAGCTCAACCTCCAAGCCTGTTAACGCCTCATTAAAAATGAAAAGTTGTTGCCCTAAATTAACGATAAAAGAACGGCCAACTACTTTTTCCCTTATGAACTACTTACTAGGATCTTTTTACATACATTTTTAGATGCATCCTCGCTGAAGACTCGCTATCTAAGCCGCGTAGCTCCGTTACTCTAGTGCTACCATCGGGAAGGTAAACATGAAGCGTATCTTCAAAAACTGTGTAAGAAGCAGTTATGGTTTCACCATGGTGTTCTATGCTAATTTCTTCACTCATAATGGCATCCTTGTTAGATAACGAATTTGACTCAAAATAATTATAAATCATTGTTTTAAATAGTAACACCTAATATTTCTGACATAATAATACAGCGAATGTGCTTTTATAATACAGAAATAGATGATGTTCTCGGCGTAATACTGTACTCACAGAAAGCACCACTCCCCATCGAAGTTGCCGAGGTCATTGAAGACAAATCGCGTGAGCGAGTCATGGATGACGAGATAGCCTTAGGTGAGCCATGGACGGCGAATATGAGGCGGTAGCGATTTTAGAAAATGACTGAGGATCTACAACTTCGTCGGGGCGTCATGGTGGATGCAAGGAGGATAAGGACGAGCAGTCCTCCTTGCCCGGGTGTGGGATGGAATCCCACGACGTTTATCAGGCGCAGCCTGATAGGTGGCACAGCCACGACCTTTATCAAACACAGTTGGATTGTTCTACACCAACAAAGCTCAGCAGCAGAGCTACACGCAAAAAATGGGCACAAAAAAGCCCACATAACCGTGGGCTTCCAAAGTGATACTCTGCACTCAACAAACACGCCAAGCTCAACCAGCTCAGCTCGATATGAGCCTAAATATCGAATCTCTCATAATGGTACCAAGCCGTAACTTGCCCAAACAGCGGGATAGTCCACACCGCGGTTTTATGATCTTGATGCACACGGATAAAATACAACTCTTCATCCTTAATATCGCGTTTACGTAAATCGCGATAAAAACGCACTGCCGAGTCATTTAACTTATCCGGCTTTATCAAATCTTTTTGCTCAACCTTAACCTGGAAAATATCCACGTTTAAGTCATCAATCATGCCGGAATACTGCTTAAACTTACCGCGCAACTTGTACTTAATCGGCGTGGTTAAACAGTCTTGGTCGGTTATACAGGTAGAGGAGTAAAACTCGCCGGTGTCGTCTGAATCGTAAATCAGCGACATATTAATATCGGCGCGAATAAGTAGCTCATCCTTAACCGGAAAATACACATCCGCTTGGTAGTTATGCTCGAGGAATGCGCCGCTGGTGTCGGTACTTTCTGGCAGCATTACCCGGTTATAACGAATGCGCTGCTCCATCGCGGTTGATAACTCAACAAACTCTTTTAAGTTAAGATCTGCTGGATCTGAGTCGACAGAAGTTAAGTTTATCAATCCCTTACCTGCACACTGCGCTTCATCTTCACCTGGACACAGTGCCATCGAATAATTTGCACCGTCGGTCGCCGCAAACGCATAAAAGTCTTCGTAGCAGGTTAAAAAGTTAGTGTCTGGCTGCAGGTGTTTTTCCCACATAAACGGATGCAAGTGCGGCGCATCGTCTTTGTATAACAGCTTACCACTGCCTTTTAAGCTGCCCACTTGCAGCTCAAAATTATCTTGCACCGTCCAGCTGGCTAAATTCTGTTTAATCTTGTGGTAGTCACTGAAATACCACGCCATAACGAGCAATAGCAAAGCAACCACAATGCCTGATATTTTAACCAGTAGAGACACATCGAAAAATGCTGCCTTCATTGACTCAGCGTCATTTACCGCTAGCATTTTTACATGTGACTGAGTCGAAATATGCAGCTGATAACCGCGACGGGCGATGGTTTTAAGTTGTACTTCTCGGTAAGGATCGAGCTTTTTACGCAGGGTACTAATACATTGCGTTAATGAGGTGACGGCCACCACGCGATCGGGCCAGCCAGCACTGAGCAGTTCTTCTTTTGAACAAACAGGCTTAGAGGATAGTAACAGGCGATGTAATACGGCTGACTCAGAGAAAGTCAAAATCACTTTCTTACCGCTCATATGGTCAACAAGCTGGTTAGCCTCTGTATCCAACTCCAAATAAGGAGTAATTTTCAACACAATTAACCTCTTCTATTTATTCTACTTATCGATGTATTGGGTATTAAACCTCGCGGATTCTACAGCTAAGTACTTAAGTAGAATGTGATTATTGGCGCAAAACAGTCCAAGCATGCACATCATTTTCCGCTAATGTTCACAGTTTTATAAATGAGTGATATTACCTCTTTAGTAATAATGTTTTTTTCGGCGTAATATCACTTTCATCAGCATTAACTAAACCAGCCTAAAGCGGCTTATGCTTAAATATTCGGTGAGAAATCGCTGTCAGCGTGCCGATCCACGCAAACAATAATGCGTACATACTTGCTAAGCCCCAGTCTGAGCTTGCGAGCATAGTTAGACTGCCGCTGGCGCTATTGCCATCGATAGCCACTAGGTTAATTGCACGGTAAAGGTCGGTTGGGCTCATCGCGATAAGCGCATTGATAACGTACTGATTGGCGAACGAGAAATCTGATACCAAAATAGTCAGTAAAATAAGATCGTAAATCAGCACAAACAAAAACCAAACCAGCAGTAATCCACCTATCGCCTTGGCTTTTTCAGTGCTTTTTAAACTGACAATATAGCTGATCAAAATAAAGGTCAGGGCTAGCAAGTTACTGCTTACCAAGAACTGCACGAATGCGCTAATCAGATCCGCTTTATGATAATGCTCGCCAAGTAGCAAAAGCAGCACTGCGGTGATGCCAAAAGCGACCCCTGTAGCAAGCAGCATAACGGTCATATGCCCAAGCAGTTTGCCAAATAAGATCTGCATGCGAGTTAACGGATAAGACAATAACAGTAACAAGGTGCCAGACTCGTCTTCGCCAACAAAAGCGTCATAGCTGAGTAGAATCGCGGCTAACGGGATAATAAACACTGAGATAGTAGATAGACTGCTCATTAAGGCGTCGATTTCAGGCAAATATAAACTGCCAGTCACCGCGCTACCCGCAAAACTCACACTCAACGAAAGCAATAAAAACATGCTTCCCATAAAGGCTAACCAGCGGTTACGTGAACTGTCGCAAATCTCTTTATAAGCGATAATCAAAATTGGCGAGGTAAGTTTGTTTATATACATTTTAAGATTGCTCAGCTGGGGAGCGTAGAGATTGCCCCATTAAATCGTGGTAAATGTCTTCGAGTCTTGGCTGTTTAATTTCAAAGTCGAATATTTGGCATTGGGTAACCAGATGTTTAATGATGTCAGCCTTATGCATGGCGCTAAACTGCAATAAGCCTTGATCATAAAACTGCTGCAAATAAGCGTTGGTTTTAACCCGCTCGCTCAACTCGCTAAAGCCAATGGTGATCTTTAACGCGCTGGCTTTACTCAGCTCGCTGCAGCTGCCTAATGCTCGGCGCTGCCCTTTTGCCATGATAAGCGCAATATCTAAATGCGCTTCAACCAGTGACAATTCATGAGTTGAAATCACCACCGCACAACCAGACTGTTTTAGCTGATTAATTTTGCCATAAAGAAATTGTGACGCTTGAGGGTCAAGTCCGACGGTTGGCTCGTCAAGCAGCAGGATTTTAGGCTCAGACAAAATGGCCTGTGCCACGCCTAAACGCTGCTTCATGCCTTTTGAATAGGTTTTCAATTGACGATGCTGCGCATAACCTAAACCAAACTCTTCAATTAGCGACTCGATACGCGCTTGGTTAACGCCTTTTAGGGCGCCAAAGTAGCTTAATACTTCCCGCCCACTGAGCTTGTCGTAAAAGCTCACATCTTCAGGCAAGTAACCGATGTCGACGCAATTTTGTTGGTGATTGGTGTAAGCGCTCTGCCCCATCACTTCGGCCTTACCGACGGTAGGTGAAATCAGCCCTAGAATCACTTTAATTAAGCTCGATTTACCGGCGCCGTTGTGGCCTAGTAGTGCCATGGTTTGTCCGGCGTTGACCTCAAAGCTGACGTTATTGAGTGCGGTAAAATCGTTATATTGTAGGCTAACATCGGTTAGCTTAATTGACGGGGGAACCATCACGCTTCCTGTATTATTGTGTTCAAAAGGCAAATTAACTGCGGTGTACTGACCCATGTTTACAGCTCCCTGTCAGTGGTTAACAGCGGAAAACTATCGATGATGCCGGTAGCCGGACCAAATTCAAACTGACCTTGCACCCAGCGCAGCAGTGCTACCACCGGGCTGTTCATTAAGAATCGCGCCTCTGGGTAAAGCCAAAACAATTTGTCCAGATTGTCGTTTGGACGATAAGCTTTATCGGCAATGCCATCATGGTTGGTGTCCCAGCCCATATAACCACTCCAGTAATTGCCACGCCCATCATGACTCCACTCTAATAAGGCGTCGCCAACGTACTTGACTTGGGTCTTGTTATTCACAAACTGGTTGCCGTAAACCTTATTCTTCTCACCGCCCATCGCCATATAGATGCCAATATCGCTGGTTGAAAATAAGTTATAGGTAATTTCATTGTCGCGGGCGCCGTAGATAAAAATACCTTTCCCTTCGTTGCCAAGCTCTGGTGTGCCTTGTGGGTTATGCCCTAGACTCATACGATTGTTGCTGACGATACAGTGGTTACTGATATTAAGCAGTACGCCAAAATCTAGGGTATTTGCAGCCTGATTTTGATGCAGATTAACAAACTCTGAGCTCATGATGGCGTAGCCACCATCGACATTATTCACCTGATTACCGTAGGCTTCATCATGTTTGGTGTACATGTAATGAATGCCGTATTGCGCCGAGTGAAAGCGGTTATCAAACACTAAGCTATTAGTGCTGGTTTCTAGGTAAACGCCGTCTCTCACATCTGAAATTTGGTTGTCGTGGATGACTGAAACATCAACCCCTTTAAGGTAAACGCCATCGCCCCTGTCGAGCTTATAAAGCCTGCCATTACCGGTAATGACGTTATTGGCAACGGTAATATGGCTGGTGTTTTCGGCGTAGATACCAAAACCATCACCTTGCAGCTTGCTTGATTCAATACGCACTCGCTGTGCTTGCTCTTTAATTAAGATGCCAGCATTGAGCTCGTATAAGTCGCCGCCCCAATTCTGGATTTTTAAACTGGTTAAACTCACATCTGAGCTAAACACACTGATAGCGCTGCCAGTGCCCTTGGCATCAATAACGGCGCCCGGTTCACCAATAAGCTGAATAGGCTGATGGATTTCAAAATGGCCTAAGTAATTGCCCGCTTGCAAGGAGACAGTATCGCCGGCGCTAACGGTTTTTAATTGCTGGGTCAGCGAGTCACTGTCGTGTACAGAGTAGTTAGCAGCAAAGCTTGCCGGACAAAGCAGTAATCCTATCCCTGCGCTAACACAAAGCTGCTTAGCGGTGCGATAAAACAAACGAAAATTGACGCCAGATGTGACTGTATTCATAGGTAACTTCAACCTCAAAGGTAAGTAGTCACTTACCTTTGAGGTTATTTAATAAGGGATAAAACGATTATTCGCCGGCTAATAACGCTATGGTAATCTTGTCATAAGCTAGCACTGCGCCACCGAACTCTTCGGCAAATTTAGTCGCATCTGCTTGCTGCTTAAAGCTTGCCACTGCTGGCCCCATAACCGCTTTTTTACTGGTGCCGTATACATACCAAGCGGTCTTGGCATCAACAAAGGCATCATCTGTTGGCTTTTGCCAATCAGTCGCCCCAGCGTCATGGACAAATAAGGCTTCAATTTGGCGTTTGTTTTCGCTCTGTAGTGCGAAGTTAAACATATCGCGGGTTGAGCAAAACTTGGGAACCTGGGTTTGACCTTTAAGGTGTACTTGGCCTTTTGGACCAGGGTACTTAGTTATCATCATGCCGCAAAGGTGGCAGCGGTCATGATCATGAATAGCCTGAGCCGTATATTGAGTAGCATCAGCGCTGCTATCGCTGCATGCATTTAAAAAGGGCAAAAGAAATAACAAACAGATTAGCTTTTTCATTGTGTCTCCAGATTCAATCATGCTTTCAGGCTAGCCCTTCGATAGCCTTGCAGGGCGGCATATCAAAGGGCTAGCTTACTCGCAGTTAGTTCAAACAGAGCTCGGCGTATGTGCCATTGCGTACCATAGGGAAGCACTCAACAGCCCGTATTACCGCTTGCTAGAACTAACGTTCTTTGTATCGAGTTATTGGTCACTCTGGATGTGCTAGTCATCCTAACTCGCTAACCAGAGCGACCGCTAACTGTCTACATTTTGTCAATGCTCTCAAAGGCTTTGTTAACTCGGGGAAACTAACAAGCGCCTAATAACAAAAGACTAAATGGCATTTAACTGGCCGGCGTAAATCACAAACATACGCAAGCACATCATGCCTACTACTGCACATATGCCAGACATGTAGAAGGCTTTAGCTGAATGGCTAAAGGCTTTACCTGTGGCAAAGTTAAGCAGTAATGGACCAACAAAACCAATACCCACAACACCAATCCAGAACACGTTCGCCCACACACCGGTATGGAAACCAGCGAATGCCGCTTGTGCACCTGCATTACCTGTAGCCAAAGACATGATAATCATGAATAGGAACAGGGCTTCAGCTGCCATTACCGGCCACTCAATGGCGTGCAATGTGTGCATATCTTTGCTGTGTAAGTCTTCTTTGAATACTGATACTGCAATCATTTTCGCAGCTGCAGCACCCGCAGAAAGACCCGACGCAACAAATAGCGCAGGCAATACTGAAGTATTGATAATTGGGAAACGGATTAACGCTGAGATCAAGAAGCCGGTATAAGCACACACTGACATAGCAAGTACAAGTACTGCTTTTTCAGATGGCGAACGTAGGCCACGTAACTTGTCGATAATAGGCAGTAAGAAGTTCAAAGGCTTATAAGCTTTGATCTCTTCTTCCATTGCAAACAAGGTCACTAGCGCAACTAATGGAATGTATGCAGATAACGCAATAACACCCACTGACATCACTGAGTTTAGGTTGTAGAACACCAAAATACGCCAGAAGAACAGCGGATTAGTTAAGTCTAAAACCAAACAGATCATACCCAGTGCAATCGTTACTAATGAAACTAAAGACGCCGCCTTTAAAAAAGGTGTGTTTTCAGTTTGCTTTTTATAGAAACGAATGAACAAAGCAACCGATAGTGCGCCGCCAGAGATACCAGCAAAGAACAGGTAAACCGCAATTGGCCAAGGCCAAGCGATGCCTTGTGAAAGGCCCATTGTAAATTCAATATTACCGTCCATGATTACACTCCTAACTTCACAATAGGTATGTAACGCAAGCTAGGTTCTGTACCAAAACCTGGCTTAATACGCACCGAGTCCTTCACAGCTAATAACTTACTCACATATGAAGTCGGATCGTTTGCATCACCAAAGATAAGTGCGTCATAACGACACTGCTGCACACAAGCAGGTAGCTCGCCAATGGCAAGTTTGCTGTTTAGGCAGAAGTCACAGTTATCGGCAACATCAGTTTCTTTGTTGATGAAACGCGCATCGTACGGACAAGCACCAATACAGTACTTACAACCAGCACATTTCGCCGCGTCCATGGTCACAATGCCCGTCTTAGGATCGCGATGAGCCGCGCCCGTAGGACAAACTGTTACGCATGGTGCGTTTTTACATTGTTGACATGAAACACGGACGAACTTACGTTCACAACCACAACCCGTTGTTTTGCCACAATGCGGGCAAGGCTGACCTTCAACTGCGCCTGATTGCTGTTCCATTAGTAGTCGAGACTTGCCTTCAGGTAAGTGATTCGCCTTGTTACAGGCATCCTTACACTCACCACAACCGACACATTTGTTCTGGTCGAAAACCATTACATAATGCGGTGTGTTGGCACTTTCCTTTTCTTTGACCGAGCTGCACCCTAGCGGTGCTAATATCAAAGAGCTGGCTCCAAGACCTTTCAGGAACCTCCGTCTCTCTAGATTTTCACTCACAGCATCCTCCGATAATCGGTTTGAAACCGACACGTAATTTTTATAATTTAATATTTTTTCTGGTCGTTAAATTAGGTATTAATTAGCAACGACGGATTTAACCTGAGTTAATTTCTGCGTAGATTTATTAATTGCAAAGTTAATAGCTTCTCGATTAACAACTTGCACTTTATTGGTTAAAGCAATATTCCAGTTATCAATCGCTTTTTGATATTTACCGTTAAGGTAAGCATCGTTAGCCAATAATAAGCGGGTATTTAATTCTTCATGATGTAGAGTTAGCGCCCTCGCAATCACTAAAGAAGTCTCCATGTTGATTACACGATCATCTCGGTAATACATAGATGTTGCTTTAAGCCCTAAGGCTTGGCTGTTTTCACTATCAATTACAAGTAACTGTTCTAATGCTCCGATTGCGTCATTGTACAAACCGCCATCAATATATGACTGAGCGAGCCCTAACAAGACCAGTGGTTCTCCGGGATTATCTTGAGCAAGTTTCTGGCTTTTATTAATCTCAGCAACCAGTAAATAATCAATATTATAATCAGCTTTAGCCGAATCTAATTTTTGATAGCTACCAATGGTTAAATAAAGCAAAACAGAAACACTGACAAAAAATAAACCGATAAACCCAAAGTTGTAATTATTGCTTGCTTTAACATCATTTAAGCTGATGTTTAAATTAGAGCCAAAGATATCTCCAACATCTTTTTCAAGTTCGGCAAGCTTAGAGTCAAAATTAATATGATGACAAAAAAGGTACGCGAACGAACAGAATAAGATAATTGAAATACTAATAAGTAACGTGTTCATCTTGGCTCTATATCAATAATTAATATCAAATTTATTTGTGTGGATTGGCGCCCATAGAGCCGCCCATCATGCCACCCATACCCATGCCACTTAGTCCCATGCCGTGAGCACCTTCACCAGGCGCTTCAACTTTGACTAATTCAACCTCAAATACCAATGTCGAGTGAGGTTGGATCATGCCGACAACACGGTCACCGTAAGCAAGTGCAGGTGGAACTGTTAATTTAAATTTTGACCCTTGAGGCATAAGAGCAAGGGCTTCTTGCCAGCCTTCAATTACGGTAACTAAAGAGAAACGATTAGGTTCGTCACGATCATAAGTGCTGTCAAACTCAGTACCATCAATCAAGGTGCCTTTGTAATGCACAGTAACAACGTCATTGCCCGCAGGCATCGCGCCGTCACCCATGGTGATCACTTCATATTGCAGACCTGATTCAGTTTGCTTAACATCGCTGTTCTTAGCATTTTCAGCCATGAAAGCTTCACCCGCTGCTAAGTTCTTAGCAGTCAGTGCATCTAACTTAGCTTGCCTCGCAGCATTAAGCGTTTCAGCGCGTTGGTTAAGGTAAGTAACGATTTCCTCTTTAGACATTTTTGTCTCATCTTTCAAAGCATCGAGTAAACCATTAACGACCTGAGCCATATCAACTTCTGCACCTAACTGAGACTGGCCATATACCTGACTAGAGATATGGTGACCAAATGATGCGCCTATGCTGTACGATTCCTTCTCAACGTCAGTACTCAAGTCGCTAGAAGCAAAACACGACGCAGACACTGAAAGGGTTAGACAAGACACAACGGCCAAGACACTTTTTTTAAGCTTTTTCATACAATCAATCTCACTAAACTAAAAATAAAATTACATAATCCGTTATGGCTTTTCTGTTACTCGATTCGCTAAACGCCAGCCGTAGATCCCATCTGGCATTTGTAGAACATTGGTGTAACCCAATTTCATCACGTGTCGAGCAGCAATTTCACTGGCATTACAAAGACGGTTTGCACAGTAGAAAACCATGAGTGCGTCTTTGTTTTTTGGCAGCAAGTCTTTCCAATTTTTTACGTTGAAATAAACAGCGCCTGGAATGAATCCTTCTGCCCATAATTCCAAGGTGTTGACATCAAAGAAGTAAACTCCCTCTTTGCCCACTAAGGTTTGTGCTTCCATCATGGTCACCGTTTGTAGCGGTTCAGCATAATATTTAGCCGGGCCCATCTCTTCACCACCACCGGCATAACTGCCTGTTGATAGCATTGATAACAAGACGGTGAAAACGACACTTCCCAGTACTCTATTCATAATTTCTCTCTTTGTTACCTCAACCTAAGTACGCCTAGGTTGA
Source organism: Shewanella sairae (assembly GCF_023283535.1). GTDB lineage: Bacteria > Pseudomonadota > Gammaproteobacteria > Enterobacterales > Shewanellaceae > Shewanella > Shewanella sairae. The sequence goes on along the minus strand of NZ_JAKILT010000007.1, from coordinate 98,523 downwards.
GGTCGGTATTAACTCAATTACATTTATTTAGCGCTGTAACCAACACCATCAAGAATGTTTTGAGCTTGGGTAACATAGGTTAGTGCTGCGTCTAGACGCTTCTGGCTGTAGCGGAAGCCATGAACACCCCATGAACCATCTTCTTTAATTAGTTCAATCGTTTCTTGTGCTTTCTCAGCTAGCATTAGGACTTCAGTCTTGTCAGCAGTAGACAGCTTAGTCACTTCTAGTAGCATATCGATACGCTCAAGAGCTTGTTCAACTTGAGCAAACACCTCTTTAACAGGCTTTTGCATCTTCATTACTTCACCGTAGATTTCCATCTGGTCGTCGTAATGTAGGCCAACTTCTAGCTCAGACTGGAATGGGCTATGACAACCCTTGTTATCCACTACGTCTTTGTCAGAAATCGCTGTACGAGCACAAGTCCACATTAAGTCTAAGTAGTTATGACCGTCTTCGTTCTTAGCAACAGTCCAACCTTTCACGCTTGAATCACGTGGCTGACCTTCAGGTGGGTTAAGTGTCTTACGCTCTGGGTCGATATCAATCTTCCACATGTGAGTACGACGAACCGCGTCAAAACCTGCGTTGTCTGGGAACTGGATTGCAGCGAAGTTCTCACAGCTACCCATGTTTGGCATGTGACAGCTTTGACAAGTTTGGTTGCTGTGAGTGTCAGTATTGTCAGCAATCGTTGCTTGCGCTTCGTGACAGTCAACACAGTCTTTCTTCAGCTTTGGTGTAGAGAAACCAGATAGGAAATCGCCATCTGTTACTTCATGCGGATCGTGACAAGTTGTACAACGCATGCCTTTCTCGTAGTGAGCAGAAGCAAACATCTGTGAACCTTCAGTACCACAAGATGGACAAGCAGACTTCATGTATACGCCGAATGCGTATTCCATTTTCTCTTGAGCTTGTTCAGTATCAGCTAGTGCGTCAACGAAGAAGAAGCGCTGGTGACAACGTTCACAGTTAGACTGCATGCCACCCGTACCGCCATCTAAGTGACCGCCCGCGCCATGACATTCTTCACAAGCAATACCTTTAGAGATAGTGTGCTCTTGTAGCTTCTTAGCATCGCCAAGTGCATCAAAGAACTCTTCTTTATTTTGGAAGTCGAACTTGTACGTGTGACACATTTCACAGTAAGAACTACCAGGCTGGAACAGCATCTCTTTTTCGTACTTAGCACCGTATGAAGTCATACCCCACTGGTGTGAGCCTGAAGCGCCAAACTCTTCTAGTGTTACTGGGAACTCTGGAATTGCTTTATTAATTTTCTTGGCCATCTCTGGCGTTAACCATTCAGCCCAACCGCGAGAGAACTGGTTACCACCGGCTACCATTTTACCGGTACCTTCAGATAGTAGACCGTCACGAACGTGGTAAGTACCGCGTACTAACCATGAATCTAGGAAACCGTACTTAGTACGAGGTGTACCGATGATTGCGTAAACATCATTAGCACGAACACCGTCTGGTAGCATTGATGCTTCACTACCGTATAACTTGGCATTCAAATCACCGTTTGGTACTTCTTTATCGGTAATTTCACTTGGGAAACGCACTACGTTAGCGTGGCGCGAACGTTGCCATTTTTCATATTGAGTCGCGTGACATTCAGCACACTTCTCTGGACCTACGAAGTTGTTTGGGAAATCCAATGTTGATTTAGCACCTAGACGGTACTGAACAGCACTTGGACGACCAACACGCTTGCTGTATGCCTGGCTTCCGCCGGTATCTAAATATTCTTCACCACGGTCACTAATATGGTAATCACCAATTAAGTTACCTTCTTCTTGATATTTGAACATTGGATGGTTTTGAAATAAGAAATCAAATAACTCATCTTCTTGAACAATATAATCGTGTAGTGATTTAACACCTATCGTTCTTTCTGTACCCGCATAGTTTGCAATTGCATTCTTAGCAGATGCACCCATTTCTGGGATGCTATTGTACTTATCACCAGCAGCACTAGCGTTACCTATTGCGCCGAAACAAAACAGTACGCTTGCGACTGCTTTAAGTTTCCAACTTTTCATCATCACTCCTAGTTATAACCTAGTTATAGTATTTTCATCATCATTCAACTAAGGCACTCTCTTGTTTAGCCGAACAACTGAACAATTGAGTTGCAGCTATTTTCCACATCTTTTTTGCAAAAAATACGCGCTACAGCAAGAAATGAGATCTCGAAAATCGCAGATAGTAAAAAATCACTAAAAATGATTCAAAAACATAAGGATACACGAATTTAAAAGCGGTGTTTTTCACTTGTGATAGCATTTTTTGATATCTAAAAGAACCTAAAAACACCCCGTTTACACGTGAAAAAATATCAGAAGAGAGACTTGGTCTTATAAAGGATAGGAAGGTCACAAAACACATCGCTAATATAACCTACCCTTAGATAAAATGGCTTTAAAGTAGCTTTATATAAAGAAAGCTCAACGCATTGCGATGAATAAATGAGCAGGCAAGATTAAACAGTTAATAATAATTACCACTTAATACTTTGCTATATATCGATACAAAAAGAATGAATTTCAAGCAAATTAACTTTTTATAGAATAAGTTAATTAATAGAGAGCAAATAAGATGTTCCCAGAGTTAGGACTTATTTTTCTTATCATTAGCACTGTGACCGCTGTGTTACTTTCATTTATTCCGCTCTATGCTTCATATACTAAAAACCATTACTTATTTAGTTATGTAAAAACACTGACGGCATTAATGACGGTAACGATTAGCGCTTCTATATTATGTTTACTTATTTCGTTTTTACTCGATGACTTTTCCGTCGCTTACGTTGCCAATCACTCAAATACTCAGTTAGCCACCTTATATAAAGTGGCAGCGGTTTGGGGTAGCCACGAAGGTTCTATGCTGTTTTGGGTGGTATCGATAGCGATTTGGGGCTGCTTAATTGTGTTCTCATCGCGCTACCAAGCCCCCCTATTTATTGGCCGCATGATTGCCATACTGGCGTTTGTGATTGCCGGCTTTAACTTATTCATGCTGTTTACCTCTAACCCGTTTGCACGCCTGTTACCTAACTTCCCGATTGAAGGCCGCGACCTTAATCCCATCTTGCAAGACATAGGATTAATCTTCCATCCGCCGATGCTGTTCTTAGGTTACGTAGGCTTAACCGTGACGTTTGCTGCGGCGATTGCAGCTTTGCTTGGTGGCAAGTTTACGCAACAACATGCGAGTTACCTGCGCCCTTGGGTACTGATGGCTTGGGTATTTTTAACTGGTGGTAATGCATTTGGTTCATGGTGGGCATATAACGAGCTTGGCTGGGGCGGATGGTGGTTCTGGGACCCTGTAGAAAACGCTTCGTTTATTCCTTGGCTAGTCGCCACTGCTTTACTGCATAGTGTGGTGCTAAGCCATCAACGTAGCAGCTTTAAGATTGCCACCTTATTACTATGCCTATTGGCGTTCTCACTCAGCTTATTGGGCACTTTCTTAGTGCGCTCAGGCATAGTGCAGTCAGTGCATGCTTTTGCCTCTGATCCAACTCGCGGCATGTCAATTTTATTTCTACTCGGGGTATTTGTTTGCGGTGCGTTAACCCTGTTTGCCCTCAAGGCTAACTTAATCAAATCTAAATCAGACTTTGCGCTTATCTCCCGCGACACAGTGATGTTATTGGGTAATATCGTGTTAGTCGTTGCCGCTATTTCGGTATTACTGGGGACTTTCTACCCGCTGCTGTTTGAACTGCTTAATTTAGGCACCTTGTCGGTTGGCGCGCCGTACTTTAATAGCATTTTTGTACCACTCACCTTTGTCGCAGTTCTGCTTATGGGCGCGGCACCACTAATTAAGTGGCAACAACAATCGTTAAATCGCTTATACCCGCTTGCTGGCTTATTTATTGCGGCTTCACTGATTGGTGTATTGGTTGCCATGCAAACCCGTGATGGCTTTAATCCTTGGGTATGGCTTGGGGCAACATCGGCAAGCTGGATATTCTTCACTTTAGGCTACTTGGTGTTTAGTTTACGTCAGCAAGGCATTGCTGTTATCAGCCAAAAAGCCGCCATGATCATTGCCCACTTTGGTGTAGCCATTACCATTATTGGCGCCACGGCAGTGTCTAATTTTGAAACCCAAGAGTTATTAAGAATGGGGCCGGGGCAAGGTAAAGTGGTGGCGGGTTACACCTTTGTCTATGAAGACACTGTCGATGTGGACGCTAAAAGCTACACTGCGATTCAAGCCAATATTCGGGTAACCGACAGTAGTGATAACTTTGTTGGTTACATCACGCCACAGCGCCAAACCTTTAAGACCAATGCCATGGAGACAACGCAAGCGGGTATTATACGTAACTTAGTGCGTGATCTTTATGTATCGAGCGGCCAGCAACTGAGCGAAACTGAGTATTTGGTGCGCATTAGCCATAAGCCACTTGCTTGCTGGATTTGGATTGGTGGCCTAATGATGATGCTAGGCGGCTTGATTGCTGCAATGTCAGGACTGTATAACTTACGCCGTCAACAGGTGGCAGCAACTAAGCCGCTGACTACAGCACAATTTGCAGTTAAGGAGCCAGCATGAGTCACGCGTACACCTCAACGCTAATGCGCTTATTAATCGGGTTTGCCGTGTTGCTATGCATTAGTCTTTCTGTGCAAGCCTCAGCACAAACGGCTAGCGATAAAATCCATTACACCCCAGATCAAATCCGCGACTTGGGCTTTGAAATCGCCCATGAACTGCGCTGCCCGATGTCGGTCAATCAAAACCTGTTTGACTCTGGTGCGCCGATTGCCAGTGAGCTAAAAGGGCAGATTTTTTTAATGCTGGAGCAAGGTGAGTCTAAGGCAGAGATCATCGACTTTCTAGTACAACGCTATGGCGAAAAAATTCGTTACCAACCCAGCTTTTCAGGCGCAACAGCCCTACTCTGGTTTGGTCCTATTCTACTGCTATTTGGCATTATTGCGTTTGCAGTAATGTGGATCCGTGAACAACGTAAACATCAAGATATAAAGGCTAACACCTATGAATAAAACACACCTGTTGAGCGGCTTATTGGTGCTCTCATCATTACTTATGCCAGCGCAAGCACAAGTTGCTTCAAATAAGGTTTACAACACCGGTGAAGCCATTGAAAAGCCGCTAATTATGTCGCGCTTTATTGAAATGCAGTCGGCACGTTCAGTACCTGAAGTGATGTTTACTGACACCAAAGGCGAGCAGATTAGCCTAAAACAATACAAGGGTAAGTTAGTACTGGTTAACCTGTGGGCGACTTGGTGTGCACCTTGTATTAAAGAGATCCCGCAGATGGAGAACATCCGCCAAGTTAATAAAAATAATGACTTGGTTGTGGTACCAATCTCAATTGATGAAGAAAGCGATAAGGTGCAAGCCTTCTTAGATCGTCATGATCTAGGGCATTACCAAACTTGGTTAGACCCAAAGAAAACCATCGACCAAATTATGCCAGCCGATGTTGTGCCAGCCACTTATGTATTTGACGGTTCAGGCAACCTTGTGGGCTTCTTACGTGGTTACCTCGACTGGGGTGACAAAGAAGTGCAGCCGTACCTTGAAAAGCTAACTGCTAAGTACGCCAAGCGTTAGTCGTTAGCATGAGTCGCTATGCGGCTTAAGCAGGTGTAGTTGATTGGACTTCATGTCCAATCGGAATTGGTTCCTCGCTAAACACCCATTTCGGTGGGTTGATTTTTTCACCCTCTCCATGGTGATATTTGGCTTTGCCAATAGCCTTGTCGGCGGACACCGACAAGGCTTTTTTTAACTAAGCCGTCGCCTCTTCTTGCGCAATTATGCGCTCAATTTTAAAGTCGTACTTTGCGTAAGCCGCACTAATTAACGGACACACTAGGTTAAAAAATGCATAAGGCAGATACGCAATAGTTGCGACGCCTAATGTGCTAGCCATATAGGCGCCACAGGTATTCCACGGAATAAGTGGGCTAGTAATGGTGGCAGAGTCTTCTAACGCACGACTTAAGTTTACTGGTGCAAGACCGCGCTTAGCATACTCGACTTTGAGCATGCGCCCAGGCAAGACAATGGCGATAAACTGATCGGCTGTAATTAAGTTGGCGCCAATACCACTCGCAAGCGTGGTTAAAATTAAACTGCCGCTGGATTTCACTAGGCCTAAAATGCTTTGCAGAATACGTTTAAGTAAGCCGGTCACCTCCATGATACCGCCAAAGGTCATGGCGCACAGAATCAACCATACCGTATTCATCATGCTACTCATGCCGCCACGGCTAAGCAGATTATCCAGCACTTCATCACCCGTGGCTGCCGTATAGCCATTAAACATGGCAACCCATATCCCTTTAACCAATGCCACCAGCGGCATTAAGCTGTCGTCATTGGCAAACTTAACCACATTATCAAACTGGAACAATGCTGCGCATACCGCACCAGCAATCGTACCTATGATGACAGTCGGGAACGCTGGGATTTTCTTATAGGCTAAAATCAGCACCACCAGCAGAGGCAGTAATAAGTGTGCGCCGGGATTAAACAGGGTATCGATTAAAGATAAGGTGGTTTCAAAGTTATTGCTGTCGACGTTTGTTTGGCTATTAAAACCTAAAATCAAGAAACCTATCATGGCGATGATAATACTCGGTGCTGTGGTCCATACCATGTGCCTTATATGGCTAAAAATATCGGTTCCAGCTACCGCTGGCGCTAAGTTAGTGGTGTCTGACATGGGTGACATTTTGTCGCCAAAATAGGCGCCACTTATAATCGCACCAGCAGTAATTTCAACGCTTAGTCCCATTGCAGATGCCACGCCAACTAGCGCGATACCTAGCGTACCCGCTACCGTCCACGAACTACCAATACTGATAGCCACCACCGCGCATAATAGACAGCAAGCTGCATAAAAGTATTCAGGGTTAAGCACTAACATGCCGTAATAGATCATCGTTGGCACTGTGCCTGACAATATCCAAGTGCCAATGAGCGAGCCTACGGTAAACAGAATCAATAAAGCGCCAGTGGCAAAGCCAATACTGCGCACTATGCCCTGCTCCATTTCAGCCCAGCTATAGCCATTTTTCCAGCCAATTAATAACGCAATACAGCCCGCCATAATCAAGGCAATTTGATTAGCGCCGTATGAACTATCGGATGAAAACAAATAAACCGCGGCGGTGAGCATACAGACTAAGGCGATAATTGGGGTTAGCGCATCAAGTAGAGAAGCCGGGGTATGCTTATCATCCTCAAAAGAGCCATCAATGGTTGACTGCAAATTTGACTCATTTGGGCATTGTGTTTTGGCTGATTGAGGTTCAGTTTCCAAGGCCATGGCATTTTCCTTTTAGCTCTTATTATTTTTTACGCAAATACCGTTCAGCGACGATTTAGCATTGCGCACAGCCAGCCATGTTTACATAAACACAACAATCACGTCCAACGAGTAAACTTAGGATAAAATTAAACGGCAGCCGCATACTTAATATGTATTCACAGCAAGCAGCGCAAATGCACATACCTATGCACAAATACACAATAAAGTAATTGAATAATCTTCAGGATTAATTTAGATATTACTAAAAAAACGGCCTTTCAAGTTAAACCTGAAAGGCCGTTACTACTTTTTAACGTTAATTACTCAGGATTATATTTATTATTTGCCAGTTCAATTTTAACGGCTTTGATCCGACTATCATTGAACAGGTTATCATTCAAATTGAGTAAATCGACACCCTCATCAGCCTTAAAAACGGCTGAGTTGCCATTGGCAAATACCAGCTGCAACTGTAAGTCTGCTGCAACTTGTTTTGCATTTTGTCCGTCTACTAAGGTGACAAAAATAATACCTGTTGCCTTAGACGCTAAACTAAAACTGCCTTTAGTGACAACATCACCCGCAAACAACTTCACTGTGTCTGCAAAGTTACTCGTCGCGGAAGGCTCAATCACCTTATTAAATGTCTGACCATTGACCACAACAACTTCGCTGGTTTGAATTTCAACTGGTGAAGCCAGCTCTTGCAAACCATTAGCCATACTAAGCGATGAAAATAGCGTCACTGCAGCGGCAGATAAAAAGATAGATGGTTTCATATTAATGCTCCTTTAGTGACCGATTACACGCATTGACCAGTTTTTGATCACACCCGGCTCTTGGTTATTATTAAGTGGTACAAAAAAGACATTTGCACTGTTGAAGTAAGCAATAAAAGAAAACTGCTCTTCACCATTGGTATCAACCGCTCTCAAAGTCCACTCACCTTTTGCTTGTTCACCATAGAATTGGTTACTCAGCAGCAACTGTTGATCAAACCCTGTAATACTTGGATCAAGTGACTGTCCTACTAATCCATTTCTTGGAGTTTGTAATACTGAACGGGTTCCTGCTGGCGAGATAAGCTCTATGGCTAAATCAGGTAGACGAGAGTGATCTAAAGTGAGCTGTACTTGTACTGATTCCACGGTAATATCGTCACTAAACTCTAGGCTCGACTCACCACCAGCTAAACTTGCATCTGGTACTTCGACCATAAGATCACTACCCACCCAAGGTGTGATAATTTCTGCCGGCAATACATTATTGGTCATACGAGCACGGCTCATGGCTTTGTCCAAATCAACAGCACCAAAACCATAGAAAGCATGAAAATCAACACCAGCAGCATTCGTTGTCCAAGGATCGACTGCTTGGTAGCTAACCAACTCACCTGCATGGTTAACAAAATCAAGACTAACACCTGAGTTTGCTGCATCAGTTTTACTTGTCGTTTCCGCTAATAAAGCCCTTACATCTCTAGCTGTTAACGCATGGTTAGTCGACATGATGGCGGCAATGGCACCTGAAGTATTTGGTGCTGCAGAAGAGGTACCATTCATGGTGCTAGTATAATTACATTCAGGGTCTAACTCTGTTCCCCCATGCAAACCATTACTGCCTAATCCTGCTGAAGTATTCATCCCAGCATCACAGCCCATTAGATCTGTTGTCACCATTGCTGGAGCATTAGTACCATATTCGCCTGCGGGGGCTGCAACCCAGACATTACTACCGACCGACGAGTAACTAGTACGGGTACCATCTGCAGTAATCGCACTTGTCACTAGGTTGTAGTAGTTTGAATTATCATAAGATTGGTTACTATTGTGCATAGGCAAACCTAAATTGTTGCCACCAGCAAAGAAGTCACCAGGTAAAACAAAAAAACCACCACTTCTAAAATAACGGTAACCATTACCTGCTGACTTAACAAATAACGCACCACGCCCCCATGCAGCATTCTGGCTCACATCAGCCATCACTCCAATTTCAAAATTGAATTGTGGGTCATTCAAATCAGCTTTAATCGGATCAATAGGGCTAAAACCATAACTTTGGTTAAAGACTCGCACATCCTGAGTACTAGTGCCCTTACCATGTGATATTAACCAGCCTTCAAATGTTTGCTCTGATAACCAGTTAAATCCTAGTAATGAAGTATTTGACGCCACACCTCTAACACCTTCACCATTATGACCTACGGCACCAATCAAACCCGCTACAGCCGTACCATGCCCATTAGGATCTTCAGGGTAATCAGCTGGGTAAGTAGAGTCTGATATGAAGTTCTGGCTTCCAGAAGTCACGTTTGCAGCTAAATCAGGGTGATCAATCTGGACACCGGTATCAATAATCGCAACTTTAATCCCGACACCGGCAATACCAAACGCTTGCGTAAGCTGAGTATTAAGATCATTACCTGCCGTGCCTGACGTTTGGGAGAAAGCATTTTGCCCAGTATTATTTAAATGCCATTGCTGTGAATACAACGGATCCGATGCATATGCTGTCGAAGCTATCCCTACGCCGACCATAGCCAATGCTAACTTTGAATATTTCAAATTCATATTAAGCCTCAAATGATTAATAGTTATTATCCGCCCAGACAAGATGAATACATATTCACTTGCTGGCGGTTTTTGACATTACATCATTCATCAATACATCGACATTTTGTTGCATGCACAACCCGAAAACCGAGTAACAAAATATTTACATTTATTTTTTATTGTTATTGCCAACACAAAGGTAACCAAAGCCATCAAACCATTAAAATTCAATGAATTACAATAGTACAGGCAGGTATAACCCTGATTTATATAAAATAGAACTCATACTCAGGCAAAAGAGGGAGAAGCGAGTAAGCACGCGAAGTTAAAGCGTAAACTCATATATAATTATGCAAAAAAAGCATTATATATTAACAAATACGCTACAAACCGACCTTGTAATGATGCGGAACAGCTGCTAATGACAGCGCTATCAAAAAATAATTTATGCACAACTTTGATAAAAACATTAAATAAAGTGCATAATAAAGTCCAAGTCATACTGCCTGTAAAAACAAAGCGAGCCCTTTGACAAATTGCGGCAAAATGACCGAAATACCAATAAAATCAGTTAACTGATTGTGTTAAGCCGCCAGTTTAGGAGCATTATGGAAGAGTTTAACATTAGTCGATTAAACACTCGCCTTGGCATAGTGAAGCTTACTGGTGCGACTAGCCTTGATGAACAGACGAATCAACAGCATATAACTGTGCATCAGCTGGAGATAATGGGCTGTGATGGTTGGGTAGAACTGGATGTTAATCATGACCAAAGCAAAAAAATGCTCAAACGGCTACATAGCGAAATAATCGCTCACTTAGGTTTGTAAGCTGTTCGCTCAAGCAAGCGTGTCACGCCGGTTATCTTGATATTAATTGTCAGCAACACTTACCTGAGACTTTTATTTCATGGGTTGTTTCTTTAGTATGTCGGCTCTTAAATCCATTTAGCTGCAAAGGCCAATTCCCATGAAACTATCCGCTTTGGATCAACCACTATACGATCATTTATATCGCGACATTCGAGAGTTCCGCGCAACTTTTGATCTACCGATTGAAGATATCAGCACTTTGGATGATAAAGCCGATACGCTGCATACCTCATTGGCTATCGAAGAGTTAACTGAACTTGCAGAAGCTGATAGCCGTGTTGAGCAAGCCGATGCGATTGTCGATTCAGTCTATGTATTGATGGGGCGCTTGGTTCACCTAGGTGCAACTCAAGTTAATGACCGTGTTGAAATTAGCTACGTTATCGACTTACTTTTACATGTCGCTAAAAACCGCGAAATCGACTTTGTCACTTGTTGGGACGAAGTGCACTCAAGCAACATGAGCAAAGTATGCCGTAACGAGCAAGAGCTTAACGAGACTATCGAATTCTACGCTAAACAAGGCGTTGAAATTGTGGGTAGCACTAAAGGTGAATTTATCATTGCCAAATGCGCAAAAGATGTTGATATGGCGGGTAAAGTAGTTCGCCAAGGTAAGGTACTAAAATCGGTTTACTACCGCCCAGCTGATTTAGAGAAATTGGTAAAAGCTTAAGCTTTGCATCTAGTTTAATGTCATCGTTTTACACAAAAATAAGCAGAGCCAACGCTCTGCTTATTTATCAATTCGGCATGCAGTTATACTTGCCACTAGCTCACCTTATTTAAGGCTTGTTGCTCCGAGCTAACCTCCGTATCTAAAGTTAACTCACTATCTAACTGCCCTGACTCACTCAGCAAGGGTTGTAAGGACTGTATTAGTTCTATCGGTTTATCGACCACTAGGTAAACCTGTTCAATCTGTTCTGGTAATTGCCCTAACCCACCAAAGTAGGTTTGTGGTTGTTTAAATGTCAGTAATATATTGGCTGCTTTTCCTCTACCAAATTGGAGGAATTCCGATTCAGGCTTACCAGCAGATTTCGTGTCTTTTTCAATAGCGCTTTCAACCTTATAACTGAGTTGAACCTTAGTGTTGGTGTGAATTTTCGTATTAGTCCAGTCACCATGTTGTACTGACTCTATATCATCGAATTTTACCGCCATAAAACCCCACATAGAGTTATTAAGCACTAGCTTATTGCCTTGACTATAAACAGAGAAGTGACGTGAGACACGGTAATTAGCTGTCACAAACACCAAGCTATAAGCGAGAATGCTCGACACGATAAGTGCCAGCAGCTCACTCCAAGTAGCAATAAGAACATAGCTTAATGCGGACAACATCACTGTTGCCGTAAGCAGTAATAACCAGTGCCACACTTTGGCTGAATACAGATTAAGGTTGGCTAAATTACAGCAGTGGTGGCGTGAAAACCAAGGAATAGCGTAATACCAACTAGCAGGTTCGGATGCCAGAACCAAGGCTAACGTTCGCTTCTTTTCATCCTGATACTTATCAACAATGTGCAAGCGCGGATCGCCCTTTAAAGATCGCGCTTGCCATAGCCCCTTCGCAATACTGACCATTAAGTAAAGTTCAATGACTAATAACACTGCGATAATCGGATAACGCAGCCAAGCAATAAACTCAAAATAACTGGCGAGTTCAGCCGGAAAGCTAAAGCGGGCCATCAAGCTGCTCAAACTAAAAACCACTAGCATCTTCCACCAGTGCTGCTGACCTACATAAATAATGCAGTAAGCATACATAGCTGGCAGTATGACAAAATAACTCGCTGCTGCCGCAATGGTTAGCGGCAGTGCATTTGTCATTTCCATTGATTCAGGTAACCATTGAAAACCCACACAATAAACAACAATGGCGCTTAGCAAAAACAGTAATCGATATTTGATACTACGGCGCATGCTCTGATCCTTGAGGCTTGTTAAAACAATGTAACAGTTGATATGGTGACGCCTTGGTTACAAAACAAGCTTCACTCTCTATATTTAATCGGCAATTGAGTTATTTACGACCACTTCAGCAAACTTAAGTTGAGTGTTTTTGACGCAAAATGTATAAGATTTTCTACGAGTAAAAGGTTAAGATATCGACACAACGGATTGATAAGTTGAGCTAATAATGTCCATATATCACAGTTACATACAGCGCTTTGTGTTATTCACTATTCTGCTAATCACCGTGTATCCAAGTACCAGCATAGCCGGCAATCACCTTATCGACGCTAAGGTTATGCATAACAGTCCATTTAATATTCCGCGTACTCACACCGTAAAAATTAAAGACAATGAGCGTAGTTATAAGCTTTATATCAAGCTACCTAAAGGCTACAAATCATCAAAAAATCGCGACATTGACTATCCTGTCATTTATTTAACCGATGCTATGTATACCTTTCAAATTATGTCTGGCGTAACTCGGTTTCCAATGAATGCCAAACAGATGGCACCGGCGATTATTGTGGGGATCTCGTGGGAGTTAGGTATGCAAGGTGACACCAGCCGTGTACGAGACTACACACCGACAGTTGATAACAGCTGGAGCAAAGTCACCGGCGGAGCTTACAGACACCTAAAATTTCTAAAGCACCAGGTGATTCCTTATGTTGAGCAAAACTATCGAACTGCGCCTAATCAGCGCACCTATGTGGGTAATTCACTTGGTGGGTTATTTGGTGCTTACATCTTAGTAAAACAGCCTAACTTGTTTACTAACTACCTATTAGGCAGCCCCTCTTTTTGGTGGCAGCAGCAACAACTGCTAAAACAATTGGAAGCGAATACACAGGTTCTAAATAAAGTTAATGCCAACGTTTTTATTGGCATAGGTGCCTTAGAACATAATAGGCAAGGTGGCGATTCAGAGTTTGACATGGTGAGTGATGCGAAGCACTTTATTCAGTTACTCAATAGCACTGCCGCCCATCAAACTAAACAAACCTTGAAGTCTAAGCTGCTCATTATTAACGAAGCTAATCACGCTACAGCATTTGCAACCACTGCAATTCACGGCATGGACTGGTTGTTTAATGCTGAAACAGGTAAAAGCCTAGCTAACTTAAAAAGTGAACCTGCACATAAGCCTGTGTCAGCGACTAAGCCTGCAAAAAGTGAAGTATTTTAATTAAGTTAACGACTTAAAGACTAACTGACTTCACGTTGTTCAATTTTCAAAATACAGGGCGTTTTAATTACGACCTTACTGCTATTGTGTACAAGCTCGTGCTCATACCAATGTATGTATAAGCGTAATTGCGCATTATCGGCAAACTGGTTGCTGTTGTAAAAGTCACGGTAACAACGGTTATGCCGCATATAACCACTGTGGTAGAGCTTGAGTATGCGCTGACCTATATGTATTTCACGAAAGTCTACGCCGTGGGCTGAATTATGCGGGAAATGATAATCACCGTAGCGATAACTACCATCGAGTATCTCGATGTTTTGCCCCTTAGTGAGCAACGCATTTAATTGCAATGCATCAACTCGACTGGTTAAACACAAACCGCTCAAGCCTATGCAGCAAAGAACTGCAAGAGACCATCTAAGAAAACCTTGCGGCTTAAAGCAACAGAGTAAAAACCAGATAACCAGTATTGATAGTATTATAAATAGTAAAGCCAGTTCATAATCAGCCCATTGGCTGGCTTCATAGCTAGTGATCCAAGCAGCCATTCATACCTCCTTGCATACAAATCCTTTTGTTGTGCTGTCGACACAAGCCACCACGTTGAGTAATAACCTAATAGGCTAAAGTGTCACTTCAATGATCCTTCATTGAATAAATCAGTAATGGTGCACTTAGGATAAGTATAGTCAGCGATAGTTACCTTGACTGACTGAGGTAGATTTATTGTGGGGATTGATTGCAAGAGTATGCGGGATTGATCAGCTAAGAGCAGTTTTTAGCAAACGAATGCAAGGTGATTAAAAGCAAAAAGTGACAGCAGCAAACACTCTAGAACACTAAGATATTTATTCTGCTCGGTATAACAAATATAAAAAAGCGCCCCACTAAGGGGGGCGCCTTGATAGCAATAGGTTAAATTAGCCCAATACTAAGTAATCCAAAGTTAACGCAGTGTATAGAACAAACCCCGCCCAGTTATTATTTAAAAAGGCTGTAAAACAATCTGCACGCTCTCGAGCAAATATCAGCTTTTGTTGGTACAAACCAAAACCGATAAAGGACAGAATGCCTAAGGCATAGATTTCGCCTCGCCCAGCCACCATGCCCGCAATGATCAAACAGCTTAAGGCTGCTAATTGAAATGCACCGATGATATGACGATCGAAACGGCCAAATAAAATCGCGGTCGACTTAATACCGATTTTCAAATCATCATCGCGATCAACCATGGCGTACATGGTGTCGTACGCGACCGTCCAGCACCAGTTAGCTGCAAATAACCACCAAGCTTCAGCAGGTACTGTCCCTGTTTGCGCCGCATAAGCCATGGGGATAGACCAGCTCCATACCGTGCCCAAAAACATTTGCGGCATATTGGTATAACGCTTGGTGAAGGGATAAATAATGGTAAGAATGATGCCGACAATAGACAACTGCACTACAACAGGGTTTAGCATCAGCACTAGGCCAAATGAAAACAAAGCGACAACCAGAAACAGTAATAAAGCTTCTTTACTGGAGATTTCACCGCTGGCTAGCGGCCGAGCTTTGGTGCGTTCAACGTGGGCGTCAAGATTTCTATCTGCGTAGTCATTAATAATGCAGCCGCAAGCTCGCATCGAAAATACGCCAATCACAAAAATAATAAACACTTTCAGATCAGGCAGACCACCTGCAGCAAAGGTCAACGCCATCAAACATGGCCACATTAATAACAAGGTACCAATGGGACGGTCCATACGCGCAAGTCGCATATAAACGTCTAGTTTATCCCTTAAATTCATGATTAGGCTCTCCTACAACGTCTTCGGCCTTTAGTTTTGTAACCGCATTATGACTGAGCTGTAACAGTATTCAACCAGTATTGAGATAAATAAAATTACTGCTTGTTTTATGTGCTAAAAAATAAGGCCGAGCATAGTGCTCAGCCTTAGATTGAAGGGGCGTTAATCAGGTCATACCCAAGCGGCTATCTATATCTGCTTAGCCAAATTACACTTTTTCTAAACGGGCGTAAGCGATCACTAACCACTTACTGCCGACATCGAAAAAGTTAACCTGAATACGCGCTTGTGCACCGCTTCCTTCGTAATTAGTCACAGTACCTTCACCAAACTTAGGATGCATCACACGTTGGCCAATCTTAAAGCCTGAATCATTAAACGCATCATCTTGTTTGCTAAAGCGACTACTCACTGCAGGCGCTGAAACTTGAGTACGCATACGGATCTCTTGCACATACTGCTCTGGGATCTCTTTGACAAAACGCGATGGTCTAGCAAAGCTTTCACGCCCATAAATACGACGCGATTCAGCATAAGTGATATACAGCTTTTGCATCGCTCGGGTCATACCCACATAACAAAGGCGGCGCTCTTCATCGAGGCGATCACCTTCATCAATGGCCATTTGGCTTGGGAATAATCCTTCTTCGACGCCAGCCATAAATACCATTGGGAACTCAAGGCCCTTTGCAGAGTGCAGTGTCATTAGCTGCACCGCATCGGTAAACTCATCCGCCTGACCTTCGCCGGCTTCTAATGCTGCATGAGACAAGAAAGCATTCAGCTCGCCCATATCCTCAATTTCTTCTGGCATCACAAAGCTACGCGCAGCGGTCACTAACTCTTCTAAGTTCTCTACACGAGCGCGCGCCTTTTCGCTCTTCTCCGCTTCGTACATAGCCTTTAGACCTGACGTTTGGATCACATGATCTGTCATGCGGTGCAGAGATTGCTCATCAGTATCCATACGCATGGCAATAATCAAATCCATAAAGCCACGTACAGCGTTTGCAGCACGACCTGCGAGGACTTTCTCTTCGAGTAAGCGAACACTCGCTTCCCACAAAGTCATCTCTTGCTGACGCGCTGTGGTGCGAATGATGTCTAAGGTACGATCGCCAATACCACGGGTTGGTGTATTCACCACACGCTCAAAAGCCGCATCGTCATTCTTGTTATTGATTAGACGCAAATAACCCATTGCATCTTTAATCTCTTGGCGTTCGAAGAATCGTAGACCGCCATAGATGCGGTAAGCGATACCTTTATGTAATAATGCCTCTTCCAGAACACGTGACTGCGCGTTAGAGCGATATAAAATAGCGCAATCTTCTAACTTGCCACCTTCATCTTGCCAGTCAGTTATACGACCAACAATAAAGCGTGCTTCGTCCATCTCGTTAAAGGCACAGTAAAGCCCAATTGGCTCACCGTCTTTATCGTCAGTCCACAGCTTTTTCCCCATACGATCTGGGTTATTAGCAATCAACTCGTTCGAGGCATTTAGGATGTTACCGCTCGAGCGGTAGTTCTGCTCTAAACGAATGGTTTGCGCTGCGGGGAAGTCGGCTAAAAACTTATGTAAGTTCTCTACCTGTGCACCACGCCAGCCATAAATCGACTGATCGTCATCACCAACGATCATCACATTGGCCGTTGAGCCAGCAAGCACGCGGATCCACGCATATTGGATGGCGTTGGTATCTTGAAACTCGTCCACCAAGATATGTTTAAATCTGTCTTGATAATGATCGAGAATATGCGGTTTGTTAAGCCACAGTTCATGGGCTCGAAGTAAAATCTCAGCAAAATCTACTAGACCAGCGCGATCGCATGAATCTTGATAGATTTGATAAATTTTGAGTAAGTTTTGCTCAATAGGAAACCCGCCAGCATCAATATGTGATGGGCGTAAACCTAAGTCTTTCTTACCATTGATATAGCCTTGAGCTTGCCTTGGTGGATATTGTTTCTCATCCAAGTTAAGGCTTTTTAAAATGCGCTTGATTAGACGCAGCTGATCATCTGAGTCCAAAATTTGGAAACTTTCAGGCAGATTGGCATCTTTATAATGGGTGCGCAATAAGCGGTGTGCTAAGCCGTGGAAAGTCCCTATCCACATGCGGCTCATGTTGCCACCAGCGACTTTCTCAACACGCTCACGCATCTCTTTTGCCGCTTTATTGGTAAAGGTTACCGCTAAAATTGCATAAGGGCTTTGCTGCTCAACCTGCATTAACCACGCAATTCTGTGGGTTAACACGCGCGTTTTACCACTACCAGCCCCCGCCAACACTAGCATGCTAGATTGCGGTGCACCAACAGCTTCGCGCTGCTTATCATTTAGGCCGTCGAGTAAAGAAGATACGTCCATTATTGCCTCCAAAAAATCAGGCGGGCAGTATAACAGATGCAAAGAACGAGAGGGTAGAATAAGCCAAAGAGATAGCGCTAAGTGCGCCACCTCTTTACCGATACAACAAGCAGTAATTATGCTTTTTCAGCAGCAACCACTGAAATCTCAACTAACAGAGCCTCACGTGCCATTTTAGCTTCAACACAGGCACGAGCAGGTGCAAAACCTTGTGGTACCCATGCGTCCCAAACCGCATTCATTTCAGCAAAGTACTGCATGTTTTTAATATAAATAGTTGCCGACAAAATATGCTCTCTATCGCTACCAGCTTGCTCTAGCAAAGCATCAACTTTTTCAAGCATAGTGCGCGTTTGCTCAGTGATGTCTTGCTCGGCATCTTTTGCCACCTGACCACATAAGTAAATAGTGCCATTGTGTTTAACAATGCGGCTCATACGGGCGGCGGTTTCTATTCTTTCAATCGTCATATTTTGCTCTTACGCTTAGTTAATAATTTGGTCTAACAATCTCTTTCAGGCAAGAGTCTAACTAGCAGAATATATTTTTCCAGTAAAAATATACTTAATATTCATAAAGATATTTTGCATACCTTTGTATGATTTTTTATTTTGCTATTTAACTCCTATACTTAGCTTTCAAAGGTTATCAAC
Organism: Shewanella sairae; assembly: GCF_023283535.1. GTDB lineage: Bacteria > Pseudomonadota > Gammaproteobacteria > Enterobacterales > Shewanellaceae > Shewanella > Shewanella sairae. Next base: position 79,813 of record NZ_JAKILT010000007.1, on the reverse strand, counting down.
GGAATTGATTTCTAGATATTTAAAGGACTAAACATGCTATTAAACTCGCGGCACTTAACTCCCAAAATACTCATCTCTCAAGCAAACATATCATCAGCATGTAGGCTTCGTCCGCTTTTACCTCGTCAATTTAATTTATTCGTTTCTGTTACAGATTAAGATGAGTTAAGGAGCCGAGAAATGAAACTAAACAGCAGAGCGCCACGCACATTTAGATACCTTTACCTAATAGCCGCAATACTCACCGTTGCGACAGCGGCTTTTTGGCTATTAATGCCAAATGCTATCACAGCCAATATCCAGATTATCATGGTGCTTTTCTTAATGAGCAACATCACTCTCTTTGGTTTTTTATGGCGTTACTCTCGCATACATGCTGCGCCGATACTGAATAATACACACGAAGAAAAACAGCATATATATCAACTTCAATCTGTTGCCGCAGTAGAAGCACAAGCAGAACCTGCAACAACACCTGTCGACGAAACGTTACTATCCGCTATTCTCGATTCTGCTGCCGTTGCCGTTTATGCCGTTGATAGCCAAGGTAAATGTATATACGCCAACCCACAGTGTGCTTATCTACTTGGTTATGACTCGCCAACACAATTAATCAATTCACATATGCGCCAGCTTACGGATAACAGTGCCGTATCAAGCGACATGAATGTGACGACACAAGATATCAAAGAGGATATTTTTTGGCGAGCTAACGGTAGTAGTTTTCCAGTAGAGTACAAATCACAACCTTTAGAACTGAAAGATAAATCTAAAGGTGCTGTCATATCGTTTTATGATAATAGCGAACGCTTAGAGGCCGAGGCACTAATTCGACATCAAGCTCATTATGATACTTTAACCGATCTACCTAATCGTTTTTTAGCGTTAAAACGCTTAGAACAACTGGTTGAATCTAGTGAAAGAAACGGCAACAAAATTGCTGTTATTTTTCTCGATTTAGATGACTTTAAGAAAATTAATGACTCTCTCGGTCATGAGGCTGGCGATCAGCTATTAATTACGGCATCAGAGCGATTGCTCGGGGCCACCCGCGCTGAAGATACTGTAGGCCGACTAGGAGGAGATGAATTTATTATCCTACTCGACTGGCTCTCAAGTGCTAATGACGCGCAGCCCCTTGCCGAAAACCTTATCGCCGGTTTTAGAAAACCATTTTATATTGATAATCGCCAGCTTATCCTCACCGCAAGTATTGGTATTGCGATTTATCCTAACGACGGTAAAAACCCATCAGAGCTGTTACGAAATGCCGACTCAGCCATGTATCACACCAAAAGCATTGGCCGTAATACTTACTCTTATTTTACCCATGCAATGAACAAAGAAGTCTCGCGCCGCTTAGCCATTGAAGAACAAATACATGGTGCCCTCGAACGCAATGAGCTTAGCGTACATTATCAAATTCAATTAGATATTCTTGATGGCAGTATCATGGGCGCAGAAGCACTATTACGCTGGAACAATCCGACCTTAGGCTCAGTGTCTCCAGCAGAGTTTATTCCAATTGCCGAGCAAACCGGTGTTATTGAGCCTATGGGTGAGTTTATTCTTAAACGTGCATTAGAAGCGGCAAAGACATGGCAAAATCAGTTTAACGATAACTTTAGAGTCGCAATTAATTTATCACCAAGGCAGTTTAGAAATCCTCACCTTGTGCAAGCGATTAAAGACCAAGTAGAACTAATGGGAATGAAGCCTGACGACTTAGAGCTCGAAATAACCGAAGGCGTTTTACTCAGTGGTCATGCTTATACATTAGAAGCATTGATGAAATTAAGTAAAGCTGGTTTTTGTATTTCTATGGATGACTTTGGGACAGGTTATTCATCACTAAGCTACCTAAGAACATATCCATTCAAGATTCTTAAAATTGACCGTAGCTTTATCAATGATATGAATAAAGATGAAAAGAGTCATGAACTTATCATTGCAACCATAGAGATGGCTCACGCACTAGGGATTCAAGTCATCGCAGAAGGCGTTGAAACGCAGGAGCAATTAGATGAGCTTAGCTTTATGATGTGTGATTATGCACAAGGCTTTTTAATCAGTAAGCCAGCCCCATTTGATGAATTACTGCAAATAGGCGAAAACTATAAAGAGCTGCATCAACAGATAGTAAAGCAAGCTAAGCCTAGCTCGAAAGGCTACGTGTCGCGAGAACGCAAAGTTCACGCTAAAATTTAGCGCTGCAGACTACACCTTTATAGTTTAAACAGTCTTGTACTCTTTGCTTTTGTACTGGGCTCAATTGTGACACGGGGGTATAGCTATACTCGCTATGCTCCTTACTCAGTTTAATGCGCGAAATATCATCTAGTTCACATAAAAAAATAAACGCCTGTGATTGATAAGCTTGGTGATAATAAACCCCTGTTAAATACTTAATATTTATCGAAACACCAAGCTCTTCTACACATTCGCGCTGCAAGGCCTCATGAATTGTTTCGCCAGGCTCCAATGCTCCACCTGGCAAGCCCCAGCGATAATCTCCATAAGTCGCTTTAACTAAAAATACCTTAGGTTCGACTTCACTGCGCTCAATAATTACAGCGTGACTACTCAGGCGGAACTTATCATCAAATGCCATTAGGTTTACCTCTCTTAAGCAACAAGCTTGATTTAAAATCGCTCTAGATAAAGTAAAAAATGCTAGTCCCAAAGGGGACTAGCATTTTTATTTATTCACCTAAACTAAGACAATTGCAACAGCCTACTTTGGTGTTTCTTCAAGGCCGATGCTATTCATCCAATGTTCAAAGTCCATCATGTTGCCTGGCAAAATAACTTTGCTTTGGCCACTGCTAACACCATCAAGCTGCTTAAGATATTGCGCACCTAATTGCATACGCACCACATTCTTACCGCCCGGAGCTGCAATCACAGATGCCATACGCTCAATCGACTCAGCAGTAGCTCGTGCAATCGTTAAGATCTCTTCGCCCTTACCTTCTGCTTCGTTAATACGGCGCTGCATTTCACCTTCTGAATGGTTAATGGTTTCCGCTTTTATACCTTCAGAGCGATTAATCTTACTTTGCTTATCACCTTCACTTTTAGCCAGCAATGCACGGCGCTCGCGCTCTGCATTCACCTGCATTTCCATAGCATTCTTAACCGTTTCAGGTGGGGTAATATTCTTAATCTCATAGCGGTGTACACGAATGCCCCACATCGCACCGGCTTGGTCTAATACTTCTACCACCTTAGCACTGATCACGTCACGTTCTTCAAATGTGCGATCTAAATCTAGCGTACCAATCACGCTTCGCGTCGTGGTTTGTGCCAGTTGAATCGCCGCGTAGCGGTAATCTGTTACGCCATAGCTCGCTTTAACCGGGTCAATGACTGAGATATAGATAACCCCGTCGACTTCCACATTCACTTCATCACATGAGAAACACTCTTGTGGTGGAACATCAATAGTTTCTTCTTTTAGATCGTGGATATAAGCCACTTTATCGACAAAAGGAACTAAAGCATGGAAGCCCGCATCCAATGTTGAGTGATATTTACCTAAGCGCTCGACAATGTAAGCTGATTTGGTCGGAACTAAGCGAATCGATTGAAACAACTTAATCACGAAAATAGCGAAAATTAGACCCCAAATGGCCATCACGATCATATCGGTATTAATGCCTGCAATCATTAGCGTGCTCCTTTCACTGAGTTAGCAGTTACTGCGCTAGTAACTTGCTCCATGCCTTCAAAAAAACCTTCTATTTTAGCTAGTTCCGCTGGAACAACTGAGACATCAGCCTCTTCCAATATCTTGCCAACTTGGGCAATAAACTGCTCTTTCAACTGCATATTCATTGCTTCATTGCCGCCCTCTTTCGCCAACGCCGCCGAGACTAGTTCCATACCTTCTGCCTTAGCACGAGCAATAATCGCAATCTCCTGCGCGGTACCTTTAGCTTCGTTAATTCGACGCTGCTTTTCACCTTCGGATAGGTTAATTGCTTCTTGACGCTCACCTTGCGACAAGTTAATCATTGCCGCTTTTTCAGCATTAGCTAAGGTAATTTCAGCACGCTTACTGCGTTCAGCTTCCATTTGCTTTTCTAAGGTATGGATCACTTTGCGCGACGGAGTAATATTTTTAATCTCATAACGCAGCACCTTGATCCCCCATGGGTCTGATGCCTTATCAATCTCTCGTACTATCGATTCATTCAGGCTATCTCGCTCTGAAAAGGTTTGGCTAAGACTGAGTTTACCGATTTCTGAACGCATAGTGGTTTGTGCAAGGTTTACGGCTGCGCGGCGGTAATCTTCAATACCGTAACTGGCAAGCTTACCGTCCATCACCTTAAGGTAAACTAAACCATCTACTTCTAGCTGGGTGTTATCTTTTGAAATACAACTCTGTGGCGGCACATCAAGTACTTGCTCACGGATCTCATGCTTGTATGCGACGCGGTCGAAAAATGGGATTAGAAAATGAAAACCTGGCTGCAATACGGTGCGGAATTTACCTAGGCGCTCAATCACATTGACCTCACGCATAGGCACAATCAGCAGTAATTTGTAGAGAATGAAAAAAATAAAAAGTACAAAAAGTGTAATTCCGAACATAAATAGATTCCTTCCTTATTAAATCAGTTACTTTTGTTCAGGGAAGCGTTCGCTATCAGCCAAAATTGGCTCAACCACTAACGCAATATTATCGCGGCAAATAATCCTCACTTGAGAGCCAGCAACAATTTCACTGCCATCTCCCAGCGCAGGCCATTCGCAGCCTTGAAACTCTATTCGCCCCAGCTCTTGTGCTGGTCCAATAGTTTGTTTAACAGTAGCGAGCTGATTATAAATATCGAGCTCTTCATCTGTATTGTCGACGTGGGCGTCACCGCCGACTAATTTTTGAGTCACCTGACGAAATGCCAGTAAAAGGACCATAGATGCGATAAACCAAAGCGTTAGACTTTGGACTATCCCTTCGACTAAACCTATAGTCAAAGCGCCAGCAACTACGAGGCAAGCAGCACCTAACAGAATCACAATACCTCCAGGTAAAATGATTTCAGCCAGCATAAGAATAATGCCGATGCATGCCCAAATTAGAATGGGATTTGAAAACTCCATATTTCCCCCTGAAATGAAAGAGTCAAGTAATGACTATATCAGTAGAGACTGTTTAACGCGACATATTATGTCAACATTAGTTGCGTTATCAGTGTAAGCAAAACTATCCAAAACAGCTTAACCGCAACCCTAGCACGACCTTAACCTAGAGTAAAAAAGTTAACCGCCAATAATACATAGTTTGCACTCGCAAATAATAAACACGACCATAAAAGTAACCAATACCAATTAAAATCAATTAATTGCATCAACAAGCAATTCTGAGCAGATAATGAAAATTTATAAAATCTTTGACATTGTTTTTATAACGCTTATATTCCCGCCATTGAAACGCCTGTTTAAGTTTTTGCTTGAACTTGCAATAGCTACCGACTCTTAAAAACAAAAGGTTTGACGATGAATAAGCAACTTCTTTGCCTAGCTTTACTGGTTAGTCCCCATGCAATGGCTGACAATATGGTTAATTGGTGGGACGCTAGCGTCACCGGACTTTATGGTGATAACTACGACCTAGCCCCTTCAGAAAACCAGACGACTGTAACCTTTGAAACGGCGGGCGACTGGAAGTACGGTGATTGGTTTGCTTTCCAAGATTTAACTTATTTTAATGGTGCAAACGGTGGCAAAAATAACACCACTTACGGTGAAATCTCTACTCGCTTAAGTGCCGGTAAAATTTTAGGTAAACCAGTAGGTTTTGGTCCAGTAACTGACCTATCATTAGCCTTGACGTTAGAAGAAGGTGAAGGCCCAGTCAAAACCTTTTTATACGGCGTGGGCACGGATATCAAAGTGCCTTACTTTAGCTACTTCCAGCTAAATACCTACCGCAGACATGCGTTAAGTAGCGACAACATCAGTGATGGCTGGCAATTAACACCATCATTTAGAATGGACTTCCCTGTAGGTAATTCTAATATCGTATTTGATGGTTTTATTGACTGGGTATTTGCTAGCGACGACTCTGCTTATGAAACTAACTTCCACTTTAATCCACAACTTAAGTATGACTTAGGTGCCGTGGTATTCGGTGAGCATAAAAAGAATAAGTTGTTTGTTGGTATCGAATACGATTACTGGAACAACAAGTATGGCGTTAATGGTATTGACCAAAACACTTACTCAGTGATAGCTAAATATCACTTCTAGAACATTTTTCAGCATTAAAAAAGGCGCTATAAGCGCCTTTTTTATCAATAGTTTTTTGACTTAAGCAAGTAGCTTTTTAGCTGCTGCAACTACAATTGATACCGCGCTTACCTCGGTCTTCTTCATTGTTGCTTCATCAGGGATCTCTTGCTGGGTGCGGTTTACAATTACGCCCGCAACACACGCTGCACGCCAACCTTGTGAGGCACACATGGTAAATAGCGTTGAAGATTCCATCTCGTAGTTAAGTACCCCAAGTTCCTGCCACTGCTCCATTGAGCCTTTGAACTGACGAGTCACACGTCCTGTCACTGTGTCGTAACGCTCTTGTCCTGGGTAGAAAGTATCTGACGATGCAGTAATACCAATATGTGGCTCTAAACCAGCATCACGACTTGCAGCAACCATGGCTGTAGTACACTCAAAGTTTGCTACTGCAGGGTACTCCATTGGCGCAAAGTGCAGGCTTGCGCCATCTAAACGCACAGAAGCTTGAGTCACAATCACATCACCCACGTTCACATGTGGCTGAATCGCACCAGTTGTACCCACACGTAAGAAAGTACGTACGCCTAATTGCGCAAGTTCTTCAACGGCAATAGAGGTAGATGGACCACCAATACCGGTAGAGCAAACAACCACTGGTTTGCCATCAATATAAGCCAAGTAACTGGTATATTCACGGTGACTTGCTAAAAACGTCGCGTTCTCCATTAGTTCTGCAATACGCTTAACACGCTCTGGATCGCCTGGCACGATCGCTAAGCTAGCACCATCTAACATCTCTTTAGTTAAGCCTAAATGAAATACATCAGACATCGTGAAAACCCCTTTCATTTTTGAATTTATAAATCGATTTATTCCGACTGTAACCTACAACCGACAGCAAAAAGGTTACACAGATCACACTTCGAACCGCTAGAGTAAATGAATTGTCGTAATATAGTTACCAAATCAATCAAAGTACCGAGCTAAAATATAGCAGTTACGCTTTATTGCGCCAGCCTGATAGCTAGGCTTCAGCTTAAATATAATTTTGCCGTCCCAATCAAACTGCATAACTACAAACTGAATATTAGCAATGACTTAGATTGCATAAAAATGATGAAACAACCCCAAATAGCCACGATAAGTGAGAAGGTTTACAGCCTAGTAAAAGCGTAAAGTTTTAACGTCCAGACACGGTAAATAAAGTTCTCAAAGCAATCGTTTAAAATTCGATCAACATCACATTTAGCAATGATAAATCGCGCTAGTTTAAAACTGAGTTAAACGATTAATCCGCAATAAAACCGCTAAAAGGACGCCTGCATGTTTCCAGAATACAGAGAACTTATCAGCCAACTAAAAACATCTGATGCACACTTTCAAAAGAAGTTTAATAAGCACAATGAACTCGATGAGGAGATAAAAAACCTGGAAAAAAGTAATGCGAGTGATTACACATCGGAAGTGCATGAATTAAAAGTAAAGAAGCTGCACTTAAAAGAAGAGATTTACGATATTCTTAAAGGCCATACGGCATAGTAACCACTTAGAATAAGAAGTGAAATCAATAAAAAAGGGCGCTTAGCGCCCTTTAAAAGTCTTATTTATGACTTCAACATCGCCAATAAATCTTCTGTTGTTTCAAAAAACAGAATATTGGTTACCTTGTTATTTTCCAACTCAATCAAGGTCGCTTGATCTTTCTGCGCTGGTAGTGGCAGAGTCTGTTCACCTTCACTATCTAGTGCCACTCTATAAGGGAACTTCTTAAACTGCGGCAATGCCACAAAGCGAGCAATGAGTGACGGCATACCACTAATATCTGCTACATAAATTAGCCCAGCGTCTTTCGTCAATGCAGGCTCGGCTTCTAACGCTTCTTGAATTAACGTACCACCGTCCATGCTACGACTAAACAATACACGGGTTGTACTAGCGTCCACTTGATAAACGGCTTCATGCTGATCTTGTAGTTTAATGTCTGTGATTTGATCGCCAACTTGATAGGTGTTAGCCAAAACGGACGTAGTAAACAGGCTACATAAAACAAAAATAAGTGCTTTCATAATTGACTCTTCAAATTAGAATTAGCAGAAAGAATAACCTATTATTTATTAAGCGACAGTAAACTTAACGGCAAAGCATGATCCCCTTCACGCAAAGCTCTTTAGTCTGTAATGAAATCAATTTATTCAGCCATACATATATAAATTATAAGTTACAAAATGTTGTGTTTTCAGTAAGCTAATCTCAAAGGCTTGTCATATAGGATGCAGAAATGGAAGAGCAAGGATTAGACCAAGAAATAGCCCAACTACAAAACGCCTACACGGCTATTACTGAGTTTTTAGTACAGTACAGCTTCAGTATTCTTGGTGCCGTGATTATCTTTTTGATTGGCCTATGGATTGCAGCCAAAGTCGCTAATTTAGTTACCCGTATTTTTGAAAAACACCAAATAGACATCACCCTCAGTAATTTCACCAGCAACTTCGTCCGTATCTTAATAATTGTCATGGTAGGCATTATCGCCTTAGGTAAATTAGGCATTAGTGTCACGCCTATGGTTGCCGCTATTGGTGCCGCCTCTTTAGGTGCTGGTTTAGCCCTACAAGGCATGTTAGCTAACTATGCGGCTGGTATTACCATTATTGTGACTAGGCCGTTTATTGTCGGTAATACCATCGAGGTTAAGGGGGTTGGTGGATTAGTAAAAGATATCCATTTAGGTATGACAGTACTGACTAATGAAGAAGGCGAAGAAATCAACATTCCCAACAAGCACATAGTTGGTGAGATCTTACACAATTCATTTGCCAACAAGCTGGTCGAAACCAAGTTTAATATCAGCTATCAGGCTAATACTGAAGAAGTCGTTGCCATGCTCGCTAAAGTGCTCGCCGATAGCCCTAGGGTATTTGAAGGCGATAAAGCCCAAGTGGGTATCAATGATTTTAATAGTATCGGTATTGAGATCGGTATTGAGATCGGTATTCGCTATTGGGTACCAACCGACAGCTACTTCCAAGATAAGTACCAAACTAATGCAGAACTATTTAAAGCATTAAAACAGGCGAATATTGAAATTCCTTGTCCGGTAAAACAGATCCATATCCAAGAGCACTAATACCAGACTGTATAAGCTCATCGATACTTAGCGGCTTCTATTAGCGCTAAGTATTCGTTTTATTCATCATCCAAATCACTTATATCAAAACCCTGTGACCTCGCGTTTTAGCGCATTTCAAGTCAAAAACAAGCAAAACCCATAAGTAAAACAAATAATCATTATTAAACTCACTCTATCGCTCTGATTTAGCGCTTACTGCAAAATGCCTCCATTGAAATCGAAGACAGATTAAAACTCAACGGAGATAACATGATGAACAAGACACTAATTGCATTAGCTTTAATGGGTACATGTACGGCAGCAAATGCAGCTGACATTGACAACACTTGGTACATAGGTGCTGGCGCTGGACAAAGCAACTATGAGTCAGTACACGCGGTTAGCCACCTAGGAGAAGATCGCGATTTTGCATGGAACGCCCTAGTCGGTTATCAATTAAACAAATACCTTGCCTTTGAAGCAGGCTGGCAAGATTTAGGTGCTACCGATGATACTCACATGTGGGGTGGTTTAGACGGTAGCCAAAAAATCGATGTTGATGGCTTTACTTTAGGCGCTGTTGGTACTTTGCCGTTATCTGAAAAATGGTTCTTAACCGGTGAGGCAGGTGCTTATCAGTACCACCTTGCACACCAGATGAACGCGAATAAGTACGTGAGTGCTACCGATACAGCGGCATACTTTGGTGCAGGTATTGGCTATAACATCACAGACTCTTTAGCAATTTCAGCCAAATACCGTCGCTTTGCTAACATTGATGAAACGGCATGGAACACGGCGAACATGGACGCTGAAACAGTTGGCTTACAACTGACTTACCGATTTGGTGTGAAGCCTGCGGCAACTGCTGTCGTATTGCCTGCAGTTATCGAAAAACAAACTAAGCCAATGCCTCGTCCAGAGCCGCAGCCTGAGCCTGTTTATGAGATCATCACTGAAACCAACAGCGTGGCTGTGTTCTTTGGTTTTGACTCATATGAACTAAGCAGCGACGCTAAAACTAAACTAGATCAAGTGATCACTCTTTCAAAGCAACAAGATGAAGATGTCATCCTGTTAAGTGGTCAGTCTGATAACCAAGGCAACAGCGAGTACAACCTTAAGCTTTCTGAAAAACGTGTACTACAGGTAGAAGCTTACTTAGAAAATCATGGTGTTGAAGTCAAGCATATCGATACTGAAGCAGTAGGTGATCAAAATGCACAAGCAAATACTCGTCAAGAGCGCGCACTTGAGCGCCGAGTAGTTGTGACTTTGACTAGCCAAGCACAAGTATTAGTGACTCAATAGAAATTAAGCGTATCACTACTGGTAGCCATCAGTATAAGGACCCGACCCCGCTAGGATGGCGAAAAGATACCTTAAAATAGAGCCAAGGATGGCTCAACCAATCTGCATAAACCTATTCAAGAAAATTTTTATCGTTTATAGTCAGTTTCTTAAAGAGGAGTAGGTAATGCTGACCCAGCTCAACCTTGAACGCCTAAAGAATTGCGATTTAAACCTATTACTTGCTTTAGCCGTATTGCTCAATGAGGCCCATGTTTCTAATGCCGCTAAGCAGTTAGGTCTATCTCAATCTGCTATGAGTCAAATGCTGAAACGCTTGCGCTTAATGTTTGCCGACCCACTGTTGCTTAAAAGCAATAACGGTATGACGCTAACTAATAAAGCCCAAGCTATTGCGCTCGAACTGACACCATTACTCGATAAAACCGCGCGTATTTTAGAAGCTGATCATTTCAACCCCAAAACCGCTCAAGGGCGGATCCGCTTTATAATGAGCGATATCACCGCACAACTGATTATCACCCCGCTTATCGCCTTAATGAGTGAACAAGCACCTAATATTGAGCTTGAGTATATTTCCCAAAGCGGCAATGGATTTCAGCTACTCAGGCGCGGTCAAGTCGATATGGTAATCGGCTTTTATGATGATGTACCTACGCCACTATTAAGCGAAGTAATAGGTCAGGCACCTTGGCAAATGGTGACTCATAGAACCAGTAATAGCCAGCTAAGCCAATTAGATAGAGACACGATTAAATTATTACGCTACCAATTTCAAGAGCATAACCAACTGTATTCATTAGCGTCGTTAGAGCAAATCGACGCGCTAGATGCCGCCTATGCGCTCACAACAGCCTCACTAAGTGCTCTGTTGTACGCACTACAAACTAATAATACCGCTACCTTGTTACCTCATTTTGCCTTACGGATTTTACCTGAAAATGAAACCAAGGAGTTTGATTGGTTAGGCACACCGATTAACCTTGATCTCAAACTTTGTTGGGATCGTCACCATAGAAGCCCTGAGCTGCTGCAGTGGTTTAGGCGTCAGCTGACAAGACTATTACACCAACATCTACTTTTAGAAAAAGCATTATGAATTTAACCGATTTAAAAATTATTCAGCAATGTGACCTTAACTTGTTGCTCAGTTTAACCATTTTGATTGAAGAGCAAAGTGTTTCTAAAAGTGCTGAAAGACTGGATATCTCTCAGCCAGCCATGAGCCAAAACTTGAAAAAACTCCGGGCAATGTTTAATGACCCATTATTTGTTAAACATGGTCAAGGTATTAAGGCGACAAGTAAGGCCCTGCGCCTTTATCACTCATTAACAGAATGGCTCTATTTAAGCGATCGCCTGATCTCGCAAACGGCTTTTGACCCAATGGAAAGTCATGGGGTGATCCGTGTCGCCTTTATGGATGATTTAACCCAATCTATGATCCCAATGATTTTAGATAAAATCTTGTTATTGGCGCCGAATATAGAGCTGGAATTCGTGCATAAGCCTAAAGATGTGTTTTCACTATTAGAATCAGGAGAGATAGATCTTGCAGCAGCGGGAGCTGATACTCCTCCTGCCAATATACATGGACGACATATTTCCAATACAGATTATTGTGCGGCCTACAGCGTTGCTCACCCTCTGGCTAAACTTAAACACCCCACACTAGCACAAATATTTGCTTATGATACCGCTGAATATTCAGCATCTAATTTAGTTGAATTAGAAGTGAATCAACTGGCATTGCAACACCACTTACAACGTAAAATCACCTTTTCCAGCGGCTCATTCCAAGTCATGTTACAAGGCTTGCTCGCCGGTAAACACGTGGGATTTGTGCCCCAGCGAACCCTCAAGTCGCCACGATGGCAATCAAAACTAAAGGGGGTGCAGATTAAAGAGTTAATGCCATTTGATAGTACCCTATACTGGCATGCTAGAGTGCATAAAGATCCGCTAATCCAGTGGTTTAAAGACCAATGTCTAGCTATTATCAACCAGTTAAAACAACAAGCAGCCCTGACTTAAACCACTATTATTTTAACGGCGTAGACTATAACCCTCTTTGCCACTCTTGGCGTAAAGCAATACGCTCCGGTGTTGTCATTGCCGCCTCAACTTGGGCGACTAGGATAGCTTTATCTTTACCTAGTATGCCTTTAAGTACTAAATAATTAGATGCGTGATCTGAGCGAAACACGGTTTTATCTAGCTCTAGATGGGTCAACAAAGTATGCATCTCAGTAAATAACTGCGCTTGATTCGGTAACTGAAAATGCCCGTCAAAAGCGGCGTCCATACGCTCGGTACCTAAAGGCAGAGTCACCACTAAGGTCGACAAGTATTCTGGCTGGGCTGCATTCATTAATTTGGCAGAGTTTTCAGCATGCTGCTTAGATAGCTCAACGCCACCTAAACCATTTAATATCATTACTGAAGCCTTAATACCCGCGGCTTTAATTTTTTGCAGCGCCGCTAAAGAAGAGGCGTAGGTTTCACCTTTTTTAATCCGTGTAAGCACTTCATCATCGCCACTTTCACAACCGATATAAAGCAAGCTTAGACCTAACTCTCTTAAGCGCTGCAGCTGCTGTGGCGTTTTGTTATTGATATTGCGTGGTAAGCAATAACTGCTAATACGGGTCACGTTAGGTAGGTATTGTTTTATCAACAAACAGATGGCTTCTAAGCGTGCAAAAGGCAAAGTCATCGCATCACCGTCAGCCAAAAATACTCGGCTGATATGCGCATTAGAGTTAGCCACCGCCATAAGATCTTGCTCAATCTTATCGGCCTTTTGCGCTCGAAAGCGTTTTTGTGGCTCTGTGTACATGTCGCAAAAGCTACATTGATTCCAGCTGCAACCATTAGTGACTTGCAGGATCAGAGACTTCCACTCCGATGGTGGACGAAATACCGGTTCAATATAGTTAAGCACGACTCACTCCTTAATAGCGCTATATCATTTCAGCCATTATATCAGCCAATATTAAGCTTCTACTGTGTTCACTCGCAGCATATCAATGTGCGGAATGCCGTCTTCTAAATACATCTCAGACACAGGTTCAAACCCCTGCTGTTGGTAAAAACCTTTGAGGTGCTCTTGACCACCTAGCTGAATATTATGCTCAGGCCAGCGCTTGTTAGAAATAGCAATCGCCTTTTGCATCAGGGTATGAGCCACGCCACCACCACGCGCCGCTTCAGCCACAATAACGCGGCCAATACTGGCATCAGGATAACTTACACCTGGCGCTAACACGCGTGCATACGCTTGAATAACACCTTGCTCATCAACGCCTAAAAGATGCTGAGTTTGAGCATGACGATCTTTATTATCAAGCTCTGGATAGGGACAGTTTTGCTCGACCACAAACACGTCCACGCGCAGCTTCAGTAGATCGTACAACTCATTCAATGAAAGTTCAGAAAAAGACAGGGATTTCCAAAGCATAGGAAACACTCCAAAACAACTTAGTAGAGCAGCAGTCTAGCACTTCAGTATGATAAAAACAGGCGCTAAATCGTAAACCCAGTAGAGTAATTTGAATTTAGATTTAGCAACTTTAGTAATTAGGGGCTTTATCAATTAGTGACTTGCTGGCACTTGAGCGATAGGTTTACGGATAGACAACACCGAGACCACAGCCACCATCAGCAAAGCTGCCATAATAAAGAACACATCGTTATAGGCCTGCACCATAGCTTGTTGCTGCATGGTTTGCCCAAGCAAAGCTGATGCTTGTTGGCTCGCGGTGATTGGATCAGATCCCGCCGCCTGCAACATGCCCGCAGTTTGCTGTAAATATCCATTAGCAAGTGGGCTCACTGCCGGTAAGGTTTCTTTCATCTGCGCCAAATGCACTCGACCTAAGTTGTCGGTCAAAGTCGACACTAAAGCGATACCCACTGCGCCGCCGAGGTTACGCACCACATTTAGCACTGTCGACGCTGACGCATTTTCAGACTTTAGCAGTCTCGAGGTTGCCAACATACCAATGGGTACCATAATAAACGGCTGGCCAATGGCTCTAACAACCATAGAAGCAATCAATTGCGGACCGGCAAAGTCTGCTGTCATATGGCAGTTCATGTAATAACTCACGCCAAACATAAAAAAGCCAAAGCCTGCTAAATAACGATTATCAAAACGCTGCATTAGCTTGGGCATAAACGGCAAAATCAATAACTGTGGAAAGCCGAGCCACATTAACACCTCACCAATTTCTAGTGAGTTGTAATTTTGAATTTGCGACAGGTAAAGCGGCACCATATAAATCGATGAAAACAGCGCTAAGCCCAGTAAAAAATAAGCTATGGTCGATAAACTAAAGTCACGATTTGCCAGTAATCGTAAGTTGACCAATGGATCTTTTTTCTTAAATTGCAGATAAACAAAAATCGCAATATTTACCGCCGCTACAATCGCTAAGTTACGGATAAGATCTGAGCCAAACCAGTCTTTACGGTTACCCTCTTCAAGCACCACTTCTAGGCAGCCCATACCCAAAGCCATAGTCACCACACTGGTCACATCAACATTTTTAAGCTCTGGCCAATTAATTGGCTTTTTAACTAAGCCGTAAGCCAGCATCGACATCACCACCAATCCAGGCGGAACATTGATGTAAAACAGATAGTGCCAACTAAATTGCTCGGTGAGCCAGCCACCTAATGTTGGGCCAATTGATGGCGCAAAAGTCGCGGTAATGCCAAAAAGCGCCATGCCTACCGCGCGTTTACTGTCGGGTAAGTACTCTAAAATCAGCCTAAAGGCCATGGGGATGAGTGCGCCACCAAAAAAGCCCTGCATCGCCCTAAAGGCGATCATAGACTCAAGGTTCCAAGCGACCGAGCAAAGCAGTGACGCCAATATAAATATCGCGCAATTCCATAGCATATAGCGACGAATATCTAGCCCTTTACTGAGCCAGCCTGATAGTGGAATGGCGATCATCTCCGCGACTAAATAAGCCGTCGCGATCCAAGAGCCTTCCTCTAGCGTAGCCCCTAAGCCGCCTTGGATCTCTTTCATCGAGGCATTGGTGATTTGGATATCCAAAATCGCCATAAATGCACCGATAAGCCCGCCAAATACCGCTATCCAAGCGCGGCGACTGCCTGGCTCAACTTGCTCAAATGGATGCAAGGTTTCAGCATTAGCCGCAGACATTAGTATTGCGCTCTGTTAGCAACAACATCCGTGCTCAGTGCATCACTCGCTATATCAACCTTCACCAAAGCACTCAGCCCAGGAACAATTCTGCCATGCTCAAGTTGCGTGGCAGAGTCGCTATCAAGCCGGATACGCACAGGGATCCGTTGCACAATTTTGGTAAAGTTACCGGTCGCATTTTCAGCAGGTAATAAACTAAATTTAGCGCCAGAAGCGGGTGCTAAGCTATCAATTACCCCAGTAAAATGCTTGCCAGAAAAAGCATCTAGCTCAATCGCAACTGGCTGACCAGCATGCATGTGGGCAATTTGGGTTTCTTTAAAGTTAGCAGTGATCCACACAGCTTCATCTGGCACTAAGCTGTAAATAGCCTGCCCCGGCTGTACATATTGACCTTGCTGAGCACCACGTTTACCAATAATGCCGCTAAACGGCGCGGTAATTCGCGTGTCGGCGAGTTGAATTTTCGCCAATGCCAAACCCGCTTTTGCTTGCTCAACACTGGAATCCGCCTCAACTAATTGGGCCGTTAGCACTTTTAGCTCACGCTGCTTAGCAACGAGCGCCGCTTTAGCTTCATCAACATGGGCACTAGCGGACTCAAATCCAGCTTGCGCTTCATCAACCGCATCTTGCGAGCTGTAGTTTTTAACTTTTAACTTTGATGCGCGGCTTAATTGCTGCTGACTGCGAACTTGCTCTGCTTCTGCTGCCACGACACTGGCTTTAGCTTGTGAAATTAACGCCTGTTGCAAGTCAACTTGTGCATGCAATGTTTGCCCCTGTGCTTTAGCACTAGACAATGATGCTTGGCTTTGCGCGACCTTGGCCGCAAACTGACTACCTTCGAGTTGAGCCAATAACTGGCCTTGCTCAACATGCTGATTATCTGTAACAAATGTGGCCGTTACATAGCCCGGGACTTTAACGCTAATATGAGAAATATCGGCTTCTACATAGGCGTTATCTGTAGATTCAAAATTACGTACTTGGGTCCACCAGTAATAACCGCCAGCGACTAACGCAATAATAAGTACAGGAATCCCGAAATATAACTTAGTTTTTGACATGAATGACTCCTTGATTAGTGAGTCATAGTTTACTACTGTCTCAACATAGTTATTAGATAGCTAAAATATTACCCACTGTTTCACAGGTGTAACAATGATAGATCTCAACCGCATCCAAATGTTTGTTCAAGTGGTCGAACAAGGTAGCTTCACTAAGGCTGCTAATGCTTTAGGTCTGACCAAAGCCACCGTAAGCCGTAAGGTAGCTGAACTCGAAGCTGATGCCGGCGTACAGTTACTCTATCGCACGACTCGTGCACTCAAACTCACAGAAGCTGGCGCGGATTACTACCATAAAGTTAATCGCATTTTAGTGGACTTAACCAATGCCGAAGACCAGCTCAGTGCTAGGCAGCAAACCATTAAGGGGCACTTAAAAATTGTCTGCCCTATCGAAATGGGTCAGCTGTATTTCGGACGGATCTTTGCGAGATTTTTGGCGCTGTATCCAGATATCACCATTGAAGCAGAGCTAACGAATCGACAAGTGGATGTGATTGGTGAAGGCATTGATATGCTGTTTCAGATCACCGAGCAAACAGATGATCGCCTGCAAACTTACGCCTTAATTAATACGCCTAAAATATTAATGGCAAGTCCCAAATATATCGAAAAACACGGTACACCAACGACGCCAGAGCAGCTGAGCACACACCAATGTATTCGCCTCGGTTCACCCCATATCGACGGCAGCTGGACCCTGTTTAATGGCAAGCAATGGATAACAGTAGAACCCACATCTCGACTAGAAACCAACAACATTACCTTAATGCGTGAAGCCGCTATTGAAGGCCTAGGGATCGCTGCAATCCCTATGGTTATTGCCCATGATGCCCTAGAGAAACAAGAGCTGGTCACCGTCTTAAATGACTTTCCTATGAAGCAAAGCTTAGTGACTATGAGCATGCCACAGCGGGTCTATTTACCACGCCGTTACCGGGTGTTTATTGAGTTTCTCTATGAAGCACTTTTTACTAATTGGCAAAATAGAGTGTTAGATGTGCCAGACTTTATCCAGCGACCTGGCTTTGATTAGTAACTAAAAAAGGGCTCTATAAAAGAGCCCCAAAAAAGTGATGGGTTAGCCGGTTGCAGGGAGCAGCTAACCGTTACTTTTTATTCTTTACGGTCAAACACGTGGTACTTTTCAATACCGTATGAACGACCTTCTGCATGACAAGTTGCACAAGACTCTGAAGTGCCTTGACTGAACCAATCCCCAGTATGGTCAACTGGAGTATTGATTTCGCCGCCATTCGACTTCATGTGATTAAGCGCTTGGTCACTATCGTGACATGCAAAACAGTTAGCCGTTACCGGGCTTGATGCAACACCTGATTGTCCACCGTTAAAGGCTTT
Source organism: Shewanella sairae (assembly GCF_023283535.1). Classification (GTDB taxonomy): domain Bacteria; phylum Pseudomonadota; class Gammaproteobacteria; order Enterobacterales; family Shewanellaceae; genus Shewanella; species Shewanella sairae. The sequence goes on along the minus strand of NZ_JAKILT010000007.1, from coordinate 61,536 downwards.
CGATAACATGTACTGATTAGGTACAGCATTTAGGTCGATACCTTCAGCATGACATGCAACACAGTTTTCTGCGTTTAGCTTAGTCGCCGAGTTTGGCTCACCTGATACAGCAGAGCTGCCTACACCCCAGTGCATGCTGTGAACCATAGGACCAAAGCCTGGTGCAGAGCCCTTAGAGTTACGGTCTTGGCCATTGTTGTGGCACGCCACACAACCTAAGCCACCATCGGCGTAGCTGCCATTTTTGTGGTAATTGCTTTCGTTGTTATGACAAGTGCTACAGCTATCCATAGTGACGCTATGGCGACGCTCGTAAAGCTCGCCCGACATCATATCTGAGTAACCATGCAAGGTAACACCGTCATAACTCGCATCTTCACCAAAGTTAAAGGTAATGCGTGAACTTGCCATTAACTCAGGGAAAGTCGCATCTAAGCTGGCAAAACAGACTGAAGCGGTACCGTTAACATCATATGTAGTCGTGCTAGTTCTTGCTGCACGCCCTACAATCGAACCATTATCATAACCATGCAGGTAAGCGCCTAGGTAAGACACTGTACCGTCAGCTAATAAGCTTTCAAGATTAAGCTGCTCTTCGCCTTTAAACAAAGCAATATCAGTACAGTAACCCGCATCCGTATTCATATAAGGTGCTGATACAGTAGATGAATGCTCATCACGTACCGTGGCTTTTTCAGCAACTTTCTTATGGAATAAACGCACATCGTCTGACTCACTAAAGCCACTGTATGTCATTGCAACTGCGGTCGTACCGACACCAGCAGCGTCATGACAATCGGTACACGTTTGCATAGAGTTCACTTTAGTGATCGGCTCTGCATGACAGGTGTAACAATTAGCAGGCTCAAAGTCTTTCTCAAACTTCTGATGGTTGATATGACCAATCTTTTGCATGGAGTTGCGCGCATAACCACCCTCGTCACGCACCACGTTACCGTGACACATCATACAGCCGGCAACTAAGTCAGTTTCACCGTCTGTATCTATCGCAGTATAACTAGGATGTTTGAGGCTAGATTCAGCGTAATCAACGTGACAACCATGACAGGTTGCAGTTGAGGTTGTGTGTAAACCTTCTGTTTTATCGACAATAATGTAGGCAGACTTAGCAATTTTTTCGCTGCCACCCACGGCGATGCGAATAATTCCCTCTGTACCAGCATTAACCGCAGGCATAGGTGCTAAGAACTCATAACGACCATCTTCAGTCATAGTCAGACTCGCGCCTTCGGTTTCATTCGACGCGCTACCACCCGCAATCGTCCCTTCAAAATCAGGACGGCTACGAGCAATGCCCTTGTCAGTTAACTCTGCAACTTCCGCACTTACTTTTTCAAGGCCGCTAACTAACAAGCCTTCTTCGTTAGTGACTTCAAATTCGAAACGCACTGCGCCCTCTTCAAGAGTATGGCTTAGCATTTCAACATTAGTGGTTTCGGTCACTTCAACTACCGGTGGTAGCGGACTGGTGCCATCTTCACCGTCACTACCATCTTTACCATCGCTACAGGCTGCTAGACCGAAAGCGGTTGCGACGATTAACGCCACACTGCATTTATTAAATTTTCTCATCATCACTCCATAATTTTTATTAAGTCGTGACCTTTTACTCCCCCGTCAATACCTTAAAGTTTCAACTAGGGCTTTTATGTGACTAAATTCTCAACAACATACTTCTTTAGAGGTATGACTCACATAAATAAAAAAATAAAAATTGACCAAAAACAATTTAAGATTCAATTAATTAGCGCTCGAAAATACTCTGTAGAAAAACAGCTTTATTAACAACAACTAACAAAGAAAGTAACCCAAGAAAAGGCTATCTTAATGACTAAGAATAAATCACAAATTAATGAAAAATTAAGCGACAGGCATGCGGTAAAAAGCGATAGTGACGTGAGCGTTAATATTCAGAAATAATAGGCTGTAAACCAAAGCTACTTACTGGTTATAGGGTATAAACAAAAATCCCTTAGTTACTGATTAATATAAGCTCAAGCAAGTTCGCTTACTTGAACTTATACATATTAATATTTGCTTGTGGTTATAACAGCAGCTATGCCGCCTAACCTAAGACTTCAAACTCATCATCCACCAGCTTAGCCGTACCATCATCTTGCAGTACCCAAATTTCTTTGTGGACTACGCCATGGGCTTTATTCATTTTCCAAGCCGTAGTTAATAATACAGACTTTTCATCTAGCACTTTAAACTCAGGGCTTGTGTATTCAACATCGCAATAGCCTTGATCAATCAAGTTTTGCCAAAATGCTTGAATCGCTTCGCGACCCACAAATTCGCCGAAAGGACGGGCTAACATTGGCGCATTGGCAGCATATTGCGCCGCGCACAGTGCTGCATTTTGAGTGTTAAAACCTTGCATCCAAGTGGCGCTGGCCAGCTTTACCGCATCGAGTAATTGCTGTGACATAGTGTGTACCTGTATTTAGTTATCAATTTATGCCATCAGTTTACAGCGATAATTAGCATTGATAACCTAGGTAAACTTGTAATCACTGTTCGATAATACAGAACAATAATTATAGTCTTTATTAATGCAGCGCTTGTTAATGCAGCAGATTGAATTCTCAAGGAAAAACCAGATTCTGTGCTCGCAACCAATAAGGTAACACCATGGATCATTTAAGGCATATGGCCATATTTAAACAAATCGTCGATAGCGGCTCGATAAGCGCTGCGGCCGATAAGCTTAGTCTGTCTAAATCTGTGGTCAGCCACCATTTAAAATCACTAGAGCTAGCGGTGGGTGTGCAGCTATTGCATAGAACCACTCGCAGACAACAACTCACTCCCGCAGGTAAAGATTTTTACCAGCGCTGCGGCGAATTAGCCAATATCTCTAACCTAGCGTGGCAGCAAGCTAGAGAAAGTGCCGACAAGCTAGCGGGACCAATTACAATCAGCTCACCGCACGCTTTAGTCGACAACTATATCGCGCCAACTATTGGCAAGCTATGCCAAGGCAACCCTATGATTAGGCCGAGCATTCAGGTGCAAGATCGCCGTATTGATCTGCTTGGGCAAGATATCGACCTCGCGGTGCGCGTCGGTAAGTTAGCATCGAGCAATTTAATCCAGCGGAAAGTCGGCGAGTTTCGCGATGTACTCTGTGCCAGCCCCGCTTTTATTGCGCAGCATCAACAACGAATAGCCGCCGAGCAATGGCAAGAATTAGATTACATCGCTAATTCTTGGCAGGGGCAAAATATCGAGCACCAACTACAAGCTAAAGCCAATACAGCTGAGGCAGCACTCACGCTAAGCTTTAGTGCTAATCGCTTTGCCGATACTTCATCTGCTGTGCTGTCATTAGCAAAAGCAGGCTTAGGTGTGGCCTTATTACCTGATTTTGTATTTAAGCAGCAGCCCTCACTCGTTGAACTCATAGCCACGCATCAATGTCCACTAAACAGTGTGTATGCCTTGCATGATTTTGGCCGTACACCGCCGCTGTTAATCAAAAAAACCATCGATGCGCTGCTTGAGTCTTTTCAATATCAAGCATAAACAGTAAGCCAAATGCTCTTCGCAATGGAATGAAGAGCTCTAGTTGCTGCTATTAAACAAAATTAATCGCTGCGTTTAGCATTTTTAAAGGCCTGTACCTGATTTATTTCGATAAAGCTGCTAACATTGCTGGCAATTTTTTAGGCTTAGTGAGAAAGATCAAGATGGGTAGAGCATACCAAAACAAAAAAGAATCCATGGCGAAAACGGCTGGGCAAAAAACTAGAATTTATTCTCGTTATGGGAAAGAGTTGTACGTTTGCGCCAAGAACGGTGGTTTCGATCCAGAAGGCAACCTTGCACTTCGCACCATGATTGCCAAGGCAAAGAAAGACCAAGTACCAGCACACGTTATTGAACGTGCAATTGAAAAAGCTCGTGGCGGCGGTGGTGAAGACTACGAAACAGCGCGTTATGAAGGTTTTGGTCCTGGCGGCTGTATGGTTATTGCTGACTGCTTAACTGACAACGTAAAACGTACTTTCACTGAAGTTCGCCAAGCATTCGTTAAAAACGATGCCAAGCTAGGTGGCCCAGGTACTGTTGGTCACATGTTCGATCACCAAGCGGTATTCGTATTCGCTGGCGACGACGAAGATGCAATCCTTGAAATGCTAATGATGGCTGACGTTGATGTATCTGACGTAGAGCTAGAAGATGGCATGATCAGCGTTTACGCACCGCACACAGAGTTCTTCAAAGTCAAAACTGCATTAGCAGCTGAACTACCAGAAGACACTGACTACGTTATGGAAGAAATCACTTTCTTACCACAAACAATGACAGAGCTTACAGACGCAGAAGAGATTGAGCAATTCGAGAAGTTCCTTGCTGCGCTTGAAGATTGTGATGACGTTCAGAACGTTTACCACAACGCTGAGCTACCACAGTAATTAATCGTTCTTCGATAAACGACTACTGACTTGCTCATCGCAAGTCAGTAAAAAGGCACTCATTGAGTGCCTTTTTTATTGCTCGTAAACAAGCTTATTTCTTTAGCAAATAACGCAGCATCACGCCTTGCTGGCTGATGTCTAAAACCTCGTAGCCGTGGTTCTTAGCGTCGCTTGAAAAATAATGTTATTAATCGATTACCCAAGCCACTCGTGACAAAGCTGTTCAACTATTTCTTAAGCAAGTAACGCAACATCACGCCTTGCTGGCTAATGTCTAAAACTTCATAACCGTGGTTCTTTGCATCATTAGGAATGTTATTAATAGACTGCGAGCAGTCGGTAATCACTTCCAATACTTCACCCGCTTTCAATGATTGCATCGCTTCAAGCGTGGCAACCGCTGGGTATGGACAAGGCTCACCGTAAATCTCTAAATTGTAATCAGGTACGATAGATGCAGGCATAAACTGCTCCTCAGCAAAAATCGGCTCAGGTTAATTGAGCCGAATATAGAACAAATAGAATAAATCTTATTTTTAAAACCGATCTTTAAGCTTGTGTGCTAGTCGCTAATTCTTTATTTGCAGCTAACTCTTTATTAGCCGCTAGCGCTGCAAGCTTTGCAGCCACCGCTTGCTGTTCACGCTTCTGCTTGCTAAAAAAGTGCTTTTCCCACATTAAAATCAGCACAAAAGATAAGCCCAGCAATAGATAAGTCACCGCTAAGCCACCAAGCGGCCCAAATACATCTAGCAGGTTTACCTTATCCCAGCTAGTCGCTAATGGTTCAGCCACCACGTCCCAGTAATAAGCTAATATAGTTGCACCAACGATATTACCAATACCCACCCACCAAAAGTGCACTTGACCTTCTAATGCGCGGTACATCCAGCCGGTTTCACAACCACCCGCGATAACGATACCGATACCAAACAGTAAGCCGCCAATCACCGCATTCGGGCCAGCCCATAGGGTTTTCGGTGTCATACCTAGCTGCACATAGCTATAAATGCCGATAACGCTGACTGCCATACCTAAGATAATGGCCTTAGCCATATGAGTACGACCGGTGATCCACATATCTCTAAACGCTGAGGTAAAGCAGATCTGCGCACGCTCAATCAATAGACCAAACATCATCCCCATAAACATGGCAATACCAAGCTTAGTCGAGCTTTGCATCACATACAGCGACAAGCCAATCATAGCTGCAAATACCACCCAGCCTAGGCGAAAACGGTTTTGCACTTGATTCGGATTAGGTTTAGCGATTTTTTTCAAGCCGCCTGCTTTTAGCGTGGCAGTTGAACGGAAAAACGGTAACAAGGTGATCTTAGCGCCGATATAAGTACCTGCGGCAGCAGCAAAGGCGAAGATCCACGCATGCAAGGTAAACTGCGGAATACCGGTAAAGAAAGCCGCCAAGTTACAGCCCATAGCAAGACGCGCACCAAAGCCTGCAATCATGCCGCCAATCAGTGCCTGTGCAATACGCTTTTTAGAACTCGGCATACGCAGCTTTAGGTTGTTTGCCCACAGCACCGCCGCCATACAGCCACCAAACATGCCTAAGATCATCACGCCGCCGACACGATCTAGCGGTGTGCCATTAAGGCCAATGATTTTAAAGTACTGCCAGGTTTCCGGCTCAGCGCCGAACCACTGCAATACATGGCCACCCCAGCGCGTAAATTCGCCGGTTACCGCCCAAAGTGAACCGGTAAGACCAAAAAAATAGGTCGACAATATTCCCGCCGCAATAACGGCAGCAAAAGGCGACCAGAATTTAATAAAAAACTGATTTTTAAACGTTAACCACATATTTAAAACTTACCAAGTAATATGAAACACTTAATTTAAGCGTTTAAGCTAAGCACTAGACTTATTACTAAGCTAAACCCAGTAAAACGAAACTAAGTTAAACGAAACTAAGTTAAACGAAACTAAGTTAAACGAAACCAAGTTAAGCCAAGTAATCACTCTAAACACTTATTTTATTACGCTTAAATTAAATTCTAAAACCCAAACACACACCAACAGTTAAAATAAAGCCTTAACTAGATCACTGCTAAGTTATTATTTTCAACATTAGCTAGCGTTTCATTACATAAATACAACCTTTCAGGATGGGTATATATTGTCACCCTATTTTCACGGCAAAACCCAACCAAAGTAATATTTGATTTGTGCGCGATATCAATCGCTAACGAAGTTGCTGAAGAAATTGCAAATATAATACTAATATTTGAAATGGCGGCTTTTTGCACCATCTCAAAACTGGCTCGACTGGTTAATAACAACGCAGAATGACGAGTCTCGTTATCGATATTGATATGACCAATTAATTTATCGAGTGCGACATGACGCCCCACATCTTCGAAGCAGCACATAATATCACCTTCTGCCGACAACATGGCAGCAGCATGTGTGGCACCGGTCAAATTAAATGCATTTTGATGCTTATGCAGGTTAGATAAAGCCAACTTCAAGCTATTTAGGTTGAATCTTGCAGTGTCTGTGACTTGCACAATCGGTTTAAGCGTTTGCTCTATCTGCTCTATGCCGCAAAGGCCACAACCGGTGCGCCCAGCAAGACTACGTCTATGCTGTTTAAGCTGCATAAAGCAGCGCTGCGACACCTCAATATGAACCAATACACCACTGGCTATGGTTTCAATTTCAATAGAACGGATATCGCGTACGCTTGCAATAATTGATTCAGACAAGCTAAAGCCAATGGCAAACTCTTTTAGTGCGGTTGGGCACGCCATCATCACGACATGAGAAATACCATTGTAAATCAGTGCGACTCTGACCTCTTTCGCCACCGTTTCTATTAATGACTGCTCTCTGTCATTACGAAAACACGTCACTGAAGCTTGCTCAGTTATATTATTTAAGCCACATACAAGTTCCGTCATAAAGCTGTTCCATCTCTTCAATTAAATAAGATCACACTAGGGGCGTTAATATTGCCAATATGGATAGATGTAAATAGGGCTCACATTTAGTAAACATATAAGTCGATTAATATCATTTATAAAAACACTGGTTCCCTTGAGCTATGCTGCAACTATTTGGTAAATAATGTCCCACTCTTCATCGTTATTACCGATAAATATAATTTGCACTCACAGTTAATAAAGTTTGCTGCAAGCCGCTATTGTTTAGCCAAATACAATTACCTATTATTCGCCGCAAGTGATACGGAAGAACGTCGTTTCCGGTGAAACGTCTGGATTTCAAATCCAGGTGGGGCTGCCAGCAGTCCCGGGTAGGTTCAACTCCTATGTTCTTCCGCCAAATCACTCGCTATAAAAATACTGCTATCTCTAATTACTCTCGAATTGTCTTTCTTCTTGCGCCACGTTAATCCACTGCGGTCATAAAACTCTAATAACTGAATACTGGCTTTGCGGCCAAGCTTAATGATTGCATTGAAATCAGCGGTCTTGATCTCACCACTCACCTTGATTTGATTACGAATAACATCTGCATAGAAATACAAGCTTTCGGTGAGCATAAAGCGGTCTTTAATAATCGCTGACAGATACCCCAGCTGAATAAGCTTACGGCACAGGCTGCGCACTACCGTCAGCTCAAGGTTTAGTGCTTGAGCTAAGTCTGATGACCATAACGGGCCGTTGGCGCTAAGCAGTTGCTGCTTTATCTGCGACCACAGCTGCTGCTCAGCATCCGACAGCGCTAGGTTATGCCGTGGCAGATGCAATAAGCCTCGGGTACTTTGTAGCAACTTTTGCTCTCTAAGCCCATCGGTGAGTTGCAACAATACAGGCAGTGGATATTGGTTATGAGTCATGCGCTGCAGGCGATTAATACTCAAACCTAATAGCTCAGGCGACTGCTGATGATAGTCAGCGATAAGTGCTAGCAGTTGCGCTTCAATCTGCTGCTGCAATGCACTTGATAACAGATAGCCATCGAGGCTAATCAGCTGCTCGTCTGCCAAACAGGCAGTTTGTTCAGTTAACTGATTGGCCCACATAAAAGCCGACTTTGACACGCAGTGATGATTTATTTGCACCTGCAAGCTCGCCGTAAGCGAGTCACACTGTTTAAGGTTTTCTAAGTAAGCTAAGCGCTCATCGCTGCGCTTGCCGCGGGTTGGCGGATTGATGTCTAACACTCGCAGCGCACCTAATGTGGTTTTAGCGGCGCTGTCGCGCACGACGATTCTATCTTGCTCGACACAACCAAGTGCTTGCTCACATTGCAGCTCAACTAAGGCGCTACCGTCTACCAGTTTTTGCAGCAAACCCAAGCGTGCCGTGGTGTGGCGATTACCAAGATGCACTTGCACGCTTTGCCAATGCTTAAATGGCAATACAGATTCAAATACACCACAAATGACTTTAGCTGGTTCAATTGTTACAACGGCAGGGTCAAGCGCCGTTAGCCAATCTCCGCGCTCTGCGCCGCGATGCGCATCAACGCCAGTTATATTGAGAGCCACCCGCTGACAATGATGGGCGTTATCACTTGCTCGACCTTGGCTATGTAGCGTTCTGACTTTTACCGGTTTGCGCTGACCCGATAGATACAGGTTTTGCCCTTGTTTGACGTGGCCGCTAATAACAGTTCCGGTTACCACAAGACCCGCACCTTTTACGCTAAAAGTTCGGTCAATTGCCATGCGAAAGCTTGATTGCTCGCGAGTCTGTTTAAGCTTTGCCATTTGCATTTGCGCAAGCTGAGTAATCGCATCGCTTAACTCACTAATACCAAAGCCTGTTTGCGCCGATACCACATAGATATCAGTTTGTCTTTGGTGTGTTGCTAGTAGCTCCGCCACCTCAAGCTTAACCATCTCGACACGTTCACTGTCGACTTTATCTTGCTTGGTGAGCACCACAATTAAGTGTTCAAGATTAAGTAGCTGCAAAATGGCTAAATGCTCATGAGTTTGCGGCATCACCCCATCATCACAAGCAATAATCAATAGTGCATGTTTGGCACAACTCACCCCAGCCAGCATGGTATTAATAAACTTGCTGTGACCCGGCACATCGACAAAGGCTAGGCGCTCACCATCCGTTAAATCCATAAAGGCGTAACCCAACTCGATGGTCATGCCGCGCTTTTTTTCTTCCGGTAACCGGTCGGCATCTGTGCCTGTTAGTGCTTGAATGAGGCTGGTTTTGCCGTGATCCACGTGACCTGCGGTAACAATAATCATGATGCGGCCTCCCCGGTTTTCTCCTCAAAGCCAATCTCTCTATGAAAGCCCATCTCTCTATGAAACCTAAGTAGGCTTGTTGTCAGGACTTCGATAAGCTGGCTGTCACTGTCAGTGCCGCGCAAGTCTAACCACAACTGATTAGCGGTAATTCGGCCAATAATCGGCGTGCTGGCAGCTTTAAAATGCTTATCCAGCTGCAACACAGTTAGCGAGCTGTGGCCTTTGGCTGCAGCAGGATTTACAGCAAAACATAAGGCGACAGAATCAAGCAGTACATCAGGTTGCGAGCCACTGCCCACTTGGGTTTGGCAAGCTTGAATTGTTATATCAAATATGCTGCTATCGGCTAATTGCTGCTGCAGTGTTTGTGCAAGCCGATCAAGTTCAACCAAAGGACGGGATAGCTTTCTAAAAATAGGTAACTGGCTATCTAGCGTTTGTGGATTACGGTACTGCATCAAGGTCGCTTCAAGCGCAGCCAAAGTCATTTTATCGCAGCGCAGTGCGCGCTTTAGTGGGTGCGCTTGTAGCTTAGCAATCAGCTCCGCATCACCAACTACTAAACCTGCTTGCGGTCCGCCGAGCAGTTTATCGCCAGAAAAACTCACCAGATTAACGCCGTCTTTTAGCATCTGCTGCGGCATTGGCTCTTTTGATAAACCAAAGCGCGACAGATCCGTCAGCGCGCCGCTGCCAAGATCGGAGATCAGTGCAATGCCCTGCTCTTTACATAAAGCCGCAAGCTCAGCTTCTTCGGTGACTTTTGTAAAACCACTAATATGATAATTACTGGTATGCACCTTCATAATTGCCGCGGTGTTTTCAGTAATCGCGGCGGCGTAATCTTTAAGATGAGTGCGGTTAGTGCAGCCCACTTCCACCAGCTTGCAACCCGCCTGCGCCATAATATCGGGGATCCGAAATGCGCCGCCAATCTCCACCAGCTCACCACGGGAAACTATCACCTCTTTACCGGAGGCGGTCGCTGCCAGCATCAGTAAAACTGCGGCGGCGTTGTTATTGACGATGCAGCAACTGTCTGCACCCGTTAGCTCATGGATAAGTGTTGAAATTGCGCTGTCACGGTGGCCACGTTTACCTTGGCCCATATCGAACTCAAGTGGCACAGGGCTGCGCATCACTTGGGTAACCGCATCGATTGCGGCCTCACACATCTGCGAGCGCCCTAGGTTGGTGTGCAATATGGTGCCGGTTAAGTTAATCACTGGGCTCATACTTTGACGCTGGGCTTTGCTAATACGGCTGGCTAACTCGGTTGTAATATTGCTTATATCTAAGCACCAGCTTGGCAAGCTTTGTCGCTCAGCGATCTGCTGACGCGCATCTTTAAGCATTTGCGCCAATAAGGATTTAATCCAAAGCTTACCCTGCTGGTCGATAAAACCTATCACTTGAGGTATCAGCAGCAAGCTGTCCATTGCAGGTAAACAACGGTATAGGGCTTGAGTGGAGTTGATAGCTTGAGTCATAGGTCTTCGTCTAGTTGTTGGAATCATTTTGAATCGATTTAATAAAAGAGCCGCAGCGAAATGCGGCTCTTGCTTACTAATAAACTTAAAAGTTGCTTACAGCTGGCTAGTGGATATCACCGACTTTAGGCTGAGGCTCGGACTCCATAGGCTCTTGCTCATGAGCAAGTAGCAGCGGATTCACCGTGGTAGCACTGTATCCTTGCTCAACTAAATGGCTGTCCATCACTAAGGTCGCCAAGTCGTCGGCTGCTACTTCTAGTCTTGGGTTGATGTCGGTAAAGAACATCTTGGTATACCCCTTACAGGTGTCGCAGCTTTCTACCCGAATAGCGGCATTAGTTTCGGTTTCAGCCCACAAAAGTACGCCCTTGCTTTCGCCGCATGAGGTGCACTCGGCGCGCACTTCATGCCACTCGGTTTCACACAAGCTGCAATGCAAGTAGCGCAGGCCAACACGTGGTTCTTCCTTGATAACGCTCCCCACTGGGTGACTGCCACACACTGGGCATAAACGCTTATGCGCCTCACCTTTATCAGCCAAATTTTGTGCAACATCAACCGCCCAATGTGACCAGTACACTGACAGCGCCGCCCAAATAAACAGGCTGTACTGCGCAGGCACTTCGGCAAAGCGACCGCCAAGCATCGACTGGGCGTAACCTTGCAGTACATCAGCTTCCGCTTTAGCCAGTTCCTTTAGTACCACATGCAAGTCAGTACTGACTTTAGGCATAAGCTCACTAATCAGCTCCAGCAATACCGACTGCCAATAATTGCCCCATTCAAAATGCTGCTGCGCCATCGGCTGGTTTTGGCTTAGATCTAACTTTGGCTGAGGGCCAAAGCAGCTCTTTGCCGCCTCACCGTAAAGTGCCGCTACCTTTTCTTGGGCGCCAACTAACTGCTCAAGCAAACCAAAGTATTCTGTTAATCCAGACTCTTCGGCGAGCTCTGCAAGTCGCTTAGCGCGAAATTGATAAACGGCTTTTGGGTCAGCTGCGATCACGGTTTTAATGTCCAATGACTGACCAGGGATCTTTTCAGCGTCGAGTATTGCTGTGCTCATAATTAGTGTTTTTCCTGCTTATTAGTCTTTAATTCAGGATCGTTTAGCATGTTAGGGTGGTGCTTCTTGCACCAAGCCCGCGACACATAGCCGTACAACATGCCTGCAACCGATCCTTCTACCCACGTTGCCATCCAAAAGTGCACAATCACGAAGATCAACATGATCACTGCACAGATTGCGTGGATCAAAATGGCCCACTGAATAGCAATTGCTTCAAAGTAAGGGGCAAAGTAAGGCTGCCACATCATGATGCCGGTAATCGTCAATGCGATTGAGGTCACCACGAAGGTACGGAACAGCACTTTTTGACCTGGGTTGTAATGGCCGATAGCGGGGATCTTGTCCTCGTTTTCGAACATTACGTCCTTGATAGCTAACATCCATGTCAGGTCGTTCTTTTCCCACTTGTTATGGTGGTAATAGCGAACTAGCATCACCATTAACGGCAGACACATCATCAAGCCGGCAATTGGGTGAACAAAGCGCGCCATTTGTGGCGTACCTGCAATCGATCCCAACCATTGAAATGATGGGAAGAAGAAAGCAAAGCCGGTGAGGAATGTCACCAAACCTGTAGCAACCACAAACCAGTGACAGATGCGGTCGAACAACTTATGGCGCAAAATCATATTCTGCTTATGCATGAGCGTTACTCCTTATCTGACTTATCTGAGTGAGTGTGGTCGAACTGCGCAGGCTCGTCCTCTTCAACAAGGTTACGACCCACAGTAATGCGGTGTAAGCAAGCAACAGCAACTGTTGCCATGATGCCCGCCGCACCCAATGGTTTAACCACGTCTTGCCATAACTTAACTGGCACACTCGTTTTCGGATCCGCTGGTAAGCCATAGTCTTGCGGCTTATTAATGTCATGCAAAATCATGATCATGCCTGTACCACCCACACCTTCTGGGTTGTATAGACCGGCATTAACATAGCCACGCTTACGCAGTTCTTTAATCCGTAAGTCGGCAATAAACAGCATGTCTTCACGGGTGCCGTACTTCAGTGCGCCTGTAATACAAGACTTCACACAAGCTGGCTCTTGGCCTACTTGGATCCGGTCTGAACACATGGTGCACTTGTAAGCTTTTTGATCGATAGGGTCGAGTCTTGGTACGTCGAACGGACAAGCCGACACGCAGTAACCACAACCTGTACACTTATCTGAATCAAAATCCACCACACCGTTTGCACGCTGCACAATGGCACCTTTAGTCGAACAAGCGGTTAAACAGGCTGGATCGTCACAATGCATACATGCGCTATGGGCGAAACGCCAATTTAGCTTGTTATCTCGCTCAACTTCTTGGTACTTCATCAATGTCCAACACTCAGAAGACAGGTCCATTGGGTTCTGGTAAGAACCTTGGAAACTACCCACTGGTGCACGCAGATCGTTCCATTCAGAACACGATACCTGACACGCTTTACAGCCATTACACTTAGTGGCGTCGAATAACTTAGCCACCTTACTTAACTTACGTCGTACCTGCGCTGCAGGAGTGAGCTCTGATGTGCCAGAGCTTAAAATGATATCTTGAGCAGACATGATTAAACTCCCTCAGCCTTAGCGATATCCACTAGGAACGCTTTAAATTCAGGTACCTGGGTATTCGCATCGCCCACTTCAGTGGTCAGTACGTTACAGCTATAACTTCTGCGCGTAAGACCGTTATGGCCACCATGACGTGGTAAGCCCACAGTGTGTACCATCTGGCCGTGAACTTTCAGTGGCTGCAGACGCTTAGTGACTAATGCTTTAGTTAACAAGCTACCGCGCTTAGAACTCACCTTGACCCAATCGCCATTAGCAATGCCTTTCTTCTCTGCAAGAATTTCGTCTAATTCAACGAAAGTTTCCGGCATAGAAATCGCTGCTAAACGACAATGAATCGTCCAGAAGTTAAAGTGCTCGGTTAGCGAGTAAGTGGTACACACATATGGGAATTCAGTATGTGAACCCAATGTCTCTTCCACGCCCTCTAACAAACGTACCGCAGGGTTACTAATCACATTAGGGTGTAATGGGTTAGTTCCAATTGGTGACTCCATCGGCTCGTAATGCTCAGGGAACGGACCTTCTGCCAGTAGTTTTAGCGAGAAGAAACGACCCACACCTTCAGGCTGCATAATGAACGGATGCGCCGACTCTTTTGGTGGTAACGTCATATTGAAGTCACCCACATCGATGCCGTGCCACTTACCGTGATTCCACTCAACGATTACACGTTTTGGATCCCATGGCTTACCGTTAACGTCACACGATGCGCGGTTATACAGTACGCGGCGGTTTTGTGGCCAAGAGAACGCCCAACCAGGAGTGATACCTTTACCTGACGTATCAGAGTTATCACGACGTGCCATCATGTTGCCGTCTTCGGTCCAACTACCAGAGTAGATCCAGCAACCACATGACGTACTGCCGTCATCTTTTAACTGACTAAAGCTATCAAGCTGCTTACCGGTTTTAAGATCGATACCGTTAAGCTCTTTCGCCACTTCTTCGCCGTGTGGGAAGTATGGATTGTGGTAACCAGCCCAGTTAACCGCTTCAATCGGCTCAGGCAATACACCACCTTCAGCTTTATAAAGCTCACGCAGCTTCATCAAAATGCCCGATAGGATCTCTGCATCTGGCTTAGATTCGCCTGGCGGATTAGCGCCTTTCCAGTGCCACTGCATCCAGCGACCTGAGTTAACAATACAGCCTTCTTCTTCAGCAAATAGTGTTGTCGGTAGACGGAACACTTCTGTTTGAATTTCGCTTGGTTGTACATCGTTAAACTCACCGGCTTTTTGCCAGAATACTGAGGTTTCTGTCGCTAACGGATCCATCACCACTAGGTACTTCAGCTTGCATAATGCCGCTAAAGTCTTGTTACGGTTTGGCATAGAGTTAATCGCGTTAACCCCTTGCACGAAATAACCGTTAACTTGGCCCTTGTACATCATGTCGATGTGCTTGGTGAAGTCGTACTGTAAGTCCCACTTAGGTAACCAGTCATAACCAAAGTTATTAGCCGCAGTTGCGTTCTCACCCCAGAAACTCTTCATCTGTGAGATAAAGAACTTAGGATAGTTAGACCAATAGTTTGTTTGGCCAGGACGTAATGCCTTAGGCGTATAGTTTTCTAAATATGTGCTTAAATCTGTATCGTTATCATTTGGTAGCTTTAAGTAACCCGGCAGGTTCTGACATAGCAGACCCATGTCGGTTGCGCCCTGTACGTTTGAGTGACCACGTAGTGCGTTAACACCACCACCCAATACGCCGATATTACCCAGTAGCAACTGCACTAATGCCATAGAACGGATGTTCTGTGCGCCTTTAGTGTGGTGGGTCCAGCCCAATGCATACATGAAGGTCGCCGCTTTATCATGAACGTGGGTGCTACCAATTAGCGCACAAACTTTTTCATAATCTTCAACTGGCGTACCGGTAATATTGCTTACGGTTTCAAAGTCGTAACGGTCAACGTGATGCTTTAATAAGTTCCACACACAACGTGGGTGCTCATAAGTTTCATCGACTTTGGCATAACCATCTTCATCTAATTCGTAGTACCAAGAATCCTTGTCGTAAGTACGACTCTTGTCATCAAAACCACTAAATAGGCCTTCATTGAATTCGAAATCTTCACGAATGATGTAACTCGCGTTGGTGTACGCTTTGACATACTCGTAGTTAACTTGTTTAGTCTCAATGAGGTATCGACTTAGACCTAAAAGGAATGCGATATCAGTACCACTGCGAAGTGGTGCATAGCAGTCAGCTAATGCTGCACTGCGGTTAAAGCGTGGATCCACAACCACCAACTTGGCGTTATTATGTTCCATAGCTTCCGTTACCCAACCGAAACCGACAGGATGTGCTTCAGCGGCATTACCGCCCATGATCACCACGACATTAGAGTTCTTAATATCGATCCAGTGGTTGGTCATGGCACCGCGCCCAAATGTTGGAGCAAGACTTGCTACCGTTGGGGAGTGTCAGTTACGCGCAATAGTATCGATGGCCACTAGGCCAAGAGAACGAGCAAACTTGTGAGTGATAAAACCACCTTCGTTTGGTTGTGCAGATGAAGTCATCATGCCGGTACTCAACCAACGGTTTACTGTGGTGCCATCGCTATTTTTTTCAATAAAGTTTTCATCGCGGTCGTCTTTCATCAGACGGGCGATACGACTAAATGCGTCGTTCCAACTGATACGCTTCCACTCGTTAGTGCCTGGCTCGCGTACTTCAGGGAAATGGTTACGGTTAGGGCTATTTACATAGTCGACTAGACCGGCACCTTTAGGACACAATGCGCCGCGGTTAACCGGATGGTCAGCGTCGCCTTCAATGTGGAAAATCGCTTTTTCAGCGTTTTTACCGTTGCTGCCATGGCTGTACATCAACAAGCCACAACCCACTGAGCAATAACAGCAGTTATTGCGGGTTTCTTTTGCTTTCAACAACTTATACTCACGAGGCGCAGCCATCGCAGTGCCGGGCATTAATCCCAACGCTGATATTGCCGATGTGGTCGCTCCGCAGGCACACAGTTTAAAAAACTGTCGTCTGTCCATATCACCCTCACACAATTAGTATTGCTACACTGACCGACTATCTCATCTTCGGCACGTAGTTTTGGTTTTTGTCGTTAAAGCGCTTTTGCTTTGTACCGTGCGATTACCCACAAGCTAAACAAAGGCTAATCAACGCAAAATGATTATCCCCAAAGTCAGCTATACGCACAATTAATAACACATGACGAGCATCACACTAAATCATGAATGAAACTTAAAACCAAACAAAACAGCAAATGCAAAATTAAAAACCAAAATAAACAAACTAAAGCACAGTAAGCAGAATTAAAACCCAAGAACAACCAACTAAAGCCACTAAGACAAAAAGACCCACACAATTAAGACATATTGTCGCAAAAAACAGTCTTTTTAATTGTTAAATCTATTCAACAAAACAACAAAGCAGCCATAATGAAGTGGCTTAGCAGTGAGTGCTGTAGCAGGTTTCAATATACTTTTTTTGTAACAACACCAATATGGAGGCCAAATAATCATTGAAGAGCTATAGCCCCAAAAAGCTCAGTTAGACAATATGGCACAGCAAAAAGCCACCTATTATCTGTATCTATTACGCTAGCGCTTAAAAACGGCAGCATTTGCCGTTGTCGTTTGCTGCAGCAATCTAACTAGCTTGGCCAACAACTGGATGAATTTTAACCGCAAAGCGACCAAAATGACTTATTGCGCCATTTTGACCAAGCTTACTTATATAAAAAAGTGAGAGGAATATCTTGATAGGAACGCGCTAAAGAATAAGCGCTTTTCAGTTAACCCTATGACTTATTGCTTGGTAGTCCACATAGATCTTTCTTGCCAAAAAGTCGATAACGATGCTTTGCCAGTAAGTTGTAAGCACCATCTCGTAGTCCTTTAGGCAAAATACCGACATATTTAATAACTGCCGCCATACCAGTAAAAGATTTGGCAATTTCAATCACAGCGTCACTGCGTAAATAGTAGCGCTGCTGTTTAAGCAAAATCACGCTATCGAGGGCGATATCAACAAGCTGATGCTTAGCCAGTAACAGCTTGCCCTCTGGCGACTGCAACGCCACAAAGCGAAAGCTAGCATTAGGAGCATGCCGCACAATAAAGCTCACAGCGCCATCACATAGGTTGCATACGCCATCGAAGATCACCACAGCAGTTTGTTCAGTATTCTTTTGCAAGCCAGCTTCTCCTCAACACTATTTATCCCGACGCTTTCTTTCTAACACGGTTTAGCGCTAAAAAACAAAGAGGCGCTCAATGAGCGCCTCTTTAATAATGCAGATAAAACTATTGTTAAAGCATTTAAGAGCAGCAATCTCGGCGCCACCAGTTTTTAGGCAGCTTATCTAAGAAAACCTTAGCCATGAGTATCGCAAGGATCACCCCAGAGGTGTAAACGATACCTGCTGGTAAAAGCTCATGCTGCTCACCAATTTGTGGCATTACCACAAAGCCAAAGGTATCCACTAGGTAGTTAACCAAGATGCCAGACACTAATGCTACACCTAACACGCCACCTAAGTAACCATATAGGGCGCGCTTACCGAGTTCTTTAGTCACTACACCTAAGGTGGCAATGTTGGTTGCTGGACCCGCCAACATAAACACTAATACCGCACCAGGTGACACACCTGCTAATAGTAAACCTGCTGCAATTGGCGTTGATGCCGTGGCGCAGATATACATAGGCACAGAGAGCAGCACCATCACTAGCATAGCTAGAATGCCGTCGCCCCATTTAGCCATAAAATCGGCTGGTACATAGGTTTGTACTAATGCCGCGAAGAATAAACCAATTAGCAACCAGACAGTTGTATCACGCACTAAGTCTGTTGCCGCGTAATGTAAGCCTTTGCCTATACGACTAATAATAGAGGTGCCTTTTAATTCTGTGGCTATATCTTTAGTCGACTCACAGCAGCTTTCAGCTTCGCCATCGCTATGGCTGTGAGCTTGAGTGGCTGTAGCGGTTTTGTTGCTGCTACAGCAAGATGACTTGGCTTCAATTACAGCTGCAGGAGCTTTACTTGAGCAGCATGAAGACTTTTCGGTTTTAGATTTTTCAGCTTTAGGCGCAACAGTTTCAAGCGCTTTTTTACTGCTACAACAAGACGTCACAGCCTCAACTTTAGGCTCGGCTTTTTTGCTACTGCAACATGAGCTGACAGGCTCTGCTTTCGGCGCAGCCTGTTTACTGCTGCAGCAAGATGCTGCTGGTGCAGCTTTGGCATCAGACTCAGCGGATTTAGTCACAACTGGTTCATCGTCATCGCGGCCAACTAACAGACCTGCAACGATAGCACTGGTTACCGCTGCTATCGGTCTAACAATCGCCATAAATGGCCCAAGCAATACGTAAGAAACCGTGACTGAGTCAACGCCCGTTTCAGGCGTTGAGACTAAAAATGAAGTGGTTGCTGCTTTAGAGGCACCACTGCGGCGCAAACCAACAGCAGCAGGGATCACACCGCAAGAACATAATGGCAGCGGCGCGCCTAGCACAGCAGCTTTAACTGTGGTTTTAAAACCATGGCCACCTAGTTGCTTCTGCATCCATGCCATAGGCACGAACATCTTCAACATGCCTGCTAACACCAAACCCAATAGTAACCATGGGGCTGACTCTAGAAACAGCTCAATAAAGTTCTCTAATAACATAACTACTTCTCACGTGTATTTTTAAGTATGCGATTTATCGTTGCAGTTTTTGGTGAACTGCCTTTCGTCATGACTATGCTTATCGTTTTCACAGCGAATGCTGTCGGTATTGGATTCTAATGCCTCAAGAATCGAGCAATGCTCCGCACTTTCTGGGCCACCGCAGCAAGCTTGCGACAAACGCTGCAAAGACAATTGAAAATGGTTTAACTCAGCGATTTTCGCTTCAACGTGCGCCAACTTATCATCGACCATGCCTTTTACATCGGCGCAGGCCCAATTGGATTTATCCAGCTCAATCGACAACAATTCGGTGATCTCAGCAAGGGTAAACCCCACCGCTTTGGCGCGCAGAATAAAGCGCAAGCGTTCGGCATCCGCCTCGGTATAAATACGGTAACCGGAATCTGTTCGCGATGATGGCGCAAGCAAACCATGCTTTTCATAAAAGCGCAGCGTGTCTGCCTTTACCTCACACTGCTTTGCAAGTTCACCAATTCGATACATGCCTAGCTCCCAATCAATCTAAATTCTGTTTACTATTCAGTTTTAAACTCAAACATTAGCCAGTGGTAAAACCGACAAAAACAACAGGATTTTGCCACTGTAATGACTAGAGTATAAACCTTGGAGTTGTATCCAAGGTCAAGAGTTATTCTGCACCTAAATGGATAACAAAGCTTGTTCTGCTGAACGTATTGTGAAATCGCGCAGAAAAAAACACCGCCAGAGGTAAATTTACGGTAAAATATGCGCGCCGTGACGGGAGAGTAAAAAACTTGAGGGACTTTTGGAAAGCAGTGTAGACGTTTATCGCGTGAGACTGTTCTGTTTTCCGAAAGATCCTTAAAAATAACTACTGGACCCTGTACCTACAATGAATAATGCCAGACCTATTCGTCGCGCGCTGTTAAGCGTTTCAGATAAAACCGGAATCCTAGAGTTTGCACAAGCGTTGCATGCTCAAGGTGTTGAACTACTTTCTACTGGTGGCACCGCACGCCTTCTGGCTGATAATGGTGTGCCTGTCATTGAAGTGTCAGATTATACTGGTCACCCAGAGATCATGGATGGCCGCGTTAAAACCCTGCACCCTAAAGTGCATGGCGGCATTTTAGCGCGTCGTGGTATAGACGAAATCGTAATGGAACAAAACAATATTAAGCCTATCGACTTGGTAGCGGTTAACTTGTATCCATTCGCAGCAACTGTGGCTCAAGAAGGCTGCACGCTTGCAGACGCTATCGAGAACATCGATATCGGCGGACCAACTATGGTTCGCTCTACCGCTAAAAACCACAAAGATACCACTATCATCGTTAACGCTAACGACTACGGCCGCGTAATTGCCGAGATGCAAGCGAACGAAGGTAGCACCACTCTTGAAACCCGCTTTGATTTAGCAATTGCCGCGTTTGAGCACACTGCTGCATACGATGGCATGATTGCTAACTACTTCGGCACTAAAGTTCCAGCGCACAGCAAGGACGAGTGTCATGCCGATTCTAAGTTCCCACGCACTTACAACACTCAGCTAGTTAAAAAGCAAGACTTGCGCTATGGCGAAAATAGCCATCAGACAGCTGCTTTCTACGTTGACACTAACCTTGATGAAGCTTCTGTTGCCACAGCTGTTCAGCTGCAAGGTAAAGCACTTTCATACAACAACATTGCCGATACTGATTCTGCACTTGAGTGCGTAAAAGAGTTCGACGAGCCAGCTTGTGTGATTGTTAAGCACGCTAACCCATGTGGTGTAGCAATTGGTGAAAACCTGCTTGAAGCTTATAACCGTGCATTCCAAACTGACCCAACATCAGCGTTCGGCGGCATCATCGCCTTTAACGGCGAACTAGATGCAGCAACAGCAAGCGCGATTGTTGAGCGTCAGTTTGTTGAAGTGATCATTGCCCCGAAAGTGAGCCAAGCAGCACGTGATATTGTTGCCGCTAAAGCTAACGTACGCTTACTTGAGTGTGGTGAGTGGGCAGCTAAGACCACCAGCCTAGATTACAAGCGCGTAAACGGCGGCTTATTGCTGCAAGATCGCGACCAAGGCATGGTTGGTCTTGAAGACGTAAAAGTTGTTTCTAAGCGTCAGCCAACAGCTGAAGAGATGAAAGACTTAATGTTCTGCTGGAAAGTGGCCAAGTTTGTTAAATCAAACGCGATTGTTTACGCCAAGAACAGCATGACTATCGGCGTAGGCGCAGGCCAAATGAGCCGCGTTTACAGTGCTAAAGTTGCTGGCATTAAAGCCGCTGACGAAGGTCTAGAAGTTCAAGACTCAGTTATGGCATCAGATGCATTCTTCCCATTCCGTGATGGTATCGACGCTGCAGCTGCTGCTGGCATCAGCTGTATCATCCAGCCAGGCGGCTCTATCCGCGATGAAGAGATCATCGCAGCGGCAGACGAGCACGGCATGGCAATGGTATTTACCGGTATGCGTCACTTCCGTCATTAATTTATATGAAGCTTTAGGTTCTCTTTGCTTGAAGCTTCTAAAAATTGATTTTTAACGTTTAGCGCAAAGTCATCGGTTATTGAACAAAGAAAACACACGGAATGTATGCCAATACATGAGTATGTTTGATGCAGTTCAAGGACCGATGAAGAAGCGATTAAGGATTAAAAAATGAAAGTATTGATTATTGGCGGCGGCGGTCGCGAACATGCATTGGCGTGGAAGGCTGCGCAATCAACGCAGGTTGAAACTGTTTTTGTAGCACCAGGTAACGCTGGCACAGCATTAGAGCCAAAGCTTGAAAACGTGGCGATTAATGTTGAAGAGATCTCAGCCTTAGTGGCATTTGCCGAAGAGCAAAAAGTGGCTATCACCATCGTTGGCCCAGAAGTGCCATTGGCACTAGGCGTAGTTGATGCGTTTAATGAAGCAGGCCTGCCTATCTTCGGTCCAACCAAAGGTGCTGCGCAGTTAGAGTCTTCTAAAGCTTTCACTAAAGACTTTTTAGCCCGTCACGATATTCCAACGGCAGCTTACTCAAACTTTACTGAGATTGAGCCAGCTAAAGCCTATGTTAAGCAAGTGACTGGCTTAACGGGTTTCCCTATCGTGATTAAGGCCGACGGCCTCGCGGCAGGTAAAGGCGTTATCATCGCCGCAGATCAAATTGAAGCCGATGCTGCGATTGAAGATATGCTAGCCGGCAACAAGTTTGGTGAAGCGGGCTCTCGCGTCGTTGTCGAAGAGTTCCTTACTGGCGAAGAAGCCAGCTTCATTGTGATGGTAGACGGTAAGAACATTCTTGCTATGGCCACCAGCCAAGATCATAAAGCACGTGATAACGGCGATCATGGTCCAAACACTGGCGGTATGGGCGCGTACTCTCCAGCGCCAGTTGTTACCCAAGCGGTTCACGACTGGACTATTGAGCATGTTATTCGCCCAACTGTTGATGGCATGGCAGCTGAAGGCAATGTTTACACAGGTTTCTTATACGCAGGCTTGATGATTTCACCCGATGGCAGCGCTAAAGTACTTGAGTACAACTGCCGCTTTGGCGACCCAGAAACTCAACCAATTATGATGCGTCTTAAGTCTGATCTGGTGGAGCTATGCCTAGCATCGACCCGCGGCGAGCTTGATCAAGTGACCGCTGAGTTTGACTCACGCGCAGCTGTAGGTGTAGTACTTGCTGCAGGCGGTTACCCAGAGGCTTATCGTAAGCACGATGTGATTGAAGGTCTAACTCTTGGTGATAACAACGCTAAAGTGTTCCATGCAGGCACTAGCATGCAAGACGGTCACGTAGTGACTAACGGCGGCCGCGTATTATGCGCAACAGCCCTTGGCAATACAGTAACGGCAGCACAGCAAGCGGCTTATAGCTTAGTTGATGCTATCCACTGGGATGACGTCTACTTTAGAACTGACATCGCTTACCGCGCAATTGCCCGTGAAAACGGCGAAGGCTAATACACTTAAAGCAATTTGCATAAAAACGGTTATCGATTAACCGTACTGACATTGCCTACCGTGTAATATTGGCCCGTGAAAACGGCGAAGGCTAAACAAATTTAGTTCTAGCTTAAAAAGCCCTGTTAATTCAGGGCTTTTTTATGTCTGCTTTATACGTTCAAACTTGATACTCAAATGCCTAATCGCGAGCATATTGCGCCGCTTACAGTCCCTTTAAAGCCTATGTTTTCTACTTACAACTTGTAAACCCAAATCGATTAATCCTGAATTTTGTGATCTAAGTTACATAAATGCCGTATCTGAAAGCGCATTCTAGGTCCATCAGCAATAGATACTTTCAAATTAAAGTGGCTACTATCAAAGTCGTTTTTATAAAGAAGTGCATCAAAATTGCCAAGGATTAAACTTAACAAACTGGGGTTGGACAATGAAATATTCAGTAAGCGATCTTATCTATCAAGGCGAGACATCTGGCGTACATAACTGGGACACACTGTCAGGTTCCTCTTTTTACTGGCACCCAGATTGGCTACATATCGCCGAAGATATGACAGGTCATAACGCCGCAGCACACATAGAACCAGCTGCCGACAAAGCCACAAAAAACGAAGCGGCTGAAGCCATAGTTAAACACCTTAATAAGTAAAACAGTTAGTTAGCCTTGAATTAACTTCCAGAGTCTATCGCCCTACGCGCTATCTTATCAATTAAGCCGGGGGCGATAATCTTAAACCAACGCCCTACTCGCCCTCGTAACGAAGTCACTAATAAACGCTGCCGCTTAGCAATTACAGGTAGCATAATATTTGCGCACTGCTCTGCCGTCATAATCCTACTTTCTTGCATTGGTGTATCGCCCAAAGGTTTACCCTGCTCATCAAGCGCACGTTTATGGATTTCACTGACAACAAAGTCTGGGCAAATAACCGTTACCGCAACCTTGTCATCGCTAAGTTCAATCCGCAGGGAGTCAAAAAAGCCAATCATGGCGTGCTTAGAGGCCGCATAGCCAGAACGTGTTGGTACGCCAGTCATTCCTGCTAACGAGGCAACAGCAACGATTTGACCCTGGGTCTTTTTAAGATAAGGAATGGCTTCGTGGGTAAGATAGGCTGGACCTAAATAATTAACCTGCATGATTTGCGATAAAACACTTAAGTCTTCTAGCTCATCAAAGCGTGACCACATGGTCATACCGGCATTATTGATTAAGATATCCAGCCGACCATAAACGCTAATACACGCTTGAATTAAGCCTGCGCACTCGGCTTCCTTTGCCACATCAGCTACATGCACCAATGCCTCACAGCCAAGCTCAGCCAGTTCGGTGGCAAGACTTTGCAAACGCTGCAGGTTGCGTCCGCTAAGCACTAAACGACAATCATCGGTCGCTAACGCCAGCGCGAGGGCGCGCCCAATTCCCTCTGACGCACCAGTGATAATAATAACTTTGTTGTTAAAGCTTGGCATATAACTTAGCTCTATTTGCGACTATGTCACCCAAACCTCACATATTTCAGCGACTATCGCAAATAGTCATTATCAGCTAAGCGCTTGCGCTTTAAATGCTTATGCTAGCAACTGTTCGCTAACCAGATCGCCTTGGTAACCATCAAGAGGCTGTGGTCGGCCAATCCCGTAGCCTTGACCGTAATTGACCCCAATTACATCTAGTTTATCGATGATCTCTTGGTTTTCTACAAATTCAGCAACGGTTTCAATTCCCATCACTCGGCACACATCATTGACCGATTTAACAATGGCGTAGTCTTTAGCATTACTGGCTAAGTTTTTAACAAAGCAACCATCTATCTTGACATAGTCTACTGGCATCTCTTTTAGGTAACCATAAGATGCAAAGCCACTACCAAAGTCATCTAATGCAAATGTGAATCCTCGCTTGCGCAGATCCATTAGCATCTTCATCGCTCTTTTTTGATGCTGAATAGCACTGGTTTCAGTGATCTCAAAACATACACAACTGCTTGGTATTGCATAACGAGCTTGCTGACGCAGGATATAATTGACCATTCCCTCTGCACCAAGGCTACTGCCAGATAAATTAATGGATAAGCAGTGATCACCCCAAACTTGTTTATTAAGCGACAACCATTTAAATGCTTTTCTAATCACCTCTTTATCGACCTCAACTATGAGCTTAAAACGCTCCGCAGCAGCAATAAATTGGGCAGGAGGTAACACTCGGCCACTTGGATCTTGAATACGAAGCAAGATCTCCATTCGTTGTCGTCGGCCGTGAGAAGAGAGTTTTTTGATTTTTTGGTAGTAAAGGATTAGCTCATTTCTTTCTATCGCTTCAGCAATACGAAGTGCCCATTTTGCAGCATTGCGTTGATAGTTAAGTTCTCTATCGCGATCGTCATAAAAATGTATTTGATTACTACCTTTGCGTTTTGCCGCATCACAAGCAATCTCAGCGTCTTTGAGCAGCTCAATAGTTTGCTCTTGATGACTGAATGCAAGCGTAATCCCTGCGCTCATCCCCACCTGATATAAGATACCTTGATGCAATACCTTTTGCTGACTCACATTGGCGATAATTGCTTTAAGCAACTTAGCCCCATAGAGCGCGGATACATCCCTGATGGCTATAGCAAATTCATCGCCATTCAAGCGCGCAAATAAACAGTCACTAGGTAGACTCGCTTTAATCACTTTAGCAACTTTAGCAACTTTAGCTAGCATTTGATCACCAACCGTGTGACCACAAATATCATTGATCAGCTTAAACTTCTCTAAATCTAGATGCATTACCGCTAACGCTCGACATCCTTCTGAATAAGTTGCAAACCTTTGCTCAAACGCCGTTCTATTTAGCATTCCAGTCACTGGATCAATATATGTTTGTCGCAAGAGTTGCCGCTTAAACTTGCTCTCCTGAGTAACATCTTTAAGAACCAATACAGCATCGGTGATCTGCGTCGATAAATGCACAATATTTCGGATTGAAACAGCCATAAGTCTAGGTGTATCAATGTTTAATCTCAGCTGTGCAGTTTCAGTTTCTAAACTACCACTTTGAATAAACTTAATGACATTATCACTGACTCCCCGATGACTCTGAAGCAACGTGTGTAACTCCTTACCTTCTGCTTGCTCTTTGCTAATACACAATAAACGTTCAGCATAAGGGTTGATATAGCTTACTCGACCTTGATTATCAACGAGTACAACCGCATCAGATATGGCTGCCAAGGTAATTTTAGAGCGCTGCTCTTGCATATAGAACTTTGACAGTAAACCATTCATGTTATTGGTCAGATGATTAATACCGTAACTAAACTCATGATTAATATAAGTCTGATCGATTGCCATAGGATCAAGTTGTGTAAGTTGCTCAGAGAAACGTCTGAAAGGTTTAATCACGGTCAGCCTTATTCCCCAAAAGACCACCAGTAGCAAGGTAAAGGTTGAACCTAAAGCGCCAAGCGCGAATAAGCTATATTGCCACACGAGTCGGGAGGTTGGCTGAGTAGCAAACACAACGGCAAGATGCGCTGGTGCCATGCCAGATAAACTGGGAGTATCAAGTTCGGCTACAACTGAATCGTCTGGTAAAAACAACCTAGGCTGTGCTCTACCTGCACCGACTTTTACTTGAGTCGCAAAATCTACACTTCCAAGACTCGCTAAATAGTCATCGGTTAACGGGCTTAATAGCACCCTGGGTTCAGACTGCGGCAACACTTGTATATTGATGAAATATCCAAGATTTTGTTTCACATCAAAATAGACACCAGCATGGATAGCTTGAGATTGCAGCTCGCGAGGAAGACTAATCCCTCGCTTTGTTAGGCTACTCAAAGGCAACACCTGACCGCTCAGTCCCTGCTGAACTTGCTGAGTATCAAATAATGACGGTAATAGTGTTAACGGAGCTGATGACTCCGTGGCGACATTTAAGGCAGAGGCCTCTAAATAGGACTGAAGACTGTCGAGATCTTTATCTATCTGTAATTCAATAGTATCGAGCTCTTTTGCAATCACATAATTACGTAAATAATCGGCTTCACTATTTAACCAGCTCAATCCAGCCAAACAAGCGACTACGATTAGCGGTACACAGCAGCCAAAGATCACTAAGATCAATTTTTTGCCAATTTGCATCTAAGGAATACTTCTCTAATTCAAAACCCGCCAACACTGGCTACGACTTGGTTTGCGCAAGCAAAGTACCCCATTTTCGCAACAGATAACACCTACCCGATGCACAGATGTTGATAAAAACATCAACAATCTTAATCTGTTTATATAAAAAAATGATTCAGACGCCAATTGTTATTCTTTTGTGATAATTAAGCGATATTCAAGTGAGATCCCTTTGCCAAACTAAGGTCATACATTGCAAAGGAGAGTCATCATGAAGCTTAACCAAATCAGCAAAATATTTATTATCGGTAGCGTAATTAGCTTGCCTGTCACGGCGGCAGAATTAGAGATTAGCGTGACCAACTTAACCCACGGAAATCATTTCACCCCACTGCTTATTGCTGCTCACGATATGGATAGCCATCTTTTCCAAGCCGGAGAAATGGCGACACCAGCACTACAGAAAATGGCCGAAGGTGGTGATATTGGCGATTTAGATGCTGCTGTCACTGGAGTTGGCGGTGTGACAATTGCTAACCCTGCTGCTGGACTGTTAGCGCCAAGTGGTAAAGTAGATAGCATAATGCTCGACACAGGTGATATGACTCATCTGTCGATTACCGCCATGGTACTGCCCACCAACGACGCCTTTGTCGGCCTAGATGCTTGGAAGATCCCAACTGAAGCAGGTAGCTATACTTTTACCCTAAATGCTTATGACGCAGGCACCGAAGCGAATGATGAAATCGTTAATGGCGGAGGTATGTCAGGCGTTCCCGGGATCCCAGCAGCACCAGGAGGCGATGGTGGTATGAATGCAACCGGAGTCATGGATATGAGCAGTAACGACAAGGTACATATTCACCCAGGCGTACTAGGTGACACTGATTTACAAGGCGGTATGAGCGACCTTGATAGCCGTGTGCATCGCTGGTTAAACCCCGTTGCTCGAGTTACTGTCGTGGTGAAATAGGAGAATAGCTAATGAATAATCCTAACAAGTACCTAAGATATAGCGCCGTAGCGCTCATTGCCTCGGGGACATTGATTCTCGCTGGCTGCTCAGACAATAACAATGACAGCCCTGCACCAATAGCACCGCCAGTTGTCGCCCCTGTCATGCAAAACTATACCCTTGCTGTGACGAACTTAACGGCTAATCAACCAATGTCGCCCATAGCTGTGGTAAATCATCAAGTTGACACTGTACTGTGGAGCAGTGGTGACAGCGCGAGCCTTGCCTTAGAAACATTAGCGGAATCAGGCGATGCCAGTGGCTTAAGTGACGAACCTGCTGTGACAGAGCTCATCAGTGGTAGTGGGATATTATTACCCGGCGCCAGTGAAAGTATCTCGATGAGCATCAACAGCGACCAAGTTGCCGCTCTCTCTGTGGTAACTATGCTGGTTAATACCAACGACGCTTTTGCCGGATTCAGCGGCTACGATTTATCAGAGCTTGCGGTCAACGAGTCCATGAGCTTTAGAGTGATTGCTTACGATGCAGGCACCGAAGCCAATAGCGAAGCTAAAGGCACCATCCCCGGACCTGCCGATGGCGGCGAAGGTTTTAACCCTGCCCGTGATGACTCAGATAAAGTTCATGGCCACCCAGGTGTCATCAGCGCTGATGATGGTTTGGCAGAGTCGGTACTCAATGCCTCTCATCGTTTTGATAACCCAGTGCTTTTAATCACCATAAGTCGCACCGAATAAACGGATTTAGAGTGGTTAAAAATAGTACGAAATAAATGTTCCCATCGGCAGGTCTAGTAATCAAGGAACCGCCTTTGGGAACAAAACATGAATGGATCACCCACCAGCAATGAGCATCAAATAACGAAGCGCATACTGCTAGTAGAAGACGAGCAAGATCTTGCTAAACTGGTCATGCTCAATCTTAAAAGCATGAATCACCATGTTGTTCACTGTACTAGCTTACAGCAAGCTAAACACCATTTAGCCAACGCCCAAGTCGATCTTATCTTAATGGATAGAATGCTCCCCGATGGTGACGCCATTACGTTATGTCAGCAGTTTCGTCATGCAGGTAACCAATTACCTTGTATGATGCTTAGCACTAAAGGCGAAGAGGCTGATATCGTTTTAGGGCTAGAATCAGGTGCCGATGACTATCTGGTAAAACCCTTTAGTCTGCTCGAACTTAACGCTCGGGTAAAAGCGCTAATACGCCGCTCGAAGCTAGCAGAGAAGCAAGACCATGCCATCAAGTTTGAAGGGATTACGATTGACTGTAATACGCGAGAGGTCATCGCCTTTAATGAAGTACTTGAACTCACAGCCAGAGAGTTTGATCTTTTGCTGTACCTTGCTCAACACCCTAAGCAGGTATTTAGCCGTATGCAATTATTAGAGGCTGTCTGGGGATATTCATACTCAGGTTATGAGCATACAGTCAATAGTCATGTAAACCGTTTACGTTCCAAGCTATCTCGCAATGTTCGC
Source organism: Shewanella sairae (assembly GCF_023283535.1). Classification (GTDB taxonomy): domain Bacteria; phylum Pseudomonadota; class Gammaproteobacteria; order Enterobacterales; family Shewanellaceae; genus Shewanella; species Shewanella sairae. Next base: position 31,586 of record NZ_JAKILT010000007.1, on the reverse strand, counting down.
ACTTCAAAGCTGGTCAAAACCGTATGGGGCGTGGGCTATAAATTTACCCCGCCAGCGGCATCAATGTAGCCAAAGCCTAAATCACAAGCAATAAAAAAGGCCCAGTAAACTGAGCCTTATTAAAGGTATATCATTCGCCGTTAGGCAAGCTAATTACTTGTGGTATTTAGCCGATAACTCATGCACTGAGTTAATGAATGAGCCTGCGCGCTCTGGATCAACGTGCTGGTGAATACCATGGCCCAAGTTAAATACGTGACCAGTACCTTCACCGTAAGAAGAAAGGATTTGATCCACTTCTTGATGAATACGCTCTGGCGTACCGTAAAGTACTGATGGGTCCATGTTACCTTGTAGAGCAACTTTATGACCAACGCGGCGACGTGCATCACCGATATCTACAGTCCAGTCAAGACCTAGTGCGTCACAGCCGGTTTCAGCCATAGACTCAAGCCATAGTCCGCCACCTTTAGTGAATAGAGTCACTGGTACTTGGCGACCGTCTGCGTGGCGAGTTAAGCCATCAACGATTTTTTGCATGTAACGTAGTGAGAATTCACGGTATGCGTGGTGAGAAAGCGCGCCACCCCATGAATCGAAAATCATTAGAGACTGTGCGCCGTTTGCCACTTGAGCGTTCAAGTACAAAGTCACAGAGTCAGCTAGCTTGTCTAGTAGCATGTGCAAAGTCGCTGGCTCTTCGTAGGCCATCTTTTTGATCTTTTCAAATGCCTTGCTAGAACCGCCTTCAACCATATAAGTCGCTAGGGTCCATGGTGAACCAGAGAACCCGATTAGTGGCACTTCACCTTTAAGCTCACGACGAATAGTGCTTACAGCACGCATTACATAGCCAAGCTCGTCTTCTGGATCTGGGATGCAAAGCTTTTTGATTGAATCGATAGTGTCTGTAGGACGTTCGAAACGTGGGCCTTCACCCGCTTCAAAGTACAGACCTAAACCCATTGCATCAGGAACAGTAAGAATGTCTGAGAATAAGATTGCTGCGTCTAAGTCGTAACGACGTAGTGGCTGTAAAGTCACTTCACAAGCTAAGTCTTGGTTCTTACAAAGAGACATGAAGTCGCCAGCTTCTGCGCGGGTGGCTTTATACTCTGGAAGATAACGACCAGCTTGACGCATCATCCAGACAGGAGTTCTGTCGACAGGCTGTTTTAATAACGCACGTAAATAACGATCATTCTTTAATTCTGCCATTTGGCTTGATTCCTAAACTTATAGTGATATCCGCTTGGGGCAGTAGTTTAGCATTTACGTTAATAAAGTAACCTGTATAGGTAAAATAATGTGACAAGTAACGCGACTAATTTTGGCAACTCAGAGGTAGTTAACAGAATCCTTCTAATTAATGTGGTTATTTTGCGGTGATAAACTCCAGTTCACAGCTCTACATTAAAACGTGAAATAGATTCACAACTTAGCTTAACCTAGGCTGTATGGTTCGCAATGTGACAGAAAAAAGTTGCACCAAGGTGCCAGCTTTGGTATAAAAAGTCTGCGCTAGCAAGAACAATCAAGAAGCTCGTCGCATCGAGCCCGCAAAAACTTTACTCGCCCAGCGATAGATTTCTATCGCTGGGCATTTTATTTTTTAGCACTTTATTTACAAATATTGCGCTGGTTTGTCCATTTAGCAATTCCTCATAAATCGAACGAAAATGGTTGATCAAAACCACATTCTTCCCCTACATTAGAGATACAGAGATGGATTTTATCGGGGAAGATCATGCTAAGAAAGCTAGAGAAGGCCGAACAAAAGTGGGGCGGCTCAAATACTCTTATAGATCAATGGCTAAATAATCGTCGCAACCTACTCATCAATTATTGTCAAATTGCTGGGATCCCGCCGTACGAGGTAACAGATAAGTCATTACCTGCATTTGCGTCAGTCAAACAGTTCTGTGATCAACTCATGGACTATGTGTCTGAAGGTCACTTCGAGATTTACAACCAAGTTGTAACTGCATGCGAGAAAAATGGTCACTCCAGCCAAGAACTTGCGCAGCAGCTAGTGCCACAAATTAGCGAAACCACAGATACCGCCTTAGACTTCAATGATAAATATACTGAAGCCGATGATGAAAAAGTGCTATTTCATTTAGATAAAGACTTATCTTCTTTAGGTCATGCAATGGAAACACGCTTTGCACTAGAAGATAAACTGTTAGAAGTGCTACATAGCAAACACTCTTAGCGCGTTATTGACTGCGCCGACTCATTGCCGACCAGTTATCGATTAGACGAGTTTACTCGTCTAGCTTTTGCTGCTTATAACTTAGCTCACACCAAACCATCTCCCAGCTAATCATTTCCCCCCTGAAAATGTCCGTCAGCTAGCCGCCCTCTTAATGATATGCTTCTAAAACAATCAGCTTTAGAGTACTTATACCAATCAGTATAAGAAGTGATTTAGGGCTGAAAACAAAAAGCCTGCTCGTTAGCAGGCTTTTTTAGGCAAAAAGTTTAAATCAGTTGATTAAACTGCTGATTGAAAAATCACTTCATCAGCTTTTGCAGTGTACGACGCAATCTGGTCGAAGTTCAGGTAACGATAAGTGTCAGCTGCAGTGGCATCTAACTCTTTAGCGTATGTCTGATACTCATCAGGAGATGGTAAACGACCAAGTAACGCAGCAACTGCCGCTAGCTCAGCAGAAGCTAAGTAAACGTTAGCACCAGTACCTAGACGGTTCGGGAAGTTACGCGTAGAGGTAGAAACTACCGTCGCACCTTCAGCAACACGTGCCTGGTTACCCATACACAGTGAACAACCCGGGATCTCAATACGTGCACCGACACGACCGAAGATAGCGTAGTAACCTTCTTCAGTTAGCTGATCGCGGTCCATCTTAGTTGGCGGCGCAATCCATAAACGTGTTGGCAGTGTTGATGCAAACTTATCTAGCATCTTACCTGTTGCACGGAAATGACCAATGTTAGTCATACAAGAACCAACGAATACTTCGTCAATCTTAGTATCGACTACTGATGACAATAGAATCGCATCATCCGGATCGTTTGGCGCACAAAGAATTGGTTCTTTGATTTCGTTCAAATCGATTTCGATAATCTCTGCGTATTCTGCGTCGCTATCAGCCTGCATTAGCTCTGGGTTCGCTAGCCACTCTTGCATCGACGTAATACGACGCTCGATAGTACGACGATCGCCGTAACCTTCAGCAATCATCCACTTAAGCATAACGATGTTTGAGTTTAAGTACTCAATGATAGGTTCTTTATCAAGCTTAATCGTACAACCTGCTGCACTACGCTCAGCCGATGCGTCAGAAAGCTCGAATGCTTGCTCAACTTTAAGCTGCTCAAGACCTTCAATTTCAAGTACGCGACCAGAGAAAGCGTTGATTTTGCCTTTCTTCTCAACGGTCAATAGACCCATTTCAATCGCTTTGTGTGGGATTGCATGTACCAAATCACGTAGCGTGATACCAGGCTGCATTTCACCTTTAAAGCGCACCAAAATTGACTCTGGCATATCCAGTGGCATAACGCCGGTTGCTGCAGCGAATGCAACAAGACCAGAACCTGCTGGGAATGAAATACCAATTGGGAAACGCGTATGCGAGTCACCACCCGTACCAACGGTATCAGGCAGGAGCATGCGGTTTAACCACGAGTGAATCACACCGTCACCTGGACGCAATGCAACACCGCCACGGTTCATGATGAAATCAGGAAGCGTGTGGTGAGTATTGACGTCAACTGGCTTTGGATAAGCCGCGGTGTGACAGAAAGACTGCATGGTTAAGTCAGCACTAAAACCAAGACAAGCTAAATCTTTAAGTTCATCACGAGTCATAGGACCGGTAGTATCTTGCGAACCCACAGAGGTCATCTTAGGCTCACAATATTGGCCTGGACGAATACCGGTAACACCACATGCTTTACCTACCATCTTCTGTGCAAGGGTAAAGCCCTTACCTGTGTCAGCCACATCTTGTGGACGCACAAATTCAGCAGATGCTTCAAGATTTAGTGTTTCACGTGCACGGTCTGTTAGACCACGACCGATGATTAATGGAATACGGCCACCAGCGCGAACTTCATCCATCAATACGTCAGTTTTCAGTGAGAACTGTGAAATCACTTCATCAGTACCATGACGCTTAACGATGCCTTCATATGGATAGATGTCGATAACATCACCCATTTCCATCTTGCTAACGTCTAGCTCGATTGGCAATGCGCCCGCATCTTCCATAGTGTTGAAGAAGATTGGTGCGATTTTGCCACCTAAGCAGAAACCACCAGCACGTTTATTTGGCACGTTCGGGATGTCATCACCCATAAACCAAAGCACTGAGTTAGTTGCTGATTTACGCGATGAACCTGTACCAACAACGTCACCTACGTAAACTAACGGGAAGCCTTTTTCTTTTAGTGACTCAATCTCTTTGATTGGGCCGATAGTACCCGCTTCGTCAGGTACGATACCGTCACGCGCGTTCTTTAGCATGGCTAATGCGTGCAATGGAATGTCAGGGCGTGACCATGCATCAGGTGCTGGAGATAAGTCATCGGTATTGGTTTCGCCTGACACTTTAAATACTGTCAGTGAGATTTTCTCAGCAAGCTTTGGACGTGAAAGGAACCATTTAGCATCGGCCCAAGCGTGAACAACCTGCTTAGCGTAATCATTACCTGCTTGCATTTTTTCCACTACATCGTGGAAAGAATCAAACATTAATAGTGTATGTGAAAGCGCTTCAACCGCTAATGGCGCTTGCGCTTCATTATCAAGTTGCGCAATCAGTGGCTCAATGTTGTAACCACCTTGCATGGTGCCAAGCAGCTCAACAGCTCGCTCAGATGACAGGATTGAAGATGATACTTCGCCTTTTGCGACAGCATCTAAAAAGCCTGCTTTAACGTAAGCGGCTTCATCAACACCTGGTGGGATACGATTTTCAAGCAGATCAAGGATAACAGCCTCTTCACCTGCAGGTGGATTCTTTACCAATTCAACTAGCTGTGCCACTTGTTGGGCATCTAATGGCTTAGGGACTACGCCCTCTGAAGCACGTTCTGCGACGTGTTTACGATATGCTTCTAGCACGGCAACCTTCCTCTTATTTTGGCGTTCTTACAGCGAAACCGCTCGTCTTCAAATTGAAACTGACAGCTCGGCAGGCTCACCCTTATTTCGAGCGCTATTATACTACAGCTTTGCAAAAGTATGAATCCGATCACGCTTAAGCAAAAGCAAAACAGCGCTCAATCGACATCTCGGGCTATACAGTAAAACGATTAGCTCAAAAAGAAAACTAGACCATAGTGTGAAACTTTGATCTAAATTATATAAATCATATATTTAAAATAAGTTAACAGCTATTTACTTAAGCGTTATCAGTGAAAAAGCCTGTGATTCCGTTGAGCTTAATCGTATGATTATTTATAGAAGATGGCTTTTTCACAGCTAATATTCACCAAAGTTATAATGAACATAATTGGATACTTATGAGCAAACCAGTATTAAAAGCGGTTATTTTTGACATGGACGGCGTATTAATCGACTCAGAACCCGTTTGGCAAATCGCTATTTTTGAAGTGATGACCAAACTGGGCATAAAGCTTTCAATGGCGGATATGCTGCTAACGACTGGGCTCAGAATCGACCAAGTAGTTGAATTTTGGTATGCGCGTTCTCCTTGGCAGGATTACAACAATCAACAAACTGCCCAGGCCATTGTTGATACGGTTGTTAGCCATATAACGCGTGACGGTGAAGCAATGCAAGGTGTACTCGATGCCTTACGAGCATGTCAGCAGCATAAGCTTAAAATCGGTCTGGCAACATCGTCTTCAAGTCAAATCATTGAGGCTGTTTTAAGTCGGTTAGAGATTGGAAACTACTTTGACGCCATCGAGTCAGCTGAATCTCTCGCTTACGGTAAACCTCATCCTGAGGTCTATTTAAACTGTGCTAAAGCACTCAATATTGATCCACTGAATTGCTTAGCGATTGAAGATTCATTTAATGGATTAATCGCCGCTCGCGCCGCAAATATGCAGACAATTGCGATCCCTGAGCCGCAACATGCAGCCCTTGGAAAATGGGTAATCGCTCATCAACAACTGGGTAGCCTGAACGACTTAGCTGACTTTTTGGCTCGTTATTAAAATATCTATCAAGCAGAAAAACAAAAGCCCACCAAACGATGGGCTTTATTACGTTTAACTGGCAATGATTTGCGGTAAAGTACTACCAGTTCTTACCGATAAATAAGAATACGGTTTTCTCGCCATCGTCTGATGCACCAAAACCAAAGGCTGCTGGTCCAACGCTGGTATCTATGCCTAAGTACAAACTGCCGGCGTAAATTAAGTCATCGAGCGACACATTATCTTTTTGGTTCCAGACATTACCCGCCTCAATACTGGTACCAAGATATAGCGGGTACTCAGTCATGCCCAGCACATCACGTCCCAAATCATATTGATACACAAAGGCACCAAAAACCTTATGCGAGCCATAAAGCGCATTCTTGTGATAACCAGACAGATTTAAAAATCCGCCGAGCTCTGAGACGTTAACGGTAAAGGCGCCGTCTTTATCAACCGTGGCAAATGATGCAATACCCACAAATGCATGATTGCCCACCCCAACGGCACCACGCCAATCTGCTTCATATTGCATTGAAAAATCTGAAGACTCGGCTAGACCATTTAAATCGTAACCTTCTTTACGCATATACATATTGAAAGTGAAACGGTTACCCGATGTAGGGAAGTTAATGCTATTTAGGTCATCATAGGCGAACTTAAAATAACCGCCGTAACCGTCATAAGGCACGCGACCAAACGTCCAGAGGTCATTTTCTAGATCGCCTTTCTCACCCAACAAACCGATCTCAACCATACCATTTTGGGTGTAATTGATACCAATACCCAGCTCAGCTCGATAAGCGGTCTGCTTTAGCTCCAATACCCGATTATTATTTTCAAAAAATCCCCAGTCTTTTAGCTCATACTCTACTCGAGCGCGGCTAAAATAAGTTTGATCTTTCGCGAGTGGTTGATAAAACTCAGAAGCGATTAACTTATCAAAACCAAGCGATAGCTCATTGCGCCATTCGCCGCCGTTTTCGGTAAGTTCAGTCATGGTATAAGCCATATCTAAGGATATGACTGAATCGAGACTAAAATCATCTTCCCAGCTAAAACCAAGTTGAAAGTAATTTGGTCCCCAAGATTTAGCCTTAGTGCGTACAGTGAGCACACGGCCTTCAGGGGTATCGGTAAATTCAGCATCAACACGTTCGAATTTATCTAGCGCGTAGATCCTATCTAACCCTGCCTCTAAATCTTCGACTGTGACATTGTCACCCACATCAAGCTCAAGATTATCGGCAAGCAGCTTTTCACTTACCTTAGAGTCATTATCATAAATCACTTTAATCAGTGGTCTGTCGATATCATCCAACCATTGCTGACTTTTGCTTTTTTTACTGACGACATACTGCTGATAGTCTTTGTTATCGACACTGTATTGCTCTAACTTATCAGCCTGTTCGCGAGCCGCAATCTCGCCTAACGGCAAAGCGATTGGCATAATGCTAAAGTCAGTGGTACTTAGCTCACCAATATTAGGCCTAATTAGAATGTCATGATCAGTTAGCAGTGCCTTTTGTCTGTCAGAGCTGGCATTGGTAAGTATTGTGGATAATTGATTAAGCACAGCGACGGTACTATTAATCTCTTGCTGCTTCATTAAGGGCGAGCCAATATCCACAGCGATAACGATGTCAGCTCCCATGGCCTTCACCACATCCACAGGCATATTGTTAGCAATGCCGCCATCAACCAATAAATTGCCATCTATAATTGCTGGCTGTAATGCACCGGGGACAGAAGCTGATGCCTGCATGGCAGCAACAATACTGCCAGAATCTAGCACTACGGGTTCGCTAGTGGCTAAGTTGGTCGCCACTGCACGATAAGGAATAGATAATTCGTCAAAATCGCCAAACTGATGCACTAAGTTGGTTGAACTGCGTAAAAGCTGCGACATAGACTGGCCACGCAACAAACCTGCAGGGGTTTTCACCTCTTCATCGCTATAACCAATATTGATTGGAATATTAAATTGGTCTCGCGTCTCTTTATCGCGATAGCTCAAAGCCTCGCGAGGAATGGTATCAGAATAGCCTAAATCCCAGTTGGTATTCATCATAATGGCTTCGATTTCAGCCGCACTATAACCCAGCGCATACATGCCGCCAACGTAAGCACCAATACTGGTCCCTGCAATATAGTCGATAGGGATTTGTTTCTCTTCGAGTACCTTTAACACACCAATATGTGCCGCACCTTTAGCACCACCGCCACTTAAAACCAAACCGATTTTAGGACGCTCTTGGGCAAACGTTAGCTGCGGGCATGCAATAGCTAAACAAAGAATAATAATTCTATGTATCATGATGACTTATTCGACTCTTTTAGTAATGTCTTAACGTATTTGATTTATCCAGTACAAGCAATGTTTAGCGAACTATTGCCTGACAAGACTGCTAGCCATTCAAGCACTTTGCTTGGTGCAGCCCCATATATTGTTCTATTTCGACTATTGGCATAGGTTTAGCGAAATAATAGCCTTGAATAACATAGCAACCCCGACTAAATACCTGCTCGAGCTGCTCGTGGGTTTCAACCCCTTCAGCAACCACATCTAGCTTTAAGTTTCGCGCAAGTTCAATAATACTGCTTGCTATAGCTTGGTCCGCCTTATTGCTGGCGATATCGATCAAGAAGGAACGATCGATTTTAAGGGTATTTACATCAAAGTGCCTGAGGTAGGCGAGTGAAGAATAACCCGTGCCAAAGTCATCAATCGCGACATCTATACCTATCGCTTTTAACTCACTCAAATGCTGCTTAGCCACTTTCAGCTCTTTCATTAATACGCCTTCAGTGATCTCCATTGCCAGTGCTGTATTAGGCATCTGCGTCTCAATTAATATCTGCTGAACGCCTTTAATAAAATCTGGCTGCCTAAAATGAAGAGCTGATATATTTACCGACACTTTTAATGGAGTTTCGAGCTCTCTAGCCCACTTAGCACCACACATGCATGCTTCACGCATTACCCAACGATCAATCTCTACAATCAGCCCACAAGCTTCGGCAACTTTGATAAAGATATCGGTACGCACATACCCTTCAGTAGGGTGGTTCCAGCGCAATAGTGCTTCAACCCCAATCAATTTATCATTTTGTAAAATATCCACTTGTGGTTGAAAGTGCAGTTCAAACTCTTTTCGCTCAATGGCTTTACGCAGATCAGCCTCAAGCCTTAAATGATAAAGCGCTTCAGCATTACGCTCCTGAGAATAATACTTAAAGGTGCCCTTGCCTTCTTCCTTTGCATGATACATTGCCAGATCAGCATTCTTAATTAATGCCTCCGGCTGTTTAGCATCCTCAGGCCATAAGCTGACGCCAATACTGGTTGAAATATAAAACTCTCGTCCATAAAGCTCGAACGGCTTTTCAATACTGGCGAGCAATTGCTCACATAAATAATTAATTTCATCAATATTTGGACTATTACGTAGCAAGATAACAAACTCATCACCGCCGAAACGACACGCTATATCATCATTGGTAACGAGGGCTTTTAGACGGTTAGAAGCTTCAACCAACAACGCATCTCCCATGCTATGACCATATGAGTCATTAACATGTTTAAATCTGTCTAAATCTAAAAACAGTAAGGCTAAATTACTGCCTTCCTTCTCAGCTTGATACACCGACTGAGAAAGCTTGCTTGAAAAAAGTGTTCGATTCGGCAGTGCGGTAAGTACATCATAATTTGCCAAACGGCGGAGATCAGACTCTGCACGCTTACGTTCTGTGATATCAGAGAAAACAACAACATAATGGGTTGCATCTCCATTTGAGTCCAAAATAGAAGACACGTTTAGCCAGACCGCGCGCTGTTGACTGTTTTGACTAACTACACGGCACTCTCCAGCCCAGTTAACGCCTTGTTCAAGTAAGCTCGCTATATTGCGCCCAAGCTCTTCCCCCTTAAGAACATCATTAAAAGGCATTCCGGTTAGCATTGCAGCATCAAAGCCAATCATATCTTGGGCTGCTTTATTGGTCACCTCTATCACTTCTTCACTGTTAAAAATCAACAATGCCTCGGAGGTGTTTTCGAATGCTTGAGCTAATAAATAGATATCGTCTTTTAACTTTCGTTGCTCAGTAATATCGCTATAGATACCTGCAACTCTTTCTATGCCACCAGTAAAACTATTGCGCTTCACCGGTCGCCCCATAACTCTTAACCAGCCCCAGCTTTGATGTCTAGTCCAGTAGCGATATTCAACTTCAAATCGATCTGTTCGCTCTAAAAGCATATCTTGCCAAGCCGCTAAGGTCTCTGCAGCATCTTCTTTATGAATGGCAAACTCTTCTAGCGTTAAATATATCTGCTGTTGGCCTGAGCCTAAAAGCCCTGCACTATTCTCAACTCGAAATAGCTGATTATCTAATTGCCATTCCCACAGCTCAGAATTACTGCCTTTTAAGGCTTGTTTTAAGCGATCTTCACTTTCACTTAGCGCTGAGTTTATCGCTCTAAAAGCTTTAACTTGCCGTTGCCGGATAAAAATAACCCCTAAACCAGCTAAGAGTAACAGTAAAATCAATAGACTTTTAAACCAAGAGGTTTGCCACCAGAACTTTTCTACATGAAAGCTAAACGTAAAAGGCGTTGTAGACCAAATGCCATTATCTAAACTGATAATTTCAATGGTATAAATACCAGATTCTAAACCGGAAATATTGAGTTGGGATTTGCCATCAAGAAAAAGAAAATTAAGCTGACTATCTTCACCGTCTCGACGTAAACGGTATTTAAGCTGCAACGGTTCATCATCTAGATAATTCTTTTTTGCGAGCTCAAAACTAATCAACTCAGCGCCAGGCTGAATGTGAGAACCCGTTTGTGGCAGTAAATGCAATTCCGTATGGTCTTCAAAATAGATCTCCATCGATTCTAATATCACCGATTCATTTGGGATCCTATTTGCTAATAAGTCCACATCAACAAGCATTACACCATTTGGCGTTCCTATATACAAACCTTGCTCTGAAGCAAAGTAAGCCCCTTCATTAAGCACACTACTAATCAAGCCATCTTTGGGTGAAATAGCAATAACCTCACCGCTATTCAAGTCTTGCCTAATCAAGGTTCTTGGACAGCCCACCAGCCTGTAATGACTGAAGTTCTCAATAAAGTAGATGCTATTACAGTTAACATTCCACTTCTTAGTTATGTTTTTAGTTTCGCCGCTTGTCACTTTAAAGGCTAAAACTCCTTGAGCCTCAAGCCCAAGCCATAGCTCCCCAGGTGCCACCTCATTAATAAAGCGTATGTTCAAACTCGTTTGGTTATTAGCGATAGTTTTCATATAAGAATGAAAAACCATTTGCGAGTCTAGATAACCAAATAAACGACTCCCACCTATCCATAGTTTGTTATCAGAGCCACGGGACACGTCCATAACATTGCTCATGGCGGAAGTATCATCGCCTGTCGTTAAATCGACTCGTTTAGGCTCACTAAAACCTTGTTCCCAATAAAACAAGCCGCTATTAGTGGCAAACCAAATCCTTCCTTGAATAAACGTATCAAGATAAGTGTTATACACGATCTTATTATTCAATGAGCTCTCGCCAGATGACCAACTGGCAAAGCTCTGGCTATAAAAAGTATTTTTATTTACGACCGACAAGCCATTGGTAGTGGATAGCAATAAATGCTCACTATCTAAAGGAGTGATTTTTAGAATACTGTCGTTTAAACCTATTCCATGTGGCGTAATCAAATAGGACTTTTGCGTCAGCTTATCGACTAAAGTTAACCCACCATCAGTCCCTAGCCAAAGGTGGTTATCATTTGCATACAGCGCCCACACAACTTCATCGCCCAACTTATAAGGGGCTGCTTTGGTGTACTTATCTTTTATAAATTTAGGCTCTGCCGCTAACACCGCAACGCCATCACCTGCTCCTCCGACCCAAATTAAACCAGAAGCATCAACAGCGATATCGTAGGTATTATCAATATTGGATTTAACCGCCAACTCATTCGCATAGCGGGTTGTTTGTCCCGTTTTGGGTGACCACTTTAATAAGCCTAAACGCGTAGCAAGCCAAAATTCACCATATTTGTCTTCAGCAATATTAGTAATAAAGCCTTCTAACTCTGGAGTATTCGTAATCTTTAATGTGGTTAAATCAATTTTGAATAACCCTTTACTCGATGAAATCCACGCCTTTCCGGAAGAGTATTTTAAAATATGATGAATGTCCCCTTGGGCTTCACTCCAAGGCAAAACTTGCAATCTAACACCATTAGCATCGCGCACTTCTAACTGGCGGCTTTTTCCTAGTAATAACCGGTTACCTTCTAACGGCATCATAATGTGCCATAAATCTTCAGCAGTATTTGGTAGAAAGCTAACTCTGTTCAAAGTCATTTTTTGCGGGTTAAAGCGTAATAGCTCTCCTTCATAGGTCAGCAAAATACGCTCACCGTTACTCGTTTCAACTTGCGAGACAATACCGCTGCCGCGATAATCGGGGAATAGTAAAGTTGTACCGAACTCTAGAAATTGATTGGCATAAATATCATAGAGATAAATTTTATGTATGCCACTGACCAGGATGTATTGCGAATTGATGGGCGCAGCTAAGTAAAGTATGTTGTCGCTGAGTTTTGACTGTAAGCCTGCTTTGTCTATGCGGCGGATTTTATTACTACTGACTCTATATAAGCCTTCATCTGTAGCTAACCAAGTAAAACCATGTTGATCAAAGCTAATATCCCAGACTGTGGCATTAATCAGTCCATCGCTTGCAGAAAACACCCGCTGCACAGCGCCACTAGCCCATACAGGCGTAGCGCACGTTATTATCAATAGCAGCAAAACCAACCAAACTTTTTTAATTATTATTCTCATCTGCTTTACGACTTTTCAGACTAACCTAACTGTATCATTCCGATAACAAACATTCATCCTTTGAACATTTAAAATGCACTATTCCGACCTGTTTAAATACAAAAAAAGCGCTCATAAGAGCGCTTTTTTATATTAGTAAATGCTTACTTTTTCTTCTTTGCCTTTGGGTTTGGCAAATCAGTGATTGAACCTTCATAAATCTCAGCCGCTAAGCCTACTGACTCATGTAAAGTTGGGTGAGCGTGAATGGTCAATGCTAAATCTTCAGCATCACAACCCATTTCAATTGCTAGGCCAATTTCACCTAGAAGTTCACCACCATTAACACCAACAATAGCGCCACCAATAACACGGTGAGTCTCTTTGTCGAAAATAAGCTTAGTCATACCGTCTGCACAATCAGATGCGATTGCGCGGCCACTTGCAGCCCATGGGAAAGTCGCAGTTTCGTAAGCAACACCTTGCTCTTTTGCTTCTTTCTCAGTTAGACCAACCCAAGCTACTTCTGGGTCTGTGTAAGCAATTGATGGGATAACTTTAGGGTCGAAGTAGTGCTTAAGACCAGAAATCACTTCTGCAGCTACGTGACCTTCATGCACACCTTTGTGTGCAAGCATTGGTTGACCAACGATGTCACCAATTGCATAGATATTTGGTACGTTAGTACGCATCTGCTTATCAACATTGATAAAGCCACGCTCATCAACATTAACGCCAGCTTTCTCTGCGTCTAAGCCTTTGCCGTTTGGAATACGACCGATAGCAACCAATACTGCGTCGTAACGAACAGGCTCAGCAGGTGCTTTCTTGCCTTCCATTGTTACGTAGATGCCGTCTTCTTTAGCTTCTACAGCTGTCACTTTAGTTTCAAGCATCAAGTTGAACTTCTTCTTGATCTTCTTGGTGTAAACGCGAACAACGTCTTTGTCTGCAGCCGGGATAACTTGGTCGAACATCTCAACCACATCAATATCACTGCCTAGTGAAGAGTAAACTGTACCCATTTCTAGACCGATGATACCGCCCCCCATAACAAGTAGCTTGCCTGGAACTTCTTTAAGCTCTAGCGCATCAGTAGAGTCCCATACACGTGGGTCTTCATGAGGAATAAATGGCAATTGGATTGGGCGAGAACCCGCAGCAATAATTGCTTGCTCAAAATGAACAACTTTAACGCCGTCTTCACCTTGAACTTCTAGCGTGTTAGGACCAGTGAACTTACCAAGACCGTTAACCACGTTAACTTTACGCATTTTAGACATGCCGCCTAAACCGCTAGTTAACTGACCGATTACTGATTGCTTGTACTCACGTAGCTTATCAAGATCAATCTGAGGTTCACCGAAAACAACACCGTGGCTAGAAACCGCTTTTGCTTCTTCAATCACTTTAGAAACGTGAAGCAAAGCTTTAGAAGGGATACAACCCACGTTTAGACATACGCCGCCTAACGTGCTGAAACGTTCAACGATAACAGTATCTAGACCTAAGTCTGCAGCACGGAATGCAGCTGAATAGCCAGCAGGGCCAGCGCCTAGTACAACTACCTGAGTTTTAATTTCGTTACTCATGTTTTCCTCTATTCTTTTTATGTCGTTGGTGGCATCGACTTAACGATAAAAACCGACTCAACGATAAACTGTGGCCAAATCTTGTAAGGTGGCCGCATTTTAACCTTTGTTTGATGCTGATCACAATCCTAGAAACGCTTAATCTTACTGATGTTTACTATTTGTATTAATCAAGCGGCTTAGAAAATAGGCTGCTTGTATTAAGCAGCCTATTAGGATTAAAGCACTAAGGTACGAATGTCTGACAAGCAGTTATTCAAGTACGTGATAAAGCGAGCACCATCGGCGCCATCAATCACACGGTGATCGTAAGACAGTGATAGCGGCAGCATTAAGCGCGGCTCAAACTCTTTACCATTCCAAACAGGCTTCATATCTGACTTAGACACACCAAGAATGGCAACCTCTGGCGCATTAACGATAGGTGTAAATGCTGTACCACCAATACCGCCTAAGCTTGAGATTGTGAAGCAACCACCCTGCATATCTGCAGCGGTTAGCTTGCCACCACGTGCTTTCTTAGAGATCTCTTTCAGCTCATCAGATAGCTCGTGAATGCCTTTCTTGTTCACATCTTTAAATACTGGAACAACTAGACCGTTTGGCGTATCAACCGCAATACCTACGTTAACGTACTTCTTCAAAATTAAGCTTTCGCCGTCTTCTGACAATGAAGAGTTAAAGGTTGGAAATGCTTCTAGCGCTTTCGCAACAGCCTTCATGATAAACACAAGCGGTGTGATCTTCATGCCAGAGTCTTTCTTCGCTTCGGCAGCATTTTGCGCCTTACGGAAAGCTTCTAGTTCAGTGATATCAGCATCATCCCACTGGGTAACATGCGGGATCTTCACCCAGTTACGGTGTAGATTAGCACCAGAAATCTTCTGAATACGTGATAACGATTTAACTTCTGTTTCACCAAACTTGCTGAAGTCCACTTTTGGCCATGCAAGTAGGTTTAGCTCGCCGCCACCAGCTGCAGTTTTAACTGCGCCAGACTCAACTTGCTTAATAACCGCTTTAATGTAGTTTTGCACGTCTTCTTTCACTACGCGATTCTTACGGCCAGTACCTTTAACGTTAGCTAGGTTAACGCCTAGTTCACGCGCCATACGGCGGATAACTGGAGAAGCATGAGCGTATGCACTGTTTTCAACGAAGTCTTCTTTCGCTGCAGGTGCAGAAGCCTGACTAGCAGGAGCTTGGCTTGCAACAGGAGCTGCAACAGGAGCTGCAACTGGTGCCGCTGGAGCTGCAGCTTGAACTGGAGCAGCAACAGGTGCGCTACCAGCCACTTCAAATGTCATAATCAAAGAGCCAGTCGATACTTTATCGCCTTGAGCCACTTTAATTTCTAACACTTTACCAGCAAACGGTGCAGGCACTTCCATCGCCGCTTTATCACCTTCAACAGAGATAAGCGATTGCTCTTCAGTTACAGTGTCGCCAACTTTAACCATGATTTCAGTCACTTCAACTTCATCACCGCCAATGTCTGGCACGTTAACGTCTTGTACTGATGGTGCCGATGCCACAGCAGCCGGAGCTGCTACTGGCGTTGGAGCCGCTGCAGCAGGAGCTGAGCCAGCAACTTCAAATACCATTACCAAGCTACCAGTAGACACTTTGTCACCTACATTCACTTTGATTTCTTTTAGCACGCCGGCAAATGGTGCAGGCACTTCCATAGAAGCTTTGTCGCCTTCAACACTCATCAGTGATTGCTCTTCAGTAATGCTGTCGCCAACAGTTACTAAGATTTCAGTCACTTCAACTTCGTCGTCACCGATGTCTGGGACGTGAACTTCTTTTAGCTCAGCCGCAGCTGGTGCAGCAGGAGCCGCAACAGGTGCTGACTCAACTGCAACAGGAGTAGATGCTGCGCCTTCAGATTCAAAGATCATAATCAATGAATCGGTAGACACCTTGTCACCTACAACCACTTTGATTTCTTTAACAACACCCGCTTTCGACGCTGGAACTTCCATCGCCGCTTTATCGCCTTCAACAGAGATAAGCGATTGCTCTTCTTCTACCTTGTCGCCAACGCTAACAAGGATCTCTGTTACTTCAACCTCATCCGCACCGATGTCTGGTACATTAATTTCGATTGTCATTTTGTATTGCCTCTTACGCGTATAGCGGGTTTGTCTTGTCAGCGTCGATGTTGAATTTAGCAATTGCAGCTGCAACTACTGACTTTTCAATATCGCCACGTTTAGCGAGTTCATTCAGCGCTGCTACAACAACGTAGCCAGCATTTACTTCAAAGTGACGACGTAGGTTTTCACGGCTGTCTGAACGACCAAAACCGTCAGTACCTAGTACTTTGAATGATTCAGAAGGCATAAATGCACGAACTTGTTCAGCATAGTTCTTCATGTAATCGGTTGCTGCAATAGCTGGTTCAGTGCCCATTACTTGAGTAATGTACGCAGTCTTTTGCTCTGCTTCTGGGTGCAACATGTTGAAACGCTCAACATCTTGACCTTCACGAGTTAGCTCGTTGAATGAAGTCACAGAGTAAACATCAGATGCTACACCGTACTCTTCACTTAGAATTTGAGCCGCTTTACGTACTTCGTTCATGATAGTGCCCGAGCTCATTAACTGAACCTTGTTGCTACCAGTGTACGACTCAAGCTTATAGATACCTTTACGAATACCTTCTTCGCTGCCTTCTGGCATTGCTGGCATTGCGTAGTTTTCGTTCATCAGCGTCAAGTAGTAGAACACGTTCTCTTGGTCACCATACATACGACGGATACCGTCTTGCATGATTACTGCTAACTCGTATGCGAATGTTGGGTCATAAGAGATACAGTTTGGAATCGTGTTCGCTTGAACATGGCTATGGCCATCTTCGTGCTGTAGACCTTCACCGTTTAGCGTTGTACGACCGGCTGTTGCACCTAATAGGAAACCACGTGCTTGCTGATCACCTGCCATCCACGCCATGTCGCCAACACGTTGGAAACCAAACATAGAGTAGTAGATGTAGAATGGGATCATCGGCAAATCGTTAGTGCTGTATGACGTTGCCGCAGCAACCCATGAAGACATAGCACCTAGCTCGTTGATACCTTCTTGCAATACTTGACCAGAAGTCGCTTCTTTATAGTAAGACACAACGCTGCGGTCTTCAGGTGTGTATTCCTGGCCATGCGGGTTGTAAATACCGATTTGACGGAACAGACCTTCCATACCGAAAGTACGTGCTTCGTCAGCAATAATAGGAACGATGTTCTTACCAATGCCTTTGTTCTTTAGCAAGATGTTCAGCGTACGAACAAATGCCATAGTAGTTGAGATTTCACGCTTTTGCTCAACAAGCAAAGAGCTGAACTCATCAACAGCAGGAAGCTCTAGAGCTTCAGTGAAATTAGGCAGACGCTGTGGCGTGTAACCATGAAGCGCATCACGACGAGCGTGTAAGTACTTGTACTCTTCAGAACCTTCTTCCAGCGTTAGGTAAGGTAGTTCAGAGACTTTTTCATCGCTTAGTAAATCTTCTAGACCTAGACGATTACGTAACTGTAGTACGTGCGTCATGTCCATTTTCTTCACGCCGTGAGCAATGTTCTTGCCTTCAGCCGCTTCGCCCATGCCGTAACCTTTAACTGTTTTAGCTAAAATTACCGTTGGCTTGCCTTTGGTTTCTTGTGCATTTTTAAATGCAGCGTATAGCTTAGATGAATCATGACCACCACGCTTAAGCGCGAAGATCTCTGCATCTGTCATATCTGATACAAGGGCAGCAGTCTCAGGGTACTTACCAAAGAAGTGCTCACGTACATAAGCGCCATCTTTTGACTTAAATGTCTGGTAATCACCATCGATAGTTTCATTCATAAGCTGTAGCAGCTTACCAGTGGTATCTTTAGCGATGAGTGAATCCCAGTTGTTACCCCAGATCACTTTAACGACGTTCCAACCTGCGCCTCTAAATAGACCTTCAAGCTCTTGAATGATCTTACCGTTACCCATAACAGGGCCATCTAGACGCTGTAGGTTACAGTTGATAAGGAAACATAGGTTGTCTAGCTTTTCACGTGAAGCGAAAGAGATAGCACCGCGTGATTCTGGCTCGTCCATCTCGCCATCACCTAGGAATGCATATACGCGCTGCGCTGAAGTATCTTTCAAGCCACGGCCATCTAGATACTTAAGGAAACGAGCCTGATAAATAGCAGACATTGGGCCAAGACCCATAGATACCGTAGGGAACTGCCAGAATTCAGGCATTAGCTTAGGATGCGGGTATGAAGGAATACCTTTGCCATCCACTTCTTGACGGAAGTTATCTAACTGCTCAGCAGTTAAACGACCTTCTAAAAATGCGCGTGAGTAGATACCTGGAGAGATATGACCTTGATAGTAAACTAAATCACCACCATCAACTTCGTTTGGTGCACGGAAGAAATGGTTAAAACACATTTCATAAAATGATGCAGCAGATTGGTAAGACGCCATGTGACCGCCAAGATCTAAGTCTTTCTTAGATGCGCGCAGTACGATCATGATCGCGTTCCAACGGATAATTGAACGCAAACGGCGCTCAACTGTAGTATTACCAGGATATGCAGGCTCTTGGCTCGTAGGAATAGTGTTGACGTAGTTGGTCGTAATACCCGTCGCCATATCGACACCATCTAGACGCGCCTTATCAAGTACTTGCTCAAGTAGGTACTGAGCACGCTCAACCCCTTCTTCGCGTACAACTGATTCTAGAGCAGACAACCACTCATTAGTTTCTAGTGGATCGATGTCATTAAGCATATGTTCAGACATTTTGCAGTCCTTTCCTATACGTAATACCTAAGTCACTACTGCAGTGATTAGTGTATTTAAATTTTGAAATATTGGCTGGCAACAGGTGGTTCGCTAAAGAATCGACCTATACACCACTCTTTAATCGACGCAGGCTACGCTGCAATCGGCTGTCTTCTTCCCTTACTGACAGCATCACCTCTTCAATGTAACTTAAGTGTTCATTGGAGGCTTCGCGTGCTGCTTCAGGGTCACGGCGAATAATTGCAGCAAGCAGGGCTCGTCTGTGATCATTAGCCGTAGTAGAGGCTTCTTCGCGTCGGCTTAAAAGCTCTAAGTTTTGTGCCACGTTTTTATGCAGCACAGGAGATAAACTCAATACAAGGTGAAGCATAGCCACGTTATGTGACGCTTCGGCAACCGCGCGGTAAAAGCGCACAATCGCATTAGCTTGATCTTCAATTAAATTAGCTGACTCAACTTCTAAAATCGTACGTTTGATATTTTGCATATCAGCATCGTTACCACGAAGTGCTGCAAAATACGCCATCATGCCTTCAGTAGCATGACGAAACTCGAGTAAGTCGTACTGACTTTCTGAATCTGAATGCATAAGTTCAACAATTGGGTCGGCAAGACTTTGCCAGAGCTGCTCTTTTACATAGGTTCCGCCGCCTTGACGACGCATTAACAAGCCCTTTGCTTCAAGCTTTTGAATCGCTTCACGCAAAGAAGGGCGTGAAACTTCAAATTGCAATGCCAGTTCACGTTCAGGTGGTAGCTTTTGACCAGGCTGAATACTGCCCTCTAAGATCATCTGCTCCAACTGTCCCATAATGACATCGGATATTTTTGGCTGGTTTATTTTGCTATAAGCCATGTGGGCCTCAGCTCCTATTGTAAATTGGTCTTACCAATTTAATTGACTGAGCGCACTTTATCAAATCACACTTTGAATGTCCAGTTAGTGATCTACATCAAATCTATGCGCGATGTGTGAGCATAGCTGATTTTCACCATAATGGGGTCTGACCAATGTGCCAATTTTGAATATGCTGCGCGTTGATAATAATTATTATAAGCAATTAAACATGGAGAGATTTTTGGTAAATGGATAAGAATTAAAAGTGATTAAACGGCCCAACAATTAGCGTTGAACCGTTCAGGAATCAGCCTGACTAGTTTCGTAAAACCAAATTTAGGACTGGCTAATTATTAGCTAATCACAAGCTCGACCGCTGACTAATTAACCACCCCAAAGATGGTCATCAGAGACAAAACTGTAATCAGTAAAATAAAATTACGTTTACTTAATTGCAATAATGCAATTGTTGATTGTAAACAAACTGGTGCAGAAGAAGCTTCCGGCAAAGTTTCTGCCGCAACGGCGACATTTGCAATGATGTCTCTCGTTGCAGATTTAGGGTTAAACGCAAGCGATAACCAAGCAGATATCCCCTGTCTAAAATGGCCACTTAATACATAGCCAAATGCAAACACCCGGCTTGGTAACCAATCGAGTACAAACAGCAAAGTGTCAACCAAAGGCAGATTGACATAATTAGTACGATTTTGCTCACTATAAAAGCGCACCGTACAATAAAGGACTGCGCCCACAGGCCCTAACAGAATCAAGAAAAGTGCAATGGCACCATAATAACGATAGTTAACCCAAGCAACACTTTGGCCTACCTTTTTCCCTAATTCATGCTCATTGACTGACTCTAAATCCTGACCCGGCTCAAGTTGTCTTGCATAATGAAAACATGCCTGCGAATCACCTCTACAAGCAGCTTGGATATAAGATTTAAAAGCTTGTCTTTGGTTATTATGACTAAAGCAAAGTACGGCTATTGCGACCCATAAAGCAACGCTCAGCGCCCCCCAAAAAATACCTGCAGCCAACCAAAGTAACAGGTAAACAATCACCGCAGGTAATATCACGGCTGCTGTCACCTTAAGTAACGAAGATTTTTGCTGCTCATGCATCAATGATTGATGATATCTGGATAACAACACATCAAACTGCCACGCGTTGGGCAATAGTCTGAGTCGTTCCACTAGAATTGCCACTAATAATGCAAACAAAGCCATAAGCTTTCACCCTGAATGTTAACTCGTGAACGCTTAAACCATCAGCTATTGCCGAGTGTTAATAGCGAGTATTCACGGAAATTTACAATGCAGCTTTATAGCGCTGCCAATCAAAACTACTACCTGGGTCTGTTTTACGCCCCGGCGCGATATCACTATGCCCTGTTATTCTAGCGGGCGTAATCAAAGGATAACTAAGCATTAAGCTTTTCGTCAGTTCAACCAACCTTAGATACTGCGCTTCTGAATACGGCAGGTCGTCAGTGCCTTCAAGCTCAATACCGATAGAAAAATCATTGCAAGCTTGTCGATTATCATATTGTGATACACCAGCATGCCATGCTCTATCATCGCAAGACACGTACTGAACCAATTCACCATCACGTCTTATAAGAAAATGCGCTGAAACCTCTAATCCCTGCAACTCTTTAAAGCTGTTATCGGCCTCTATATCAAGTTTGCCTAAAAATAGCTGCTCAATATAAGGCAGACCAAAACATCCTGCTGGTAAGCTTATATTATGGATCACCAACAAACTGACTTCTTTAAATGGTCTCTGATTAAAATGCGGCGATAAGCAATGCCTCGCCTGAGTCACCCAGCCATCGAGTAAAGTTAATCCCAAAGTAGCGTCTCAACAATATAGCAATTAAATTTACTTTAGCAGTTTTAACTCTATGAATATAGCAGCAGTTTTAACAATTAAACCTATAGAAAAGCCCGCGAATACGACTCATAGCGCAATATATTGCTAGCTTCCTCCCTAAAGCTTTATGTTAAGATTACTCCACTATTAAAGCGTGCCCACTATATAACCTAAGTAACGATCTAGTTATAAGCCTGTAAGGACGACTACCATGCTTGAAAATGACATTCGACTCGCTGTAAAAGCCGCTTTGGATGAAGATTTAGGTCACCAAGATCCCAATAGCAGTCTATCTCTAAGCCAGAGATTTGATGCAGATATCACAGCCATGCTTATCCCAGCAGAAAAAATTGCCCAAGCCAGCTTAATCACTCGAGAGGAAGGCGTGTTTTGTGGCAAAGCTTGGGCTGAACAAGTTTTCAATCAATTAGGCGGCGAGGTTGCACTGCATTGGCATGTCGATGATGGCGATCTTGTTGTACCTAATCAATTATTGTGTGAATTAGAAGGGCCTGCGCGCGCCATTTTGACCGGCGAGCGCACCGCGATGAACTTCATTCAAACGCTTTCTGGTGTTGCGAGTCTAACCAAACGCTATGTCGATAAGTTATCAGGCACTCACACGCGCTTGCTTGATACGCGTAAAACGATTCCAGGATTACGTACAGCGCAAAAGTATGCAGTAACATGTGGCGGCGGGCAAAATCATCGCATCGGTCTTTTCGATGCTTTCTTGATCAAAGAAAACCATATTATGGCTTGCGGCAGCATAGACAAAGCCGTTAAAGCTGCTAGAAAGCTGCACGCAGACAAACCGGTAGAGGTTGAAGTCGAAAGTATTGATGAGTTAACTCAAGCACTTGATGCACAATCAGATATTGTGATGCTAGATAACTTTGACGTAACCATGATGCTAGAAGCGGTTGAGCTCAATAATCGTTACAAAGCAAAGGGCCTAGGTGTAAAGCTTGAAGTGTCTGGTGATGTCACTATTGATACCATTAGTAATTTTGCCAAAACCGGCGTTGATTACATCTCTGTTGGTGCGCTAACAAAGCACGTGCGCGCGTTAGATTTATCATTAAGACTCAAATAAGATTTAGCGGCAGATAGTTATTAAAAACCTACTATCTGCCATTATAACTAACAGAGTAAACCAGGTGATAAGCACGCCTAATTGATGATTCTGTTATTAAAAGATGTAGCGGCTTTTCCTGCTAAAAAAACTAAAAATTTAGAACTGCCTCTTTAAAAAAATTCCGTTTAAATCTCGTTAATTTCATAAATGCAAATGAGAAAATATACTTCTTATTTATGCTCAAAAGCTCCTTTTACACAAAATCTAATCGCAACAACGATCACCTTTGACACACAACAAAAATATGACGCAAACAAGATAAGTGTCAAAAAACCACCAAACAAACACCAAGAAAACCAACCGAACACACAAAAACAACCACATTTACAACAAAATAACGCTTTAATTACATTCAACTATTCCAATTCACCAAACTTTGTACTAACTTGGACCTATACCGAGTTTGATACTCGGTTTTAATGATTAATAGCAGGTAAGAAGCTTAGTTTTTACGTAATTTAGCTTAGTCTTTTTCTCAAGCTCGAATAGCGAGAACACTTGAACAAAATAGTACCTAAGCTCTGTTACATTTTTGCTAAGCAGTTATCGCTTTTGATTTGATTACGAGTAAAAAATGTATGCCTAGTCGTCGTGCTATAGAAAGCCATAGTCAGTTTGGATACAACGACAAGCGAACGCAGGAGCACCGAGCAGATTGAGGCATGCCCGCACTGAATAATGATTTTACATCTGTGCTAACCTAATTCGACGCTAAGCAAGCCCGTGCTTTAGGCAAGCTTACAAGGTACTGGTTAACCATTATTGATTAAATCAATAATTCTAAGCTTTCTAACGGAGATAGACATGAACGCAATGATGAATAGAGCAAAAATGAATAACACTAAGGGTTTCACCCTAATTGAATTGATGATCGTAGTGGCGATTATCGGTATTTTGGCTGCAATTGCATTGCCAGCTTACCAAGATTTTACTAAAAGAGGTCATGTTTCAGAAGGTATGGGTCTTGCTTCTGCGGCTAAAGCTTCTGTAGTCGAGTATTATGCTGCTGCTGGCGCTACTACAGGTATGGATAATACTAAAGTAGGTTTAGCTGCAGCAACCGCAATTAATGGTAACGCGGTTAAAAGTGTAACGGTTGGAGATGCTGGTGCAATTACAGTAGTGTTCAATACAAAAGTAAAGGATGACGCTACATTGATTCTAGTGCCAGCTTACAATGCCACTAACGGCAGTGTTACATGGACTTGTAACACCGGTGATTTAGAAGACAAGTACTTACCACCTAGCTGTCGCTAGATATTTATAACCTAACCAAACTCTATAACAGTTTGGTTAGGTTTAAATACCTGACTTAAATTAATTCATGACAAGCATGGGGTTACATCTTGGTCTAACTGCACTATTTATTCGCAAAGGCTTGCTTAGCGAAGAGCAGATTACATCTACAATTTCGGATTCCCGCAAGCGAAAAACTTCCTTTGTCAGCACTATCATTCATAACAAACTGTTGTCTGCAAGAGACGTAGCCGAGATATGTTACGAGGAATATGGCACCCCTCTGCTAGCTTTGAACGAATTTGATATTAGTTCAATCCCTGAAGATTTCCTCAATAAAAAATTAATAGAGAAACATAGATGTATACCATTATATAAACGTGGTAATCGTCTTTACATCGCCACATCAGATCCGACTAATATCAGCGCGTTAGAAGACTTTCAGTTTAGCGCGGGCTTGCACACAGAAGCTATTTTAGTTGAAGACGATAAGCTAAATACTGCTCTTGAATCTGTTTTGGAAGATGACATTAGCAGTCTAGATTTAAGCGCAATAGACGAAGAAGCATTAGCAGCAATAGAAGTCGCAGATTCTGATAAAAATGACGAAGATCAAAGCGGTGACAAAAAAGATGACGCCCCTATCGTTATCTATATCAATAAAATTCTTACTGATGCGATTCGTAAAGGTGCGTCAGACCTGCATTTTGAACCCTATGAGAAACGCTACCGTATTCGCTTTCGCATCGATGGTATTTTACACGAAGTATCAGAACCACCAGTAAACCTTTCCGGTCGCATTTCTGCACGCTTAAAAGTCATGTCAAAGCTCGATATAGCCGAGCGACGGGTACCGCAAGATGGTCGTATAAAAATGCGCTTATCACGTACAAAGTCCATCGATTTTCGTGTGAGTACCTTACCGACAATTTGGGGTGAAAAGATTGTAATGCGGATCTTGGACTCTTCGTCTGCTCAACTTGGTATTGAAAAGCTCGGCTACGAAGACGACCAACGTTTATTATATGAAGAGATGCTTGCAAAACCGCAAGGGATGATTTTAGTAACAGGTCCTACCGGCTCAGGTAAAACAGTATCGCTATATACAGGTCTAAATATCCTTAATACTGAAGCACGCAACATCTCGACTGCAGAAGATCCGGTTGAAATTAACCTAGAAGGCGTTAATCAAGTCCATATCAACCTAAAAGCGGGCTTAACATTCGCCTCAGCACTGCGCTCATTTTTACGTCAAGATCCTGATGTGGTGATGGTTGGTGAGATCCGTGACTTAGAAACCGCCGAAATAGCAATTAAAGCTGCGCAAACAGGTCACTTGGTACTATCAACGTTACACACCAATTCGGCAGCAGAAACCCTGACTCGCTTAATCAACATGGGCGTCCCAGGCTATAACATTGCCAGTTCAGTAAACCTGATTATTGCTCAGCGCCTATCAAGGCGCCTATGTCCAAACTGTAAAGAGCCAGAAGATATACCTAACGCTGGATTACTAGGCTTTGGCTTTAGCCAGCAACAAGTCGATGCAGGAATAACGGCCTTTAAGCCCACAGGTTGCGACCAATGCTCCGGTGGCTATAAAGGTCGTGTCGGTATTTACGAAGTAATGAAAATGTCTGATGAAATTGCCCGCACAATTATGGAAGGTGGTAATTCGTTACAGATTCTTCAACAAGCAAAACGTCAAGGCATGCGAGACCTCAGAGATTCAGGGTTATTAAAGGTTATTCAAGGTGTTACCAGTATTACCGAGATAAATAGGGTAACTAGCTATTAATATTTAGCCACTTTTAAGACATAAATATATGTAATCAAAGGCGAAGCCTTATAACTCTAAAATAAAAAGGACTAAGATGGCGATTGCAACCAAAAGCTCAAAACATTCCAGGGAAAGGAAAAAGAGCCAAAAATCACAGCCAAAAATAATTAACTATACATGGAGCGGCACTAACCGCGACGGTATTAAAACATCAGGTGAACTCAGGGGCGCCTCTAGTGCTGAAATTCGCGCTCAGTTAAAAGCTCAAGGTGTTATCCCAAAGGCTGTTAGAAAAAAATCGCCACCGCTTTTCAAGTCAGAAAAAAAAATAAAGCCGATGGATATCGCGATGATCACCCGCCAGATCGCGACAATGTTAGCAGCAGGAGTGCCAGTAGTTACGACACTTGAACTACTCAGCAAAGGTCATGAAAAACCTAAAATGCGCGAACTATTAGCTAATATAGTTAATGATGTTCAATCAGGTATTCCATTATCAGACTCATTGAGACCACATAGGCAATACTTTGACGACCTTTATGTCGATTTAGTTGCCGCTGGAGAACACTCTGGTTCGCTTGATGCGGTTTTCGACCGAATTGCAACTTATAGAGAAAAATCCGAAGCACTTAAGTCAAAAATTAAAAAAGCCATGTTTTACCCTGCCGCCGTTATGGTCGTAGCCGTGTTAGTCACCGCCTTACTACTTCTGTTTGTTGTACCGCAATTTGAAGACATTTTTAATGGATTTGGTGCTGAACTCCCAGCCTTTACACAGTTAATCATCAATATTTCTCGCTGGCTACAAGCTTCTTGGTACTTCTTTGTTATAGGGATTTTTGTTGCTGTTTGGTCCTTTAAACGCGCGCACCTAAAATCTCAAACATTTAGAGACAGAGTGGATGAATTTGTATTAAAGATTCCTGCAATTGGTGACATCCTGCATAAAGGTGCTATGGCACGTTTTGCAAGAACGCTAGCAACGACCTTCGCCGCAGGTGTGCCTTTAATAGACGGTTTGGAATCCGCAGCTGGCGCTTCAGGTAACGCTGTTTATCGCAAGGCTATTCTAAAGATTAGAACCGAAGTGATGTCAGGCATGCAGATGAATGTTGCTATGCGTACAACAGGTCTATTCCCAGACATGCTCATTCAAATGGTCATGATCGGTGAAGAGTCTGGCTCATTGGATAACATGCTAAACAAAGTCGCCAATATTTACGAAATGCAAGTTGATGATGCTGTAGACGGCTTATCGAGCTTAATAGAGCCTATAATGATGGTTGTGATTGGTGGTGTTGTAGGTAGCCTTATTGTCGGTATGTATCTGCCTATTTTTGAAATGGGTAATGTAGTAGGATAACGCGCGGCTACATCTGTTGATACAGAAATGGTGTAGTAGATAGCGCCTCTAAAATTGATAATTTAAGAATAATAATGACTGAACTAATAGCTGTTTTTAGCCAACACTCTTGGCTTTTTATTTCACTAAGTTTCATATTTGCAGCCGTAATAGGTAGCTTTCTAAACGTCGTGATTCATCGCATGCCAATAATGATGAAACGCGAGTGGCAGCATGAGTGTAACCATTATCTAAGTGAATATAAGCAAGAGACTTTTAATGCTAACAAAAAGCAACTAGAAGCCCCTATTGACGCATTTCCCGAAAAATATAATCTGGTTATTCCGGGCTCTGCCTGCCCAAAATGCAAGGCGAATATTAAGCCAATACACAACCTACCTATTTTAGGTTGGCTAATGCTCAGGGGGAAATGCGCATCCTGCAGTAACCCAATCTCTGCTCGCTATCCTATATTTGAGCTTATTACAGGCTTACTCGTCGCCTTTCTCGCCTGGCACTTTGGTCCGACGATTGAATTTGCAATGACCTCTATACTGACCTTTTGTCTTGTAGCGCTGACCGGCATTGATTTAGATGAAATGTTATTGCCCGATCAAATCACCCTTCCCTTATTGTGGCTCGGTCTTATCATCAACTTAAATGACACCTTTGCTAGCACATCCGATGCCCTAATTGGTGCAGCTGCAGGCTATATGAGTTTGTGGTGTATTTTTTGGGCCTTTAAGCTATTAACAGGCAAAGATGGAATGGGCTATGGCGATTTCAAACTGCTTGCTGTTTTTGGCGCCTGGTTTGGTTGGCAAGTGTTACCTTTAGTTATACTGCTGTCATCATTGGTCGGCGCCGTTGTGGGAGTTACTCTTATTGTCTTTAAGAAACTAAACCAAGGTAATCCTATTCCATTTGGACCTTATATCGCTGCTGCAGGCTGGATAGCCATGATATGGGGTGAAAACATTACTAATTGGTACCTTTCAACCTTATAAGAATTTCAGGGACTTAAACTATGGCTGATTACATCATCGGTCTCACTGGTGGCATTGGCAGCGGTAAAACAACCGTTGCCAATATATTTGCCAATATGGGCATAGTCTTAGTTGATGCAGATATCGTTGCCAGAGAAGTTGTATCTAAAGGCTCTGAAGGATTAAAACGAATAACCACCCATTTGGGCACGATAATTCTATTAGAAGACGGCAACCTCAATCGTAGCAAGTTAAGACAAATTATATTCGACGACGACAAAGAAAGACTTTGGTTAAACGCTCTGCTGCATCCGATGATCAGAACATCGATGCTGCAGCAGTGTAAAGACGCACAATCAAATTATGTAATTATGGTCGCGCCCTTGCTATTTGAGAACGGGTTAGATAGGTTAGTAAATCGAACACTTTTGGTGGATATTTCACCTGAGTTGCAAAAGCAAAGAACGGTAACTAGGGACGCTGTTACCGCTCAGCATGTAGAAAATATAATAGGTAGTCAGGCTTCACGAGCCGAGAAACTATCAAAAGCTGATGATGTCATAGACAACCAAGGAGAGATATCAGCGTTAAAGTGCAAGGTAGAAGCACTACATAACCTTTATTTAAAATTATCCAGTAAACCTGAATAAAATCATGACAGAATTGATCTATGAACAGCCTTTAAATGAAAAAACTCGTAGTTATTTGCGCCTTGAGTATTTGGCGCAGCAATTACAGGCAAACCTAGATCATGACCATCAACATCGTTGCTTTGATCCACTTTTCTCTCTATGCGAATTAACGGAACGCTGCGATTATCGCGGCGAAGTGTTAAAAGACATAGACAGACAACTATTTGCCCTATCCAAATGGCAGTCTTTACCCACCATAGACGATCAACAACTCTCCCTGTACATTGCTAAATTGAGCGCTGCAAGGGATATACTGATAGCAGCTCAACGCCCCGGCCATGAACTGAAACAAAATCGCTTTCTGACAGCTTTAAGACAGCGCTTTAATATGCCGGGGGCAAGCTGTAATTTTGATCTACCACAATTGCACTATTGGTTATCTAAGCCTTGGAGTGTCCGCCAAGAAGAGTACCAAGATTGGATGAGCCATTTTGCAAGCTTGTTGTCGCCTGTGAACCTACTATTAGAGCTAACTAGACAAACTACAAGCTACCAAATTAAACATGCAAACGGTGGTTTTTACCAAGGTACTAGCGAACAACCACTATCGCTAATTAGAGTAAAACTCGCTGCTGAACAAGGTTGTTACCCAACCATCAGTGGCCACAGAAACCGTTATGCTATCCATTTTGTCCGATTTGATGAACAGAAGCATTCAGATCAAGCAATTGAATTCGAGTTGGCAACCTGCAACTAAACCCTTTAAAATTCATTATATGAATTTTCAAAAGTCAGCTCTTCTATACTGACAAGGTCTACTATGTCTTTAACTGTAAAATGCCCAACTTGCCAAACTAGCGTAACCTGGGATGCTGAGTCAAAATTTAAACCTTTTTGTAGCGATCGTTGTAAGCTTATCGACTTAGGTGATTGGGCTTCAGAAAAACATGCTATCCCAGTAAAGCCTGAGTTTGATCCAGAAATGTTAGACCAGCTAGGCTATGATGAAGCAGACTTCTTTGTAGATGGTCCATCGGATGACGGGAAGCATTAATGAGTAAAGTAGTACATGTTGCTGTAGGCGTTATTCAAGATCCTCATAACAGAATCCTGCTCGCTAAGCGTCCACAAGAGCTACACCAAGGTGGTAAATGGGAGTTTCCTGGTGGTAAGGTTGAAAAACTAGAATCAACCGCTGAAGCACTAATTAGAGAGCTCAAAGAAGAAGTCGATTTAGATGTTCTTGACACGGAGCCCTTGATGGAGATTCATCATGACTATGGCGATAAAAAAGTATTCCTAGATATCCACTGGGTAACCAATTTCAAGGGCGATGCAAAGGGCTTAGAAGGCCAAGAAATCTGTTGGGTAGCAAAAGAACAACTTACTCAATATGAATTTCCTGAAGCGAATAAAGCTATCTTAGAAAAGATCCTTAGTTAGTTTCAACGATTACAAATTACAGATTTAAAAAGCCCGCCACAAAAGCGGGCTTTTTTGCGTTTGGCGCCTGGAAATGACCTACGACCACATGGATGTGGGAAGTGTCGATTATGCACGACTATATGGATATAGGAGGTAGAGTAACGCAGGAGCAGTTACCGAGGAGCATATAATCGTCCTCGGCTCGCGTAGCTAACACATGGATCTGAAAGCAAGGTGCTTTGAGTACCTGTTGAATGTTGAGAACTGATGACAGCAAAGGATAACGAAGTGCTATTTCTTAGATAGGTGTTCATCTATAAAAAGCAGAATTTGCACAAATTCCAGACGTAAAAAAGCCCGCTACATCGTAGCGGGCTTTCTCGCTTCTCTTTCGAGAATGATTAGGCGCCTGGAAATGGCCAGCTTCGAGCAAGCTCTCCGCGTTCACCCCATGCATCAAACTTCGTTTGATAAGCACAAGGGCTTCCCCCTACTCCACATGGTTACTGAAGCTCACTGCGTTCGGGCTTTTTATTTCCCCATGTTCGTTCGGTCATCTTTCCAGACAATAACGAAAAAAGCCCGTTGCATTAGCAACGGGCTTTCTCGTTATTTGGCGCCTGGAAATGACCTACTCTCACATGGGGAGACCCCACACTACCATCGGCGATATTGCGTTTCACTTCTGAGTTCGGAATGGATTCAGGTGGTGCCACAACTCTATGGTTTCCAGACAAATTGGGTAAATTCGAAAAGCTGGACTCGCGATGCAAGTCTTAAAAATTGGGTTCACACTACATTAAGTGTCACTCTTTTCAGAGTAAGTTCTAATTTTGTCTTTAGAAACATTAGTTTCTCATACAAAACCCATCAGGGTTGTATGGTTAAGCCTCACGAGTCATTAGTACAAGTTAGCTCAACGCCTCACAACGCTTACACACCTTGCCTATCAA
>NZ_JAKILT010000006.1 GCF_023283535.1 Shewanella sairae | reverse complement strand
GCTAGGCGTTACCGTAAATCCACTTACCTTACTTTCCCTAATGAAACTCATCACTTTAAGAGCTTTGACTCTAACTGATTTCTGTCCAAAAGTGAGTTGGAATTGTCTTTAGTTATCACATCAAAAGCTAGATGATCTTGTAGGCTAACAGAAAACACCTATTCCCCATCGAAGTTGCCGAAGTACGTTGAAGAAATAGTCGTGATGCCCACATGGATGTGGGCATAGCTTTCGCGGGACAGGATGTCCCATCGGAAGCGTTAGACTATTTCAAATAAGTATGAGGCTCGTATCTAATGCATGTAACTTCGTCGGGGCGTCATGGTGGATGAAAGGGCGAAGTCCATCACTATGGGCTCTCTGAGCGAGAGCCACGGACGGCGAACTGGCTTTTGAAAAAGGATGTTCTTGATAAGGACGAGCAGTCCTCCTTGCCCGGGTGTGGGATGGAATCCCACGACGTTAGTTGTTAGACGAAGTCTAACTTAGAAGTCAGGCGTAGCCTGATTGCTTTTAGCTGAATTTGTTAAACCTAGTTTAACTGAACCTCAAGCGTCAGCTTCTGTACAAGCAACAGAAGCTAGCAATTCCGTTAGCTCAACGGAACTCAAAGATCGCATAGAGCCTTCTGGCAAATCCCCTAACTGTAAACTCTGAATCGACACTCGTTTAAGATCGATAACCTTAAACCCCAAAGCCTGCGACATGCGCCTGATCTGGCGGTTCAAACCTTGAGTTAAGGTGATCTGATACTTATCAGAATCCAAACGGCTCATCACACAAGGTAAAGTGGTGACGTCTTTATAACTTACCCCTGCGGTCATGCTGGCAAGAAAAGCATCCTCAAACGGGCGGTCTACTTGCACATGGTAAGTTTTAGCATGACCAAAATCAGGGTGCATTAGCTTATGGGTTAACTCACCATCATTAGTTAATATCAATAAACCACGACTGTCTTTATCGAGACGGCCTATGGGGTAAAGCCTTGGGGATTCAGGCAATAAGTGTAACAAACTATTAGGTAAGTCAGCTAATAAGCGGCTGTCGGTACCAACGGCTTTGTTAAATAGCCAGTAGGCTTTGGCTTCGACGGCGGCAATTAGCTCGTCGTTAACATAGATGGTTTCAGCGCATTGCTGGCCATGTTCTGTGTCTATTAGGGTAACGCTATCCACATGATTAGCGGTGCGATCGTCTATACGCACTAGGCCGTCTCTAATTAGACGAGTGGCGGCGCGACGCGAGCAACAACCGGTTAAGGCGAGGTATTTTGCGAGTCTCATTAAATGGGCTTAGTCTTCAGCTAAATATTGCTGGGTAAGTTCTTGGTAATTTTTAATTGCCATTTGGCGTATGCTCCAAGCGTGGGCAAGGCACCATATCATAACAATATTGGTCTGAGCCCATAAGGTAATGGCTACCCAGCAGTAATGGGGTTGATTATGCTTTTCACAAGGTTCGAAATCTAAGGTGTGCCAGTTTAACTGAAAGATAAGTGCTGAGGCAGCAATAAAGCCAAGCACACTGGTTATAAACACTGGCCAACTGCAACTGGAATTATGGTTAAACTTATCTGTAATACATAGAAAGTACATGGCAACGGTTCCCACTAAAAAGCAGGTCGACACTAGACGGTGAGTTTCTAAGTAGTTAATGGGAAATATCCCCATTAAAATCACGCAAAAACCAACCCAGCAACCTATGCAAGATAGGTAAGATAGGTAAGTGCTAAAGTAGCCGAGCCGCAATAGAAACAGGCTTATCATGGATAATAAAATGCACAGGCCTGCGACCATCAAAGACATATTATAAATAAAGGCGTAGCGCGTATAAGTGTAATCTCCCAAGAAATCGGCTCGCTGATTGATAACGC
The DNA here is from genome assembly GCF_023283535.1 of Shewanella sairae. Lineage (GTDB taxonomy): Bacteria > Pseudomonadota > Gammaproteobacteria > Enterobacterales > Shewanellaceae > Shewanella > Shewanella sairae. Next base: position 131,219 of record NZ_JAKILT010000006.1, on the reverse strand, counting down.
CTAAGCCGATATTTTGGTATTCAAACCAAACAGATAAAGATACGCCAATTGCTGCGATTAATGCCCCTAGGAAAATAAGACCCACAACTAAACGGTGATGGTCATACTGCATTGATTGATTCTGAAATGTATCTTCCATGAGTATCCTTACTTGGGCATAAACAAAAAAGGAGCACATCTTGATGTACTCCTTTTATGGCGCGAATGTGTTGTTAAAACCACATAACTAAACTTGCCTGATTAATGGCGTTTACGCAAGATAACGATGGCTACAGCCACAACAGCTAAGATCATACAGTACCAAGCATGAGCCACTACCGTTAATGGCGATAGGCTGAAGGTTGAAGCAACTAATAGTGCTTGTGCGCCGTATGGAATGAGACCTTGAATGATACAAGAGAAAATATCCAAAATACTGGCTGCGCGCTTAGGTGTTACGCCGTGCTTTTGAGCTAGATCTTTAGCAATATCACCTGTAACCACAATCGATACTGTGTTGTTAGCAACACAAGTGTTAGTGGTAGCAACAATGGCTGCCATGCCTAGTTCTGATGCGCGGCATGATGCTTCGCCTTTGGCTTTAGAGAAGCGACTGATTAGCTTTTCAATTTGCTGGCTAACAAATGCTAGACCACCTTGTTGCTGCATTAACGCGGCTAAACCACCGACTAACATAGACAGAATGAAGATTTCTTGCATGCTACCAAAGCCTGCATAGATGTCTTTACCAAATTGGATCACGCCGTAATCCATGGTTGCTATGCCAGTAATACCGGCAAGTAGAATACCTATGGTCAACACCACAAATACGTTAAGACCGGCAACCGCTAAGAATAAAATGGTTAGGTAAGGAATGACTTTAACAAAATCAATTTCCTGTGCTGCTACATCAGCCTGGCCTTGGCCTGCTAAAGTGAAAATCACTAAGGTAATAATTGAAGCTGGGATAGCAAAAATTAGGTTTTCTCTGAACTTGTCTTTCATCTCACAGCCCTGAGTACGGGTGGCTGCAATAGTGGTGTCAGAGATAATTGATAGGTTGTCACCAAATAGTGCACCTGAAATAACCGCACCCGCCATAATGGCTAAGTCTATTTGCGCTTCGTTAGCAACGCCTAGTGCAATAGGGGCTACTGCTGCAATAGTGCCCATAGAGGTACCCATTGCGGTTGCGATAAACGCAGCAATCACAAAGAAGCCTGGTAGCAATAAGCTTGATGGCACTAAAGACAAACCAAGGGCGACAGTGGCATCAACACCACCAGTGGCTTTAGCAACCGCGGCAAATGCACCTGCCAACAAATAAATCATACACATAGCGATGATATTTGAGTGGCCGATACCGTTTAAGAAGGTCTCTATTGACTGGTTAAGCTTTTGCTTTGAAATCAAAATAGCAAAGATAATGGCGGGTAAAATTGCCACTACGCTTGGTAATTGATAAAACGCAAAGTCTACGCCTTGGCTTTGAAAATAAACGCCGGCACCAATAAATAGCGCTAGAAATAGAAATAGTGGCGTTAGGGCTAAAAATGATGGAGCCGTTGTCGCGGCAGCTTTTTGGGCTTCAGGGGCATTACTGGAAGTCGTCAATGTTATCTCTCTTATCTTCAATCAGTCTTTGAACCATTGTTCCCATTGCCCTCCTAGCTGGAACAAACTACTTATTAGCTAGCGCTAAATCATAGAATGGTACATCTCAATAGGTGAGAGGATATGAGATCGAAAGACGTCTGTCAATTTAGACGTCTAGATGTTTTTACTGCTAATCCTGTGTTTGCCAAAAATTGTGAACTCGGTTGTCTTAGCAGGCTCTATTTAAGGCTTGGCTTAAGTTGCCAAGTTTGTTGGCTAATTACAAACTCATTTACTCGGTCGATAGCCTGTTTAGTGAAATTTCATCTCGGGTTTATCGATAAATGGTAAGCTTGGGTTAATCGGTGTTTTTAGCCGAGAGATTCGTCATAACAATTTTAAAAACGACTCCGATACATGCTGAAAGGATAGAAGAGAACGAACATGCAATTGATGGATATTGATAAAGCAACCTATAGGCAAAATACCAATCGAGTGATTATGAGCTTTGTCGCCAGTTTAGCTATCTTGGCGTTGGCATTTGGTGCGCTATTAATTCATTTCTTTGGCGCTCCAGCGGCTGCAAACGGCGAGTCTACCGGTAACTTTCACCTTAATGTGATGGGCGTTTTTCTGGCATTAGCAGTGTGCAGCGCCGTGTTAAATAGCCAAAAGAAGAAACCTTTCTTTCAAGAGGTTTACTATGTGTGGCGCTTAAAGCAGCTGCATAACCAGATTTATCGTAAGTTGGCTAAAATAAAACAAGCCGCCGACAATAATGAGCCGAATGCGTTTATTATTTTGAGCTTTTATTTTGTCAGTTTAAAGCAAGTATACACCTTGGATGACAACACGTTAACCTTGTCCACGGTCGAGCAAGATCTCAATCAATTAAACGATAAAATTACTTCGCTTGGATTAACCATTACCCCTGAGCAATTCGACCCGAAAATGCTTGAACAGGTATAAAGTGGCGGGCTTGGTGCCATCGCTGATTTCGGTGATGGTGCTTTAATCTGGTTAAATAAATAGATTTAGACTTCTAGATGGCTAAGTGCTATGTTGATATTTCATTCAATTGGAATAGGACATGACGCGATGAAACTTGAATCTTTAGCGCTGCACCACGGATATGAATCGGAAGCGACCACTAAGGCAGCTGCAGTGCCTATCTATCAAACCACGTCTTATACCTTTGATGATACACAGCATGGTGCCGACCTTTTTGACTTAAAAGTGCCTGGCAATATTTATACCCGCATTATGAACCCCACCACAGATGTGCTTGAGCAACGTCTTGCCGCCATTGAAGGTGGAATAGGTGCGCTTGCTTTAGCCTCGGGAATGGCAGCTATTACCTATGCTATTCAGGCGCTGACCCAAGTGGGAGACAATATCGTCAGTACCAGTCAGTTATATGGTGGGACCTATAACCTGTTTGCCCATACCTTGCCGCGCCAAGGGGTTGATGTACGTATGGCGGCTTATGATGATTTTGAGCAGCTTGACGCGCTAATCGACGACAAAACTAAAGCGTTATTTTGCGAATCGATTGGTAACCCTGCTGGCAATATTGTCGACCTACAACGCTTAGCGGAAATTGCCCATAAACACGGCGTGCCCTTAATCGTTGATAATACCGTGGCAACGCCTGTGTTATGTAAGCCATTTGAGCATGGTGCGGATATAGTTATCCATTCATTGACCAAATACATAGGTGGTCACGGCACCACTATCGGTGGAGTGATTATTGATAGCGGTAAGTTTGACTGGGCTGCCCAGCCAAAGCGCTTTGCTTTACTCAATGAGCCTGATCCGTCATATCACGGCGTGGTTTACACTCAAGCATTTGGTCCCGCGGCGTTTATTGGGCGTTGTCGAGTCGTACCGCTGCGCAATACAGGGGCTGCGCTTGCACCACAAAGCGCCTTTTTACTGCTGCAGGGTTTAGAAACTCTAGCATTAAGGATGGAACGACATTGCGATAATGCCTTGGCTTTAGCGCAGTTTTTATCATCTCACCCTAAGGTCGCTTGGGTGAATTACGCCGCATTAGCTGACAGCCCGTTTCAAGATAATTGTCACAAGATTACCCAAGGTAAGGCGTCTGGCATTATTAGCTTTGGCATAAAGGCCGCTGATGGTAAGCAAGCTGGCGGCAAGTTTATTGATGCACTGCAGATGATTTTAAGACTGGTGAATATTGGTGACGCCAAGTCGTTAGCTTGCCACCCAGCCTCAACCACCCATAGGCAACTCGATGCTGCAGAGTTGGCTAAGGCGGGGGTGTCTGAAGATTTGGTGCGTATTTCAGTGGGCATCGAACATATCGACGACATTATTGCCGATGTTGCTCAAGCACTAGATAAAGCCTGTTAAACGCCAACCCAATCTGTCTGCGACCAAGTCTCTTTTATATAATTAGACTTGGTCGTTTTGCGTTAACGCCTTTATTCTTCTGGTGAGTTTGTGAGTTTCTCTTCGCCGAAAATCCTTTATAGCCGCTAGCCTCACCTTGTATTAAGTCATTTATTTGCTATGTTTTTGTTTAGTGAACCCTTTAGTCGTAAAAGTCACTGAGCCAGTAGTTTGCCTAAGTCGATTAAGTCGATTAAGCAAAATCAGTAAAACGGAATGATGAATTGATACCCAAGGTTGGAGATCCCATGAAACAAGCGCTAGCACTATGTCCGGTGGCGGCTTTGGCCTTTGCGCCAACCTGCTTTGCCGTTGAAGTCTATAAAGACGATAAGAATGTTTTTGATATTGGTGGCTATGTTGATGCCCGTGTTATCGACACCCAAGGGGTGACGGAAGTGGTCAACGGTAGTTCGCGGATTAACTTTGCTTTTACCCGTAATATGTCCAATGACTGGAAAACCTACGTTAAGCTGGAATGGGGGGTTAATCCGTTTGGTAACAGCACCATTTCTTACAGTAGTGAAAGTAATTTTGAAACTAAAAGTGGTGACTTTCTAAATAATCGTCTCGGTTATGTTGGTCTTAGTCATGACGATTACGGTTCTGTATCGATTGGTAAGCAATGGGGTGCTTGGTACGACGTGGTATACAACACCAACTACGGTATGGTCTGGGATGGCAACGCCTCGGGAACCTACACCTATAACAAGTCTGACGGTGCCATTAACGGTGTTGGGCGTGGTGATAAAATCATTCAATATCGTAACAGTTTTGGTGATTTTAGTCTGGCGGTGCAGATGCAGCTGAAAAACAGTGTGTCTGATATCCCAGATGATGGTTCAACCAATCCGAATCGTCTGCTTATGACTGAATACGATAATACTTATGGTGTGGGCTTAACCTATAACGTCACCTCGATGTTAACTTTAACTGCGGGTGGTAATATCGGTGAGCCAGAAGGCAGAACGGCAAGTGGTCGAGTGATCTCTGAAACTGATTATATTTACGGTGTTGGCGCGAGCTGGGGCGGCTGGGATCAATATGGTTTTTACGCCGCTGCTAACGTTAATGCTAACGAATATCACGATACCGATAATTTAGGCCGCTTCTTACAAGATGCAGTCGGGTTTGAGTCTTTAGTGTCTTACTACTTTGATAACAACGTTAAGGTCTTGGCTTCATACAATATTCTAGAGGCTGGCGACCAATATGAAAGAGTCCACCCGGGTGATGTGTTTAAGCGCCAATTTGCTTTTGCTGGTGTGCATTATTACTGGGACAATAGCGTGGTGATGTACCTAGAAGCCCGTAAGGACTTTAGTGACTTTTCAAGCCGCGACCCAGATAAAGAGGCTGCGCAGCAGCTTACCGAAGATGACGGTGTCGCCATTGGTATCCGCTATATTTTATAGTGAATGCTTGGTTTAGCGTACTGCTAATGCATAGTGCGCTATCAATAAATACAAAGGCTTACCTTTAGCGGGTAAGCCTTTGTTGTTTTTAGAGTGCGAGTATCTGTAGATTAGTCTTGCAAACGGACGCCCTCTGCAAATTGCTAATCTTTTAAACGATAAGTGACTTCAACTCTATCTTGGATCATCACCTGGCCTTGCTGGTAACTTTGACCAGCATCGAAGCTTTTGGCTTCTGAATTCATTCTTAACATCACTGGCTGAATTGGGCGTTGCTCAAAGTAGCTAATCTGCCATACGCCATCGATTTCTTCGCCAAAGCCTGCGGCTAAGGTTTTGGCTTTTTGTTGAGCATCTTTAATTGCCGCCATTCTTGCTTGCTCGACATACTCAGCTTCTTTACTCGACTTAAGCGCAATGTTATTGATGCGGTTAATGCCTTGCTCAAGTGCTGAGTCTAGGATGTCATTGAGCTTAGCGAGATCTATTACCGTTACCTTGATGCGGCGGTTGGCGTTGTAGCCAATAAGCTGGTTAGGCTTGTTTTTTTCATAATGGTATTGCGGCTGCAAGTTGATATTGGCGCTTTGAATAAGGGCTTTATCAATGCCGGCTTTTTCAAGACGAGCTAGAAAACTGGCAACAGCTTTATCTGATTCACGCTTTGCTTCTTGTGCTGTTTTAGCTTTAATCACCACTTCAACATTCACTTCGGCCATATCGGCTTTAACCGCTATTTCACTGGTGCCTATGGTATTAAGATGAGGAAAGTCCACGTCAGCAGCATGGGCGCTTGCTATCATGCTGCTAGAAGCGATAAGGGTAGAAACGACTGCGGCAATAATTGATGATTTCATAATGGCTCCAAAAATAGTAACTGATTCAAGTATGAATGACTTGTCTTGTTATCTATAAACGTAGCCGTTTTGAAAAAGGGTTTTATTTTTTTGATTCTTTTTTAAGATTATTTTTGTTTATGCTTGAAAGCGTACTGATTAACACTGTTTTAGGGCGTTAAAAGCTGTCTTTAAATATCACATCATTCTTGGTTTTTTGCTGTTCCCAGCCAGCCGTTTTGAGCTCTGGCTCATCAAGAAACTCATCCACATAACCAATGCATAGATAGCCAATTAGTTCGCTTTGCTCTGGGGCATTTAGGATTTGTTTTACTGCATTAGGGTCAATAATACTGACCCAACCTACACCGATATTTAGTGAGCGAGCCATTAACCATAGGTTTTGAATGGCACATACCACACTGAAACGCCCCATATCAGGCATACTGGTTTGCCCAAGCACTGGAGTCGATTGTGGCTGATAAAATACCGCAAGGTTAACCGGCGCCTCTAAAATGCCTTCAAGCTTAAGCTTGCTGTACTGAGCATTTTTATCGCCAGTAAATTGCGCTTGCCCGGCAATATTGGCCCGTAAAAACGATTGCTGCACTTGTTGTTTTACTTTATCTGAGCGGATCACCACAAACTGCCAGGGTTGTGAGTAACCAACCGATGGTGCGTGCAGTGCGGCCTCAAGCAGTTTATCTAAAACACTGTCATCAACTGGGGTTGGTAAAAAGTGATTGCCGCGTACATCACGCCGTAGGCGCATAATATCGCTAAGTAGTCGGCTGTCATCAGCTGTGAATTGGTGGCTCATGTTGGTCTCGATAAAGGCTGTTTATTGTGAAAAGGGGACATTAAAACAACAATGAAAATGTCATAAAAAAGCGCCGTTGATACTCAGTACCAAGCAGCGCTTTTAGCATAGCTTTTGTTCTAGCTAGCTAATTAATCATCATTGATATCGCGTAACCCACAACCGTAGCTGTGACCACGCCGATAAAACCTGGCACGATAAAGCTATGGTTAACTATGTATTTACCAATATGGGTGGTGCCAGTTCTGTCAAAGCTGATCGCAGCTAGGTCGCTTGGGTAGAACGGGAAGAAGAAGTAGGCATAACAAGCTGGTAGTACGCCGATAAGCACTGGCGCTGGAATACCTAGCGAAAAGCCCAACGGCAGCATAATGGTTAAAGTGGCCGCTTGGCTCTTTAAAAATACCGAGGCGGTAAACATGGCGATGGCAAAAGACCAAGGGTGCGCATGCACGATATCGCTCACTGATTCGATTAAATAAGACTTGTGATGACCAATAATGGTGTCACTTAACCATGCAATACCAAAGATAATAATCACTGCAGTCATACCGGCAATAAACACATTGCTGTGGACGATTTTCTTCGGATCAATCTTGGTTGCCAGTAGGATAATCGCGCCAACCGATAGCATCATAAACTGAATCGCTACCGACATCTTCACGCCTTCTGGTAGTAGTTGGTCGCCAAACATTGCCAGCGCAATCACCGACAAAATACCCAGTAAGAAGATGCTTAAACCTTTCTTGGCAGTGCTGTTATTCTTAGCGCTATCGCTGCTGTCTGACTCAGTATCAATCAGGCTATTTCTAAAATCTTCATCTTGTAAGCGCGCTTGAAACTCAGGGTCTTTATCGAGATCTTTACCGCGATTAAGGCTCCAGGCTGAGGCAACAAGTACACCTATTAGAGTCGATGGAATGGTGACGAGCAGCACATCAATAAGACTAATATCAAGGTTGTTTTCCATAGAGCTGGCAATCACTACGGCTGCTGCCGCTGCAATTGGGCTGGCGGTAATCCCCATTTGCGATGCAACGGTAGCAATGGCAAGTGGGCGCTCAGGACGGATGCCTTTTTTGTAAGCAACATCGTAAATTACCGGCAATAGCGGGTAAACCGAATGGCCAGTACCGACTAAAACCGTTAATGAGTAAGTACACAGTGGGCCGAGAAATACGATTTGGTTAGGGTGTTTACGCAGTAATTTTTCAGCGTAACGGACCAGTAATTTTAGGCCGCCAGTGGCTTCAAGGGTCGCTGACGCCGCAACCACAGCCAGAATAATCAACATCACGTTGATAGGCGGATTACCTGGCGCAATACCAAACACAAAAGCAAGAATCGATACGCCCAAGCCGCCGAGTAGGCCAAAGGCCACACCACCGTAGCGGATCCCCACAAAAATAACAGTTAACAGCAACAGCATATGGACGAAGAACATTGGGGGTTCCTTTATAGTTCAGGCGAAATAAAGAGTCGTGGTGTAGCAGTGATTGTCAGCAATAGCCTTGTTATACCGTATGTCATTAATTGCTTAAATAGCGAGGAAGCAGCAAGGTGATGGGGCGCATTGATTTGATCAACTTTTTGCTAAAACTGTGAACTGGAATGATTCTGAAATAATGGCAACTTTTTACAGATAAAAGTACTAGTTAGTGATTTACACTTAATGAAAAGCTATTTTGTAGTGGTATATGTTGCTTGGCGTGACCTTGGTTGTTTTATGGACTGGGTTTTCTGTGTACAATGGCGCTACCTAATCTTTAGCTAAGAGGATATTACTCACTGTGTTAATGACGCCACCCTAACGTTTTGCCCCCCTTATAGCTTTCATTGCTAACTTAAGTATCACACTTAATCCTTTGCGTACGTCAATTCGTTGTCGAATTCTTACGACTGTTTTCTGCGCCAAATTTTATCAAAAAAGCACGCTTAATACGCCAGCCTAATCTCTGGTGCGTACTGCCGTGCGAAAAAACTGAGATGTTCAATGTTTAAAAATTTCAAAAACGATTGGTTGTCTAATATTCGTGGCGATCTGCTTGCGGGCTTGGTTGTTGCGTTAGCTCTGATCCCTGAGGCAATCGCATTTTCTATTATTGCTGGAGTTGACCCTAAAGTGGGGTTGTACGCTTCGTTTTGTATTTCTGTCGTCATTGCGTTTACAGGAGCTCGTCCCGGTATGATCTCTGCTGCAACAGGGGCGATGGCCTTATTAATGGTGACATTGGTAAAAGAGCACGGTTTAGAATACTTGCTTGCAGCCACAGTCTTAACCGGTGTGCTGCAAGTACTAGCGGGATACCTTAAGCTGGGTAACTTAATGCGTTTTGTATCGCGTTCAGTGGTAACAGGTTTTGTTAACGCGCTGGCAATATTGATTTTTATGGCGCAGTTGCCTGAGCTTACCGATGTAACTTGGCATGTCTATGCTATGACCGCTGCTGGTCTCGCCATTATCTACCTTTTCCCGCTTATCCCTTTTGTCGGTAAACTGATCCCTTCACCATTAATTTGCATATTAGTGCTTACTATTGTGGCGGTGATATTTAACCTTGATGTGCGTACGGTTGGCGACATGGGGGAACTGCCAGACACCCTACCTATCTTCCTTTGGCCAGACGTACCTATAAATATCGCAACTCTATTTATCGTATTGCCATATTCTGCTGCACTGGCGATTGTCGGCTTGTTGGAGTCGATGATGACAGCAACTATTGTCGACGACCTAACTGATACAAAAAGTGATAAAAACCACGAGTGTAAAGGTCAGGGCTTAGCGAATATCTCTAGTGGTTTACTTGGCGGCATGGCTGGCTGCGCCATGATTGGTCAGTCGATGATTAATATCAAATCCGGGGGACGAGGCCGGTTATCAAGTTTTGCCGCTGGTATATATCTGCTGGTTATGGTGGTGTTTCTAGGGCCTTGGTTACAACAGATCCCAATGGCAGCGCTAGTGGCTGTAATGATTATGGTGGCCATTGGCACCTTCTCTTGGCGCTCGATTACCGATATGAAGCAACACCCATTGTCGACCAATATCGTAATGTTAGCCACGGTGGTGGTGGTTGTACTGACACATAACCTTGCTCTTGGTGTGTTTGTTGGTGTGTTACTGGCATCACTATTTTTTGCGAATAAGATTAGCCGCATGATGGTCGTTAAACAACTTGATGTTGTAACGGGGACCAGTGAATACCGTGTCATTGGTCAAGTATTCTTCGCCTCCGCAGACAAGTTTATACAGTCTTTTAATTTCAAAGAGGTATCAGAGTCGGTCACTATCAACCTTTATGATGCGCACTTTTGGGATGTCACAGCTGTGTCAGCGTTAGATAAAGTGGTGATTAAGTTTCGCCGTGAAGGCACTAATGTGAGTTTAATTGGTATGAATCAAGCCACACAGACTATTGTTGATAAGTTTGGTGTACATGATAAACCTGAAGAAGTCGAAAAATTACTGGCTGGACACTAAGAGGATGAGAAGAATGAATAATATCGTTGCGTGTATTGATGGTTCAAAATTGACCTTAGCGACCTGTGAAGCCAGTGCTTGGGCAGCTCAAAAAATTCAGCAACCGTTAACCTTGCTGCATGTACTTGAAAAAACAACTCGGCCTGTGGTGAGTGAACTGTCGGGCCAAATTGGCTTAGGTAGCCAAGAAGAGCTGCTTAATGAGTTAGTTGAGCTGGATGAGCTGCGTAGTAAAGTCGCCTTAAAACATGGCAAGCAGTTGTTAGCAGATGCTAAAGAACTCGCCTTGGTTAGAGGGGTTGATGAGGTGGCCCAATTACAGCGTCATGGCAACTTTATTGAGACCTTAGCAGATTTTGACGCTGACTTGAGCTTATTGGTGATGGGGAAATCAGGTGAAGAGCATAGTGCCAGCAGTACGATTGGCTCGCAGCTAGAAAGCGTAGTTCGCTCGATTAAGTCAGATATCTTCGTGGTCAGTGAATACTTTAATCCGCCAAATGCCTACATGATCGCTTTTGATGCGAGTGACGCCAGCGAATTGCTAATTGAAAAAGTCATCAAATCTCCTCTGCTGGCCAGCTTGGAGTGTCATTTAGTGATGGTCAGTAATCATGGTGATAAAAGCTTAGCTTTTGAGGGCGCGGCAGAGCGACTGAAACAAGCAGGTCTATTTATCACTCAGAGCGTGTTAACTGGCGCTGTCGATGAAGCATTATTAAGTTATCAACAGCAACAGCAGCTCGATATGATAGTGATGGGAGCCTACAGCCATACTAGATTGCGGCAGTATTTTGTGGGGAGCAACACAACTCAAGTGCTAGCCAAAAGTATAGTTCCTTTATTGATCATGCGTTAACTACACGCCTTGATGATGTTATTAGCCATGTGCCAAAGGGGGCATGGCTAAGTTATTCAAGCAAGCAATATCAGGTTCAGGCTTGGTAATTTTAAGTGAGTATTTAAAGAAGAGTTAACTGACAAAGCTGGTCGCAATTGGGTAGAATGAGGCAGATTTTTTATTCACTAGAGTGGCTGGCATGCACGTACATATATTAGGGATTTGTGGCACCTTTATGGGTGGCTTAGCATTATTGGCTAGAGCGGAAGGGCACAAAGTCACCGGCAGCGATGCCAATGTTTATCCGCCAATGAGTACGCAACTCGAAGAGCAGGGTATCGAGCTTATTCAAGGCTTCGATCCGTCACAATTAGGCATCAATGAAGATGATGCGCCAGATTTAGTGGTGATTGGTAATGCCATGAGTCGCGGTAACCCTTGTGTTGAAGCGGTATTGAATCGTGGAATTAAATACACTTCAGGGCCACAATTTTTAGCCGAGCACATTTTGCCACAGCGCTGGGTACTGGCTGTATCGGGCACTCACGGCAAAACCTCAACCTCAAGTATGCTTGCATGGATTTTAGAAGACTGTGGCTATGAGCCTGGCTTTTTGATTGGCGGTGTACCACAGAACTTTGGCGTATCTGCACGCCTAGGGGGCTCACCTTTCTTTGTGGTTGAAGCGGACGAATACGACAGTGCATTTTTCGATAAGCGTTCTAAGTTCGTCCATTATCAGCCGCGCACATTAGTGATTAACAACTTAGAATTTGATCACGCTGATATCTTTGATGATTTAAAAGCGATCCAACGTCAGTTTAACCACGTAATACGTACCGTACCCGGTGAAGGCAAGATCATTTGGCCTGCGGATGCGAGCAGTGTTCAGCAAGTGATTGATATGGGCTGCTGGAGCGAACAAGAGACCTATCACCTAGCGGCAAATAAGCAAGGTTGGTATGCGGTGAACTTGGCGGAAGATGGTCATAAGTTTGAGGTCTTCTTCGATGGAGAGTCTCAAGGTACTTTAGACTGGCAATTAATTGGCCAACACAATATTGAAAATGCAGTAATGGCGATTGCCGCTGCGCGCCATGTAGGGGTTAAACCTGAAGCGGCAATTAATGCGCTAACTCAGTTTGCACCACCAAAGCGCCGTATGGAGTTACTGGACACTGTAAATGGTATTGAAGTGTATGACGATTTTGCCCATCACCCTACGGCGATTACAACTTCGTTAAGCGGCATGCGTGCTCGGGTTGGGAAGAGCAAAATTACCGTGATTTTAGAGCCTCGTTCTAACACGATGAAAAGCGGCGTGCACAAAGATACCTTAGCCAACTCTTTGAGTTTGGCGACTAACGCCTTTTTATATCAAGCGGGTAATATCGATTGGGATATCAGCGAAGCGATGGCATCGGCATCAGTTCCGGTTGAAGTCTTATATGATATCGATGAGATTGTGGCTAAGGTCGCAGCTCAAGCTGAGCCGGGAGAGACTATTATTGTAATGAGTAATGGTGGTTTTGGTGGATTACACCAAAAGCTGCTCGCTGAGCTTCGTATTAACATAGGTAAATAATAGGCCATGAGCGTTAAATATCGTAAAGCAGAAAAGTCGATAAGCTTAGCTTGGACCGGTGCGTCTGGTGCGCCGTACGGCTTGAGATTGCTAGAGATTTTATTGAAAAGTGATTATCAGGTATTTCTGATGATCTCATCGGCTGCTCGCGTGGTGTTAGCCACTGAGCAGGGCCTACAACTGAGCGCTAATAGCGACAAGGCTAAACAGCAATTACTCGCCCAATTTGGTGAGGTTGCTGGTGAGCTTATCGTTTTAGGCAAAGAAGAGTGGTTTTCACCACCTGCGTCGGGCTCCGCTGCACCGAAGCAAATGGTGATTTGTCCGTGCAGTACCGGCACTTTAGCTGCGGTTGCCACGGGTATGAGTAATAATTTGTTAGAAAGAGCGGCAGATGTCGTAATAAAAGAACGCGGCCAATTAATCTTGGTTCCGCGAGAAACTCCTTTTAGCGCCATACACTTAGAGCATATGTTGTCACTTTCTAAGCTAGGTGCGACCATTATGCCGGCGGCACCAGGCTTTTATCATAATCCCAAATCGGTTGAAGATCTGGTAGACTTCATGGTCGCTCGAATTCTTGACCATCTGGGCGTTAACCATGCACTAACGAATCGCTGGGGTTATGACAAGCATAACGTAAGCGATTTCGACAACTGAGAGTTATATGAAACACACCACTGAAGTGATGATCACTGCTGAAGAGATCGATCAAAAATTGGATATTTTGGCTGAGCAGATTAATGCACATTATGCCGATAGCGACCGCCTACTAATGGTAGGTCTGTTAAAAGGTTCTGTTGTTTTTATGGCAGATCTTTGCAGACGTATTAAAGGTCACGTTGAGATCGATTTTATGTCGGTTTCAAGCTATGGCAATGCAATGAGCAGCAGCCGCGATGTAAAAATCCTTAAAGACGTACAGTCTGATATTCAGGGGCGTGATGTACTGATCGTTGAAGATCTCATTGATTCAGGCAATACCTTGTACAAAGTTCGCGATATGTTGTTGCTACGTGAGCCAAAAAGTTTGGCGCTTTGTACTTTACTGGATAAGCCTGAACGTCGTGAAGTTGACGTACCTGTGGACTTTATTGGCTTCACTATCCCTGACGAGTTTATCGTAGGTTATGGTATCGACTATGCGGAGCAGTATCGTAACCTGCCTTACATCGCTAAAGTTGTGCCGTTAGAAGACTAAGCAAAAGTTAAGTTATGGCGCCATACCAAGGGTCAAGTTACCCTAGTTGCATGGTACCTAACCTAATACAATGACTCCCGCTATTGCGGGAGTTTTTATATATTTTCAAATGGATTGGAATAACCATGGCAAATTCACAAGCGGCCCTCGTTATTGACTCTTTAAAAAAAACCTATAAAGGCGGAGTTGAAGCGGTAAAAGGCATTAGCTTAACGGTTAATAAAGGTGATTTTTTTGCACTTTTAGGCCCAAATGGCGCAGGTAAATCAACCACCATTGGGGTGATTAGCTCGCTAGTGCAAAAAACCTCAGGCAAAGTATCGGTGTTCGAACATGATATCGACTCAGAGTTAGAGCTGGCTAAGCTGTGTATTGGTTTGGTGCCGCAAGAGTTTAATTTCAATCAGTTTGAAACTGTGCAGCAAATCGTCATCAATCAAGCCGGTTACTATGGCGTGAAGCGCGATATAGCGCTTGCTAGAGCTGAAAAGTATCTAAGCCAGCTGGACTTGTGGGAAAAACGTAACAGCCCTGCACGTGAGCTTTCAGGTGGTATGAAGCGCCGCTTGATGATTGCTCGCGCATTGATGCATGAGCCAAAGCTGCTGATTTTGGATGAACCAACCGCGGGGGTGGATATTGAGCTGCGCCGCTCGATGTGGACCTTCCTGACGGATCTTAATCAGCAGGGGGTGACGATTATTCTCACCACTCACTATTTAGAAGAAGCTGAAATGCTTTGCCGTAATATCGGTATTATCGACAAAGGTGTGCTGGTGGAATGTACCAGTATGAAGTCATTACTGAGTCGATTAAATATTGAGACTTTTGTGCTGGATCTAAAAGATGATTTAGCGGTAGTCCCTGTGCTTAAAGGCGTTGAGTGTCGCTTAACTGATGGCCATACATTGGAAGTCGACGTTGCTAAAGAGCAAGGGTTAAATAGTGTATTTGTGCAGCTTAATGAGCAAGGTATTCAAGTCTTGTCTATGCGTAATAAAGCCAACCGTCTTGAAGAGCTGTTTGTGGAGTTAGTCGAGAAGGGCAAAAATAGCGGAGATGTGAAATGAACATGAAAGCGCTGTATTTCACAGCTTTTAAAAGTATTCTAACCAAAGAGATCAACCGTTTTACCCGTATTTGGGTGCAAACCTTGGTGCCGCCAGCGATTAGTATGACTTTATATTTTTTGATTTTTGGTAACTTGGTTGGCAAGCGTATTGGCGATATGGGCGGCGTGTCTTATATGGAGTTTATTGCGCCAGGTCTTATCATGATGGCGGTGATTACTAGCTCCTATTCGAATGTGGTGTCGTCATTCTTCAGTGCTAAATTTCAACGTAACCTTGAAGAGCTGATTGTGGCGCCTGTGCCACATTACGTGATTATTGCCGGTTACGTGGGCGGTGGTGTTGCTCGCGGCCTATGTGTGGGCACGATTGTGACACTCGTGGCGATGTTCTTTGTCGATATTAGTGTTGAGCATCTTGGCCTGGTGGCAGTCACGGTTTTGCTGACGGCAATTCTGTTCTCCTTGGGAGGCTTAATTAACGCGGTATTTGCTAAGAGTTACGATGACATCAGTATCGTGCCAACGTTTGTGTTAACGCCGCTGACTTATCTAGGCGGGGTATTTTACTCTTTATCGTTACTACCAGAGTTTTGGCAAGGCGTGTCGGCGCTAAACCCTATTGTGTATATGATTAACGTATTCCGTTATGGCTTCTTAGGTTATGCAGACATGAGCGTTCCCTTGTCTATCGGGGTGATGGTCGGCTTCTGCGCAGCGCTTTGGGCTGTCGCTTACTACCTTATCTCTCGCGGTATTGGCTTAAGAAGCTAGAGATAACCAATAGCGACGATAAAGCTAAAAAAGCCAACAGTTTACTGTTGGCTTTTTTGTTTGCGCGATTAGTTAGTCTTTAAGTTGATGCTTAGTTATGTTCGATAAATTCTAGCATGCTAAATAGTTGGCTAATATCGGTTGCCATTAACTTGCTGGTACAGCAGTGGCCGGCTTGGCTGGCGTGTAGGCGTACCCAATCGACGAGCGTAGGCAATAACAATTGCGGCGCAGATAAAACAAAGCTTACTGATGTGTTATCGCTAGAGAGCTCATAGCTACAACCTAGGGTGTCGATAACCACGATTTGCTCAAGATCGCCCAGTACAGGCAGTTGCTCTAGTAACTCTTCTAAGTCGCAGACATACAAGAGCTCATCTTGCTGCAACTGCTTAATAAATACAGGCCATTGAGGGGATTTGTTAGGCAACAGTTAAGCTCCGTTGGTATTTATTTACTCATGTAGCAATATACAATTCGCTCAATAGAGTGGCAATACCAGCAAGGATAAGCAGAGGATTAATGAGCCGTAGCAGTTTCTTTCTCAATAAGTTGCTTACGGTCAATAAGCAGGTTGATTGCCCCCGCATTCACACTCACCAGTTGATCGAAGTGTTGGTTCATTTCATTTATAGATGTTAAGTATTCGGGATCTGTCGTTTTTTTCTTTTGCCAATAACGACTACGCTCAAGCTTTTGTAATTCGCTGGCTCTAAGGATTTCATAATAGCTGTTTTCTTGGCGTAGACGGTAAACTTCACTATCAAGTAGTTGTAATAAGCGTTCTTTAGATATGGTTTTTTTATCGAGCAAGGCCTGCAGCGGATCTTGGGTTTTGATCTTTTTATCTGAATCAGTTTCAGTGGTGATCCCTAATTGATACTCAATTCTATGCTGCCTAAATTCTTTCGGACAAGTTTGCTGACTAAAGACAATCTTATTATCTTTAGTGCACTTGAAAATACTACTTTTAGCTTGAGCAGAATTTACCAACAATAGGCAAATTATTGTGAAAATAACTTTCGCCATCCGGCTAACTATCCTTATTGACCTTAGTGCTGAGTTTTATATGCATGATAAATAGTATTGTAAATAGAGTAAACACACTCACTTTAGCAACAATAGGTATCAATATTTAACAATGTTTTTATACTATGGCTTAAGTTAATCGATAACTCCAGTTTTTTGACGCTAAATAACAGCATGGTTTATCGAGTCTGATTCAATAGATTATGTGGAATAATTGCATTTATTGAATTTAGAGTTCAATTTTTGACGGGTGTAAACTGATAGACATAAATGTTTAACGAGCGGTTCTTTTGGCATAAAAAAAGCTACCGATTTACTGAGTAGCTTTTTAGTTATATTAGACAGGAATCAAACTTATCTAGTGAGCTTTACCACTAAATTATCGATTAGTCGGGTTGTGCCCATATAGGCGGCGACTAAAATCACCAGCTCGGTATCTTCCGAGTTGGCTATAGCAAAGTTATTAGTGTTGCGAATATCAAGATAATCATGTTTAAAGCCTGCATCAGCTAGCTCTATTTGTGCCTGGCTAATGACTGCATCTAAGGCTAAACCTGATTGTAGCGAAGTCGCCATCTTATCTAAACTACGTTTAATCTGTGATGCTTGGGCTTTTTGCTCTGCTGTTAGGTAACCATTGCGTGAGCTCATAGCGAGGCCAGAGTCTTCACGTATTGTTTCTACACCAAGGATCTCGATTGGCATCGATAAATCGGCAACCATAGTACGAATGACTAATAACTGCTGGAAGTCTTTTTGACCAAATACAGCAATGTCTGGTTGCACTATGTTAAATAACTTACACACAACCGTTGCCACACCTCTGAAATGACCAGGGCGACTGGCGCCACAAAGCTCATTTGAGATACTTGGTACTTCAACAAAAGTCTGCGCGTCCATACCTTTTGGATAAATAATTTCTGGCGTTGGGGTAAACAATAGCTCTGCACCAGCATTAACAAGTGCAGCTTGGTCATTGGCCAAAGTTCTTGGGTAAGCGTCAAGATCTTCATTTTGACCAAATTGCATCGGGTTTACAAAGATAGAGGCAACTACGTGGTCAGCACGCTGCTTTGCTTCTTTTACTAAGGTGATATGACCTAAGTGTAAATTACCCATAGTAGGTACAAAGGCAACGGTTTCACCTTTAAGGCGCCATGCTTTTACTTGGGCGCGGATATCTGCAATTGATTGAGTCGTGATCATGGTTTTGCTGCTCAAGGAACGGAAAAATAGCGCTCTCAGTCAACAGACAGAGAGCTACAAACTAATTAAATGTGTGTTCGTCGCCTGGGAAAATACCTTGCGCAACTTCGTCGATATAGGCACGAACGGCGGCGCGGATTTCGCCTGTTTGCTTAAGGTAGTTTTTAGAAAAACGCGGGATATAACCACTAGAGATCCCAAGGACATCGTGCATCACTAAGATCTGACCATCAGTGTCTTTACCCGCACCAATACCGATAACAGGAATACTGAGCGCTTCAGTAATCGCTTTAGCAAGTGGTGCAGGAATACATTCAACCACTAATAGTTGTGCGCCAGCAGCTTCAAGGGCAATGGCTTCATCTAGGATGCGCTGGGCGTTATCAGCGTCGCGACCTTGTACTTTAAAACCACCAAATACGTGTACAGATTGCGGTGTTAAACCTAGGTGAGCACAAACAGGAATGCCGCGCTCGGTTAGCATAGAAACACTTTCTAGTAGCCACTTACCGCCTTCGACTTTAACCATATTCGCGCCGGCTTGCATAAGCGTCGTCGCGTTTATCATGGTTTGCTCTGGCGTGGCGTAGCTCATAAACGGCATATCGGCGATAAGTAAGGCCCGTTCAATACCGCGACGCACACAGCGCGTGTGGTAAGCTATATCGTCTACAGTTACCGGTAAGGTATCGCTATGACCTTGCAGCACCATGCCCATTGAATCACCCACCAAGAGTACTTCAACACCTTCGCTGTCGAATGCGCCAGCAAAGCTTGCATCATATGCTGTTAATGCCGTGAATTTTTTACCTTCTTGCTTAAAGGTACGTAGTGTAGAACTTGTAATTTTGGACATATTGGTAATTTTAAAACTCAATTTGTGAAGTTGTTATAGGTCAACAAAGATTTGACTTCAATGAACTTGATGTTGAATTTTTTCAAAGCTTATGTGCGCCATACTAGCAGAAAAAGCACTTAAAGCAGAATGCGACTTAGCTAGCCTGTTGGCGCTTGTGCTAAGACGAGTTCAGCCCTTAACGCAGTACTAATAAGGCTATGTAATTCAGTCCCATCAGGTAGCACTAACTCTGGAGCAATATCATTGAGCGGCACCAGGACAAAACTACGCTGACGCATACCATAATGAGGTACAACTAAGCGTGGACTGTCGATACAGCGGTCGTCATAAAGGAGGATGTCGAGATCTAAGGTTCTTGGACCCCAGCGCAGCTCACGTACACGCCCTTGTTGATTTTCTATTGCTTGTAATGCATCTAATAAATCAATTGGGCTGAGAGTGGTACTAAAACCTGCGACGGCATTAACATAGTCTGGTTGCTCAACATCGCCCATTGGAGCTGAACGATAATAGGGAGAGACTGAAAATGTATTTGCTTCAGCCAAGCTCAATAACACTTCACAAGCGTTATTGAGTTGGTCGATTGGCTCGGCTAGATTGGCACCGAGTGCGATATAGACTTGAGCCATTATTCTGCAGATTTAGGCGCCGGTTTTGCGCTAGGCTTACGGCGGCGACGTTGATTAGAGTTACGGTTGCGACCACCTTTATTGGCTGAACGTGCAATGACGTTACGCTGATCTTCGCTGCCTTCTACAAAGCTTTTCCACCAAGCAGCGCTTTTAGCGACTAAGCCGCCTTCAGCATGACCACGTAGTAATAATAAATCGTACGCAGCTCTAAACTTTGGATGCTCAATAAATCTAAAGGCCTTAGTGCCCTTATTACGGTCAAATCTAAGCTGTAATTGCCAGATATCTTTAGTGACGGTGCTAAAGCGACGTGGAATGCTAATGGTACGGCATTGCTGCTCCATCACATCACCCATAGCGGCATTGTAAGCATCGTAAGAAGAAAGGCCGCTTTCTAATGCGATATCATCAGCTCGTTGGCTTAATGGATACCAAAGCAGTGCTGCATAGAAAAATGCAGGCGTTACCGGCTTATCTTGCGCAACGCGCTCATCGGTATTGGCCATCATTTCTTGCATTAATTTAGACGTTTCGCCGTTTGGATATTCTTTTAGTAGTGTTTCAACTAACGGGAATAATGGCTCAAATAGACCAAACTCACGCATCATCTCGTAGTTTTTTAGTGCTTTACCGGCAAAAAACAGCTTTAAGACTTCTTCATACATGCGCGCTGCCGGAATATCTTTCAGCAAACGTGCTAAACCTTTAATAGGTTCAGCAGCTTTAGCTTCAATCGTCATATCGAGTTTAGTGGCAAAACGTACTGCACGTAACATACGCACAGGATCTTCGCGGTAACGCGTTTGCGGATCACCAATTAAACGAATAGTACGATTTTCTAAATCTTGTAATCCACCGCCATAGCTGTGGATAGAGAAATCACTAATGTCGTAATACAGCGCATTGATAGTAAAATCGCGGCGTTCAGCATCTTCATCAATGCTGCCGTATACGTTATCGCGTAGTAAGCGACCTGATTCATTGGTTTTAGAGATCTTTTCACCGCTATCAACATGATGGCCACGTAGTGTAGCGACTTCAATGACGTCGCGTCCAAACACAATATGTGCAAGACGGAATCTACGACCGACTAAGCGACAGTTACGAAACAGTCGTTTGATTTCCTCAGGGGTGGCATTGGTAACAACGTCGAAATCTTTCGGTTGCAGGCCCAATAAAATATCGCGTACACCACCGCCAACCAAGTAAGCTTTAAAGCCTGACTTGTGTAGTCTATAGAGTACTTTGATCGCATTGTCGCTGATCTGTCTACGTGAGATAGCGTGCGCATTTCTAGGCACGACTTCTAAACTAAGACCTGTCTGCGTTTGTTCTTCAGCTTTTGGAGTATCTTCAAACAGCTGTTTACAGAATTGACTAATACGGCGAAAAATGGGACACCTCTGATTTGGATCTTAATTTGGGTAAAAACAAGTGGGCTATGATAACCCAATTAAAGCTCAATGAGTATACGATTGAACTCAAGTATCAAGCAGTATTTCTGATTGCTTAGGCACCTTAGCTAAATCAAATTGCTTTATGGCCTGTTCAATCATTTTAGAGACTTGTATTTCTGGTGTTACAGCAGCTTGGCCTAAAAAGGCTAAAGCGGCATTAATACTGGCTTGTGGCTGTAAATTATCAATTGCTGGAGCATGGTTTTGCTTTGATAGTTTTCTGCCTTTTTCAGCACAAGCTAAGGGCAAATGTAGCCAGTTTGGTGATGGCGCTTGCAAAATTTGGTACAGACTTTGTTGTCGACACGTTGGCTCAAGCAGATCGCAGCCTCTAACCACTTCAGTGATCTGTTGATGTATATCGTCCAGTACCACTGCGAGCTGATAGGCATATAAGCCATCACTACGCTTAATTATAAAATCTTCAGCTGCAAAGGTTTTATCAACATTAACCTGACCCATATGCAGGTCGTTAAATGTGTCGATTGCAAATGGATTACGTACCCTAATCGCGCCGCTTGTTAGGCTTGAAGTTAGCTGGCCGCAGCGACCATCATAACTACCGCCCATAGCTTGTATTTGCTTGCGCGTACACTGGCAATAGTAGGCTTGATCACTTAACAATAGCTGTTCAATTTTTGCTTGGTATACCTCAAGGCGTTGGCTTTGGTAGAGCACACAGTCATCCCACTCTAAGCCATAAGCTTCAAGGGTGTTAAGGATAGCGCTGCTAGCACCTGCTATTTCGCGTGGAGGATCGATATCTTCGATACGTACCAACCACTTACCACCTTGTGAGCGGGCACGCAAAAAACTGCCTAGGGCAGCAATTAATGAACCAAAATGAAGCGGGCCAGACGGAGAGGGCGCAAAGCGACCTATATAGGGAGTCGTATTAAGCATTTATCGTAATCGTAAAACAAAAGAGCGGAGCTAAAAGCTCCGCACTTTATAAGCAGAAATTAACCTGCCATTTGTTTTTCTTTGATCTCTGCAAGCGTCTTACAATCGATACACTGATCGGCTGTTGGACGTGCTTCTAATCGACGAATACCGATTTCGATACCGCAAGATTCACAGAAGCCAAAATCGTCTTCTTCAATCTTTTGCATCGTCTTTTCGATCTTCTTAATAAGCTTACGCTCTCTATCACGAGCACGTAACTCTAAGCTGAACTCTTCTTCTTGAGCAGCGCGGTCGACAGGATCTGGGAAATTAGCCGCTTCATCTTGCATGTGATTAAGAGTGCGATCAACTTCTTCGCGCAATTGGTTACGCCATGCTTCAAGAATCGTCTTAAAGTGACCCAATTGAGCCTCGTTCATGTACTCCTCACCTGGTTTTTCCTGGTAAGGATCTACACCTGCGATAGCGAGCACGCCAAGTTTTCTAGTGCCTTCAGGCATAACGCATCTCCTGTTAATCATTTGCGTTGTTGGGCGTCTTTAAATAACGGCCGCTATCTATACCAGAAAGCTTTTAACTAGGCAAATAATTTGTGTTTATTGGGGGCTATTCTTTGACTATGTCCGCTATTCAGAACAATTTCAACCGTATCTACTGAATTAAAGCTCAACCGGACAGGATTTAACCAAACTGGCCCCTAGAGGCGATAACTCCGCACTATAGGCGATAATTTCGACACCTTTATGATGTGCCTCAACCAGTAATTTAGCGTAATCAGCATCAATATGCGCCGCTGCTTTTACACTCTTTATGCCCGAATGCTGAACAACAAATAACAATACGCCACGTTGCCCTTGCTCGATCATCTCCATCAGTTCTCGAAGGTGTTTTTGCCCTCGTGTGGTAACGGCGTCGGGGAAATAGCCTTGCCCCTCATCTAATAACGTACAACTTTTGACTTCGATATAACAGCGAGGTTTGTCTTTATCCTCGAGCAAGATATCAATACGGCTGTTTTCGCTGCCGTACTTCACCTCTCGGCGCAGTGATTGATAGCCTTGCAGTTCTGCAATGACGCCATTGTTGATAGCTTCCTCGGCCAAGGCGTTAGCGCGGCCGGTATTGATGCCTATCATGTGACCGTCAGCGCTCAGTGCTAGCTCCCAGGTGCGGCTGTATTTTCGCTTTGGGTTATCTGACACTGAAAACCAGACTTTTTCACCCACAAATAAACAGTTTTTCATCGAGCCTGTATTAGGGCAATGAATCGTGACCTCTTCGCCACTGTCTAAACTAATGTCAGTTAAAAAGCGCTTATAGCGTTTAATTAATATGCCACTTTCGAATGCGGGGGAAAATTCCATTATAGAGTCTGGTCGTTAGTCATTTGCTATCTAGGTTAACAGAAATAAATTGCTATAGGGGGATGGAGGGAAAACGCCGTTTAATACAAAAGTTGTATGACTTATATATAGTGGTGCACTTTTGTTTTAAGCAAGCGCACTTAGTCGTGAGCAGTGGCTTGTGAGTAAAATGTCGTTTTAGCGTTATAAAATAGCCATTCAGTTATTCCCATAACCTTTAGATATGCTTGTCGATACAGTAGACTGCTTGCACTAAAAATAGGCTTGTTGTTGATGACGAGGCTTTTTGGCCTTATACCAATCAGTATAAACATTTAGTCACTCAGCGAGAGTTTAGCGGTTTTGAGGCAAGGCAACGAGTAAAGGGCATAGTTGTTCTACGTTCGAGCTCGTTAACACAGCATCAGAATCGCTAAAACTCGCCATTCTGGAGCGTTTTTGGCTGCCTACTTCTGCGTTGATTAGCTTTATAAGGGAACAACCATTATTGCAGCTATTCGCCTTGAATTAGTTTGCCAAAAATCGCTCTGAGTAGATCAAATTCTTATACTGATTGGTATTAAACGTCGACACATCGATTCATATAATAAGGACCTAAAATGACGGATTTGATGAAAGTAACCCTAACCCATGAAGCAGCAGCTGCTCACTGGGGCAAAGCTGATTTAACTTTTCAAACGGACACGGCTTCTATTCACTTACTCGCTGGTGATACCTTGCTGCAGGTGCAACAAGCGGCTCGCAAACTTGAGCTGCAAGGGGTAACACAAGTGGCGCTAACCGGTGAGCTTTGGACTGTTGATTTACAATGGGCATTTGCCCAAGGCTTTGCGACTGCGCAGGCTGCACCTATCATTCACTGGGCTGGTGACGCTGCGGCGCAGTCTTTGTTAACAAGCCGTCTTGAAAGTGCGACATTCGCTCGCCAACTTATCAATGAAACCCCGGAAAACTTATCGCCTGTAGTTTTGGCCACCCAAGCGGCAAAATGGTTAAGTGATATTGGTGGCGATAAGGTAAGTTACCGTATTATTGAAGGTGAAGAGCTGCTTGAGAAAAAGTGGATTGGTATTCATGCAGTTGGTCGTGGTAGTGAACGTCCGCCAGCCTTACTTGAACTAGATTTTAATCCATTAGCCACTGACGCTAACGTATCAGTCGCCCTAGTGGGTAAAGGTATTACCTTTGACTCTGGTGGTTACAGCATTAAAGGCTCTGAAGGTATGCTTGGCATGAAGTGTGATATGGGCGGCGCTGCAACCGTCACCGCAGCACTCGGGCTGGCTATCAAATCAGGTCTTAATAAGCGGGTAAAACTATTTTTATGTTGCGCTGAGAACTTGATTAGCGGCCATGCTTACAAGCTTGGCGATATCTTAAAATACAAGAATGGCGTGACAGTTGAAGTGGTTAACACTGATGCTGAAGGGCGTTTAGTGTTGGCCGATGGTTTGCAAGCTGCATCTGAAACCGGCGCGCCATTAATTATTGATGCAGCGACCTTAACTGGCGCAGCAGTGATGGCGGTTGGCACTAACTACAATGCTATCTTCTCGCCAAAAGCTGAAGTGTTGGCGTTAGCCCAGCAAAAAGCCTTGGCGGTTGGTGAGCGTGTATGGCCTCTGCCACTTGACCCTTGGCATAAAGATAACTGCCCGAGCCCTTATGCAGACACGGCCAACAGTCGTCCGATGAAAGGTGGTGGAGCTGGTGGTGCATCAAATGCGGCAGGTTTCTTATGGCGTTTTGTTGCCCCTGAAGCTAACTGGTTACACATTGATTTAGCTTCTGCATTTTCCGATAGCGGCGATCACTTATGGTCACCTGGGGCTACCACACATGGCGTGTTAACGATTGCAGGTTTGTTAGAAGACTAATTGATAGCCTATTTACCCACATAAAGCCTCGATAATTCGAGGCTTTTTAGTTAAATACCAATCAGTATAAACATTTAGTCACTCAGCGAGAGTTTAGCGGTTTTGAGGCAAGGTCATTAAGTGCTCCTGCTTTAATGACATTCGCTGCATCCATGCTGCTCGCAACGAGCGAAGAGCATAGTTGAACTAGGTTCAAGTTCCCTCTTTGTTTGTTAAGAGTCACAGCATCAGAATCGCTAAAACTCGCCAGTCTGGAACGTTTTTGGCTGCCTACTTCTGCGTTGAATACCTTTATAAGGGAATAACCATTATTACAGCTATTCGCCTTGAATTAGTTTGCCAAAAATCGTTCTGAGCTGATCAAATTCTTATACTGATTGGTATAAGAGTGACAATTATCTTAGTGATTGGTGTGAGTTCAGCGCTTAGTTTGATTAAGTTTGTTATTCAAGCAAGGGGCATTTATTTTTGCTATAAAATACTTTATGTTTCAATATTGTTAATGGTAAACCTAAAGTCGCAATGTAAGGTTATTGAATATGAACCTAAGTTTTAGTGAATTCTGCATCGATAGTGAAGCACTAGAACTTTGCGTTGTGGATAAACGTGTTGCTTTAGACGAAAGACATATCAGCTTGTTATCGCTACTCGCTGAACATTATCCAGAGCATTGCAGTAAGCAAGATTGCTTAGCTGAGGTTTGGCAAGATACCGTCGTGTCTGATATGTCGCTATCAAAGCTGGTTTCCGATACGCGTAAACTTTTTGCTAAAGCAGGTTATCAAGGCCCACTCATCCAAACCGTGCATGGCCGAGGCTACCGTTTAGAGCATGTGCTCGGCAAGCAACTGCAGGCAGCTGAACAAGCAAGATTAGAGCAGGTAATCCCGTTAGCTCAAAATCAAACTCACCAGCCTATAGAGTCAGTTGCGCCACTAAAACAAAGTGACCCTGACAAAGCGCCGCAAATGGTACAAATAAGTCAATCTTCTTGGTGGGAGATCTTTGCTAAGGTACTTATTGCATTGGTGCTAGTGTTGGGCTTGATGTTTCAGCTTTGGCAAGGTGGCAGTTTAAATGTTGTGCATGATCATCGGCTTACATACAGCGAACCGAGTGACGCTATTGGGCGGATTTTATGGATTGATGATCATCCAGAAAACAATCTTGTTGAAAAAGCCTATTTCGAACAAAAAAAGATTGGTGTTTATAACACAGTGACCTCTGAAGAGGCGTTGATGTTGTTGACTATGTACCAATATCAAGTTGTCATTTCCGATATGGGACGCCACGGCGATCCACTCGCAGGGCTTAAACTGCTGCAATCGATACGTGAAAACGGCCATAAAACACCATTTTACCTGTACACCTATGTTGAGTCTGAGGGAGTGAATAGCGCTATTACTGAAGCGGGTGGCCAAGCTGTGGTGGTTGATTCAGATTCTTTGTATCGTTTGGTATTAAGTCATTTTTCTACAAAGCAAACCTAAATTTGTCGCTAAACTTCGGGAAATTCAAAACTTTTCAAATTATTTCAAGCTTTATCAATGGGGATTGTTAAGCGGGTGTGCTATCAATATTGCTATTGTTCATCATGCAGCTTTGCGCTTACAAACAAAAGCAAATATTTGCGACTCGTGCCAATTTGGTATCTTCTTCGATTAGCCACCTAGAGAGAGGTGGCATTTTTTTAGCTGCTTTTTAGCGAATTCTAATCGCAAAACCCATCTTGAATGAATAGATGCTTAGTTTGGTTGAAATTGCTTTCGCTGCAATTAACAAAGTCGATAGCATACTGAGCATTTTCAAGTCTGAACTTGGCAATTTTAGCAATTTCATACTCGTTCATAACGATATTCATTGCTTCTTGAGTCCATTCCGCTTCACCTGTGCCAATTTTTACTTCTGGCGGATCGTAGTGAGTGACCATCCAGTTTTGCAAGGCTTCGCCGTCTATCTCACCTAGCTTCCATGATGTCAGCAGTGCAATAAGTTGGGCTTTAGTTATTTCGGTGGTTTCCATGATTATCTCATTAGCAGGAACTTAATGATGCATAGGTTAGCTCAGATTCGGCTAGTCATAAACTATTAAGCTAAGTTCCAGCTATGAAGTGTTGGATATTCAACCCCATTAGCCCCCGGATACGACTCAAATAGGTGCAGTTGAGTCGGTCTAATCGTCATAGGGGAGTAAGCAATATCTGTTAGGTTAGTTTTGGCTTTACGGCACAAGGTGACATGTGGGTTATAGCTATGCTCACTGCAATGCAATGATAGTTCTGCAGCTATAGATTGTGCAGCCATGGCAAATTGACGTAAGTGGCTATCAGCATCACCGTTTAAACAGAGAATTTTAGGCTTTTGCCAATGGACAAGGCTATTCAGGGTCACGCTAAACTGAGGTTTATGTAGCGCATTAACCTTGTCGATTAAGTGCTGGATCTGTAAATCAGTTGCGGCACCTAAAAAGGCTAGTGTCATGTGTAGATTTGCCTTAGGGACAGGGCGCAGGCTTTCTGGCAGCTGTTTTTGGATTAACACAATAGCAGCTGACTGCAGCTCGTTTAACGAGAAGCCTAAAAAGATGCGTTTAGAATCAATGTTCATGGTTATTCACTTAACTCTGCTTAGTCATACCAAATGAGTTTTAATCTCGGCGTTTAGATTTCAATGGTCGAAATTTATTAGCTGGCTCAATTGCTCCCAGCACAAGACTGTTTAGTCTAGCATAGCTTTTAGAGTACACTAGCGAGATTCAGCCCGTGGATTCATGCGTATTATCTCTGTTTTCAGCGCATCGACATCGTTTATTATGGTAGACAAACCACTCGTGACCTCATTACCCATACATGCCTTACTCACACCGCTTCGAGATGCATTCAAGTCTCAGAGCCAAGTGATTTTAGAAGCGCCTACTGGCGCAGGTAAATCAACCGCATTGCCTTTAGACATGCTTGATTGGGCAGAGATCGAAGGCAAAATTTTGATGTTAGAGCCGCGTAGAGTGGCTGCTCGTAATGTGGCGCAATTTATTGCTAAGCAACGTGGTTGTGAGCTTGGCACTGAAGTGGGTTACCGAGTCAAAGGCGACTCTCGCGTGTCAGCCAATACGCGTTTAGAGATAGTCACCGAAGGTATTTTAACGCGCATGATCCAACAAGACCCTGAGTTGACTGGTATTGATATGGTGATTTTCGATGAAATCCATGAACGCCATCTGACTACTGATTTAGGTTTAGCATTAGCGTTAGAGATCCAAGCCAGCTTTCGAGAAGACTTAAAGATTTTGGCCATGTCTGCCACATTATCTGGGCTGGCGCTAACAGATTTAATGCCTGAAGCGGCGTTGCTAAATAGCCAAGGTCGCAGCTTTCCGGTAGAGCATTATTATAATGCTGTGCCTAGCCAAGGCCGCTGGCTCGAACATATGGCTAAAGTGATCATTAATAGTTTAACTGAATATGTTGAAGGGTCATTATTGGCATTTTTGCCCGGGCAGGGTGAGATAAATAAGTTGCAGCAAATCTTAACGGCGCGCTTAGATCCAAAAGTTTTTGTTATCTGCCCGTTATTTGGCAGCTTAAGCGCCAAGGCGCAAGATCTGGCTATCGCACCTGCAGCAAAACACCTGCGTAAAGTGGTATTAGCTACTAACGTGGCAGAATCAAGTTTGACCATCGAAGGCATTACCCAAGTTGTCGATTCTGGTTATAAACGTCAAGCGCGTTTTAACCCTAAAACTGGCGTCAGCCGTTTATCTCTAAAACGCATTAGTCAGGCGTCTGCCGCTCAACGTGCAGGCCGCGCCGGTCGTTTAATGGCGGGAGTGTGCACCCGGCTATGGAGCCAAGAAGAACATGGCCGCTTAACTCAAGCTGATGAACCAGAGATTGTGCATTCAGATCTCTTATCCATGGTACTCGATGGCGCTTTTTGGGGGGTAAAATCATTAACCGAGCTGCCATTACTCACGGCGCCTTCTGCAGCAAACGAGACAGTTAGTTGGCAGTTACTGTGCACCATGGGCATGGTCACTGATGTGAGAGTCATTACGCCACACGGGCGCGCCGCACATAAGTTAGGTTGTAGTCCCAGACTTGCACATATGCTGCTGAGGGCAAAGCAGCACGCGGAGCAACATAATGATATTCACTTTGCGCTGTTAGCCACAATTTTAGCCGGCACGTTGGAGGCGCGCAGCCGCAGTCGCCTTGGCACTGATATTAGCCGCTATCTAAATGAGTCACTGCAAGGTGAGCCACAAAAGCAGATCCGCAATTGGATTAACAGTTTGAGCTTGTCGGCTTTAGGTAAAGTCGATTTACAGCGAGTTGCAGCTCAAGCGAGTCAAGATGACATTGCGACTTTACTGGCATTTGCTTATCCAGACCGAATTGCCAAAGCCCGAGGAGTGAGTGGCTATCAACTGGCTAATGGCAGTGGTGTCGAACTTGCCAATGAAGACGTGTTAGCTGGCTCAGCTTGGTTAGTGGTCGCTGACTTTCAAGAAACAGAAGGCCGTAGCCAAGGCAAAGTGTATCTTGCTACGCCGCTTAACCCTGAATTATTTGACAATGAATTAGCCGAGTTAGTGGTTAGCCATGAATATGCCGGCTGGGATGAAGCAAAGGGACGATTTTTTGCAGAAAAACAGCAAAAAATCGGTGAGATCTTGCTAACTAAGTCAGCGATTTCCAAGGTCGACAAACGGCTTATCAAGTTAGCGCTCATGGAGCAAATTAGGCTCAAAGGACTGGCATTAATGAACTTTAATGATGCCTGCTTACAGTTATAGCGCCGTGTTGCCTTAGTTATGCAGTACTGCCCAGAGCACAACTGGCCTGCGCTGGACGATGACAGTCTATTAAATGATCTTGATAACTGGCTTGCACCTTATCTAGATGAGGTGCGCAGTCTTGCACAATTGCAGCAATTAGATTGTTATACTCTGTTGCTTAATTTGCTGCCTTGGGATTTACAGCAACAGTTAGACAGTTTGCTTCCTAAGAAATGGCCGATGGCAACTGGTACGAGTGTAAAAATAGATTATGACGCCACAGGGCGCGCGCTATTAAGCGTAAGGTTACAAGAAGCGTTAGGCATGCAACAAAGCCCTGTACTTGCCCAAGGTAAGTTAGTGGTGACTATGGAGTTATTGTCTCCTGCCCATAGACCACTTGCGTTAACAGCCGATCTCGCCAGTTTTTGGCAAGGGCCGTATGAGCACGTAAAAAAAGAGATGAAGGGACGCTACCCTAGGCATTTATGGCCTGATGACCCTGCTAATACCCAACCGACCAAATTTACTAAAAAGAAGACGCTTAGTTCGCAATAAGTGCGGGCACGTTACGGAAGTATAATGACAGATAAAGCAACACCTAAGAGCGCAGCTAAAAAAGCACCTACGAGAAATAAGCCTGCAGCGAAAAAGCCTAGAGCCAGTAAAAAAGCGGCCGCCAAAAAGCCTAATTCTGGTTGGGGGCGTAAGCTTTGGTCTATTTGTTGGAAGCTGGCCTTAGTATTAGCCGTCATCATCGCTTCTTACGGTATCTATTTAGACCAAATTATTGCTCGCAAGTTTGAAGGGCAAAAATGGCATCTTCCTGCGCAGGTATTTAGTCGTTCAATGGCGCTTTATCCTGGAGCCGCGGTAAGCCATGAACAGTTAATGGCGGAGTTAAAACTCTTGGGTTACCGCAAAGTCGCCAATCCGCGTCAGGTTGGTGAGTTTTCTGCTTCGAAAACCAAAATTGATCTCTGGCGTAGACCATTTTTACATCCTCAAGGGGATCAAGCTGAGCAGAGAGTGATGATCACCTTTGACAGTAACGGTGTGGTGTCGGTTGCGCGTAATAGCGACAAACGTCAGTTAGCCGTATTCCATCTAGAGCCTGTATTGCTCGACCGTATTATTACTGGAGATGGTGAAGATAGGTTGTTTGTATCAACGGATAGCTTGCCTAAACATATCGTCAACGCACTGATATTGGTTGAAGATCGCAGCTTTTATGAACATCACGGCGTTAATCCGTTTGCGATTTTACGTGCCGCCTTAGTCAACATTAGCGCAGGGCGCACGGTGCAAGGAGGCTCGACGTTAACTCAGCAACTAGCTAAGAACTTCTTTTTATCAAGTGAACGTTCTCTTACCCGTAAGATCCGTGAAGCTCTAATGGCGATCATTATCGATTTCCGTTATGAAAAAGATGAGATTTTAGAAGCATACCTAAATGAAGTGTATATGGGCCAAGATAAAGCCCGTGGTGTACATGGTATGGGGCTAGCCTCACAGTTTTATTTTGGACGTCCGATCGCCGAATTAACCGTGCCGCAGCAGGCATTTTTAGTGGCTGTCATTAAAGGGCCCTCTTATTACAATCCGTGGCGCTATCCTGAGCGTGCACAAGAGCGTCGTGATTTAGTATTGCGCTTATTAATGGAAGCCGGAGAGCTGAATAACGCGCAGTATCAGGCGGCTGCAGAGTCACCATTAGGGTTACGTAAAGCGAATAAGTCTGTACACCAAAAATTGCCAGCGTTCTTCTCTGTGGTTAAGCATGAGCTAGCCAATCGCTATGGCGATTCTTTACTGCAAGAGTCAGGTATTAAGGTATACACCACACTCGATCCTATGGCGCAAGAAGCGGCAGAAAAAGCGGTCGAACAAACTCTTAAGCAGCTGGGTAAAAATGATGAATCCTTGCAAGTGGGTATGGTGTTAACCGATAAATACTCTGCAGGTATTGCCGCTATGGTGGGTGATAAAGTTCCTAGCTATAAAGGCTTTAACCGTGCAGTAGAGATCCGCCGTCCAATAGGTTCTTTGATTAAGCCTTTTGTATACGCGACGGCGCTGAACCAAGCGGGTAAATATAACTTAGCATCGCCACTTAAAGATGAGCCGATAACCCTTAAAAATGGCCAAGGTAAAACCTGGTCGCCGCAAAACGTCGATAAAAAGTTCAGTGGCCAAGTGCCATTGCTAACGGCATTTAAGAAGTCGATGAACGTACCTACGGTAAACTTAGGTATGGCGATTGGTGTTAGTGATGTGGCGACGACGCTCGATAAAGCAGGTTGGCGCGAGAAAATCCCTGAGTACCCATCTATGCTATTAGGGGCGGTTAACGGCTCGCCATTGATGGTGGCGCAGGTATTTCAAACCGTTGCTGATGACGGTCGATACCGTCATTTAAATTCGGTAACAACCGTATTGAATGCGCAAAACCAGCCGCTTGCAGCGTCAAGACCTCAGCCATCACAAGCGGTTCCTGCCGCGAGTAACTTCTTGGTGAAGTACGCCATGACCCAAGTGGTTGAGTCGGGCACGGCTAAGCGTTTAGGCAATGCATTCCCGTATGTCACCCTTGCGGGTAAGACGGGTACCAGTAACGACTCACGAGATTCTTGGTTTGCCGGTTTTGATGAGCGAAATGTTGCTGCTATTTGGGTTGGTCGAGACGATAACGGTAAAACAGGGCTTTATGGTAGTAGTGGCGCGATGGCCGTTTACCAAGCTTTCTTAAATAATCGCGCACCGCTAAGCCTGCGTATGGCACCTGTAGACGGTGTCGTTCAAGGTTATTTTGAGCGTGATACCGGCGTTGCTAAGCAAGCTGATTGTGCTGGCGTAGTGAAAGTACCCGCGCTAAGAGATAGCTATCAGCCAGTTGCGAATTGTGGTGAGCCATTACCTTGGTGGAAGAAGATGATTGGCGGTTAGGAGTTAATACAAGTGTAAAGCTACTAACTTGAAGATATAAAAAAGCAGCCAATCAGTTGGCTGCTTTTTTGTTAGCTCGCTATTTAAAGTAACTGGCTTTTTAGCTATTCAAAATAACCGACGCGGCTAGTGTGTTCGCCAGAGCGAGAACGTACTTGCATGGCTCCTGATTGCTGTACTGGCTCGCGATATTCCTGCCAACTGGTGCCGTTATCTAGGCTGTACTCAATGGTTAAGCCTGGCAATTGACTAATGATGTGCACCTGATTGTCAATGCGCTTAGCGCCAGGAATGGGCAGATAAAAGCTGATCCCCGCTTCTGCAAGTTTTGGATATTCCTTTTGCGCTAACACACTGGCAAACTCAGCCCACTGACGCGCTTTTTGTTGTTGCTCGTTAGCAGGCACGGTATTTTTATGCCATGCGCGCTCAGCTAAAGCGATTATTCGTGGGAACACCATCTCTCCTAGCTGCTCAGGTGTGCGGATCGTTTCGCTCCAGACTTGGCCTTGGATACCGGCAATATTCTCAGGCTTATTAAGTTGTGGTAAAGCGCGACCAACCAGATCTTCTAGGTTAGCAATTGGCTCGCCTGAGCGGGTGAAATCAGCATTGGCGTAGACATCTTCAGGGATAAAATTAAACACCTTTTCGACATCGGTATAGCGCGCTGCCCAGTAGAGTCCACGTTCAGCTGGATCCGGCTCTTGTGGATGGTCAAAGTATAGATGTGTGCCCATTGAAAGAATCGAATGGTAGCCTTCATTGGCGAGTCGGTATGCACGATCTGATACGCCCCATTCCCAGATATTGTCCCACGCGTGTACAAAGACTTTATCGTTGGGAAACTGCTCGATAGGGAACGGCGTTATTCTGTCGTACATAATGCCATCTTCCCATGCGGAAATATTCAGTCCACGTGCTGCTAAGACTTCTGCTGCGCGGCGGGTGAAATAGGCTTTTAGATCTGCCGGGCCTTTTACTCCACTGCCAGCAGTTTGGTAAAGCTCATTACAAATTGGCGAAGCAGTCCAAGAGCCGACCCCCACTTCATCGCCACCTATATGCACATTATCAAGCTTTAAGCCTGCCTCGCGGTACATTTGTTGGAGCTCATAAGCGACTTTATCAACAAAGTTATAGGTTGAATCCATACACACATTGATGGAGTTGTCGGTAAAGTATTGCATCGTTGAGTACACAGACTTATCGAGAGGATCTGATAGCAAATAAGCGTTAGCCGCAGCTTCATCGCCAGACTTTAGTAATTTATCGTGTCTAAGCTCCATCGCTTTAATTGCAGCGCGAGCATGGCCCGGCATATCAATCTCTGGGATCACTTCAATATGACGCTCTTTGGCGTATTTTAGAATATCGACAAACTCTTGTTTGCTATAAAAACCATTGGTTTGTGACGTTTTAAAAGGTCCAGAACCGCGTGTTGGCAACATACATTCTGTTTCTGATAAATCAAAACAGCGTTGGCTACCTAAGTCCGTTAGTTCTGGTAGTCCTTCAATCTCTATTCGCCAAGACTCATCTTCGGTTAAGTGCAGGTGTAGCTTGTTGAGCTTATAGTGCGCCATTTGGTCGATAAGTTTTTTAGTGATCTCTACGCCATGAAAGTTACGGCTCATATCGTACATAAAGCCACGCCATGCATATTGCGGCGCGTCATTGGCGCTTAGGCGAGGCAGTTCTATTTGGCTTTGGCTGCCGCTTGGTGTCAAGCTCAATAAACTTTGGATGGCGTAAAATACGCCAGCATTATCTGCGCCGACAATTTCAATGTGGTTTTTGTCAATTTCTAAGCTGTAGCTTTCTGCTGTCCAATCTTCATCGCCGTCATAAATCGACAATGAAATCAGTTTTTTATTTTGGGCTGGTAAGTTGTTTGGTGTGACCTTTAGCGAGCCATTTAACTTGCTATCTAAGGTATCTCCCAGCAAGTTTGCTTCTGACTTAAGACTTCCTTGATAGGAGATCTGCCAGTCTGCAGTTAACTGTGTGCTTGAACTGCGATACTTAACCTGGTTTGGTGTGGGGATGATAACTCGTTTGGCCGCTTCTTCAGTTAGTGCAAACTCTTGAGTTGGACTGTAACGATCATAACGCCATGCGCTGGTGGGCTTTTGCCAGTGATCTTTAGGGCTGCTATAACGCTGGTATTGCTCAGGTTTATCCAGTGGCTTGATATATTGGCTGCTATCTTCGGTATCGGTTGAGCTAAAAACCGCAGGAGTAAGTGAGTTTTGGGTGATAAAGCTTCTAGGCATAAAGTCACTATAAGAAGATGCCCAGCTCTCGCCTTCAAACGCTATGGTAAGTTTTTCACCCGCTTTTAGGCCTTTGAAGTTTGCTGTTGGCGTGATTTTATAAAGGTCGCCTTGGACAAATTGAAAAGCTAAACCTTGAGACTCTTTGGTTAGAATCGGGCGAATAACATTGGTATAGATCACCCAGTCGGCAGTCCCCGAAGGTAAATCAACATTAGACTGGTTAATTAGCTCGATATTGGCAAGATGCGACTTATCACCATTGTGGTAGTTATCGACGACTTGCCATGACCAGCTCGTTTTATCTGCGAACTCGTTTAGCTCCGCTTGGCTAAAATCTGCCGATGCGTTTAGGCTCGATAGTGCAACCGTTAAAGGTAGCAATCCTTTTAAAATATTCACTTCCACTCCTAAATTCAGAAATTGACTATTGGCTAATGGGTTTTACTGCTAGCTGTTTTGATGTAATCGATTTCGCTAGCGTTTGTTTATTAGCCCGCTAATAGAGTCAGCTCTTGTAAGTGGTAAGCCTACTAATATGATTGCTCATTTTATTGAGCCTTCATATGAATAGGCTGCTCCTTGCTTCACCGATGGTTACCGCTATCTATTGAGCGGAGTTAACATTGATTATCCATTGATGTGAATGGGGTTAATCTAAATGCCGGTGACGCGCTTATTAAAAGCTTCCGTCTTTTAACACAAATGTAATATTGGCTAGATATACGTCAAAGTGACAGCGCTGTCAATTTGTTGTTAATGCAGTGTAAGTAGTTATGCTTAAACTGAAATTAATTCTAAAATTGTGGTTTTTTGTAGCGTCAAAATTGATGATTAATCGAGGCGGAGAGGCTTTAAATATTATGCTGGCATGTTCTAGACTTGCCAATCTGATGGCGGTAGTGATGGCGTTGAAATCGGCTTTAGAATAGGTTTTTCAATTTTCTTTCGTCTTTTTAGAAAGCGGCTCGTCTTAAGGGGGTAATCAATAACAGATGACTCATTCGGAGAGCCTAGATGATCAAACTAATTAGCTTTAAAAACTGCCCTTTTGTACAACGTGTTATGGGGGCGCTAATAATGAAAAATATCCCATTTGAAATCGAATACATTGAACTCAGCAATAAACCACAGTGGTTTTTAGATATTGCACCCAATGGTCAAGTACCAGTGTTAATAACTGAAGATAAAACAGTACTGTTTGAGTCTGACGCCATTGTTGAGTACTTAGATGATAAATATGCCCCGATTGAACAGCTTTCTGCTGAGCAAAAAGCCTTAGAGCGCGCGTGGTCATATCAAGCAAGTAAACACTACATGCCACAATGCGGCACCATGGGCAGTAAAGACCAACAGACATTTGAAACTCGACTAGCCAACTTGGCCAAAGCCTTTGCTAAAGCTGAAAACAAGCTAGGGGGAAGCGCTTTCTTTAAGGGAGATTATATCTCTAATGTGGATAT
Organism: Shewanella sairae; assembly: GCF_023283535.1. Taxonomy (GTDB): domain Bacteria; phylum Pseudomonadota; class Gammaproteobacteria; order Enterobacterales; family Shewanellaceae; genus Shewanella; species Shewanella sairae. Next base: position 94,412 of record NZ_JAKILT010000006.1, on the reverse strand, counting down.
TGCTTGGCTGCCATTGTTGCATCGCGCAGCGGTGATCCATAGCTGCTCAGGTTTTGATATGTTGGCTGGTTTCCCTAAGGTGCAAAAATGGCAAGCTGCACTGATTGAATCAGGCCTTACAGATAAAACGGTACCAACTGATTTTGTGCAGACCTTCAGCAATTTTTACCTAAAGAATACTTATTTAGCCAGCTTAATGGACGGTACTGAAGCCGTGGCATCATCAAATGGTTACGCATCAAGTTCGTGCTGCGGCTAAAGGTTTTATCAAAAAGGCGATGCTCTTATGAGTATCGCCTTTATTGTTTTTCGGGTTTAGAGACTTGTTTATTAGTGTGCTTTTACAAGCTCGGCACGTCGTGCTTTAAGTAAGCAAAGCAACGGTAAAATAGCGATAACGATAAGTAGCGCTGCCCAGTTACCGTTTTGAATTACGCCATATTTTGCTGCGACAATACTGCCAAGCAGTGCGCCGCTGCCTATGCCCACATTAAATAAACCGGAGTAAATTGCCATGGCAACATCGGTTGCATCTGGCGCTAGCTTTAGACCTTTAGATTGCAGCGATAAACACATCAGCATCATGCCTGTGCCCCACAAGATGCACAGCGGTAGCAGCAACCAAAGATGACTTGCGATAAAGGGCAAAATCGCCATGCAACTGCCCATAATCGCGATAGCTAGCATTAAAAGTTGTTGCGCGTATTTACCTTGATAGCGGCTAAAGAGTGCGCTACCTATCAATCCTGCAGCACCAAATACTAATAAAATGATGGTGGTAATATTGGCGGTATAACCGAAATATTCTTGCAATAGTGGCTCTAAATAGGTGTACACGCTGTAATGCGCAGTCACTAAAACCATGGTTAATACGTACAGCCAGAGTAAGGCTTTATTACGGGCCAATGCAGGCAAGCTACGCCAACTGCCACCATGAGTAGCAGGTAAGTTCGGTAATCCACGCCACAGCAATAACATCATAATCAGTGTAAGCACTGCGATTAAGCCAAAAATACTACGCCAGCCAACTAATTGGCCTATGACTCGACCTAAGGGAATACCTAACACCAAAGCCAGTACACAGCCTGTGGCAAAGATGCTTAACGCTTTTGCTCCCTGACCTTCAGGTGCTAGGCGTACCACTAGGGCAGGGGCTATCGCCCAGAAAAGTGCATGGGTAAGGGCAATCCCAACACGGCCAGATAGCAAGATGTCGTAGCTAGGTGCCCACACACAGATGCCATGGCTAATAATAAATACTGACATTAAGCCTAGCAGCAGTTTTTTACGTTCAAAACGGGCAAATAGCAGCACAGCAGGTAAGGACGCCAGTGCAACAACTGCGGCATAAACGGTAAGCATTGGCCCAACGGCCACAGCGCTCATATTAAAGCTCTGCCCAAGCGCAGCTAAAATGCCCACAGGTACAAACTCTGTAGAAACAAAAACAAAGGCGGTAAGTGCTAATAACCATACCGGAGCCCAAGTGACAAGGCGCTGTTTCATTGCATCGAACATCCAAAATTGAAAGGGCGGCAAGTCTACGCCTAAATCAGATTTTTGGCGAGACAGGAAGTTGTGGTTGTAAAATGAAATGTTTAATTTGTGAGCAGAGTAGTGGTTTGACTTAACGGATATAGTTTTGATTGTTTAGAACTTAGAACTTAGAACGCTTCGCGGCTAGAGCGGACTTCGTCCTGCTATACAGTTAAAGGAGTGTATGGTGTTTCTAATGTAGGTTGGGCTTTAGCCCATCAGCCTTACGATTTATGTGCTAGCGTTGACGGCATAAATGCCAACCTACATTAAAAGAAGGGCTAGAACTTAGAACCTAGAATCTTCTTTGGAAACTTTTAATACTTTTTCAATAAAAAATAACGCGTAGGACTTTTGTTGGTCGCTGGCACAGTTCCAATAATCTCAAAACCGAGTTTTTGATAAAACAGCGGTGCTTGAAAAGACAAGGTATCGACTTGCGCCATGATGCAGCCGCGCTTTTTAGCTTCCGCTTCGGCGCGAAGCATTAGCTCCCGACCAAGACCTGAGCCTCTTTGCTGCTGTTCAACCCACAAAACATTAATCAAAAAGTTGTCATAGATGGTGCATCCGGCTACACCAGCGATTAACTTTCCGCTTGCGTCATGGGCGATCACAGAAAGTGGCTGAGAGGTTTCTGCTCCCATATGCTCAACATTGAACTGACGCACCCCAGCAATTAGGGCATTAACGTTTGCAGTGTTGTTATCATCCGTGACGGTTATTTTCATCTAAAGCTTCCAATCGCAAGTATCCAGTACCTAGCCTCTAAGAGTATAAAAGTCTTCTATTGCAGCCCTATTTAGAACCAACTTTGCTCAATCGCGGTTGCAAGCGTAATCGAATAGTGAGACAAAATTGCACTGTGACCTGTGGTAAATACCTCAAATGATGCATCGATAGGTAAAGTGCTAGAGCCGCTAGTCACATTAACGATTAACTCTGGGAAGAATATTGTACTGGCACCATTCACTAAGTCTTGTGACTCGGTTAAAGAGTAATCGGCATTACTGATAGATGCTGTTGAAGTTGTAGATAGTTTTGAGTCTGACACTCGAGTAGTCATCGAGTTATTAGTCAGATTAGCTATTACTTCATTTTGATTGTTGATTAAGGTCGCTACAGCAAAATTAGATGGTTCTTCCCAAGTGTACTGGTAACCATCATTGAACTCAAAGTCACGGCTGTTTTCAAACACTAAGCTGGCTGTTGCACTATCTGCTGGTAGATTAAGGATGACTCTGGTTGCTGCGGTGCTTTTGGCGTAATCATTTTTATTAATCACATTATTGTAAGCGTACTCTACTCTTACTTCCTGCTGGTTGGTCTCATCATTGAGTTTGCTGATACATTTAACACTGATCTGCTCAGTTGCCGTGCACAATTGGGTAATAATGGGGTCAGATAAACCTAATTGCTGTGCCGCACTTCTGAAATTGTCATCAACAATCACTTCATCATTATCGTCGTCGGGATGCAATATATTATCAATATATTCACAGCCACTGATATTAAGGCATAACAAGCTGACAGTTATTATTTTGAATTTAGTATTCATACATCAACGACTCTGTGGCTAATAAAGCAAATGTTGACGTCAATTTAGCATTGTTTTTACTGGCGGTAATAGCAATTTTTTATACAGCTCGCTTTAAGTTAATGTAAATTTTTGACCGATACACTTGACACATTTTTAGCCGTAAATAATAGAATCCACGTGTCGTTTAAAAATATCAGTAAATTGGCATTCTATTAGTTTTTTTTAGTATATAAATCAATATCTGAAGTGGATTTACAGATTATTTACGTTATTTAATCCCCAGCAGGTAAGTGTCCCTTCTCCTAACAAACAGCCTTGTTAATTGGTGAATATTCAATGGCAAGCGTGCCTGATTCAATTATTGCTAATTCAGCAGCCGATAAAGCTAGATAAATATGGCTCATTTTGTTGATGGCCTGTTTTCGCCTTTACATTTAAATGAGTGGCATCTACGAGATGCAGAGTAATTATTGTGTAAATGGGATGTATTATTATTTGTATTCGTGTAGCATAAATGTAAATCACAATTGTTCACATTTATAGTCGCTAAGCATTTAGCAATATTTAAGGTACTTGTATGCAACTGAAAAAATCGATTTTGGCAACGACAATAGCACTTTCAATGGGTCTGTTGACGGCTTGTGGCGGTTCAGACTCTGATAGCTCACCGGCTCCGACTCCAGATCCTGCTCCAGTTAATAATACGCCAACAGATATCGTGCTATCTGATACCACCGTTGATGAAAACACGGCTAGCGCAGTCGTTGGTACATTATCAGCTGTTGATGCCGATAGCGGCGATACGCATACATTTACTGTAACCGGTGACCAGTTTGTTGTTGTCGGCAATACACTGCAGCTTGCAGATGGTGTGGTACTCGATGCCGATAGTGGTGATGCATTAGAAATCGAGGTAGACCTCACCGTAACTGACAATAATGAATCAAGCTTCACTAAAGCCGTCACTATTACCGTTAACGATGTAATGGACCGTTACGCATTTGATAGCAAGTTGCTTGATGGTGAGTCTAGCGTGTCTTATACCGGCCAGAATGGTCGTCACATTTTGATTGCTGAGCTAAATAACTACATTAAAAATCAGTTAGACGATGACATCGACGCAAACAAGTTTGCTGATAAAGCGGCAGTACTTGCGCAGCTTAACTACTTCTACAATCCAGATGAAGAAACTGAGTACGACGATATCGCCATTACCTTTATCGACAACTCTAAAGATGGTTTGCTGTCAGATATCACTGGTTATAAGAGCTTACTCGGCAAAGTTGCAGGTAACGATACTGGCGGTCAGCATAAAGATTGGAACAATGGTGCATTTGCGGGTTGGGGCGCAACGGGCTCAACAACGCCAACAGACTTACTTGCAGATTTGTTTGATCGCTTAGCTGACAATGCCGTTGAAAAGATTAATGGTAATGTTCGTAAAGACGTACTAGGTAACGATATCACTAAGGTTTACGTTGATGAGAACGGCGTAGACTTGGTGCAGATGATTCAAAAGTTCTTGTTGATGTCGATTACTTATTCTCAAGCGGCTGACGATTACTTCGGTGTTGATACAGATGGTAAAGGCTTAACTACCGATAACACAGGGCCTGCGAAAGGTGATGCCAGCAAGCCATACACCAACCTTGAGCATCAATTCGATGAAGGTTTTGGCTACTTTGGTGCCGCAGTTAACTACCTTGAATATAGCGATGTAGAGATTGCAGGTAAAGTTAAAGACGGCAATGGTCGTAGTGACTGGAATGGTTCACACGATACCAATGGCGACGGCAAAATTGACCTGCGTAGTGAGTATAACTTTGGTCAGTCAGTTAACGCCGCTAAGCGTGACTTAGGCACTGCGGATAATGCAGCAGCGACAGATTATACAACGCAAGCAATGACTGCTTTCATTGCGGGTCGTAAGCTAATTAACGACAACGTTCCACAAGCGTTAACGGATGCACAATTGGTTGAGCTTCAAGCCCATGCCAAAGACGGTCTTGATGCTTGGGAGCGTGCAATTGTCGCAACGGTTGTGCATTACATTAATGATGTGACGGCCGACCTTGCGCCGCTTGCATCTGGTGGTGATAGCGCTGATTTCGATTATGAAACGCTGGCTAAGCACTATTCTGAAATGAAAGGTTTTGCATTGGGTCTGCAGTTTAGTGAATACCCAGGTATTAGTGATGCAGACTTTGAAATGCTACACGACCTAATGGGCGTTGAGCCAGTACTAACTGGTGATGTTGATGGTTACATCGCTGACCTAGCTAAAGCTCGCGATATTTTGCAAGCGAGCTACGAATTAGATGCCGACAATGTCGCTAACTGGTAATCCACCAGCGTGTAAACAAGCCTGTTAAGGCAAAAAGCTTGGCATCGTAAGGTGCCGAGCTTTTGTTGTTTTTGTACGCTTATTTCGTACTAAGGGAAAATTATGTTAAGCCAACCTCGCTATTCACTGCTAAGTATTGCCCTGATGGCAGCATTGCTTAGCGGTTGTAATGAGAGCACCAGCAGTGACGCAGGTGCCGATTACGGTAACCAAGACAACACCACTTCTGATTTTGATCAAAAGGCACTCATTGCTAATCTTGTCGATGGTGTGATTACGCCGACCTTTGAGCAGTTTGTCAGTGTCAGTAACCAACAGGTTAGCGACATTAGTGCGTACTGCAGCGCGGCGAGCGCTTTTGAACAAGACCCAAGTGATAACACTGCACTCAGCCAAGCAAGCGATACCGCTCAGCAAAGTTGGCGTAATACCATTTCAGTTTGGCAACAAGTTGAAATGATGCAGATCGGTCCGCTGACGTTTGATGACGGTGCACTGCGCAATAAAATTTACTCATGGCCGGTGACCAGTCGCTGCGGCGTCGATCTCGATGTGGTGTCATTTGAAAATAATGATATCAATGGCGTGCCTTACGATATTGCTTCACGTACACCCGCGCGTAAAGGGTTAGTCGCACTTGAATACTTGCTATTTAATCCAAGTCTAGAACATAGCTGTACAGGCAATTCTACCCCAGCTGGATGGGATAATCGCACCGATGATGATCGCCGTGTAGCTCGCTGTGAATTTGCCGCCGAAGCTGCCAAAGATATTAACCACAACGCCCAACAATTACTTATTCAGTGGAGCGGTGATGATGGCTATGGCGCAAGTTTAAAGCAGGCTGGCGAAGCGGGTAGTAGCTTTGCAACCGTGCATGAGGCAGTAAATAAGCTCTCTGACGCGCTGTTTTATATCGACAGTGTGACTAAAGATGGCAAGTTAGCGGCGCCACTTGGATTATTCGCCAATAGTTGTGGCACCAGTGTGTGCCCTGAAGATGTTGAATCACCGCTTGCTAACCATTCAATAGAAAATATCACCAGTAATCTTGAAGCGCTTGATGCTTTGTTCTCAGGCAATGACGGCTTAGGTTTTGATGACTATTTGATTGATGAAAACGATGCCGATACAGCAACTGCATTGCGCGACCGCATTGCTACAGCGCTTGCTAATAGCCGCAGCTATCAAACCAGTTTAGCCGACACACTGTCAAGTGATGAGGCCAAAGTGACTGCGACGCACAGTGATGTAAAAGCGGTCACCGATAAGCTCAAAAATGAATTTATTAACTCGCTTGCACTAGAGCTGCCACAGACTTCAGCTGGAGATAACGACTAATGAATAATCTAGCAATAAGCAAAAAACTGAGTCTTGTGATCGCCATTCAATTAGCCCTCGTTAGTCAAGTTTCGGCGGCTGATAATGAAGCTAAAGCTGCGGTAAAGTCTGATCAAGAGAGGGTCAATGATAGCTATATCGAGAAGATGCAGATCATTGGTCACGATGCGCGTTTAAGTAAGCAAACGGGCTCAGCGACCTTGATTGATGAACTTGAGCTTGAGCAGTTTAAATTCGACGATATTAACCGTGTGCTATATAGCGTACCTGGGGTCAATATTCGTGAAGAAGATGGTTATGGTCTGCGCCCTAATATCGGTTTTCGCGGTGCAACCCCTGAGCGCAGTAAAAAGATTAATATCATGGAGGATGGCGTATTAATTGGCCCGGCGCCTTATTCGGCGGCATCGGCTTATTACTTTCCAATGACCTCTAAAATGACCGCAATTGAGGTCTTTAAAGGTCCGGCAGCGATTAAGTACGGTCCGAATACTGTTGCAGGCTCACTCAATATGGTGACCCGCGCAGTACCGCAAAGCAGTGAAGGCCTAGTTGATGTATCGGGCGGCAGTGACGGTTTTGCAAAGGCGCATGCTTATTACGGCGATACCATCGACAATTTTGGTTTCTTGATTGAAGGTGTGCATATGCGCGCCGACGGTTTTAAAGAACTCGACGGCGGCGGTGATACCGGTTTTGAGAAAAACGATATCATGGCTAAGCTGCGTTATGACTTAGCGGGTGATGCGTTTGACCAAGTGTTTGAGCTAAAGCTTGCCTATGCAGATGAGAACTCCAATGAAACTTATCTTGGCCTCACTGATACAGATTTTGCCGCGGATCCAAATCGTCGTTATGTCGCCAGTCAGCTTGATAATATGGACTGGACACACTCGCAGGTGCAGTTTAACCACTTCATCACAGGTGATAACTTTGATGTGACCACCCGTGTTTATCGTAACGACTTTGAGCGTGCTTGGTACAAGATCAATGGCTTTAAAGGTGGCTTAGTTAATCGCAGCTTACAAGAGATCTTGGCGGATCCTGATAAAGATGAAGTTAATAGCCGTTTCTACAATATTCTGACCGGTAACCAAGACTCGGTCGCTGAGTATGAAAAGTTGGTACTAGGCAATAACGACCGGACTTACTACTCGCAAGGGATCCAGTCTGACTTGAACTTGCAGCTCGAACTACTTGGCATGCAGCATCAATTTGCAACCGGTGTACGTTTTCACCAAGATCAAATTGAGCGTAACCACACTACTGATAACTATCTAATGAGTCAGGCTAAGTTGGTCAGTGACGGTAGCGGCACTCAAGCCTCAACCACAGATCGTGAAAAGACCGATGCTTGGTCTGTTTACTTGCAAGACACTATTAGCATTAGCGCGTTAGATATCACCGCCGGTGTACGCGGAGAGTATATTGACGCTCACTATCAAAACCGCGCGCCAGGCAGCGAGCAAGACTACCTCAATAAAACCACTCGTATATGGCTACCAAGCTTTAGTGCGTTTTACACCTTATCGGATAATGCCGGTTTGTTGTTTGGCGTGCATGAAGGCTTTTTGCCAACCAGCCCTAAGCAAGATCCAAGCATCGATGTTGAAAGCAGTATTAACTACGAGTTAGGTGGTCGTTATAACGATGGTAACTTTAACTTAGAACTTATTGGTTTCTTCAACGATATTAGTAATCTGAAAGAGGGTTGCCAGTTCTCAAGTTGTGGTAGCGACGACGATACTGAGTTCAATGGTGGTGAAGTTGATGTATTAGGCCTTGAGCTAACCTCAGGCTATAGCATCACCTTAACTGATGATATCGATCTGCCTATGTCACTGTCATACACCTACACAGAGTCTGAATTTAAAACCAGCTTTGAGTCAGGTTTTGATATGTGGGGCAAGGTTACCGCGGGTGATGAACTGCCATATTTGCCTGAGAACCAACTTGCTGTAAATGTTGGCTTAGTCAGCGACCAGTGGGACGTGAACATGATAGTGCGTTACATTGGCGAGATGAAAGAGGCTGCAGGCGAGGGCGTGGTGCTTTCAGGTAGCACCACAGAAGCGTTAACTGTGGTTGATATGTCAGCAAGCTATAACTTTAACCAATACGGTTTAGTCTATGTTAAAGCTGATAATTTACTTGATACCCAAGAGATTGTCAGTCGCCGCCCTTATGGCGCAAGACCGAGCAAGCCACAGCAATTTCAAATCGGTTATCAATACCGTTTTTAAGCCGTGGGCGGTGGCTGAATAAGCCACCGCTAATTTGCTATTAGATCTTGTTATTGAAGCTTGCTGCTCAAGTTTGTTACTCAAGTTTGCTACTGTAAGATTGTTAGTCGTTATTGGAGTATTGTATCGACACGATTATTGCGTTTTTTAATACCAATTTAGGCGATCTGCTTAACTACCCGTTTGATAGCAGTAAACGTATTTTCATCGGTTACCTGTTAGGCTCGGTGTTACTCGCACTGCCTGTGTATTTTGCCAGCCGAAAAGTGGCGCAAGCTGCTCCTGCATCAGTATCCGGCTTTGTGTCTTTTTTACTGCCCAAGCAGGTATTTTTAGCGCCTTCTGCAAAACTCGACTATCAATTATTAGTCCTTAATAAGTTAATTAAAGCGGCGCTGTTTGCGCCGTTAATGCTAACAATGGTGCCCGTGGCGCTGAGCGTATCATCCGCATTAGAGTCACTATTCGGTGGCGCACTAATGCTTGATGCTTCGCCGTGGTTGGTGATGAGTTTGTTCACTATACTGCTGTTCATTCTTGATGATTTTAGTCGCTTTTTACTGCATTACATTCTGCATAAAGTACCTTGGTTGTGGCAGTTCCATAAAGTGCATCATTCAGCCACAGTGCTTACACCTTTTACTATTTACCGCACCCACCCAGTAGAAAGCTACCTTTATGGCTGCCGTATGGCGTTGTCGCAAGGCCTTGCTGTAGGTATAGGTTATGCCCTATTTGGCCCAACACTGAAAATGTATGACGTGCTCGGCGCTAACGTATTTGTGTTTGCTTTCAATGTACTTGGCGCTAATTTGCGTCACAGTCATATTTGGCTAAGTTGGGGCGATAAGCTAGAGAAGTGGTTTATTAGTCCGGCGCAGCACCAAGTTCACCATAGCGCTGCCATCGAACATCGCGACACCAACTTAGGTTCAGCGTTAGCCATATGGGATCGCGCTCTTGGCTGTTTGATTATGGCGAGTAGCGTCAGCAAACTGACCTTAGGGGTTGGCAAGTTTACTGGCCACAATAGCTTATGGGGTATTTACAGTGACCCATTTGTGCAGATCTATCGCCGCATTCAGCAACGTTTACTGCAATTATGGCGCAAGGTCAGTCCATCTTAACTTTGCTTTAAGACCCTTGCTGCCACTGAGCGTCAGCTCATCGGGTGAGTCAAAATCCAATCTTGGTATACACTGACCCACTATTTTTAATGACTAATTAAATATTTGAGTAAATATGTTTTTAAGTACTTATTTTAAAAAAGAAAATCAATCAGTCACTATCACTCCGGCTCAGGCGAGTGATTTTGCTAAAAGCATTGCTCAAGACTTCAATCCCATTCACGATGTAGGTGCTAAGCGTTTTTGTGTACCCGGGGATCTGTTGTTTGCCTTAGTCCTTAACCAGTATGGCTTAAGCCAGAAAATGACGTTTAACTTCGCTGGCATGGTTGGCGATGGTGTGCAGTTACAACTTCCAGATGATGTCGCTGAAGATTTTGCTATTCGTGATAATAAAGATAAATGCTATCTAGAAGTGCACCGTAGCGGCGATGTTCGTTACTGTGAAACGCAAATCGAGTCGTTTATCCGTAAGTACGTGGCGTTTTCTGGGCTTAACTTTATGCACATTTTAGTGCCTATGATGAAGCAGCATCAGATGATGATTAACCCAGCTCGCCCGTTAGTGATCTACGAGAGCATGTCATTTGATTTAACCACGCTGGACTTTACTGAAGTCAGTTTAAAGCTGGTTGAACAAGACCTACAGATTGAAGGCAAGCGCGGCGATGTGACCCTCACCTTTGAGCTACTAAGCGGCGACACGGTTGTGGGAACCGGGGTTAAAACCCTAGTGATGAGCGGCTTACGTCCTTACGAACAAGAGTCTGCCCAGCAGATGTGCGAAACCTATGAAGGTCGTAGAATCGCATTTAGTTAATCAGTAAGTTTTATTGCTTTAGAAAAGTCGTTTGAGCGTCTGCTTAAGCGGCTTTTTTGTTTTACTGCCTACACTCGCTCGAAATAAACTCAAATTGATTCAAAACTGTGCAACTGATTTTATGGAACTCTTATTTACTTAAAAAATGTGACTTCCACCACTTGAGCCAAAGTGTGAGATCGCGCATGCTACTCGTCCCTATCACTTACTAATCCTAATGGTTAGCCAAGGATTGGGGATCCGTTCGGATGAAGGTAGCAGGAGAGTGGGGAGTAACCCCACACCGACGAGGCAACTTTGTAAGGCTTTAAGCCAAACAAAGCACTCTTTCAGGTGCCACTTAGTGGTGAGGACTGTTACTGGACGAGCCTCTGGAGAGACTGTGAGCAATTAAGTGTTCGTTTGCTTAATCGTCACACAGCGCCGAAGGCGAAAGTGTAAACTCAGCTATTAAACCCAGCTATGAGATTACGCGAAACGCTCAGGCAAAAGGACAGAGGAGAGGATGACTGTGTTAGTTATTTATCGTAACTACATAAGGTCACTGTCGTTTGTCGCTGCGCCTTTTCTACTATAGGTTAACTTTTGTTAGCTTAGGTCGACTCATTCGCTAGTTGCATTCGTAAGTGATTAGCAACAGCCATTTCTTTTCCTCCTCCGATTATTAATAACTCTAATTACAGAGTTTTGTTGTTTAATACTCGAGGAATACCATGAATTTTCACGCGCTTTTAGCCGATATCAACGCCATTGTCTGGGGACCTATCACCCTATGCCTTTTGGTAGGAACCGGTTTATATCTCACTGTTCGACTCAAACTTATTCAAGTCTTTAAGCTGCCTATGGCGCTGGGTTTACTGTTTAAACCAGCGAGCGGTAAGGGCGACTTATCATCATTTGCGGCGCTTTGTACTGCGCTGTCGGCGACGATTGGTACTGGTAACATCGTTGGTGTGGCAACCGCCATTAAAATCGGTGGTCCGGGTGCATTATTTTGGATGTGGTTAGCGGCCTTTTTTGGCATGGCGACCAAGTATGCCGAATGTATGCTGGCGGTAAAATATCGCACCACCGACGCAAAAGGTAATATTGCTGGTGGCCCAATGTATTACATTGAGCGCGGACTCGGTCTTAAATGGTTAGCTAAAATTTTTGCCATCTTTGGTGTGGGTGTGGCGTTTTTCGGTATCGGTACTTTTGCGCAGGTTAACGCCATTAGCGATGCCATGACCATTGCCTTTGAAATCCCATCTTGGGTGACAGCGGTGGTTCTGACCTTAATGGTCGCGGCAGTCACATTAGGCGGGGTTAAGCGCATTGCTAATGTGGCGCAAAAGCTAGTGCCAACCATGGCGCTGGGTTATGTACTGGCCTGTATGTGGGTATTGTTTACCTTCTCTGATCAAATCTTGCCAGCATTTGAGTTAGTGCTGCACTCAGCCTTTACCCCAATCTCTGCTGCAGGTGGCTTTTTAGGGGCAACTGTTGCTCAAGCATTGCAAATAGGTATTGCGCGCGGCGTATTTTCCAATGAATCAGGCCTAGGTAGTGCGCCAATTGCCGCAGCAGCGGCTAAGACAAACGAACCGGTAGAGCAAGGGCTAGTCAGTATGACGGGTACCTTCTTTGATACGATTTTGATTTGTACCATGACAGGTTTAGTACTGATCATTACCGGTGTTTGGAGCGGTGATACCGCAGGTGCTGCTATGACCAGTGCTGCATTCGCTGCCAGTGGTTCAGAAGTGATTGGTCAATATGTGGTGACTATCGCGCTAGTGTGTTTTGCTTTTACCACCATTTTAGGTTGGCATTATTACGGTGAGCGCTGCTGGTATTACCTAACGGGCAGTCGCCTTGGTGATAACGGCATTAAAATCTACCAATTTACCTTTTTGGGCTTAATCGCCGGTGGCGCATTTATTCACTTAGACTTGATTTGGATGCTTGCCGATACCGTCAATGGCTTAATGGCGATCCCTAACCTGATTGCGCTGATTGGATTACGGCATGTGATTTTAAAAGAGACCCGTAAGTACTTTGCTAAGCAGCAAGCATTGGCGAACCAAAGCACCTTGACTCAACAAGGTTAATCTCGAAACTCTCTTGCTCAAATAAGCCCGCCTCATTAATCATGAGGCGGGTTTTTTTATTGGTTTCTTTTTTACATTTTTAGTTAACTTAGTTGTTGGTTAACTGCTGATTGATTGAGCATTAAAATGCCTTAAAATCGAGTATGATCTCGCTTCTGTTATTTGGTCATCGGAATCGCTGTGTTGACGTCTTTGGTGTAATTGCCAAGCGCCACGCTTTCCTTTAATTTAGTGACCATCAAAATTTTTTATAGCCCTAATATTAGCTCTAACACTAGACCTAACATTTTTAGCTTAATGTAAGCCTACAGGCTTACGTTAAGGCTCTGTTTGGATTAAGGAATGCAATGCCAAGCTTAAATCGCATCATACTTATCGATACCCATCTACCGGGAGTGGTAGAGCTGGCCCTGGATGGCCACACCAATATTTGTGGTACTAACGCATCGGGTAAAACTACATTGCAGCGTTTGGTACCGGTTTTCTATGGTGAATATCCAAGCCGAGTGGTGCCATCTACCCGTGATAGTTTTGAGCGCTGGTACTTGCCACATGATTCAAGCTTTATCATCTATGAATATATCAAGTCAGACGGTCTTGCGTATCAGGCGGTGTTGGCATCGGCGGGTGACGGTAAAGGCGTAAACTATCGTTTTATCGCTAAAGGCTTTGAGCTTGATGATTACATTAAGACTAAGCAAGGCGACAGCATTCAGTGTTTCACCATGGCAGAGCTTGGCCGTGAGATGAAACGCGCCGGTGTGGCAGTAACTAACCTGCTAAACACCCGTGAGTTTAGAGCGATTATCCAAAACGACCGCGCACTATTAAGCACAGGTAGCAACCGCACAGAATTGCGTAATTATGCACGCCAGTTCTCTTTATGTGAGTCTGAGCATTCACTGCGCCACATCGAAAAGCTAGCCAAAGCGGTGCACTCGAAAGAGGGCAAGATGGAAACCATCAAGTCGATGATTGCCGCCATCTTAGAAGAAGACGGCGTGAACCCGCCAAGCTCACGCCTTAATCCCCAGCGCGTTGAAGCCTGGATCCGTGAGAGCCAGCTAATCCAAGGCTTTGAGCAAATTCGTCCAGAGTTCGAAAAGCTTGAGCAAGAGTTTAACCAACTACTTAGTACCGAGCAGCGTTTGGCAAGTTTGCGCCGTGGTTACAGTAAAGATGAAACTACCGAAATCGAGCGTCAAGAGCACCATCAAGACCTGTCTAAAGCGCTAAATGCCAAACTGCGTCAACTCGATGAAGAGTGGAAAGAGCAGCGCGACGAGCTTAACCTAGACTTGTCTGCCGCTAAAGGTGACGTGGCTAAGTGCGAGCATGAATTGGACTCGATTGAAGATCAGCATGCTAACTTTCAAGATGCCGATATTGAGCAAGCCAAATTAGATTTAGAGCAGCTACCAAGCTGGCGTGGCAGTTTAGAGAACCTAAGCGAGCGCCATAAGCTGCAAACCGAAAAGCATCAAGATATTGAGGCGGCTTATAACGCCCGCCGCAGCAAGATTGGCGAAGGCCTAAACCGTGAGCTAGAAAACCTGCATCAAGAGCAAGATAGCCTGCGTGAATCACGCGACAAGCAAAGAGAAGTCGGCCGCAGTGAGCTGGCTGAACTTGAGCAACAGTGGCGTGAATCGACTGAAAAAGGTCAAGCTCAGTTTAGTGAGCAAGCCTACCAGCTAAAAGTGAATGCCGCCGAGCTTAAAGTCCGTGTCGACAGCGTGACTTACTCTGAAGACGAAAAGCTAGCGTTAGCGGTATTTGATGAGCGTATATCTCGTGCTGACGAAGACCAAGAAGCCTGTAACGCCAAGGTGGACCGATTAACCAGCGAAGAGCGCAAGCTTAGAGCTAAGCGCGACCAAGCAAATGAGAGCCTGCGTGTTGCGGGGATTCGGGTAACTGAGCGTCAAAGTGAGCTTGAAGAGCTGCAGCATATCTTGTTCCCGCAGTCGCATACCTTACTGGAGTTTTTACGGAAAGAAGCCAACGGCTGGGAAAATACCTTAGGCAAGGTGATTAACTCAGAACTGCTGCACCGCAGTGATCTACACCCAAGCATTAGCAGTGAAAACATCGAGGCATTATACGGTATCGCACTGGACCTAAAAGCCATCGATGCCCCTGAGTATGCCGCCTCTGAGCAAGAGCTAAGAGTTAAACATGCTGCCGCTGAAGAGGCACTGGCTAGCGCCAAAGAGCTACAAGCCGAAGCGGAAGATATCTTAGTTGCTAGCAATACTGAGCTAGATAACCTACTGCGTGAGCTGACCTTTGCCCGCACCGCTTACAAGAATAGCCGTGACGACTTACGCCGCTTATTTGATGACAAGCGCGCCGAGCAAGAAAAGATTAACCAAGCGCTGAACGAGCGCAAAGCAGCGTCGCAAAAGCAATTGGCGCGTATTGATAGCGATATCAAGCAGCTACAAGCGCAGCAGCAAGAGTGGCTTGAAGAGCAAAGAGAGCAAGCGCTAGAAGCGCGCATGGAGAAGAATGCTTACTGGCAAGAAGTGGTTGGCGCGTTAGACAACCAACTTGGCCAAGTCAAAGCCAATATTCAAAACCGCCGTGACCACGCCGCAAGCGAGCAAAAAGCCTGTGAGCAGTGGTACAAAAACGAGCTTAAGTCTCGCGGGGTCGACGAAGCGAAAATCGTTGCCCTTAAAGCCGATATTCGCACCTTAGAGAGTAATATCAGCAAGGCTGAGCAGCGCCGCAGCGAAGTGCTACGTTATGAAGACTGGTATCAACATACTTGGCTTAAGCGTAAGCCTAAGCTGCAATCTGAGCTGAGTAAGGTTAAACACGCCAGTCTAGATCTAGAGCAGCAGCTTAAGAGTAAAGCTAACGAAGTTAAAGCTAAGCGTAACGAGCTTGATGGTGAGCGTAAGCAATCTGATGCGGTGCAAATTGAAGCGTCTGAGAACTTAACTAAGCTACGCAGTGTGATGCGTAAACTGAGTGAGCTTAAGTTACCACCAAATAATGATGACGCACAGGGCAGCTTGTCTGAGCGTTTGCGTCAAGGTGAAGACCAGCTATTAAAGCGTGATTCAATGATGGGCTCGGTAAAGCAATATGTTGAGCATTTTGACTCAGTCATAGCCAGCAAATCAGGTTCAGGTCTGTCTGAAACTTGGGAACGTGCCCGTGAGGAATCAAGTTTTGTAAACGACAAAGGCATTCGCATCATAGATTACCGCAAGTTAGTGCCACAACTTGAGCAGCTGCTTAACGTGATGGTGCCGCAATCGATTATGGCGCTGCGTGAGCAGGGGCGTATTTTCGGTGTCGACTTAACTGCCTTCTACGATGTACTGGCCGATATCGACCGCCGCATCGCCTCGCAAAGTGCGCGCATTACCCGTGAAGTGGGTGAAGAGTTGTTCCTTGATGGTGTGTCTGAATCAGCGGTTAAAATTCGCTCGCGCATTAGTGAGCTTGAGTTCTGGCCTGAGCTTGAGCAGTTTGTAAAAGCCTTTAAGCGTTGGAAAGCCGATGGTTTTAACGATCTGCCGGGTGAGGATTACACCAACAGTATGCGCCGTGCATTAGATATTATCGGCCGCGCTGCATTGTCTGGTGGTATTGCCAAACTGCTGGAGATTGAGCTGCGCCTTAAAGAAGGTAACAGTGACCTAGTTATTCGCACTGATAGACAGCTTAATGAGTCATCGAGTCATGGTATGGCTTACTTGATCTTATGTAAGTTCCTACTGGCGTTTACCCGTTTACTGCGTGGCCGCGCTGACGTCACCATTCACTGGCCGATTGATGAGCTAGGCACCTTGCATCACGGTAACGTGAAGAAGATTTTTGATGCCTGTGAAAACAACAATATCTCAGTACTGGGCGCGTTCCCGAACCCAGAATCTGAAGTACTCAACCTGTTTGCTAACCGTTACATCATCAACAAACAAACCAAGAAACTACAGGTGGTTAAGCCTCAAGTTAATCCTATCGCCGATAAACTTAATCAGCGTCGTACTCAGGAGGCCGTGTAATGAGCCAAGTAACCGAAACCGCCATCGTAGGGACTAGCGCGCTAATTGAGCGTTTGTTGAAAGGGCAGTTTATCTGCCGCACCACTGATGAAGACGGCTGGCGCGCACTGAAAAGCCCATCGACCCGTGAGCATGTTGAGCAGTATTTAAATCAGATCAATCGCACCATTGGCTCAGCTGGTGAAGGCGAAGTGTTTTTCTGCGGTTATCAGCAGTTAGGCGATAGTGAGCGTAAGGTCATTTCATCGCAGTTTAAAGATATCTGTAATGCACTTATCCCGCTGGTGGAATGGTTAGTGTTGGTGCAAGAGGGCAGCGGCCAAGATGCACCATTGTCTGAAGGTGTTGCGGTGCGCTTAACTGAGCTGCAAACCCGTATTGAAGACACGCCAGCGTTCCGTGAGCAGCTAGCCAAGATTAGCCACTACCGCTTATTTGGCTCAACCAGTACTAACGTCGACGCGCAAATTAAGTTGGTGTTTAAGCGTCTAGTTGAGCTGGGTTATTTAACCCGTCCTAACAGCGAAAAGCAGATCTATATTGCTACTGGTAAGCTCGATTACTTGTATGAAGTGATCCGCTTTATCGATGAAACCGAAGGTCTGAGCCTTGAAGCCCAAGCAGAAACCGCTACCCAAAGGGATTTGATCTAATATGAGCAGTAACTTGCATCAAGCAGGCGTTAAGCTGCTCAAGCAGTTAGGGCGTCATGCTGAGCTGGTGATGGACGTGTATTTGTCCGGCTCAGTTTCTATCGATGAGACTAATGCTCAAGCCATCGATAAGCTGCAAAAGAGCGATATTCTGTGGCGACCAGAGCCAGAGCAGGAGCTGCGCCTTAAGCGTTCAGTGCGTGCCTTGCTGGAAGAAGCGTTAAGCGATGAGCGTAATCGTCAAATTGACTCTAATGTGGGCTCGTCACTGGCGACGATTAAGACCTTAGCGGATCACTATAAAGAGGCGCGCCACAACGTCGATTTCAGTGCATCAGAAGCTTACCTTGCCGATTTAAGCGAGCACGTTTATAGTTTCGCCGATGGCTTACGTTACTCGATTCGTGTGTTGTGGAGCCGCATTAACAATGAGTTTGGTTATGTGGGTAGCATCAACGCTAAAATTCGTGAAAACGAGTTAGCTCAGAGCCAAGTGTCAGAGCTGCTAAACGGCCTTGAGATGTTCCAGTTTAGCGAACTCGGTGAAATTGCCGGCGACACCCGTGAGCTAAGAAAGCTGCTGGTGACAACACTGCAAGAAACCTTGAGTGACTGTACTCAAGAGCTCAGTGTGGTGCAGGCGCGCTTACTTGAGCTACTGGGTCGTTTCCGTCAAATTCGTGGCCGTACCCGTTTGCTTAAAGGTTGGTTGTTATACACCGACTTGCATCCAGATTATAAGCCTGCCGATCACGTTAGCCATAAGCAGTTACCAGCATTGTTTAATATTGCCGAGCCGCTGTTGGCGCCTGCGGCGGTGGACGTAAGCAATCATAGTTTAGAGCCTGAGCTGTTTGAGATTGTCTCTAATATTAAACGCATCGACCGTTTACATGATGTGAGTGCGGTGCGCGAGCAAGATGTATCGGTGGATCTCACGCAAGCTGAAGACTTCGATATTCCAGATAACCCGCTCAAGTTGGCGGTAGATGGTTATTTCTGCGCAGTGATTGACTCGGGTAAGAGTCAGTCAGCGCTGGATTATCTGGATGAGCATGAACTAGCTTGGGACAGAGAATCTTGGTTGTATCAGGTGATTTGTGGCTATGAAGGCTTGCCTGAAGAGCATCGTAGTTACTTTGAGCTGGAGCATATCGGTGAGTCTGACCCTGTCTATACTGGTAACTTTATCATTAAAGATGTCGAGCTGTGGTTGGCATAACGCTTTACTTTTTATGGCGACAAGCAATAACTAGAGCATGAAGAGAAACGGTTACTAGGTATTGTCTCTCGAAAATGTGACTAAAAAAGCACCTGTTTGAAGGTGCTTTTTTTATGAGCATTAATCGGTGGTTTTTAGCTGTGGTAGTGTTTGATCTAACTTTTGCAATATTTGGGTAGTGTTAAATATTCAAAAGTCCTTTCTGTTTAGCGTTTTAAACTATCTGATTTTTAAGTTTCTGTGGTTAAAATGCTGCTATTTTGTTGTCGTTGTAAAAGTTGTTCCTAAGTCTGACTTGTTATGGTTTTGGTTATCTCACTGTTTTTCAAAGGCTTGGCTCTAGCTTTTTAGCTTGGTTACACAGCTGTTTCAAAAACTAATTATCCATTTTTCATTGTAATTTTTGCCAGCATGTTTCACTATCCCTGCCACAACGAGATGGAAATCAAGTTTTCATCAACATTGAAGGCAATAGAAGGCGTGCGCTAAGACATGTCTCATAAGGCAAGCAAATGAAAAAATCACTTTCTACACGGATCTTTATTGGTCTGTTTTCAGGGCTAATCTTTGGCTCAATCATTCAATACTTCCTCGCTGACATCAGCTTATTTTCTGGCACCATCGTTGACCTAGCCTCTGGCGCAGGCACCATGTTTGTTAATATGATCATGATGCTGGTAGTGCCATTAGTTTTCGTCAGTATCGTCTGCGGCGTGTGCGAGCTGAAAGATCTCAACAGCTTTGGTCGTCTGGGCGGCAAAACATTTGGTTTTTATATCATCAATACCTTAGTCGCTATTTTTGCGGCACTAGGCGTGGCGTTACTGCTGGCACCGGGTAAAGGCGTTGATATGTCGAGTAATGGCGGCGTCGATATCGTAGCCACTGAACTGCCTAACTTAGTCGAACTTGTGGTGAGCATAGTGCCAAGCAACCCAATTGCAGCATTTAGCTCGGGTAACATGCTACAAGTTATCTTTATGGCGCTATTGCTTGGCGGTGTGATTAAATCCTTAGGTGAGACAGCGCAAAGTGCAGTTAACGGCTTCCAAGTTGCTAACAAGATCATGATGAAGCTGATTAGCGTTGTGATGCAGCTAGCACCGATTGGTGTATTTGCGCTTATGCTTAAGCTAGGTGCTACATTAGAAGCGGCAATCTTTGGCAGCGTGGTGGAATACCTAGCGTTAATCCTAGGCTTATTATTACTATGGATTTTTGTGGTTTATCCATTTGCGGTAGGCATGTTTACTCAAGTGTCGGCGAAAGAATTTCGCGCTAAGACCCGTGAGCAAATCCTGTTCTCGCTATCGACTGCAAGCTCGAATGCAACCATTCCAGTGACCATGCGCACCTTAACTGAGAAGCTTGGGGTTAATCGTTCTGTGGCTGGTTTTGGTGTGCCACTTGGCGCGACCATGAATATGGGCGGCGTATCGATTTACATCACGATTGCGATTTTCTTTGTGGCGAATGCGTTTGGGGCACCAATCACAATGGAACAGCTACCCGCCTTGATGTTCAGCATCTTCTTACTATCAGTTGGCGCTGGTGGCGTACCGGGTGGCGGCATGGTGATGATTGGCGTGCTAATCCATCAGATGGGTCTACCTGTTGAAGCATTTGCGATTGTGGCGGCGCTAGATCGTCTAATCGATATGGTACTGACTTCATGTAACGTAGTGGGTGACACTGCAGTACTGACAATTGTTGATGAAACAGAAAAGTCGAGTGACGCAAAGCTAGCAACCGCTGAAGCTTAACCGCTTAATAAAACCAATAAAAATGCCAGCATCATGCTGGCATTTTTGTTTTCGGGACAAAGAGTTTATTTGTCTTTAGTGATGCGACGGCTTAATGCGCTTTGACTTATACCTAGCATCTGCGCCGCCGCAGTTTGGCTATTGGCGGTGCGGTTCATTGCTTCTTGAATAAGCGCATCACTCATCTGCGCCAATGTCGGCAGGTTCTTAGGGAAAATGATCTGGTCATTGTCGCTGCTAACATTCGACTTACTCTGGTTTATCGCTTCCATAAATGGCGTGATATTCAGCGCGATGCCATCACTGCGGCTTACCGCGTCAAACACCATACCTTTTAACTCATGCAAGTTGCCCGGGAACTCATATTCAGATAATTGCTGCGCGAGTGAGCTAGGCTGCTGTGGCTCAGATAAGCCCATCTCTTTGGCAGCTAAGGTAATAAAGTGATTAATCAGCATCGACAGATCAAGCTTACGCTGTTTAAGCGGTGGCAGCTTGATGGTGTGTGAGCGCAGGCGATATAAGAGGTCACTTCTAAATTTGGCAGCTTGATTCAGTGCTAATAGATCATGTTGGGTCGAGGTGATAATTTTACACAATACCGGGTAGGCTCTATCACTGCCTACGGGGTAATATTGTTTGTGCTCAATCACATCCACAAGTCGAGCTTGCGCTTCAATAGGCAAGTCACCAATCTCATTTAAATACAATAAGCCCGACTGCACTTGATGCAGTACGCCTGCCTGAGCATTAACTTTGCCGTCCTCATCGGTGTGTAGCTGACCAAATAGCTGCAGCTCAAAAGCAGAAGTGCTAATACCTGCTAAATTGACGTTAATAAACGGCGCGTCAGGGCAAATCAGTTGATGACAAGACTTAGCAAACTCATCTTTACCTGTACCGCTTTCGCCTTGAATTAAAATAGGTTCTGGGCTTAATGCTACTGCTTCTAAGTATCTAAATTGATCTAGCAGTGCCGGCTCGCAGGTGAGGATATTATTGAACACTTCTGGGCGATTGAGTGTGCGACTTAAAAAGCTTTCTTTAATGCGTAAGTAGTTGCGCTCAAGTCCGACAACTTCTAAAGCACGGCGCACGATGCGGGCAAGATCATCAACTTTATCGGTTTTAATAAAGTAGTCATAAGCGCCGTTTTTAATGCAACGCACGGCGGTGTCGACTTCGTTTACGCCAGTAACAATTAACACCCGAGTCTTAGGAAACTCACTGCGGATCATCTGCAGTAAGTCTTCGCCAGAATGAAACGGCATGGTCAAATCCAGCAGTACCAAAGCATAGTCGCCAGTTTGTAAGCGGCTCATCACTTGGCGGCTATCAACACAGGTATCTATTTTCGCTTCCGGTACTAGGCGATTAAGCGTAATTGATAGCGTACGTAGCCAGGTTGCTTCGTCATCGACTAGGAGAATATTTCGAGCAAGTTTCATCTGATGGCAATCCTATTAAATATCTGTTCGGTTCAGCGCTTGTTAGGCTCTTATTTCAAATACATGGCTCAAATGCATGGCTCAAGGGTATGACTACATTGAGCCTGCAGTTTAATACGTGAGTGGAAAGCGTATTTTAATCACTGTGCCTATGCCTAAGCGCGAGGTGATCTGCATGTCCGCCTTATGCTCTTTAATAATGCGACTGCATACTGATAAGCCCAGCCCTGTACCGCCACTTGAGCGGCGAGTCGTGAAAAAGGGTTCGGTAATTCTTTGCAGTGTTGCTTGATCCATGCCGGCTCCCTTGTCGCTGACAATCAAGCAGATATGCTCGTCTTCAACACTGGTTTTGATATTGATATGCTCGCCACTTTCATAGCAATCGGCATCTTGTCTTATGGCATGACAGGCATTTTGGATTAAGTTAATTAGCACTTGGTGCAATTGCTGGGCATCGCCCATTACGATTGGACTTGGGCTAAGTAAGTCGGTGCTAACATTAAATATCTTGGTTTGGTTAGCCGTCAGGCGTAGCGATACTTCAACCACTTCATTAACACAAATAGGTTGATATTCGTGGGTAAGACTCGGCATAGCGTAGCGTTTTAGATCGTTAACAATCCGGCTTATGCGCTCGGCACCTTCATGGATAGACTGACTACTTAAATCCAGCTCGCTGATTGCTACATCTGGCGCAAGACCTGCAATCGTCCAAAATGGGTTTTGCTTTTGGTAATGATTACTGGCCTCTGACAGATCTCTTAATGCATCGTTAATAAAGGCTATCGAGTGAATAATAATCCCGGTGGGGTTATTTATCTCATGTGCTACGCCTGCGGAAAGTTCGCCGAGTGATGCTAAACGGCTGGCTTCATCATTGGCTTGGCGCAAGCTGTGCTGCTCGGTGGTCTCTTCTAAAAGTATCACCACTTGTTGGTCGATAATTGGGTGTAGCTGCATTTGCCAGTAACTATTCCCAATCTGCATATCGGTTGTTTGTGATTTATTGGCAGCTAACGCATCCGTTAACGCCTGAGTGAGGTTAAAGGCTTGTCCATCGATATAATGGAAATCAGGGTTGCTGAGTAAATCATTATTGTTATCGTTGCTCCAAAGGCACTGCGCCTCTTGGTTAAACAGGGTTACACCATGAGGGATGCCGTCGAGTACCGACTGAAATTGTTTTGATAGCTTAGAAATCGCCTGTTCAGCTTTTTTACGTTGCGCCAGTTCTCCCTTTAGCGCTTTGGAACGCTTACGCAGACTTAAGCTGATATAGCCGGTAAGCAGCATACCAATTGCCGACAATAAGCTAACGAAAATCGCTAGCGAGAGCATTTTCTTTTGCGCTGAATTAAGGTCCACTTTCTCGCGACCAGTACCAAACCACTTATTGACTAAACGGTCATACTCGCCAGAGAGTTTGAGTTGCCTGAGTGCATCGTTAATCTGAGTCATCATCGCCGCATTTTTATAGTTGCTAACAAAGTTGAAAGCACCGTAAATCAACGGGTCGCTTGAGCTACGAACCGGCGGGTATAGGGGTAATAAGCGTCTAGCCACAAAGGTTTCGGCAATGACTACATCGACTTCGCCCTTTATTAAAAGCTGAAAGCCGGTTTCATACAGATCGACATCCACTCTTTTAAAGTTCTGTTGTTTACCGGAGATATACACATCGACAAAGGCGCCTTTTTTAATGGCGACACGCTTGCCCGCTAGATCGGCCCAGCCATTAATAAAAGATTTACCTTGTAAGGTATAGGCTTTGGCGTGGGTGGCATAAATAGGATCAGACTGACTTAAGGTTCGGTCAACGGTAATTGGGCTCACCACCGCAATGACGTCAATCAACGAGTCGCGGTTATGCACATCTTCTAATAACTGCTGAAAGCTCTTGCGACGGATAACAATACGTTTGCCAGTGAGCTGACCAATACGGTCCATTAATTCCAGGTTGAAACCTTGGTCAACGCCATTGTTACGCCATTCAAGTGGTGCAGTTTTAGAGTGAACACCAAAGACGATGCTTTGTTTTTGCTGGTGATCTTCAGCGTGGGCGCTCAAGGCTAATGCGAATAGCCCAAGCGCGCAAAGTAAGTTAACAAATATTTTCATAAAGGAATCTTAGCATGCGCTTATACAAGATAACTGTGCGGGGTTTCTCGCTTTTAAAGCAATTCAAGTTGGCTAGTAATCGTATTGAGTCCTTGGTTTATCTGGCTTTTCTTATTTCTGTCATTGATGGCAGCTTACTGAGCGGAGTTTGTGATCAAGCTAACCTAAGCTTATGCATTTTTGCATAACTGCCTATGTGGTTATGCATGTTTGCATGAGCCATTTTGCAAGCTGTGATCGAGTGTTCAGTTTCCATCGCTATTCAATACATGCTGTTGCTGGGCTTGTGTAATCGGCAGACAATTACCTCGAATTGAGTATTTAAGACAGCGTAATGACTGTCGAATATAACGTGATAGCTTTTTGCGCTGCTGCAGGCAGCAATAAAAAGGCGAGGAAATGAGATGAAAAACTTTAAAAAAGCAGTGTGCATTGCAACGCTTCTAGGTTCAGCAGGCTTTATGTCAAGCGCGATGGCTGCTGACAACCTAGCTGAATTCCACGGTGAAAACCAAGAGTGTGATAGCTGCCACATGCCAGATGGCGAGCTTTCAAACGACAGCTTAACTTACGAAAACGAACAGTGTGTAGCATGTCACGGCACACTTGCTGAAGTTGCTGAAGAAACTAAACATGAGCATTACAACGCTCACGAATCTCATTTCCCTGGCGATGTGTCTTGTACTTCATGTCACAGCGCTCACGAAAAATCGATGGTTTACTGTGACTCTTGCCATAGCTTCGACTTTGACATGCCATACACTAAAAAGTGGGAACGTCACGAGCCAAGCATCGATGAATTATTAAAAGACCAATCAGACCGCGCTGCAGCATTAGCTGAAGCACCACGCGACACAGTTGACGTTGTGGTTGTTGGTTCTGGTGGTGCAGGTTTCTCTGCAGCAGTATCTGCGCATGATCACGGCGCGAAAGTGATTCTAATTGAAAAAGAGCCTGTGATTGGTGGTAACGCTAAGCTTGCAGCTGGTGGTATGAACGCTGCTTGGACCGATCAGCAAAAAGCTAAAGGCATCAAAGACAGTGTTGAGTCTATGTACAAAGACACTATGAAAGGTGGCCGTGACCTAAACGAGCCTGCGTTAGTTGAAGTATTAACTTCTCACTCTAAAGGTTCTGTTGATTGGTTGACCGAAATGGGCGCAGACCTTAACGACGTAGGTCGTATGGGTGGCGCTTCAGCTAACCGTTCACACCGCCCAACAGGTGGTGCTGGTGTTGGTGCTCACGTGATTCAAGTGCTTTACGATAACGCGGTTAAGCGTGACGTTGATATGCGCATGAACACCCGTGGTATTGAAATTCTGAAAGATGACAAAGGTAACGTTAAAGGCTTGCTAGTTAAAGGCATGTACAAAGGTTACTACTGGATTAAAGCTGACGCAGTTATCCTAGCAACAGGTGGTTTTGCTAAGAACAACGACCGTGTAGCAAAGCTTGATCCTAAGCTAAAAGGCTTTATCTCTACTAACCAACCTGGTGCAACTGGCGACGGTATCGACGTAGCAGCAAATGCTGGCGCAGCGATGACAGATCTACAGTACATTCAGGCTCACCCAACATTATCTGTTAAAGGTGGTGTGATGGTAACTGAAGCGGTTCGTGGTAACGGTGCAATCTTAGTTAACCGTGAAGGTAAGCGTTTCGTTAACGAAATCACGACTCGTGATAAAGCGTCTGCGGCTATCTTGAACCAAACTGGTAAGTCTGCGTTCCTAATCTTTGATGACTCTGTACGTAAGTCTCTAAGTAAGATTGATAAGTACATCGGTCTAGGTGTTGTACCAAGTGCTGACTCGCTAGTTAAACTAGGTGAGAAAACAGGTATCGACGGTAAGAACCTAACTGAAGCTGTTGCACGCTACAACAGCCTACTTAAGAGTGGTAAGGACACAGACTTTGGTCGTCCAAACCTACCTCGTGCACTTAACGAAGGTAACTACTACGCAATCGAAGTGACTCCTGGTGTTCACCACACTATGGGTGGCGTGAAGATTGACTCTAAAGCAGAAATCATGAACGCGAAGCAGCAAGTTATCCCAGGCCTATACGGCGCTGGTGAAGTAACTGGTGGTGTTCACGGTGCTAACCGCCTAGGTGGTAACGCTATCTCTGATATCGTCACCTTCGGTAGAATGGCTGGTGAGAACGCAGCTGCTTATTCTAAAAAGAATTAGTCTAAGAAAAACTAATCTTAGAAGTGTTAGTTTGATAGAGGTTAGCTTCAGAGTTTCTCTTAAAGTTAACCTTTAAATAGGAAGCCTTCATCTTACAGATGGAGGCTTTTTTGTATTTGAAATTTTAGTTGACCACTACGCTTTAGCTAAAATCGTGCCGTAGAGCCATCATGAAAGTTGGTTCAGGGTTCGGCGAGTATGTGGATTCTTTGGTATTTGTGCTATCTCGACTTTGCTTTGGCTCAACCTAGTTGCTCCACTCCATTATCAGTGGGTGTCAATGATTGGTTGATTAACGAACGTTATAGTAATAGGCTGTTATGTGGTAACTTTCTTTGGTACTTCAGGGATGGATATTCCAAAATGAAATTGAAAAGTAAACTCAATCGAATGGAGTTAAGTGCAGTAACTTTATGTTTCAGTGCTTCGCTAGGAATACTTATCTTTGGTAGCGCTTCCTCGCCTTTTATAGGTGTCATGCTTGCAACTATAGTTTGTGGTGTTTATGTCATGATTATCTTTGGCAAGTGGGAGCTAAAAACACATAAGAAGTATTTAAACATAGATTGTTAACTGTATTTACTAATATTTTCTCTCGCTAAAATGAGGGGATGTTAAAGCAAAGGGCTCAACTACATGGAAAGTTTCAGAGATTTATTACTAAAAGCAGAAATAATGCTTTGGATTTTACCAATCTTTATTTCAGGTTATTTCACTTTTAATTCAATGTATATCTTGTTTGTTCAATTTGGAAAAATTTCTCTAGATTATGTTGCCACATTCTTATTATTAGCATTATTGGCATCAGTTATTCCTCTTTCAATAAAGGGATTAAGAGCTTCAATACAGTGAGCTCTAAGAGGTGGATTTTACTAAACGGCTCCGGCGTGACATCCATGCTCAGAGTAAGAACTTACATTTATGTTGGTTTCACCTATTTTCATCAACATGTTTGAATGATTTTAGTCGGAAGTTGTGAGTTTCTAAGTGCAATATCCTTCGATATGTAGCTTAAGAGACAATTGCAGTGGTGCTGAACTGCGAGTATGTTTGCGCTATTGGTTAAACAAAATACTGGTGTATAGATTGGAGTTTGAATATACAAAAGACGGTCTCAGACTGCTGTTAGAACAGCATAAGTATCTAGTTATTATTGATGTAGAACACACGTGCACTGAAGATGGTTCTATTCCCACTAATGAAAGAGAGATAATAGAAATTGGTGCCGTGTTACTTACCACAAATTCCTTATCGGTCGTTAATGAATTTAGTCGATTAGTGCGTCCAGTAAGGCATCCACAGTTGAGCTCCTTTTGTGTTAATCTCACCGGGATCTCCCAATCGTTATTAGTGAACCAAGATGTTTTTAGCCAGGTTTTTAAGCAATTTCAAGCTTGGTTACCGGCTGATAATGACTACATTTTTTGTTCTTGGGGGAGCTATGATTTGATTCAAATAAATATAGATTGTGATTTCCACCAACTTCAAAATTATAGTCCTGCAACGGTCGTTAACTTAAAGAAAGCTTTTGCTAAAACTCAAAGGATTAAGCCGCAGGTAGGACTAAAAAAAGCCTTAGAAATATCAGGCAATAGTATGGAAGGAACTCAGCATCGAGGGTTAACTGATGCTCAAAATACCATAAAGTTATTGTTATTTATTTTTGATGAAAATAACTTAGTTAAGTTGTGAGTTTAGCGCTTTATCACACAGCGTTTGACCTATAAGTTAAATTTTGTCTAACAACTAAAGTCGTGGCGTTACCAAAGTTGGTCGCGCATCAAACGAAGCCTGATTACAAATAAAACTAGCTGACTCAGTCGCGACCTCTGCGACGAAAATCCTGATGTATCTCAAACAAACGAAAAAATTCTAAATTTTTTTTGTTTTTAATCTTAGGTTAATCGTTGTTTTTCTAGTAAAAAAATTACCATTTAGCTAACTTGATACTTAAAAATAGTTGTTTTTACTTTAAGTTTAGTAATTTTTGTTCATTCGTGAAATTGTTCATTTTTAAAGATGTTGCTGCTGTCAGCTCTTTGTTTTCATACTTCTCTATCTTTTTATCTACATGTATTTAAAAACTAAAAGTCTTTCTTCCTCCCTATTTGCTTGTTCTGTTTTTAGGATAATCCGCTTTAAATCTCACCGCTGATAACCAAAGCTAATTTTATACAGTTTAAAACGTGATTTTGCGCAACTTAAGGCGATTTTTTGTATTAAAAGTACAAATAGCTACTTGGCATCTTTGGTTGATTTATGGGCTTTAGAGGCACTAGTAATCCTATTCATAGCTGCTGTAAGCTCCGGATTCTTGATCTTAAATGATGGTTTTAAGCTTGGGGTCTTTTACTGCTTAAAGCTGTCAATAATACAAAAAATAATACCTATACCTTATAAGGACGAGAATAATGAAAATCCTGAGCGCTACTGCTGCTGCAGTGACTCTAGCTATGTGTTCGTTTGCAGCTTCTGCTGCTGACTTCAAGCCTGCTGTTGCATTTGATACCACGGGTAAGTTCGATAAATCTTTCAACCAAGCTGTTTACCAAAATGGTGTATTGAAGTTTAACGAAAGCGCAGGTGTTGAAGTACGTGAATTCGTACCTTCAAATGACGCACAGCGTGAGCAGGGTCTTGAGCGTTTAGCCCGTCGTGGCTTTAGCCCAATCGTTGTTGTTGGCTTTATGTATGGCTCAGCGCTTGAAAAAGTAGCTAAGAAATACCCTGAAACTGAATTTGTCATTATCGACTCAGTAGTTGATTTGCCAAACGTTAAATCACTTGTGTTTAAAGAGCACGAAGGTTCATTCCTTGTAGGTGCTCTTGCTGCGATGAAATCTGAAACCAACAAGATTGGTTTTGTTGGCGGCATGGATATTCCGCTAATTCGTAAGTTTGCTTGTGGTTACGAGCAAGGTGCTAAGTTCATCAGTCAAGATGCTGAAATCTTCCAAAACATGACGGGTTCTACTATTGCTGCATGGAATGACCCTGCACGTGGTGCTGAACTTTCTAAGAGCCAATTCACTAAAGGCGCTGACGTAGTATTCGCAGCTGCGGGTGGTACAGGTGTTGGTGTTTATCAAGCGGCTAAAGACGAAGGTAAGTACGCGATTGGTGTTGACTCAAACCAAAACTATATCCACCCAGGCGTGATGCTAACTTCTATGGTTAAGCTGGTTGGTGTTGCCACATTTGAAGTATTTAAAGATGCACAGAAAGGCGAGTTTGTAGCGGGTATCGATAGCCGTGGTCTAGAAGAAAATGGTGTTAACTGGGCACTTGATGAGCACAACCGCGCACTAGTGACTCCAGAGATGGAAGCAAAGCTTGCTGATATCACTAAGAAAATTATTGCAGGTGAAATTGTTGTTCATGACTACATGAAAGACAACACTTGTAAATACTAAGCCGTATTAAGATTGATTAAGCTCCCTAGTTGCTGACTGGGGAGCTTTATTATGAGTGGCAATTTTTAAGAGTTAATTTTCATACAAATCATTATTTGATCAATGTTTATTTATCAATGTCTATTCATCAATGTCGAACAAGGCATTTGAGATAATTATGACCATGTCTACATACGCAAAAGAAAAATCCGATGAACGTCCCACAGCACTTGAGCTTCGTGGTATCGACAAAAGATTTGGCGCTGTTCACGCCAACAAAGATATCTGCTTAAAAATTCCTGCTGGCACCATTCACGGTATTATCGGTGAGAACGGCGCAGGTAAATCCACCTTGATGAATATCATTTATGGTTTCTACACCGCTGATAAAGGTGAGATCCTAATTGATGGCGTTGAGCGCAAGCTGGCGAACTCTAAAGAGGCCATTAGTTATGGCATTGGCATGGTGCACCAGCATTTTATGTTGGTTGATAACTTCACCGTGCTTGAGAACGTTATTTTAGGTGCTGAAGAGGGCGGTTTACTTAAGCCGAG
Source organism: Shewanella sairae (assembly GCF_023283535.1). Taxonomy (GTDB): domain Bacteria; phylum Pseudomonadota; class Gammaproteobacteria; order Enterobacterales; family Shewanellaceae; genus Shewanella; species Shewanella sairae. The sequence goes on along the minus strand of NZ_JAKILT010000006.1, from coordinate 63,997 downwards.
TCTTAGAAAAGCGCGTAAAGAGCTTGAGCGTTTAGCCAAAGAGTATCAACTTGATGTACCACTCGATAGCCTTATTGAGGAGTTGTCAGTTGGCCTGCAGCAACGGGTTGAGATCTTAAAAGCGCTATATCGCGGCGCAAAAATACTGATTCTTGATGAGCCTACAGGCGTACTTACACCACAAGAAACTGAGCACCTATTCCATATTTTTGATGCCTTGCGAGCGCAAGGGGTCACTATTTTACTTATCACCCATAAGCTGAAAGAGATCCTCTCGGCGACTGACAATGTGTCAGTAATGCGTCAAGGTGAAATGGTTGCTCACAGAGAAACGGCTCACACCAATAAAGAAGAACTCGCTGAGTTGATGGTTGGCCGCAAGGTTCGCCTACAAGCTGAAAAAAGCGATGCTAATCCAACTGAAGTATTGCTTTCAACCCACAACCTTACCTATACCGATTCAATGGGTGTTGATCGCCTTAAAGATGTGTCGATTGAAATTAAGGCCGGTGAAGTCGTAGGTGTTGCTGGTGTCTCTGGTAATGGTCAATCAGAGCTATTAAGTGCACTCGCTGGGCTTATCACACCAACGCGTGGTTCAATTAAGATTGCCGATAAGGTGATTGATGCCAATAACCCAACTTGCGCCGATGGTATGCGTCAATTAAAGGTTGGTCACATACCAGAAGATAGATTGGTCATGGGCTTAATCAAGACTTTCAGTGCTGAAGAGTCTGCCATTCTTGGCCATCACAATCAGTCGCAGTACAACGGCCATTTATTTAATAAGCCAAAATTCATTACCTCTGAATGTAAGCGCTTAATGGATGAGTGGGACGTTAGACCGCGTGATCCTAAGCTGAAAAGCTCATTGTTTTCAGGTGGTAACCAACAGAAGCTGATTATTGCCCGTGAAGTGGATCAAGACCCAGATATTTTGCTGATTGGTCAGCCGACCCGCGGTGTTGATATCGGTGCGATTGAGTTTATTCATAAACGCATTATTGAATTAAGAGAGCAGGGTAAAGGGATCTTACTGGTATCTGTCGAGCTAGATGAAGTGATGTCGCTTGCAGACCGAATAATCGTGATGTTCGACGGCCATATTGTGGGTGAGATTGATGCCAGCAAGGCTGATGAGAAAACCTTAGGAATGATGATGGCAAATATTCTGCCTGATGAGCTAGCTGCGGATAACGGAGGTCAGTTATGAACGACTCTAAAATCCCATCTTGGGTAAACATTTTTGTTTTGCCTCTGATTAATATCATGTTTGCGTTTGCGTTTGCCGCAGGTATTTTTATTGCGGTTGATGTCAACCCGATAGAAGCAGCTGGGGTGATGGTACGAGGCGCACTTGGTTACCAAGAGGGCATTGGTTACACGCTTTATTACGCGACTAACTTTATCTTTACCGGTTTGGCTGTAGCAATGGCATTCTCTGCCGGCCTATTTAACATTGGTGGTGAAGGCCAAGCCTATATGGGTGGCTTAGGTGTCGGACTGGCGTGTTTAGCACTCGATAGCACCTTGCCTTTCTGGGCGTTGCTGCCGATTACCATGCTTGCCAGTATGTTGTTTGGTGCGCTGTTTGCGCTGATCCCTGCATACTTACAGGCGTACCGTGGTAGCCATATCGTTATCACTACCATCATGTTTAACTTTATTGCTTCAGCGTTAATGGTTTACCTACTGGTAAACGTACTTAAACTTGAAGGACAAATGGCGCCAGTATCACGGGTATTTGATGAAAACGCGGGTTTGCCAATGTTCCATGAGATCGCAGCATGGTTTGGTTTCTCGTTCTCACAATCTCCAATGAACCTAAGTTTCTTTATTGCGCTTATCTGCTGTGTACTTGTATGGGCATTGCTGTGGCGCACTCGCTGGGGTTATGCCATTCGTGCAATGGGCGCAAGCCCAAGTGCAGCCGAATACGGCGGCATTAGCTACAAGAAGCTGATCATTGTAGTGATGCTTATCTCTGGTGCGCTATCAGGCATGATGGGCTTGAACGAAGTACAAGGGTACAGCCAGCAGCTTAAACTCGACTTCGTTGCCGGTTATGGCTTCACTGGTATTGCGGTGTGTTTGATTGGCCGTAGTCATCCGATAGGGATTATTTTGGCGAGTATTTTATTTGGCGTGCTGTATCAAGGCGGCGCAGAGTTGTCATTTGATTACCCGAATATCGACCGTGAAATGATCCAAGTAGTGCAAGCATTAGTGGTATTGTTTAGCGGCGCATTAGCATTAATGCTAGTGAAACCGACTGAGAAGCTATTTGTGTTTCTTAATCAAAAGAAAGCAGCCATCGGCAGCGTTAAGGCGGAGGCATAAATTATGTTTGAGAATATCATTCTAATCTTAGATGCAACGCTACGTGTATCGGCGCCGCTAATTCTAGCTGCACTGGCCGGTCTGTTCTCAGAACGCTCAGGTATCGTTAACATTGCCCTAGAAGGCAAGATGCTTTCAGCTGCCTTTGCCGCAGCGGCAACCGCTACAGTCACAGGCTCTGTGTGGCTTGGTCTGCTGGCAGGTATTGCTGTTTCAGTGATGCTGTCACTGGTGCATGGTTTTGCAACCATTACTCACCGCGGCGACCAAATCGTATCTGGTGTAGCCATCAACATGTTAGCGGTTGGTTTAACCGTTACCTTGGGTCGTTTCTGGTTCGGTTTAGGTGGGCAAACGCCAGCACTAACTGATGATTCACGCTTTACTGCGATTACACTTCCATTTGCAGATGCATTAGCCGATGTACCAGTTATTGGCATGGTTTATAGTCAGCTAATATCAGGGCACAATTTCTTAGTGTATCTGTCGCTGTTTGCTGTACCAGCCGTTTACTGGGTCGTTTATAAAACCCGTTTTGGTCTGCGATTACGTGCAGCCGGTGAAAACCCGCATGCGGTAGATACAGCTGGTATCTCCGTTGCGTGGATCCGCTACCGAGCATTGATTATTGCTGGTGTGTTAGCGGGTATGGCAGGTGCTTACTTGTCGACTGCCCACAGCGCAGGCTTTGTACCGAACATGAGTGCGGGTAAAGGCTTTATTGCGTTAGCAGCGTTGATTTTCGGTAAGTGGAAACCTGTGCCAGTATTGTTTGGTTGTTTACTGTTTGGTTTCTTAGATGCGATTGCGATTCGTTTGCAAGGTGTTGAGCTACCGCTAGTTGGCGAAATCCCAGTACAAGCGATTGAGGTGTTACCTTATATCCTAACGGTATTGTTACTAGCAGGCTTTATTGGCCGCGCGGTAGGACCAAAGGCGATTGGTAAACCTTACGTTAAATCTCGCTAGCGATAGCGTGGTTTATCGTTGTTGAAGTCTCGTTAATTTTCGCTAATAACGAACTTTTCGATTGAGATTAAAGAGTTTACTTGAGCTGATATTTGTAATGTTTGGCTCAGTAAACTCTTTTTGTTTTCTTGCCCAAAAGTAGGGCTGATGCAATCAAACTTCGTTTGAACTTAAAGTTAGACTGCGTCTAACAACTAAGGTCGTGACTGTGCCACATTGGTAATGCATCAGACTTCGCCGACCTTGATGTAATCAAGCTCCGCTTGATAAAGGTCGTGAGCTTTCAGCTCACACTCGGGCAAGAGGGGGACAACAGCTTCCCCCTCTTGACCCTTTCTTTTATAAAGAGTCCCAGCCGCCCCTGCGGAGTTGTCACCCTCGTACTTATGGATAAATCGCTAACGCTTCCGATGGGGCATCCTGCCCCGCGAAAGCTACACCGACATCCATGTCGGCATCACGCGATTTATTCCAACGTCCTTCGGCAACTCCGATGGGGATTTGGTGTGTTCTGTTGGCAATGATATGTGTTTTGCGTCACATAGTATTGTTTTATAGTGATTTTTGTTTTGGTGAATTCTTGCCAGAGATTAATGTGTAAGCTTCATATTCAGGAGCGAAAATAAATGCAGTACGAACCTATTTTAGTCGTCTTATTATTTGGACTATTAGTTAGTATATTTTTGGGCATAAAAACACATAGGAAAGCTAAGGAATACGAAAATAAGTATTCGAAAATTATTGATATAGATAAGGAAATTGAATCTAGGTTAAGTATTGCAAATGAAAAAGAGCAGGAAGCTATATCTACTGAAAGTAAAATTTTAAAACAAATAGAAGAGCTTAAGGCTAGCTACAGTGAAAAAAGAAAGATATTTGAACAGCTGAAGTTTGAAGCTGCCATTTATGATGAAGATATAGAATTAGCACAGCTAGGTTTTTACAAGCCTCATTTCGATTATGACACATCAGAGAAATTCAAAGATAAGTTATCTGAAACAAAAGCTCAACAGAAACAGATGATTACTGATAAAAGTGCTATTACATGCTCTACAGATTGGTCTGTGGATGGAAGTAAGGTTAAAGGTCGAACCATGACAAACCGGAATATTAGGATGACTGCTCGAGCATTCAATAATGAGTGTGACGCGGCTATTAGTAAGGTTTCATGGAGTAACGCAGATAGAATGGAGTTAAGAATCGAAAAAGCTTTTGACGCCATCAATAAGTTGAATGAGTCAAATTCAATTCATATCAACCGTGTATATTTAAATCTAAAACTTGATGAGCTTCGATTAACTCATGAATATCAAGAAAAGAAGCAGAGAGAAAAGGAAGAACAAGCTGAAATTCGCCAACAGATGCGAGAAGAAGCAAAGCTTGAAAAAGAGTTTTTGCAAGCGCAAAAGGAAGAGGATAAATACCAAAGTTTGTTAGAGAAGGCAAAACTTGAAGCTGAAAAAGCGACGGGCTCTAAACTCGATAAGCTGAATGAGAAAATTGAGGAACTTAATACTCAGTTGCTCCAAGCTCATCTGCAAAGTGAAAGAGCTAAATCGATGGCCGAACAAACTAAGATGGGGCACGTATATGTTATTTCTAATACAGGTTCGTTTGGTGAAAATGTTTATAAAATAGGTATGACGAGACGATTAGAACCGTTGGATCGAGTTAAAGAGCTAGGAGATGCAAGTGTCCCCTTTTTGTTTGACGTTCATGCAATGATTCACTCAAATGATGCTCCAAGACTAGAAAAAGAGCTACATAAACTGTTTGATGAGCAGCGTTTGAATCTTGTTAATCAACGAAAAGAGTTTTTTAATGTTTCTTTATCTGAGATAGAAAAGGCTGCTCTTTCCATTAGTCCTGATGCAGAGTTTATTGAAACTGCTGAAGCTCGAGAATATCGAGAAACTCTTGCTATTAGAGCTCAAAGAGAAAAGAAATCGTTAAATAATGACGATTTTTTACCTGAAACCATCTAAAACGATGTTTCTAATTGCTTTCAGTATGACGACTCAAGTTTGTAACGCTTGTTGTTAGAATAAGTAGGCAAATCCTACATAAAACTCCAATTCCCCATCGGAGTTGCCGAGGTCATTGAAGATAAATATCGTGATTGAGGCATGGATGCCGAGATAGCCTTAGGTGAGCCATGGACGGCGAATATGAGGCGATAGATATTTTCGAAAATGAGTGAGGATCAACAACTTCGTCGGGGGCGTCATGGTGGATGCAAGGAGGATAAGGACGAGCAGTCCTCCTTGCCCGGGTGTGGGATGGAATCCCACGACTTTAGTTGTTAGACGAAGTCTAACTTAAAGGTCAGGCGTAGCCTGATAGCGATAAGCCCAAGCGCCAGAGTTAGGCGCAAAAAGTTCGGCGCAAAAAAAGCACAACCCTACTAACATAGGATTGGCTTTTCTTTTAGATTTTTCTTTTCCGGCTCCAGCCGTCTCAGCCTTGCCTAGAACCTAGAACCTAGAACCTATCCCAACCCCTAGAACCTATAAAGAAGGCTCTTCACTGTAATCCTGAGCATGATACTCAAGACACATATCAACTTCATTGGCAGAGCCTAAGATCACCGCTACACGTTGGTGAATTTCAGTTGGCTGAATATCCATAATGGTTTCATAACCCGTCGACGCTTTACCGCCTGCTTGCTCTACCAAGAATGCCATTGGGTTTGCTTCGTACATTAAACGTAGCTTGTATGGCTTTTCTGGGTTCTTGTTGTCTGTTGGGTAAGTGAAGATACCGCCGCGGCAAAGTACGCGGTGTACGTCGCCCACCATGGCGGCAATCCAGCGCATGTTGAATGACTTTTCACGTGGGCCAATCTTACCTAGCAATAAATCACTGATGTAAGTCTGCATTGGTGCTTCCCAGAAGCGTTGGTTTGACATGTTAATGGCAAACTCGCCTGTGTCTTTGCTGATAGCCATCGCACCATCAGTTAGCAAAAACTCGTTAGTTTCTGGGTTTAGGGTAAATAGCTGTACGCCTTGACCTGTAGTCAGTGCAAGCATGGTTGATGGGCCGTATAGCACATAACCTGCGGCAACTTGGTTGCGACCTGCTTGTAAGAAACTGTTTTCAGTTAGCTCGCCTGCAGGCGCTGGCAATACTGAAAAGATAGTACCCACAAGTGAGTTGATATCGATGTTTGAAGAGCCATCTAGTGGGTCAAAACACACTAGGAACTCGCCGTTTGCATCGGCTTCAACTACATAGTCTTCTTCTTCAGAGGCGATACCACGTACTTTACCGTCAGCCTTTAGGGCATCTTTAAGCATATCATTGGTGATGATATCGAGTTTCTTCTGAGTCTCACCTTGAACGTTTTCTTGCTCTGTTGCGCCTAATACGCCGGCTAGTGCGCCGTGACGAACCGCGTGGCTAATCTCTTTAGAAGTATTAGCTAAGGTCAGAATAAGTTTTTCAAGAGTAGGGGAAATTGCTTGTGATGTCAGGTTTTCAGCCAGAGTTTGCATCTTGTTTCCTATACAATTTTACGTGAGTAAATTGAGTTTGAGGTCAGGACAAAAGTGTATTCTTTATTATTGACGCGATGATACCTGAGAACGCTAGTTTTTTCAGCTGTAAAGATTGGCTTTTCAACTGCTAAGAGTGATGTCATTTGAGCAATTTTTGTTTTGCTACTGATTAAGGCACAATGTAGGCGAATTTTCAGCCGAACAGTCAGTTAACTGATTCTAATTTAACTAAAGACGACTTCGGGTTTAATCCAGGGAATAATAATGAAAAAAAATTGGATGAGTTTACTGTTAGCCTCTTTGCCTTTGGTGCTTAGCTCTACAGCAGCTCAAGCATCATCACTCCCCGGTGGCACTGAGCCACTCACTATCGAGCGTATGTACGCTTCTCCTGCGCTTGCTGGCAGCAGCCCTAGAGGGCTCAAGCTATCACCGGATGGCAAGCGTGTTACTTACCTTGCAGGTCGTAAAGACAATCAGCATTTGTATGACTTGTGGCAGATGGATGTCGCAACTGGTAAGCAAAGCCTGCTAATTGATGCCGATAAGCTGGAAGCCGGTGAACTGTCGGACGAAGAAAAGGCGCGCCGTGAGCGTCAGCGTATTTATGGTCAAGGGATCATGGAATACTTTTGGTCTAAAGATGGCGAGGCGATTTTAATCCCTGCTGCGGGTCAGTTGTATTACTACTCGGTGGCAGATAACAAGGTTAAGTTGCTGGCAACCGGCGAAGGCTTTGCTACTGATGCGAGATTGTCACCTAAAGGGCACTTCGTGTCATTTGTGCGTGAGCAAAACTTGTATGTGTTGGACTTAAAAACTCAGGACATTACTGCATTAACCACTGATGGTGGCGGCGCGATTAAAAACGCTATGGCTGAGTTTGTTGCCCAAGAAGAGATGGGTAGAATGACTGGCTACTGGTGGGCGCCGGATGAGTCGGCGATTGCCTATACTCGCATCGATGAGTCGGGCGTGGAATTGGTTACCCGCAATGAAATTTATGCCGACGGAATTAAGCTGACCGAGCAGCGTTATCCCTATGCTGGCGAGAATAACGTCAAAGTTGAGCTCGGCGTAGTGACGCTTAAAGATAAACAAGTCGCTTGGGTGGATTTAGGTAAAGACACTGATATCTACTTGCCACGGGTTAAATGGTTGCCTGACAGCAAACATTTGTCGTATCAATGGCAGAGCCGCGATCAGCAAGCGCTCGATCTGCGCGTTGTAGCAATTGATGATATAAAAAATGATAAAGACTTAGTTAAAGAGCGCAGCGAGGCTTGGGTAAACCTTAATGACGACTTGCACTTTTTGAAGCAGCAAAAGGCGTTTATCTGGGCGTCTGAACGTGATGGTTTTAACCATCTGTATTTGATTGGCTTAGATGGCAAAGTTATCCGTCAGCTCACCTCCGGTGATTGGGCGGTTGATGCCGTTGAGTATATCGATGAAAAAGCCGGTGAAGTTTACTTTACTGGCCGTAAAACCAAAGTTACTGAGAAGCAGCTATACCGCGTCGCTCTCGCTGGTGGCAAGGTTGAAAGCATTAGCCAGCGTAGCGGCATGCATTCAACAGTATTTGCCGACAACAAACCAGTATACCTTGATTACTTCAGTAGTTTGTCACAGCCACCACAGGTGAGCTTGCATGATCAAAGCGGCAAGCGTCTCGCTTGGGTAGAGCAAAATGAGGTGAAGAAGGGGCATCCTCTTTATGATTACTTTGGTTTGTGGCAAGTACCAGAGTTTGGCGAGCTAAAAGCTGAAGACGGCCAAATGCTGCAGTATCGTCTGTTCAAACCCACTAACTTTGATGCTAACAAGCAGTATCCGGTTGTAGTGCGTGTATATGGTGGCCCTCATGCACAGCTGGTAGTCAATAGCTGGAGTCATCAAGACTACTTTACTCAACACTTATTGCAGCAAGGCTATATTGTTTATCAGCTCGATAACCGCGGCTCAGCTCATCGCGGTACCAAGTTTGAATATGTGATTTACAAGCAGCTTGGTGAAGTAGAAGTGAACGATCAAAAGGTGGGCGTGGATCACCTGCGCACTCTGCCATATGTCGATAGCGGCAACATTGCTATCTATGGTCATAGCTATGGTGGCTATATGGCATTGATGAGCATCTTTAAAGCACCAGACTACTTTAAAGCGGCGATCTCGGGTGCACCTGTGTCTGACTGGTCTTTGTATGATACGCATTACACAGAGCGTTATATGGGCAACCCTACAACCAATGCCGAAGGTTATGAAGCGAGCAGTGTGTTGCCGTACGTTGGTGGCTATGAGTCAGGATTGCTGATGTACCATGGCATGGCTGACGATAACGTATTATTTGAAAACAGTACTCGGGTTTACAAGGCGCTGCAGGATGAAGGCAAGTTGTTCCAGATGATCGATTATCCAGGCTCTAAGCACTCTATGCGCGGGGAGAAGGTACGAGTGCATTTGTATCGCTCACTGGCGGACTTTTTAGATCGAGAGCTCAAGGGTAATTAATTGTCTTAGCAGCATTATTAGTTAGCTTAAGATAAAGCTTACTATCAAATTAAAGGCACTTATTCATTAGCTAAGGTTAATGGTAAGTGCTTTTTATTGCTGCAATCAATAGTAAATATGTTGAGGGTTGAGTATTTATATTGCTGATATAGTTAAATAAAACTCATATGTAATTGGCTAATATTTTGTTTGGTAATATTTATATTAAGTTATTTTAATGGCTTCAACTCTCAGTAAATAAGTCCTAAATACTACTTAATAGGTAGATTACTATATTGGGATATAGTCCAGAATTGAGCGCTATAATCCGTATTTATTCGCTTAAAGAATACTTTTATTACAATGATTATTATTGCTTTAGTTGTTGGTTAACTGCATCAATATAGGCAATGTATAAAGCGTAATTGAATTATGGATAGGATCTTACCGTATGTGTTCCGGTAAACGTAATTCAGCCTAACAGGTCAATAATAAGTGGCTTGAGAAAAGCGGATATAAAAAAAGCCAGTCATATGACTGGCTTTTTCAGCTGTGTAATATCGGTAATGTTACCGGTATAGAAGCTCGGAATTAATCTTCCAAGCTACCACAGAAACGGTAACCTTCGCCGTGGATAGTTGCGATGATTTCTGGCGTATCTGGCAAGCTTTCGAAGTGCTTACGGATGCGACGGATAGTCACGTCAACTGTACGGTCATGTGGCTTAAGCTCACGGCCAGTCATCTTCATTAGAAGGTCTGCACGGCTTAAGATCTTACCTGGGTTCTCAACAAAGTGAAGCATCGCGCGGAATTCACTGCGTGGTAGCTTGTAAGACTCACCTTGTGGGCTAACTAGAGAACGGCTGTTGATTTCAAGGCTCCAACCGTTGAAACGGTAGAACTCAACTGCACTTTTCTCTTCTGAATCAGTACCAGTGCTATTAACGCGAGTTAATAGGTTACGAGCACGGATAGTTAATTCACGTGGGTTGAATGGCTTAGTGATATAATCATCAGCACCAATTTCAAGACCCAAGATCTTATCAACTTCGTTATCACGGCCCGTTAGGAAGATTAGACCGATATTATTAATTTCACGAAGCTCACGAGCTAATAAAAGACCGTTTTTACCTGGTAAGTTAATATCCATAACGACCAAGTTAACTTTGTTGTCTTGCATAGCCTTATGCATTTCAGCGCCGTCATTGGCTTCAGTTACCACATATCCTTCTGCTTCAAAAATACTTCTAAGTGTGTTTCTTGTTACTGCTTCATCTTCAACAATCAGAATGTGCGGGTTTTGCATATTAATTACCTAATTTCTGTCAATTATAACCATGAGCATAAAAACTTTTATGCTCCATCTAGCCATGCTGATAATTCACTGATACACGTAGGTGCTTTCAAATCTGGTTTGAAACAGCAACACACTGCATGCGCTAGCAAAGTATGGGTATCTCACATAATGGAAAAACATGAACTGCTTAAACTTTGATTAACAATAGTAGGGAAAAGTTCCTTAGCTACCGTTTTATATGAAGTTTAAATGTTAAATCAAACATAGTTCACATTTGATACTGCTGTGTGGATTACGCTTCTGTCTGTTTCGAGTATGTGTAACAAAATGTTTTCGTTACATGTATCAGGGTGAGCTAATCAACAGGTACTATTGTACTCGTTTTAGGCATTTGTTAACAAATGAAATGTTAACAAAATTCCTCGATGATATGATTTAGATCACTATTTGATTTCTATCTAATTGATTTTATTTATATTGGATAAAAGGTTAATTGTGATTAATGTCACGCTACTGGGAAGCGCTAACGAGTTTGCTATAATAATTGCACCTAAATTGGAGAATTTGTTAGCAATGAATAACTCGGTCGACAGCCTCTGGCATTACTATCAACAAACAGAATTCCTATTTACTCAAATCCTATCCACGCAATTATCGTTTGCGATTATCACCGCATACAACCCTAAAGGCGAAGTGCTATCAGCGCCGCAAAACGGTCTGTTAGATCGTAAATTACAACATGAAATAAACAGATTAGGGCTCCCTTATCGCTCTATGGTTGGCGCATCACAAGACCGCTCTCATATGGAAAAAAGTTGGGCGATAGCCACCGATAAGGCCTCTGCTATTAAGTTAGGTTGTCTGTTTAATCAGAACGCTATTTATTATGTTGAAGCCGATAACTTGCAATTGGTGCCATGCTTGATGGCACAAGAGGAGACGCTTTTAGGTGCATTTTCGCCACGCGTCAATCGGGTGTTAGAACTGCCTGATATTGAGTAAAACTAAATCAGTTTAGATTTCCGTTGACTTGATTGATTAAATTTTGATATTTTTCAGTCTCTTGTTTTTGTATGCAAAGTAAACATTGTTTGTGTGAAAAACGAGTGCAGAAGAGGAGCGCTAACTAGGTAGTAAGTTTGAGGGACCAAACCCGTTGATAACTTATGATGGAGATTAGCGCCGAGATATTCAATGCAATTTGGTTGCGCTTGAATGTTGGTCGTACAGGCTGAATCCTGACGATTGTCACCGATATTTATTATGGTGGAGAGCTTCTGGTGACGATCGCTGTTTCCCATCTTTTGGGGTGCATATCATAGCACCAGGCTCTTCGAACGAAGTTAGTTCGGAGCTTATTCATGTTTGTTTTAAATCTTATTTTTAGTCAAAACCCTTCTCTATCGCTTGCTGTTTGTCAGGAGGCAGGATTATGTCTGTAGCATTAACCCCGTCTGAGTTGACCGTTGCCAAGTTTGGTGGAACGTCAGTTGCTGATCACGCAGCCATGCAGCGCTGCGCAGATATCATTATTGCTAACCCACAAACTCGTGTGGTGGTGGTAAGCGCTTCAAGTGGCGTGACAAATCAATTGGTCGCCTTAACACAAGAATCAACAACGACTGAGCAGTCGAAAGAGTTGATAAAGAAAATAGCCTCTATTCAGTATCAAATTCTAGATCAACTGAATAACCCAAGTGATGTGGCGGCTAAGATTGATAGGGTCTTAAGTCATATTGCCACCTTAAGTGAGCGCCTCAAGTTAACGCGTAGTAAAGCGGTTATTGATGAATTACTTTCTCAAGGTGAAGCATGCTCTTCGGTATTTTTTGCCGCGGTGCTGCGTGAAAAGGGCGCGAGTGCAAGCGCATTTGATGTACGCCAAGTCCTTCGCACTGATAGTCATCACGGCAAAGCTGAGCCGCAAATTGAGCAAATTGCTGAGCTGACCCAAGCCCATTTACAACCGCTGTTAGCAGAGCAGGTGATTGTGACTCAAGGCTTTATCGGCGCGGATAGCGATGGCAATACCACGACTTTAGGCCGTGGTGGTAGTGATTACTCTGCGGCGCTATTAGCTGAGGCATTGCAAGCTAACGCGGTTGAGATTTGGACCGATGTTGCTGGAATTTATACCACTGACCCGAGACTTGCACCTAACGCTAGCCCGATTGCTGAGATTAGTTTTAACGAAGCCGCTGAAATGGCGACTTTTGGCGCTAAGGTTTTACACCCTGCAACGATATTGCCTGCGGTTAGGCAAAAGATTCAGGTATTTGTTGGCTCGAGTTGGGCGCCGGAGCAAGGTGGTACTTGGATTCGTCACAAGGTATCGAGTGAGCCTGTATATCGCGCAGTAGCACTACGCAGAGATCAAACATTACTTAATTTACACAGTCTGCAAATGTTACACGCTCAAGGCTTTTTAGCTGAGACATTTGCGACGCTCGCAAGGCATAAGATCAGTGTTGATTTGATCACTACCTCAGAGGTGAACGTTGCACTAACCCTAGATAAAACCGGTTCAGATTCAAGTGGTCAAGGTTTACTTAGTGAAGCATTACTGCAAGAGTTATCGCAGCATTGTCGGGTGCGAGTTGAAGACGGCTTAGCGCTGGTGGCGGTGATTGGTAACAATATTGCCTCTACTGCAGGTGTTTGTCGCCGGGTATTTGAAGTACTTGAAAGCTATAACGTGCGCATGATTTGCCAAGGGGCTAGCCCACATAATCTGTGTATCTTGGTTGACGAGCTAGAGGCGGGTAATGTGATCCGCGCCTTACATGAAAACCTGTTTGAGGCATGATTTAGTGTTAAGTGATGGAGCTTATTCTTGATGAAGTTTACTCAGTCTAGTCTTGTTGTTGGAGAGCTAGCAACAGGACAAGCGCTAAGTGTGCCGGTGTTTCATATGCCTGCTAAAGATAGCGCTGCAGCAAAAGTCTTTATTCAAGCCAATGTTCATGGCGCTGAAGTGCAAGGTAATGCCGTTATTTTTCAGTTGATGAAACAGCTAGAGCAAATGGATGTGCAAGGGGAAGTGACCTTGCTTCCTTTAGCTAATCCTTTGGGGATTAATCAAAAAAGCGGCGAGTTTACTCTAGGCCGCTTTGATCCGATAACCGGGGTTAACTGGAACCGTGAGTACTTGGAACACAACATTGATATCGCTAGTTGGTATCAACAGCATCATCATTTAAGTGACCAAGCGCTAATCGACGCATATCGCATCCAGCTTATTGAATCATGTCATGCACACCTCAATAGTGAGTGGGGGGTGACCACGGGCAAGCGTTTAGCGGTAACGTTACAATCAATGGCACATGCTGCTGATATTGTGATTGATCTGCATACCGGACCTAAGTCTTGTAAGCACATGTATTGTCCAGAGTATGATGTTGAGTCGGCATCATTCTTTTCGATTCCCTTTACGCTAGTGATCCCTAATGACTTTGGCGGCGCGATGGATGAGGCTGCGTTTTGTCCATGGTGGCAATTGTCTGAGTATGCGCGCTCACAAGGTCATGATTTAGCTGTAGCGGTCTCCGCCTTTACTTTAGAACTCGGTAGCCAAGAACGTATTGATATGGATGATGCGCTTAATGATGCACAAGGGATCCTTGCGTATTTGAGTCATCGCGGTGTGGTGGCTGAAAAGGTGACTGCAGCTGAAATGCCAAGATCCGCTTGCTATCTTAAAGATTATAAGAAGTTTCATGCGCCCGCAGCGGGAATGGTTGAGTATAAAGCTGAGCTCGGTCATATGCTTTATTCTGGAAAACCGCTAGCAAATGTTCTAAGGCTAGACCGCTATGGTACGGACGAAGAGTTTATTGAGCTCACATTGCAGCAAAATTGTGTACCTATTCTGCATTTTGCCTCGGCCTCTGTTTATCAAGGTACCGAGCTTTATAAGGTGATGACTAACCTGTTTAAGCTCTAAAACGTAAGCTAGCGTTTACGTAAATTAGGCTTGATAGCCTAATCAAATAAATCGCATTGTTAGTTTTTTGTTTGTCGTTGTTTGCCTCTGTGTTAATAATGTCGTTTCCTAAGTTAAACGTACTACCTGTTTTGTTCGGATAAATAGGTTTAGTACCAAGGCCTAGGTTGCAACAACGCAGGATATAACAATAAAACTTGTAGTAATAAGGAATAGACAAGTGAAAACAAAAATAGCAATAGCAGTCTCTACTGCACTGGTCACTATGTCTGCAAGCGCAATGGCTGTGCAGCATGATCTTAATCAACAAATCACTCTTTTAAATTCTGACGCTGCAAGAGCAAATATTGCGGTTGTCGATTCTAAATCAGACTCTTATTCAGAAACCCAAGTCGTAAGAAGTAATGCCATTTTTACTCCTGAAGCGGATTTAGCCGATGGCGTTTATCGTTATTTTGTACGCTTAACTGAAAGCCCTGTAGCACTTTATCAAGGTGGTATTGAAGGTTTTAAAGCTACTTCTCTTGAGAAAGTTAGCGGTAAAAATGGCAAGCTTGACGTGACAAGCGCAAGCGTAAAGTCTTATCGCTCTTTTCTGAGCTCACGCCAAGATGATGTTATTCAAAAGGCGAGAGCTGCAATTGGTCAGTTAGATATCAAACAAAGAACGACGCTTGCTTATAACGGCCTAGTCGTTGAAATGACCCAAGAGCAAGCAGCAACATTGGCTAATGTTGCTGGTATTGCCAATATTCAACGTGAAATTTTACGTAAACCTACGACAGATTCTGGCCCCGCGATTATTAAAGCCCCTTCAGTGTGGAGCGGTGAAGCTACGGGTACCGAAAGTAAAGGTGCAGGGATGATTGTCGGTATTATCGATACCGGTATTAATACTGACCACCCGTCTTTTGCTGATATAGGTGGCGATGGCTACGATCACTCAAACCCATGGGGGCCGGGAGTATTCTCTGGTGACTGTGCGGGAGATTACCCTGAACTTTGTAACGATAAGCTGATTGGTGTACATAGCTGGCCTGCTGTTACGGACCGATACTTAGATTATGATATTGATGTACCTGCAAATGGTGAAGATTATAATGGTCATGGCTCGCATACTGCAGGCACTACAGCCGGTAACGTGCTGAAAAATACCAATGTTCCAAACGTTGACGGTGAAGATACTGGAGTGGTATTCGAGTCTATGTCTGGCGTTGCTCCACACGCAAACATCGTTTCGTATCAGGTTTGTCTGCCTGGCGAAAATGATGAAATCGGCTTTGCTGGATGTTTACCATCATTAACTGTTCTTGCTGTTGAGCACGCGATAGAAAATGGCGTTGATGCACTTAACTACTCAATTGGTGGTGGTTCAAGTAACCCATGGAACGATGCTGATGCGCTTGCTTTCTTATCTGCGCGTAAAGCCGGTATCCACGTAGCGACTTCTGCGGGTAACTCAGGCCCTGGTCCTGAAACCGTCGGTTCACCAGGTGACGCACCTTGGCTAACTACGGTGGCTGCATATACGCATGACCGTGATTTTTCTGAAAAGAATATCGGTGAGTTCAGTGGCGGTGATACTGCAGTACCTGAGGCGTTGACGGGTAAAGCAATGACGGGCGAGTTTACTGGTTCGGTTGTTTACGCAGGCAACTTTGAAAATAGTAATGATCCAGACAATGACCCTGCGCAATGTTTAGAACCTTTCCCTGCTGAGACTTTTGCCGATAATACGATTGTAGTTTGTGATCGCGGCGCAATTGCTCGTGTTGATAAAGGGCGTAACGTTCTTGCTGGTGGCGCTTCAGGTTTAGTATTGGCAAACCTACAAGGTGGCGCTGACAGCGTTGTTGCTGATGCGCATGTATTACCTGCTATTCATATCGATGCAGATAAAGGTGATGCCCTTAAAACTTGGCTAGCAAGTGGCGCTGAGCATATGGCTACTATTACTGGTACAGAAGTTGTTCAAGATGAAGACCTTGCACGTATTGCTGCTGGCTTTACTTCACGTGGCCCTAATAAGTCTGTGCCAGATGTCATTGCGCCATCAATTGCAGCACCTGGTGTGAGTATTTTTGCAGCCTATGCTGATCAGCAATCTGATGGATTTAAGCAAAACCCAGATCCGAGTGATTACGGTTTCTTGAGTGGTACGTCTATGGCAAGCCCACATGTTGCGGGTGCGCTAACATTGCTTGCTAGTATCCACCCAGATTGGACGCCTGCAGAGGTGCAATCAGCATTAATGCTAACGGCAAATCAAGAAACCTTTAAAGAAGATGGTGTAACTCCTTCAGATTTCTTCGATATGGGCGCGGGTTATGCCAATGTTGAGGCCGCGGCCAAAACCGGTCTGGTAATGGATGAAAGCTATGTTGATTATGTAAAAGCAGATCCTGCCTTAGGCGGTCAGCCTTCACAAATTAACTTACCAACAATTGCCAATGCTAAATGTGTGGGCGAGTGTACTTGGACTCGAACAGTTAAAGCGACTAAAGATGGCACTTGGACTGCGGATTCTCTCGGTGCTACAGATGGTTTAATCTTGTCTGTTACACCAGCTGAATTTGAGTTAAAGGCCGGTGAGACTCAAGAGTTGACCGTAACTGCTGATGTGAGCGCTGCAAGCGTTGGTTGGAATTTTGCTAACATTCAGCTTCAGTCTGAAGGTATGCCTGATGTTAAGTTACCTGTCGCCGTTAAAGCGGGCACTGATAACCTTCCTGCTAGCTTAGATATTATTGCTGGTCGCTCGCAAGGCAGTATGACATACACTGGTTTTGTATCGAGTGAGCTGACGGATATAACTGCAGGTGTTTACGATAAAGCTACCGCGTTAATTGCTCCAATTACTCTAAATGTACCAGAAGATGGTTTCAATTATGTTGGTTTGGAATTCCCTGCACTTGCTAATGTGATTATCTCTACTTCCTCTGATACTGCACCTGATGTTGATTTACGTATTCTTGATGAGAACTTTGCCAATATCGGTAGCAGTGCAGGTCCTGATTCTAATGAATCAGTTGCATTTACTAATTTGCCAGCCGGTGTTTATTATCTAGTGGTTGATGGTTATACCGCATCAACACCTGGTGGTACCGATGAGGTAACCATTAATGTTACTTCTGTACTGGCAAACGACGAGTCAAAGAGTACAGATGTATCAGTTGCCGTTGATGAGTCTGCAGGTGAGTTTAGTCTGACATTTGACTGGAATACTGATAGCAACTCTTCTGGTATTTTGATTCTTACATCAGGCGATCAAAGCAGTGAAGTGCAAGTACCTGTAAGCATCACTCGTAAAAATGATGTTTCTCATGTCCACAGTTTATCTGATGCTATGACAGCGGGTGTTCCGAGCCGCGTTAGCTTTAATGTTGCACCTAACTTTAGTGATGAAGACAAAGAATATTCTTTCTCTGCTCAAATGTCCGCTGGACATAAAGTGGCTAACATCTCAAATGATGGTACACAGGAAGGTAACATCATTAGTTGGACTGTGGTACAGGAAGCATCTTCTGGAGAAGCGATGTCGGTAGGCTTTGACTTTATACCAACAAAAGCGGGTTCAGCTTATGCTATGAAGCTCACCAATGAGTTTGGTGATGACATGGTAGAGGAAACTGTTAAGTTTGGTGTTAGTGAAGTAGCACCCGTAGCTATGGCTGATGCACCTGAATGGGTTGTTGAAGGTCTAACAGTTAATGTCAGTGGCGCAGGTTCGTATGACGGTAATGACGACAAGCTTACCTATGAATGGGTTCAAACAGGCGGTGTACCGATTCTGTTTGATAATAAAGCTGAGTCATTTAGCTTTGCAGCTCCAGAAGTAGGCAGGCAAGGTGATATCTTATCATTTGAATTAACCGTTTCAGACTCGAATGGTAATTCAGATAAAGCGACCACAGTTGTTTCTGTTTCAGAAGCTAAAGAACTTGATAAAGGTGGTTCTATAGGTTGGGTAGGTTTACTGCTTTTACCTGTTGTATGGATGCGCCGTAAGTTGAAAGCGTAATATTCAGAAGCACAATAAAAAGGCTAACAATTGTTAGCCTTTTTTATTTCGAGTGAGTGACAATTCTAATCTCTTATCACCGTTAGCTCTAATGTTTGGATAGTTAAGGCTTAACCGCCCGTACAATCGGGTTTTGCAGGCTAATTAAGGTTTCTGTCGATTGGATTTCATCAATAGACTGAATGCGGTTAATCAGCACATGCTGCAGCCCATCAATAGACTGGCACATTACTTTTACAAATACACTGTAGTTGCCTGTGGTGTAATAGGCTTCAACCACTTCTTCTAATGCATTTAGCTTAGATATTGCGGCAGGGTAATCGCCTGCACTTTTTAAGTTAATCCCAATAAAACAACACACGTCATAGCCTAAAGCTTTCGGGTTGACGGTAATTTGTGCCCCAGTGATGATGCCGGCTTGCTTCATTTTTTCTACACGCACATGAATGGTGCCAGCACTGACGCCGAAGCGTTTAGCAAGCTCAGCGAACGGCGTTCTTGCCTCTTTCATTAAGGCAGATAAGATTTGGTTATCGAGTGAGTCTCTTTGAAATGGGGCTTCCATAATAAATACGCTGTTTGCTTATTGGTTAGGTAAGTAATTTACGTATTTTATGCACAATATTCTACTGATTTATCAAATAACTTAGCGCTAAGTGAGTTTGTCTAAGTTATTTTCATCGGAGTGCTTATCACTGCAGCTGAGCATTATAAAAAAAGCACTGAATATTGCTACTCGTGCTTTTGTTGATTTTGCATCGATATGTACGGAGCTATTGCTCTGCTTCAGCCTGCATAAAAGGCGCGTCACAACTAAAGGTCATCGGCTCTTTAGTATATGGGTGGGTAATCGTTAGCGATTGAGCATGCAGTAATAGTCTTGGGGCGAGTCGCTTGGCTAACGGATCAGCATAAAAATTATCACCAAGAATAGGGTGACCTAATGCCATCATATGTACCCGTAGCTGATGAGATCGGCCAGTGATAGGCGTCAGTTTTACCAGAGTTGAGCGCTTACCGTAGCTAATCACTTCATAATGAGTCTGTGAGGCTTTACCTATTTTATGGTCGACCTTTTGCTTTGGTCTATTCGGCCAATCACATATCAGCGGTAGATTAACCGTGCCATTAGGCTGTTTTACATGTCCTGCAACGCGGGCGTAATAGGTCTTCTGGGTCTCTCTATCTCTAAATTGGCGCTTTAGCTCCGACTCCGCACTGCGGATCAGTGCGACAACAATCACGCCAGATGTCGCCATATCTAAACGGTGAACGATTTTTGCGTGAGGAAACTCCGCTAATACTCGAGTATAAGTACTGTCAGCGTGAGCAGGGTCTCGCCCAGGGACAGATAATAAACCTGATGGTTTATTAACAACCATGATGTCTTTATCTTGATGGAGTATCTCAAGCCAAGGTGTCGTAGGAGGAGAATAGACGAAATCAGTCATGATGGAACCTTATTAAAAATGCGCGGCAAAGATACCTCTTAGGCGCTTATCCATGCAAGTAGATTTGAGATTATTGTTAGCTAAGTGGAAGGTTAGGAAAAACTATTACCATTGACATGCATGATCGCAAAGGTCCACACCACAAAAGCAAGCGTGCAGTGGATTAACGCGTAAAAAGATTGGTCTAGACGCCCCATGCTTCGAGCGTCCCAGATAAGCAGGCCGTGCAGTAAAATAACAATGGGGAATAACGCAAGCAAAGGATAAAGGCTCAGTATGCTGGCATCGCCAAAAACAAGTCTGCTGAGCAGGGCCCACACAACCATAAAGCCAGTGACTATCGGTGGCATTGCAACACGATACTGCTCAGGGTATGGGAACATACTTTGCCTCTATATTTTGGTCCTGTTTACCCTAAGGGCTTTTGTGCTATTAATTGCGCCTTATAGCTAGCGTTAGGTAATTCTCCGAATAGATCTTCAGAGTAATGTAGACAGCGCCAGTTAGCAAATAATGCTTTTAATTCATTCGATTTTAGCAAAAAGTCCGGGTTCCGCGGTCGACCAATTTCAGCTTGTTGTTCGGTGAATGTTTCATAGATGATAAGCCCGCCGGGCTTAACGCTGTTGATTATCTGTGAGAACAGTGGACGGTGCAGGTAATTGAACACGAGAACCAGATCGTATTGATGTCGCGGCAGCGTTGGCGCACTGCCGTCTTCAAGATCCCACTCAAGTAACTCAATATTGTCTTTTGTCTGTAATAGTAACCCTGATAGATTTCTATCAAGGTAAGTGACTTGGTAGCCTTTTTGGCTGAACCACTGACCATTGCGGCCACTACCGCAGGCAAGATCTAAAACCTTAGCGTTAGCGCTGAGATAATCAGGTAAATCGGTGAATTGAGTAATTAGGTCTGCACAGTTCATTTATTTAGCCTTTGACTTCCTTTTTACCACCAATCCTACGTCTATGTACGATGGAGTAATGACGTAGCCCTGAAGGCCCATGAGATACGATGACTGATAGTAACACTATGCTAATAAGTAGCTCAGGTTTATAGTTTGCCAAAGGGATAAAGAGTGCAAGTAAACCGATTTTTACAAGCGTTAGTACGCCTTTTAGTTGGATTAACCAACGCCAGTCGCGCACAACTTCCCATAGCATTAGGGCTGAGCCCGTTGCCATCGCCATAATCCAATAGGTGAGCCATTGTTCTTGGGGCACGCCGAGTAAAATGCCACCACCAGCACCTGTGATGCCTAAAATATGCAACGCTCGCAGAGCGGTCTTTGAAAAGCGTTGCACCATAAATTGTTTTTCAGTGAGTTCTTTTCTTGCCATATTAACAGGGTCTTCTGAGCTTACATTTGAGGAAATTTTATCAGGTATTCACTAATTAAAAAGAGCTGAGTGATCACATGCTGACACGATAAGTTATCAATCGCAGTAAAAATTCGCTATTAGCGAGCAGGCTTGCTGAGTTTAGGCTAATTTTGTGAAGCAGTTATCTGTACCTCTTTATAGTTACTGGTATGCTAATAAATAGATGCTTACTCCTTGCTATAATTGGTATTTTCATGCTCAACCAATTGTGGCAGTGACTCGAATAACGCTGAGAACGTATCCTTTCTCGATAGTGAATTTATTCAACATTAAGCTGAAAAGCGAGCTGTCAGGGCTCGCTTTTTATTTTGGTTAACTCGACCTCTCCCATCGCATTCCTTTTATTGCTGCCAAGACAAAGCTTCCTATATCACATACACTGTGCAAGTTTTCCCCTTCATTTAGCTAAGGTTTAGACTATGAAAATAGGTTTTTTTAGCGCCAAACACTACGATATGCAGCATTTTGATCGTACCAATTCTGCGTTCGGTGCTTCTATTGAGTATTTCGATTACCGTCTTTGCATGCAGTCAGTCAAGTTGGCGGAAGGCTTTGAGGTTATTTGCGCCTTTGTAAACGATTCTTTGTGTGAAGAAGTGCTGGTTGAGCTGGCTAAGGGTGGTACTAAGGTTATCGCTATGCGCTGTGCTGGCTTTAATAACGTTGATTTGGCTGCTGCAGAACGTTTAGGCATGAAAGTGGTCAACGTTCCTGCTTACTCCCCTGAGTCAGTGGCAGAGCACACTGTTGCATTAATGCTGACATTAAACCGTAAAATTCATAAGGCTTATCAACGTACTCGCGACGCTAATTTCTCTCTTGAAGGTTTAGTCGGTTTTAATATGCACGGTCGCACGGTTGGTGTGATTGGTACGGGTAAAATCGGTTTAGCCACGATTAAAGTTTTACAAGGCTTTGGCTGTAAAGTTGTCGCTCACGATCCTTATCCAAACCAAGCTGTGCTTGACTTAGGCATTGAATATTTGCCACTGGAACAGCTTTATCCAATTTGTGATGTGATTAGCTTACATTGCCCATTAACCCAAGAAAACCATCATCTACTGAGTGAGAATAGTTTTGCTCAAATGAAACCGGGCGTAATGGTAATAAACACCAGTCGTGGTGGTTTGCTTAACGCACTCGACGCAATGGAAGCCTTAAAAACTGGGCAGTTAGGCTCGTTAGGTTTAGATGTTTACGAGAATGAAAAAGAGCTTTTCTTTGAAGATAAGTCGAGCGAAATCATTCAAGATGATGTGTTTAGGCGCCTATCGGCTTGTCACAACGTGATTTTTACCGGTCATCAAGCCTTCTTAACCGAAGAAGCCCTTGGCGCAATCGCGCACACGACACTGAGTAATGTGCAGCAGTTGCTTGCCGGAGAGCATTGCCCTAACGAGCTATATTAACTTTATATCGCGTTAATGGTTATAAATAGGCAGTAGTCTCTTTAGTGTTAAACACTTAAGTGCTACTGCTTTTTTTATCGCAAATACTTACCAGCTACTTTAGTCTATAGCAAAGAATCGTATTTATTTATCAGACTTATCTAAGGAAAGCCGATGATCATTACTCAAGAAGTGCATGATATTTCGACCGCAACTGGACCAATGCGAACCTATTTATATCGCCCTGATTGTGATGGCCAGTTTGCGACTATTATCTTTTATTCAGAAATTTTTCAGCAAACTGCACCGATTGCCAGAGCGGCAGCTATTTTGGCTGGGCACGGCTTTGTTGTTTTGGTGCCTGAGGTTTTTCATGAGCTTAATCCCATTGGCACAGTGCTTGAGTATGATGATATCGGTAAGGATAAAGGTAATGCTGATAAGTTTACTAAGCCACTTGAGCAACATGATAGCGATACAGAAGCTTTAGTTAATTTTGCGCGTAGCTTAAGCTTTTGTACCAGTAGTGTGGGCAGTATAGGCGTTTGTATTGGTGGTCATTTGGCTTATCGCGCGGCGTTAAACCCTGATATTCAAGGTGCATTTTGCTTATATCCGACAGATATTCACTCAAATACTTTGCCTTGTGCCGAGGGCAATGATTCATTGACTCGTACTGGCGAGATAGCTGCTGAATTAGTGATGGTGTTTGGTAAGCAAGACCCTCATGTATCAAGCGAAGGGCGTAAAGCTATTTATAACAAACTTGAAGCAACGGATCGTAAATTTAATTGGCTTGAAGTGAATGCGCAGCATGCCTTTATGCGTGATGAGGGTGATAGATATGATGCGGCGTTAGCCTTGCAAATGTATCTGCAGGCGGTAGCGTTTTTTCAGCGAACCTTAAAGTAGTTTCTACTGGGTTCTGAAACAAAAGGGGCGAGTCATTACTGACTCGCCCCTTTTGTTATTGCTAGCAACTAGGTATTAACCTTGCTGGTAAGCGGCAAGTTCTGTAGTGCTTACACGAGCAATAAAGCTATTGTCTAGGTAGAAGTCAACGTGTTCGCCTTGCTTAACGCCAGACATAACCTGCTGGCTACCATCTTCATAAACTAAAGTCATTGCTAAGGTGTTTTCGTCAGTTGCTACCATAGAGGCGCTGGTCAACTTAACGTTCTTTAGTGGAGCAGTGGTTAGATCGCCATCAATATGCTTGTTAACTTTGAAGATAGCTTCAACTGGCATATCAACAACCGCAGGTGAACGACCTGTGATTGGGTTAGTACCTGTCCAGAATTCAATGCTGTTAATAATGAACAGATCACCTGTTGCTGCAAAGCCGTAAATTGGGCTCATTAGCATAAATAGGCCTGCACGACCGTAACGGTTATCTACCGCGCTCAAGTTAGCTTTAGTCACTAAGCCACTTAAGCCCATTTGGCCCATACAGCCAGTTAATTGAGTGCTTAAAATTGCAGTTAGCGCGATAGCTGAAATTGTCTTTTTCATTAGTCTATTTTGTTCAATTGAGAATGGCGCTGATTGTATGTATCAGTGGAAAATGAAATGTGATAGCGATCGCAACTCTGGGTTGGATATTTGTTGTTTTTGTGGTGTGCGTTGGAGTGGTTGTTTGCTTGTTGTGGAGATTGTTTTTAAGTCTGAGCTACTGTGTGGTTTGCTGGGTAAATTGGAGGTAGTTGTTGTGGCTGATGTTTTATGCTTCAACGACCACTTGGCATTTTACTCATGAATAAATTGACGCATAATAACGCCCCAATTACCGGAGAGCGTATGTCAGATTATCAAGTTTTACACCAAACCCAAGATGAGTATGGTCCGCTTATTGTTTTAGAAGACAAAGAAACGCGGATCCTCGCGTTTGGTGAAAACGATGAGCAAAGTAAGTTGCTAAAAGCTACGCCACATATTCCGCAGCATACTTATGTGCAAGCCATGCTATTGGTCTTGTTATATAGCCAACCTAAGAGCGCTATAGTATTAGGCCTAGGTGGTGGCGGGCTGATCCATGCGCTACGCCATTTCGATGCTGGCATTAAGCTGACGGCGGTAGAGTTGCGTGCCGACGTAATTGAACTGGCTAAGCGCTACTTTCAATTACCATTGAGCAAAAAGCTGAAAGTTGTTCACCAAGATGCGAAACAGTTTTTAGCAGCTGCAGATCATAAGAAGGTCGATGTGGTGTTTGCTGATATCTACAGCGCTGAAGGTGTTGATGCTGCGCAGGTTTCTGAAGTGTTTATTGCCCAATGCGCTGCTTTAGTTAAAGCTGATGGCTACTTGGTGCTTAATTGTTGGAAAGAGCATAGCCAAAACCGTGAGCTATTAGCTTACTTAAATATGCACTTTGTTGAAGTGCGTGCCTGTTTAACAGGCAGTGGTAACTGGGTGGTGTTTGCCGGTAAGGCAAAGCGCGATATTAGTGCTAGTGCGCTAAAAGCTAAGGCGCAATCGTTATCACAACAGCTTGATTTCCAATTGGCGCGTTCATTAACTCGCTTTGATCTTTGGCAGTAACGCAGCCTTGCTCACCAATAAGCCTTTTATTGGTGAGCCACTTCTACATTGGCCATATCATTGCCCGGTTCCTAAACCAACATCATGGTTTTCATATCAGCGGTATTGTTTTAGCCCTTGTTTGCTTGAGTTGTTAATCCTATTCGGAAAATTAGATTAGGATGATAGCTTTTACTCGTTATGATAAATCGTTTTTCTCGACTACTATGCTTCCATCGCAAACGAACTGGCTTTATAGAGACTCATCATCACTCAAGCAGTTTGTTGAATTTTAAGAAATAGTATTTTCAAATTTAATTATTAAAACGGAGCATCACATGCATCAGTCAATCATCAACTCTACAATCAAGCCATTTTCTGCAACTGCTTTCCACAACGGTGATTTTCACCCAGTGACAGAGCAAGACCTTTTAGGTAAGTGGTCAGTCGTTTTCTTCTACCCAGCTGACTTTACCTTTGTATGTCCAACAGAATTGGGCGACATGGCTGACCACTACGAAAAGCTACAGTCTATGGGCGTTGAAGTTTACTCAGTATCTACTGATACTCACTTCACTCACAAAGCATGGCACGCAAGTTCAGACACAATCGGCAAAATCCAATACCCAATGATTGGTGATCCAACAGGTACTATCACACGCAACTTCGGTGTGATGATTGAAGAAGACGGTCTAGCACTACGTGGCACATTTGTAATTAACCCAGAAGGTGAAATCAAAGTTGCTGAAGTACACGACCTAGGTATTGGTCGCAGCGCAGCTGAACTTGTTCGTAAAATTCAAGCGGCTCAATATGTTGCTACTCACGACGGCGAAGTATGTCCAGCAGCATGGCAGCCAGGTGAAGCAACACTAGCTCCATCAATTGACCTAGTTGGTAAAATCTAAGACTCAATTGAAGGTTTGTTAGATAAATGGCTCGCTAGCCAGCCCCAAACCGGTTAGCGAGACAAATATCGACACCAGCCTATCTCCATGACTTGAGGATAGTCCCAAGTCATCAGTTGTTCAGCTTAGTGTCCCCCCTGAAATCTAAGCTGAACACATTTTTATAGAACGTGTTAACAAGCAAAACGCTAGTCGCAATACACTTTTATTTTTTATAACCACTTTTTATTTTTTAGTGAGTAGAGACTTGCTTGTGGCTAATGCTGCCTGCAGCTCACCGATACCAGATAAGCTTTTATATTTAGGAGTCATCATGTTAGATGCAAACGTAAAGAATCAACTGAACACATATTTGCAAAACCTTAAGCACCCAGTTGAGCTGGTTGTATCAGCTGATGACAGTCAAAAAGCGCAAGAGCTTAAATCACTAGCGGCTGATATTGATAGCCTGTCTTCACTTATCTCAGTAACAGATCAAGTGGGCGAACGTACACCTTCTATGGCAGTGATAAACCCATCTTTAGGCTCGCAAATTACTTTTGCTGGCTTGCCAATGGGCCATGAGTTTACATCGCTGGTGCTAGCACTGCTGCATAGTGGTGGTCATCCAATTAAGTTGGAAGCCGATGTGATCGAGCAGATCCGCCAACTACCGGGTGAATACCGCTTTGAGACTTATGTATCGCTAAGCTGCCAAACATGCCCGGAAGTCGTGCAGGCGCTGAATATGATGGCGGCAATCAATCCAAACATTACTAACGTAATGATTGATGGTTCTTTGTTCCAAGACGAAGTTAATGAGCGCAACATTATGGCAGTGCCTTCTGTTTACTTAAATGGTGAACAATTCTCAATGGGCGCTATCAGCACGGTAGAGATCTTAAATAAGTTAGATGTGAATGCCGCAGGCAGAAAAGCTGAGCAGTTAAATCAAAAAGAGGCATTTGATGTATTAGTTGTTGGTGGTGGTCCTGCTGGGGCATCGGCAGCCATTTACGCGGCACGAAAAGGTTTGCGCACCGGTATTGTGGCTGACAAGTTTGGTGGTCAAGTCGCTGAAACCGTTGGCATTGAAAACTTTATCTCAGTAAAAGCCACAGAAGGACCTAAGCTGGTGGCAAACCTTGAAGCTCACGTACATGAATATGACGTCGACATTATGGATAACCAACGTGCATTAAGTTTAAAATCTGGCGAGCTATTTGAATTAGAGCTTGAAAGCGGTGCAGTATTACGCAGTAAAACCGTGTTGTTAGCAACTGGCGCTCGCTGGCGTGAAATGAATGTTCCGGGTGAGCAAGAGTACCGTGGTAGTGGTGTGGCATATTGCCCACATTGTGACGGCCCACTATTTAAAGGTAAGCGTGTCGCGGTTATCGGTGGTGGTAACTCGGGTATTGAAGCGGCAATCGATTTAGCCAACATCGTTGAGCACGTTACCGTACTTGAGTTTGACAAGTCACTGCGCGCTGATGAAGTTTTACAGCGAAAAGCAAAATCTATGGGTAACATTGAGATTATTACCCAGGCGATGACCACAGAAGTAACGGGTGATGGCAAGCGTGTAAATGGTCTTAACTACACTGACCGCGCAACAGGTGACAGCCATCACGTTGAGTTAGCAGGTATCTTTGTTCAAATTGGTTTAGTGCCAAATTCTGAGTGGCTAAAAGACACCATTGATATGACTGCACGCGGTGAGATAGTTGTCGATGCTAAAGGTGAAACTTCATTACCCGGTGTGTTTGCAGCAGGCGATGTAACTAACTCAGCTTACAAGCAGATTATTATTGCCATGGGCAGCGGCGCAACCGCCTCTTTGGGAGCGTTCGATTACTTAATCCGTCACGATGTTGATGAGTCTAGTGATGAGAATGTTGCAGCCTAAAGCGATTAGTCGTTAGTATAAAGCCAGCAATATGCTGGCTTTCTTGTGTTTAGTTAATATGTGTCATTTACATTTAGCTTGTTTAGCCATGCATTTTTAAGAGTTGGGTTATTATGCTTTTCTGCACCAAGGAGCAAGTTCTGAAGTCACATCAATACCAAACACAGCTCCAAAGTGAATCGCTGACAATTATTAAACGCGGTATTGTTTGGGCTACCTATGTTAGCTCAGCACTGTTGCTAGTGGTGATGTTGAATATTTACTATTTTGATAAAGCGTTTTTTGATGCTGAACACCTAACGATAAAACTTGTTCCTTTAGCTCTAGCGCTCATCACAGGTATTGCTGTCACTAAAGTTTATGGAGTTTCTCGAATAGGTATCGCTAAAACTTATGCTTACTTAGGAGTATTAGTTGCAGCTTGGTGTTATCTGCTGGTTGGGCTAGAGATGCTCTCATCGAGTGCAATGCAGGGCATAGAATCTCTGGCTGATGTGCTAGTTATCTTATTCGCCTTTGCGCTATTTCCTAACCGTATTGCCATGTTATTGGGGATTTTACCGTTTTTAGTTTTTGGTAGTCTTTACCATTTCAATCAATACTCGGCTACGCCAATCTACCCAATAACTAAATTTTTATGTTTTTTAGGCATTGTATTATCTGGGCAAAAAATTATTTCGGGTTGGTTTACTAAAGCGGTGCTACGCAATATTGAGAAAAAGAAGTTATTAGCGCAATTTAAGCTGCTTGCGCTAATTGACGGCTTAACCAGTATTAGTAATCGTCGCCATTTTGATGATGTATTACGCCAAGAAATAAAGTCGTCAGAGCGCAGTGAACAGCCCTTATCTATTATTCTGGTCGATATCGACTATTTTAAATTACTCAATGACAGTTTAGGTCATCAAATGGGCGATGAATATTTGATGAAAGTCGCTCAAGTGCTAAATAGTGCGCTAGATAGGCCAAGAGATTTAGCTGCTCGTTACGGTGGTGAAGAGTTTGTCTTGGTATTACCTGATACGGATGCCACAGGTGCTAGCCATGTTGCTAACAAAGTAAAGTGGATGCTGGAAGAGGCTGGGCTGATGCATCCAAGTTCTGGCGTTTCTAAGTATGTGACTGTGTCGCAGGGCATTGCTTTATGGCAAAAAGGGATGTTATCCGCTAATTTACTTGAGCGAGCAGATGCCATGTTATATCAAGCAAAGTTTACAGGTAGAAATTGCTACGTATCAGAGTCGTAGGTTTTATGGTTTTAAAGATATAACTGCCGCGAATGCTGGGCAGTTATATCGACAAATTTTGGCGAAGTATTAATTTGCTACGCAGTGGTATTAATATTGTGACCTGTATTGCCTACAGGAGCTTTTGGGGCCTCGGGTACAGCTGCACTTATCAGTTGCATCGCGATATCGCCTTCAACTTTTTGTTGGTCTTTCGCCATTTGGGCGACCTTCACACCCACGTCACCATGACTCATATTAGGTTGCAGGTTAGCACTAGATATTGTTACTGCCATATTCAACTCGACTTATTAGAAATATCACTTAGTTATCGGCTTAATCCCCAAATACTTAAGTTTGGCAGTGTTACAGAGTGTATCGGTTTGGTTTATGCGGCTTTGAATGATACGGTTTTTTCGCTATTGCTTAAGAAACATCATTCTATAAATTAAGTTGTCTTTAATCTCATAAATCACCACAAGTTCAATATCGTCTTCACGTGTGTCAATCGCCACTGTTTCTTTATCAATAACAAAGTTGCCATCAACAATCCTTTTACTGATAAATGAAGATTTATAGATACTTGAGACGAGATATTTATAGGTCTTGTCAAAGCCATCCATGCCTTTGAAAAGTAATTTGTTTGGGAAGTCGTAGGCTTCAACTTCTGGATTAAATAGCGCTTTAAATTCGTCAAATTTATTACTGTTATAGGCTTGTAGGTGAGCATCGATGAGCGGGTGCTGTTCTAGCGATTCTGCGATAACTGGGGCTTGATATGCAATAGGGCGAGTTACTGCAGCTGCATGACTACACGTAAAAAAGACTAATACTATCGATATAAATTTGGCTAGTTTCATTTTTTCTGTCCTTGAAAACCACTTAATGAGCCTGCTTTTTTATCCCTACTTTGGGATAAATCCTTGCATCCAAGTTTAAAGTTATCAGTGTCAGTATGAGGTGTAAAGTATTAGTTGTGCGGGATAGATGATTGATTTAGGTATGTATTTATAGGATTTGAAGAAGGGGGTAAGGCCTTAGTCGAGATGTTATCTAAGGCCTTATTTTTGTGGGTTATGACTTTTTCGCTTTAACCTTTTCTAGGCTCTTACGCACTAACGTGATGATCACTGTAAGAATAATAGAGCTGAAGATTAGACCTATTGCTAACGCCACATTTTGCAGTGCTGTTGGGTCTAACGCTAACATGCCGCCTAACCCCATCATCATAATACCTGACATCAGTTTAAGTGTTTGGCCCTCTTTCTCAGTCAACTTACGCTTACCAAGCGACACGCTGAAAGCAATCACAATGGCAGCAAGAGGAATGACATAAACCACATTGTACATAACAAGGTACATGTAGCGTTCAAAGGTTTCTAAGTCATGCATAGATAGCACGCTGGTGTAGATCATTGGGAATCCTGCTGTGCACAGTAGCTCATAAGCATTCGCTAAAATCGATAGCACCACAGTGCCGGCTATCATAGCTGTCATGCTGCTGGCACTGGTTAATTTACCCATGCGCTTTATCAGCCCGGTGCGATTTTCGGCAGACATAGACAGGGTGACTTCGCCCTTGGTAAAGAAATAGTCTTTAATGTTTACCGCCCCCGCAACCAGCGCGAGCATGCCTGCGCCGAGAATAATCCAGCCACCATCGCTACCTGCACCAAGTAATTGGAAGATATTGAGCCAAGCGCTCATAAAAATAAAATAGATAAAGCCAGAGAAGAACACGAAGATGCCGCCAACAATCAACATGCGGGTGCGACTCTTAGCGTTAACCATAATAGACAGCAGAAATAGTAAAACGAAGAAAGCACAAGGGTTGAAAGCATCAACTCCGGCTAAGACCACGGTTAATAGTGGTAGTGACATCTGTTCTGGATGAACAACGCCAACAAGTGGTAATTCAACCGGCTGCACATCAGAGCTTGCTAACTCGCTGCTGGTATCTAAGCCTAAATTACAAGTACCGTCGCCGCCTTCTTTACTATCACTCTCACTACAGGTTGCAAATAAACCGCCAGCAGCAGGTACTTCAACCGTGTAATTGCCTTCTGCCTCAGGTGCTAGCTTCCCGCCTAATGAAACGTAATAGGACTTTAAGCGCTGCAGCAGAAACTCACCGGTTACCGCCTGACTGCTATAACCGACAACCGCCTTTTCGCCACTAGCAAAGTAAGGCACTGAGCGTGCTTCAGTAGCTGTCGCTTTGGCTATTTTCTGCCAAGTCTCCATCGTCCCTGGCGCAGTGATCATATGATCTTCGACTTCGATCCACGGATAACGCTCTGGCAAGCTATCAATAAACGGATGAGCTTCAGCGCAATGTGGGCAGGTCTTGGACCAAAAGAAGTAGAGTTTAACTTTTAGTTCGCCTTGAGCATTAGTGTAATGCCACATATTAGCGTCAACACTTTGGGGGCTAACAGCAAAGCTTGGAAATGAAAGACTTGTGAGAAGAAGACTAAGGAATAGCAGAGTGGATTTGACCATGCGAGCTCCAAACCTGTTGAGCATTAATTGATAGACTTGTTGTGTCTATTACTCTACTGCAAGGTCTCCTGATTGATAAATAATTGTTTCTTTTTTGCTACGCAAATCTCGAATCACTGGCTTTTGGGAACTATGGCGAACTTTAGTAAATAAAATGAAACTTCTTCTAATATTTATAAAGGCTTGATTAAATACGTGTAAGTTAAGGCTTCAGCTGCTTAAACCAGTAAAGGGAAGGGATTAACTAGCTTTACTGAAGGTTGTTGGTTATATGTTGCTGTTTACGTGCCATCTTAGCTGTAACAATTACATTAGTGATAGTGAGTATGGCTAAAAGTTCAGTAACTATATACAGCTGGCTGAATATTATTCACCCTATATTAGTAGCATTAAGGAGAGGCAGCTTTTTAGTCATCATTACTAACAACTTGTACTAAGGTTTGCTCAAATTCATCAGGGCACCAGATGATAGAAACACTGCGGTCGACGTTGTGGCTTGCAGTTAATATGCGAGTAATCACCGGAGCGGAATAAGCTGAATCACTTAAATAGCTTTTAATCCGATCAATGCGTCTTTCTGCTAACCATTTATTATATTTATGGGATTCTTCGGTTGAATAGATTGGATTAACTTTAAACTCGAGTAATAGATAGCCCTCTGTGGCTTGGGTCCCATGGGTTAACGCATCGAGCTGAGCGGCATATTGCCCTGCAAAATAAGAGCTGTTTTTGGGGTAGGGGATATCAAATATATGGCTAGAATTATTGCATTGTGCAAGGGCGCTACCTGAAACAAGTAAGCAAATAATAGCGATAAACTTCATCTTGCATATCCTTAAATTACATCAAAATCCTTTAGTACTTTACGGTTATTAAAGCGTGCACTCATTAATAACCTGTTGCAAGTTAAGCTATTGGTAACAGAAATGCAATATCCTTTAAGTTCATTGCATTTCAGAGATTAGTAGTCAATGTTTTGACAAACAATAGAGAGTTATATGCTTATCAAGTCTTTGTTCAATATGAATAAAGGATGTACGTTGCATCAAGTGCAATTTTACTCCTCGATATAGAGGTATGTAAGGACCATTTATAACAGGCTTAAAGTTCATAGCTGTTCGGCAGTACTGGGACTTAAGTACTACTAAGAAAATAGCTATTAATTAAAACTAATTCTAGATTAGTCACGTATTAGGTGTAGATTACAAAATAGATAATATGGTCTTTCTAAGGAGCCTAAATGGCAACAGTTGATCTGGTTGTTATCGGTGGGGGTATCAATGGTGCTGGCATTGCTCAGTGCGCTGCTGCTGCTGGTTATAGCGTGTTACTGCTTGAAAAAGGCACGGTAGCAGGGCAGACATCGGCCAATTCAAGCAAGTTAATTCATGGTGGTTTACGCTACCTTGAGTCGGGTCAATTACCACTTGTTAGAAAGTCGCTGGCAGAACGTAAAGCGCTACTTGAACTCGCCCCTTCTTTAGTGAATCCAATTCCATTTTATATTCCTGTCTATGAAAACAGTCGCCGTAGCTCGTGGGCTATTCGAGCTGGGTTAAGTTTATATGCCATGCTGAGTGACTTTGATGCACTTGGGCAATTTAAGTCTGTGCCATCAGTGCATTGGTCAAAAATTAAAGGCCTTAAACTGCAAGGGCTTAAAGCCTTGTATCAGTATTGGGATGCACAAACCGATGACAAACTCCTCACTCAAGCAGTGGTTAAAAATGCGCGTTCACTAGGTGCTCATGTGGTTGAACATGCCAAGTGTTATAGCATTGAGCATTTTCATAGCCACTGTAAAGTGCATTATCAAGTCGCAGATGAACAACAAGAGGTCGAGGCGTTAGCGGTGATAAATGCTGCGGGACCTTGGGTTAATGAAGTGCTCGATACGGTTTCGCCGCCAATAGCAGCTGAACCAATAGAGTGGGTTCAAGGTAGCCACTTATTGTTAGATATACCGGCAAACGATGGCATCCTTTATCTTGAGTCTTGCTTTGATAAGCGGGTCATTTTTGTCATGCCATGGAATGGACAAACTCTGGTCGGCACCACTGAAACTGTGCTTGAACAGCTTGCAGGTAAACCGCAAATAACTCAGCAGGAAATCGATTATTTACTGGGGATTTATCAGCATTACTTTAGTGCGTTCGGTGATGTTGAAGCTTTGAAAACTCGAATCGTCGATAACTTCTGTGGTGTAAGGGTATTACCCAAGCAATCGGGTAATGCTTTTGACAGACCAAGAGATACCCTGCAAAAAAGCCAAGCAAGCCACCCAAATCTACTAAGTCTTTACGGTGGTAAGCTTACCACTTACCGAACAACGGCAGCCGAGGTGTTGGACTGGGTGGAACAGACAATAGGTCAGCGGCAAACGTTAGCCGATTTTGATAAGCTGTTACTCGAATAGGCTGTCGTCGATTATGATTGCACGAGCATGCAATTTAATTACCCTATCCCGGCAATAAACCTAAGCGTTAAAATGTGAAAAGATGTTACCGTTTACGGTGTTTCATCAAACTGTAATGTTAGTGTCATATTGTGCGCCAACTATTGAATTTAACAGCGCTGTTTCGGGCGCTAAACATGGATAATTATGCTACAAATTTTTCTACGCTTTTTCTCCCTAGGATTAGTTTCATTCGGCGGTCCCGCTGCTCATATTGGTTATTTTAGACAAACCTTCGTGGAAGAGCTCAAGTGGCTTGATAATCAACATTACGGCAGTTTAGTGGCACTAAGTCAGTTTATGCCAGGACCGGGGTCCAGTCAGGTTGGTTTTGCCATTGGTTATCACCGTGGTGGTCTGTTAGGCGGCATAGCCGCTTTTATGGGCTTTACCCTGCCGTCGTTTATTTTGCTATTTTTGTTGGCGGTTACTAGTAGTCAGTGGCTAGATTACTCCTTTACCCAAGGCATTATTCATGGTCTAAAGCTATTAGCTGTTGTAGTGGTAGCCGATGCGATTTGGATTATGTTTAAGCAGTTTTGCCAGCGCAAACAAGCCAAGTTATTGATGGTAATAAGCTGCGTGATTATTTTGCTGCAGCCATCAATGCTGATGCAGTTTGGCTTATTGATTGCTGCTGCGTTAGTCGGGCGTAAATACCTTGCTAGCAATGCAGATGAGTTAAAGCAGCAGCCTCAGCAGCCGGTTAAGCTTAACTTCTTTTGGCTCAGTCTATTTGTCGGGCTATTACTGGCCTCACTCGTTGTGATTGCCATGTCGAGTCAAACAGGCATTAATAACCTAACAGATCTATTTAGCCAGTTTTACCAAGTGGGTAGTATGGTATTTGGTGGTGGTCATGTGGTGCTACCGCTGCTACAGCAAAGTGTTGGCGATGCCGTAAGTAATGATCAGTTCTTAACGGGCTATGCGCTGGCGCAAGCGGTACCCGGGCCTATGTTTGCCTTGGCAGCTTTTTTAGGTGCTGAAATCTGGGTTACCCAGCCGCTGATTGGTGCGCTGGTGGCAACGCTGGCAATATTCTTACCGGGCTTTTTACTGATGCTGGTGGCGCTAAAAAGCTGGCATGCGATCAGTGCTAGACCACAAGTAACAGGCTCTGTTGCAGGGGTAAATGCTTGTGTGGTGGGCTTTTTGTTAGCCGCGCTGTATAACCCTATATTTACCAGTGCAGTGTTAGCGCCACTGGATATGGCATTAGTGGTATTAGGTTTTGGTTTATTTAAAATCTTTAAACCCAACGTGTTTATGTTAGTCGCTGGCTTTGCGGTAACGGGCGCACTGATTGGTGCGTTTGCTGGCTAGTTCAGCTTAGTAATATAAATTAAAAAGGCGCTAAGAGTATGCTCTTAGCGCCTTTTTGCATGTTGCTTGTGTGGTTTATTAGATAAGCGCGACTTCTTGTTGCTCTGTTACCTTCTCTACCACTTTTTCCGCTTTAACCGCACACACCTTAAACTCCGGAATTTTAGCCACCGGATCAAGCGCATTGTTGGTGAGCTTATTCGCCGCAGATTCAGCAAAGTGGAACGGCAAGAACAATACCCCTGCTTGCGCACGTCGAGTGACAAAAGCTTTAATCTCAATTTCGCCGCGGCGGGTGCTGAGCTTGAGCATATCGCCGTTGTTGACGCCAAGTTTTTCAGCATCAAATACCGAAATCATCACTTTTGCTGAGCCAAGTTGATTCAAGCCTTCTGTCTTACGGGTCATAGTGCCGGTATGGAACTGCTCCAGCAAGCGACCAGTAGACAGAATTAATGGATACTCATTACATGGCATCTCTGCTGGCAGGCGATAATGTACTGCACGCATCTTGCCTTTACCGTGGGTAAACTGGCTGGTATGCAAAATCGGTGTTCCAGGGTGTCCTTCTGCAGGGCATGGCCACTGCAAACCTTGACGACCATTCTCTGTTTCGCTATCAATTACCCGCCAAGTAATACCGCGATACTGCGGCGTGACATCGGTGATTTCATGCCAAATTTGCTTCTCGTTTTGATAACCCCAATCTTCACCCATTTGGCTAGCGATAAGCTGAATGATTTGCCAATCATTTTTAGCCTCTCCCGGTGGATTAACCGCAGGAAGCAACTGCTGTACGCGGCGCTCGGTATTGGTAAAGTGACCTAACTTTTCAGCAAAAGCAGCAGCAGGTAACACCACGTCAGCGAGCTCAGCGGTTTCGGTTAAGAAGATATCTTGCACTACCACAAACTCTGCGGCGGCTAAGCCTTGCAACACATGCTTTTGGTCTGGGTCGCTCAGCACTGGGTTTTCACCCATCACATATAAGCCTTTGAGCTCGCCATGGCTCAGTGCATGCATCATTTCGGTGGCCGAAAAGCCAATGTCAGCGCAAAGATCTTCTTTACCCCAAGCTTCACGGAAGCGCATCTGCACCAGTGGATCGTCCAGACGTTGATAACCGCTAAAGTAGTTTGGTAGCGCGCCCATATCGCAAGCGCCTTGTACGTTGCTCTGGCCACGAAGCGGGTTAATGCCAGCACCTTTTACGCCAATGTTGCCACACAATAATTGCAGGTTCGATATCGCGGTAACGTTATCGTGGCCTGAAGTATGTTGCGTTACGCCCATAGCGTAGTAAACCGCAGTTTTTTCTGCAGTGCCGATTAAACGTGCCATTTCAATGATGTCGCTGGCGCTGACTCCAGTAATGATTTCAGCGTTTTTCGGGCTGTAATCTGGGCTCATGACTTCGTCATACAGCTGGCTAAAGCCTTCAACACGCGCCTGAATGTAATCTAAATCGTGCCAGTCATTTTTAATGATCTGCTGCATAATCGCATTGATTAGCATCACGTCAGAGCCCGGGCGCTGAGCCACATAAAGCTGAGCTTTATCGGCAATTGATACCCGCTTAGGGTCAGCAACAATTAATCGTGCGCCGTGCTCTTTTATAGCTTGCTTGATGCGCGAGGCAATAATGGGGTGCGCGCTTTCGGTATCAGAGCCAAGAATAAAGATAAGGTCGCTATCTTTAATGCTTGGAATATCGTTAGTCATGGCGCCGCTGCCTAAGCTTTCGCGCAGGGCGGTAACTGTTGATGCGTGGCAAAGGCGTGCACAATGGTCAACGTTGTTGTTGCCGAGCACGCTACGGAAGAACTTTTGGAAAACGTAGTTATCTTCGTTAGTGGCTTTAGCCGACGATAAACCTGCAATCGATTTGTTACCGTATACTTGCTTGATTTGTGCAAAACGCTGAGCAACTACGGCAATTGCTTCATCCCAACTGGCAGGCACTAACTCGCCGTTTTTACGAATAAGCGGTGTTATTAAGCGTTTATCACTGCCGACAAAGTCAAAGCCAAAGCGGCCTTTAACACACAGCATTCCCTCATTCACTGGCGATGATGTATCACCGCTGATATGGCGAATTTGGTTCTTCTGCTCATCAACATGCAGGTTGATACGACAACCAATACCGCAATAGGTACAAATGCTGGATACGGTTTTAAGCGGTTCTTTTTGCGCAGGCGTTAACCCTTGGGTTTTGTCACGCGAGTCAACAAGTGCGCCTGTTGGACATACTTGCACACAGTTACCACATTGCACACAGTCGCTGTCGTTCATGCTGGCGCTAAAGCCAACACGCGGGGCATTGCGCTCATCACCGCTAATTGAATCGGCACACGAAGTGGGTAATGCTTGGTAATGGTCTTTAGCAAATGAAATGGCATTATGACCGCTGGCACCTTTACAGGTTTCAACACAAGCGCCACAGCTAATACAGCGGTTAGCATCGAAAGTGATAAAGGGTGCGCTGTTATCTACGCTAAATTGCTGTGCCTGACTAATATCTAGCTCGCTGGCTTTAACTTTGTACTCGGTGGCGTAATCGCGCAGCTTACAATCGGTATTGGCTTGGCAAGCGCACTCTAAGCAGCGCGCTGCTTCTTTCATGGCTTCATCCGCTGCAAAGCCCAGCTCAACTTCACTAAAGTTCAATGCGCGCTGCAGCTTATCAAGTTCAGGCATTACGCTGCGGGCTTGTACTTTAGAGTCTGGATAAAGGTTGTCGGCCTTAATCGATTTTAAGCTGCTTGTTTTTTTGGCTTTAGTCGAATTGAAAGGCTGTTTAACTAGCTCACAAGTTAGGCCTTGGCTCAGTAGTTTTTCAATGGCGTCAGCAGCTTTGCGGCCATCGGCAACGGCGGCAACCGCTGTGGCTGGGCCGGTGCGTGAATCACCAATCACAAACAGCTTATCAAGGCCGGCAGACTGACCTGCTGACATAGTGTGTTCACAACCTTCAAAGGTATTCCAGCGAGTTAGCGCTACTTCACCTGTAGCGAGCTGGCTCTGCGGGTGATCTAAGAAGTCCATATCTGGCGTTTGTGATACTGCAGGAATGACGGTATCAAATGCTTCAGTGAAGGTCTCACCTGTTGGGGTTGGGCTGCGACGACCAGAGCTATCTGGCTCACCTAGCGCCATCACCTCAAAAGTCACTTTTGCAACGCGACCATTATCGTCACTATGGTTTTCAATTGGATTAGTTAAAAAGTGGAATTTTATCCCCTCTTGCTCAGCCTCATGAATTTCATAGTCTTCGGCTGGCATTTCATCGCGAGTACGACGATAAACTAATGTCACATCTGCGCCATCGCGCTTGGCTGTGCGAGCACAGTCAATTGCGGTGTTACCGCCACCAATAACGGCGACTTTTTTGCCTGTGCTGTATTGTTTGTCAGTGCAGTAATCTTTGAGGTAATCCACACCTAAGTAGCAGCCATCGAGTTCGATACCCGGGTAATTCATTGGCACGGCTTTTTGCGCGCCAATGGCTAAACAGACTGCATCAAAGTCAGAGATTAATCCATTAAGGTGAATATCACGACCAAGGCGGGTGTCGGTTTGAATGTTGAGGCCGTTTTTACACAGCAGTGCGATCTCTTTATCGAGAATCGCTTTTGGTAAACGATACTCTGGAATACCGTAACGCAACCAGCCGCCAGCTTGTGGCATGGATTCAAAAATCGTGACGTTATGACCATTGTTAGACAAGTAATAGCCCGCA
This sequence comes from Shewanella sairae, assembly GCF_023283535.1. Classification (GTDB taxonomy): domain Bacteria; phylum Pseudomonadota; class Gammaproteobacteria; order Enterobacterales; family Shewanellaceae; genus Shewanella; species Shewanella sairae. The sequence goes on along the minus strand of NZ_JAKILT010000006.1, from coordinate 24,650 downwards.
GAAATACCCGCAGGTCCGCTACCGATAATCGCGACTTTCTTACCGGTTGCTGATGCCTTTGGCGGCACGTAAGGATTTTCGCCCTCTAAATCTAAATCGGCGGCGTGACGCTTTAATTGGCGAATGGCGACAGGCTCGTCAACTAAGCCGCGGCGACACTCTGTTTCACAAAAAGCGGGGCAGACACGGCCGATAGACAGTGGCAAAGGTAAGGTCTGCTTGATGACTTTTACCGCTTCGCTGTGATCGCCTTGGGCAATGTGATACAGGTAAGACTGCACGTCAACGCCTGCTGGGCAAGCGGTTTGGCAAGGCGCTTCACAGTCAGCAAAGTGATCTGACAAAATGTTGTGCAACGCGGCTTTGCGCTGCTTACTTAATGCCGCTGATTGGGTAATGACTTCAATGTTCTGCGCAGGAATGTCGCCAATTAGGGTTTCACAGGCGCGTACATTAGTGATGCTGTTATCACTGGCTACAAGTTCTACATGGCAAAGATTACAGTGCTGTTTGCTGTCGTGTACTAATGAGCTAGCCGGACTTTTGCATAGGTTAGGAATCGCAATATTGGCATTAAGCGCGACATCTAACAGCATGTCTTGTTGATTAGCTACTAAGGTCTTGCCATCAATTATTATTTGTTTCATCGCATGGGCCTTTAATTATAGGGTCGCAGCTTGATTGGATGCACGGTTAACGGCGCGTAGCGCCTTGGCATACCATCAGCATTCGCAAAAAGTGGACTTGGCGAAATCGTTATGATTTCGAGTATACCTGCGGCCTTTTTCTACACTGATAACACGGTTTAAATTTGCACTGAAATTGCTGGTTTGCTCACAGGTAAGGTAGGAAGTGTGCGCATGGGTGACTGTATCTGGTCAGATGTGAGATCTGCTTATCAATTTCCACAGTTTTAGACTGTTGACTAGCTTGTAGAGCGGGATCGCAGCTCCGTGGACCTAGGCTTAAAGCGCGGCAGAATCCTTTTTGTAGGCCTTAAATGTTTCTTAATCCCCTGCCACACTGAGAAAAGAGGCTGGGATTGGAATGGTGCTAGGTTAAGTGTGGTAATGGTCACAAATGGACTGATTTAGTAGTTGAACTGTCGCACTAATTTGCTAGATGAACTTAGCGCGAAGCGGAGTAAGTCAGCGGCGCTGGATGATTAACGAGTGTTTTTATAGGGTAAACTAATATTGTTGAATAAATTTGCTATTTTGTAGCCTTTTGCGGCTAGGTTTCATCCCAAGCTTAGGTTAAAATAGCGGGTTTTCTATTTGTCGTTATTTACTCGTTAAGAGTGAAGCGAAAGAAGTTAAGCCACTATCGCTTAGCAATGACCGCTTAGCCATTAAAAAGTTGATTAAATCATGTTTGAAGTAAATCCTGTAAAATTCAAAATCAAGGAGCTCGCTGACCGTACCGACCTTCTTCGGGGGTATCTTTGACTACGATGCCAAAAGTGAGCGTCTAGAAGAAGTTAGCCGAGAGCTTGAAAGCTCAGAAGTGTGGAACGATCCAGAAAACGCCCAAGCCCTAGGCAAAGAGCGTGCAGCACTTGAAGCGGTAGTGAAAACTATCGACGATATGGACAGTGGTCTAGAAGATATCGAGGGATTACTCGAACTTGCCGTTGAAGAAGATGACGAAGAAACCTTCAACGATGCTAGCACTGAATTACAAGGCTTAGAGAAACGTCTTGAGGAACTTGAGTTCCGTCGTATGTTCTCTAAACCGCATGATGCATCAGATTGTTATTTAGATATTCAATCAGGTTCAGGCGGTACTGAAGCTCAAGATTGGGCAAACATGGTACTGCGTATGTTTTTACGTTGGGGCGAAGCCCACGACTATAAACCAGAACTGATTGAAGTGACTGCAGGTGATGTTGCCGGTATTAAAGGCGCCACAATTAAGTTTACTGGCGAATACGCCTTTGGTTCATTGCGTACCGAAACCGGTGTACACCGTTTAGTACGTAAGTCGCCATTTGACTCGTCAGGTAAGCGTCACACCTCTTTCTGTTCGGTATTCGTTTACCCAGAAATTGATGACTCGATTGAGATTGATATCAATCCGTCGGACTTAAGAATTGACACCTACCGCGCGTCAGGCGCGGGTGGTCAGCACGTAAACAAAACTGAGTCGGCTATTCGTATTACCCATTTACCGACCAATACTGTAGTGCAATGTCAGAACGACCGTTCACAGCATAAAAACCGTGATGCGGCGATGAAACAGTTAAAAGCAAAGCTGTATGAGCTAGAAATGCTTAAACAGAATGCTGATAAGCAAGCCGCCGAAGACGCCAAGTCAGATATTGGCTGGGGTAGCCAGATCCGTTCTTACGTGCTCGATGATGCACGTATTAAAGATCTACGTACCGGCGTTGAAAACCGAAATACCCAGAGCGTGTTAGATGGCGATCTGGACAAGTTTATTGAAGCTAGCCTGAAATCTGGCCTTTAACGAGAGAAGAAGATGACTGAACAAACCCAAGATGAGAACAAGTTAATTGCAGAACGTCGTGCTAAATTAGAGCACATCCGTACTAACTGCCCAGCAAACGGTCACCCGAACAACTTCGATCGAAAACACAAAGCGGCAGACATTCAAGCTGAATTTGGTAACAACACCAAAGAAGAGCTTGAAGGCATGGGCATTGAGCGTTCAATCGCTGGTCGTGTAATGGCTAAGCGTGGTCCATTCTTGGTTATCCAAGATGTGAGCGGTCGTATCCAAGCCTACGCTGGCAAAGATGTTCAAAAAGATCTTAAAGAAAAATTCCAAGGTCTAGATATCGGTGACATCATCGGTGTGACGGGTCAACTGCACCTTTCAGGTAAAGGCGACCTATACGTGAACATGGAGCAGTACCAGTTGCTAACTAAAGCACTGCGTCCGCTACCTGAAAAGTTCCACGGCCTAACTGACCAAGAAACACGTTACCGTCAGCGTTACGTTGACTTAATCGTTAACGAAGATTCTCGTGCAGCGTTTATCATGCGTTCTAAAGTGGTTTCGGCAATTCGTAACTTCATGGTGAAGAAAGAGTTTATGGAAGTTGAAACTCCTATGATGCACAGCATCCCAGGTGGCGCTTCAGCTCGTCCATTCGAGACGCATCACAATGCGCTTGATATCGCTATGTATCTACGTATTGCACCTGAGCTATACCTTAAACGTCTAGTGGTTGGTGGTTTTGAGCGTGTATTCGAAATCAACCGTAACTTCCGTAACGAAGGTCTGTCTCCACGTCATAATCCTGAATTCACTATGATGGAATTCTATATGGCGTACGCTGACTTCAATGATCTAATGGATCTAACTGAAGAGATGCTAAGCTCTATCGCTACTGAGCTATGTGGTTCTCCACAGCTTCCATATGGTGAGCACACAGTTGACTTTGGTGGTCCATATGCACGTTTAAGCATGTTAGATGCGATCAAGAAGTACAACCCAGACAACGCGACAATCCAGTCTATGACTTACGAAGAAGTTAAAGACGTTGAATTTATGCGTGACTTGGCTAAGAGCTTAGGCATGACAGTTGAGAAGTTCTGGACTTGTGGTCAACTACTTGAAGAGATCTTTGGTGAAACAGCTGAAACTCAGTTGATGCAACCTACTTTCATCACGGGCTACCCAGCGGATATCTCTCCACTAGCACGTCGTAACGACGACAATCACTTCATTACTGACCGTTTCGAGTTCTTCATCGGCGGCCGTGAAGTGGCGAACGGTTTCTCTGAGCTTAACGATGCTGAAGATCAAGATAGCCGCTTTAAAGCGCAGGTTGATGCTAAAGACGCGGGTGATGACGAAGCAATGTTCTACGATGCCGACTACATTACTGCGCTAGAGCACGGCTTACCACCTACAGCGGGTCAAGGTATCGGTATCGACCGTCTAGTGATGTTATTCACTAACACGCACACTATCCGTGACGTGATCCTATTCCCTGCAATGCGCCCACAAGCGAACTAATTTGCAGGGCTGATACAGCCAAAATGTATCGCCAATAAAACAAAAAACCAGCCACTCGGCTGGTTTTTTGTTTTCAGTGATAAGACAGCATCTTCTGCCTGCGGTCATCTTGCTTTAATGTCTATGTTACTAATTAATGTAAACCTTATGCGATAGGGTTTATTGTTGGTACAGCATTGCTGTAAACTTTAGTATTACACTTTGTTAACTCAGGCAGGAGTATGTTAGGCGATGGCATTTGATTATGGATCGATCGATATTGGGTTAAAAAACCCATTTAAAAAGGAAGGTGCAGTTACCAGTATTCGTGGCTTATTCACCACTGTTTTAGGCGTTTACTTGCTAATTGAAGCTGCTGCTGCCGTAAGAGAAAACACCGTAGTTGGCTGGATTTTAGTGGTATTTGGATTGTTGCTGCTAGGAGGGGGTCTTAAGATCACCACCAATGGTATCATAGCCATGTTGCGTTATTTTGTTGGGCGTAACCACCCAACATCCCTAGCTTATAACCACAGCCGTTCTGAAAGCACCACTGCTAAAGAAGAGTCAGGTTACGTGGCTTACAGTAAGCAGCGTTTAATTGAAATGCTGGTCGGTCGTAAAAACGCCACATTTGTTGAGCCGCAAGGTTTTCTTGCGCGTTTAGTACATACTATTTTTCCACGTCTCACTTTCATGCCTTATCCTGTGCGTAATATGGCGCAGCGTTTATTTGGCGCTTGGGTGAAAACCGTTTTAGCCTTAGTGGCTTATGCGTTGACTGCATTTGTATCTCTAGCCGGTTTTGCTGGCGAGATAGGCGAGTTTGCATTCCCTATTTACTCAGTCTTACTCACCTTGTATTTAATCGGCGTTTGGCGCTCAGCAGGACGAGCACTGGCTCGTAGTGCCGACCGTAAAATTCCATCAATGGGCACCAAAGAATTAGCTAAGGTCATTGCTAGCGCTATTGTGTTGCCAGTGGTTTTAGCTGCGGGTCTTGCTTACTTTATGCGAGTGACGAGTGTCAGCATCGCGGAGTTACAACAATGGTTGCAGTTTTTACCTGATTTTCACGCTTGGGCTTATTTTGCCGCTATTGTTGTGGCTGCGATTATTAGCTCTGCACTAATCAGTGTGATGATTTTTAAGCGTATGGCGTTAGTTGACGCTAAGGTTGAGGTGTCAGAACTTAGAGAAAACTGGCAAGAGTCAATTCACCCTAGCGAGATTTTTATCAATCTTGATAATTTAGTGATGGCAAACAGGCGCTATAAAGAAGTGCCTAATCGAGTCTATCAAGAACTTGAGCCTAAGCTTAATGAGCAAGTTGAAGGTAAGGGTAATTTCTTCGGTGAAATGCTTCAAGAGATCCAACCTAAGTTTAAAGCAATGGATTTAGGGTCTGCGTTCACTTCTGTGCGTATGTTGAGTCTTATTTTGGGTAATGCCTTATTTATCTGTGCATCAGTACTAACGGTTTGGCTGGCTTTTGGTGTTGTCGATTTATATAACTTTGTTGCTGGTGTGCCGCTAGATGTGATTATTGAGCAATCTACACCTGAGCAAATAAATAGTTTAAGTGAAATGTCTGGCACGATTATTCATTTAGTTTTAGTTGGTGTTTTGCTACGCGCCTTTGCGCATATGCTTGCCAATGGTGCGCATCTGTTTTTTGCTGAAATGCAGTTTGTCAGCCAGCTGATTTATATGAAGGTAGAAGGGACCTTTACTGAATCTCGCATTTCAACCGGCACAGGTATACATGACTCTACCCGTTCTGAAAATACCTTAGTGCGTTCAAGCATTACCCCTTGGGTGGTCGTGACTCAGGCTGTATCAAGCACTTTTGCTGCAACGGGGATGAGAAACTTAGAGCATCCACGTTATATTTTAGAGATGCATAAAGATGAACAGTCGCTAGAGAGTATTCGTCATGACGTAGTGAGCTTTATTAAAGATCGTGAATCAATTGCTGCGATTACCAGTGAGCGAGATTTACGTAATGCTTCGCAAATCCATGAGATCAACGAACAGTCTCGAGCTATTCCTATGCAAGCTAAAGATACGTTAGCTATCACGGAACAAGAAGAGCAGGCTGCGGCTTTGTTACGCCAGCAAGCAGAAGCAGATGATAAAGCGTCAACGCCAGCCTAAGCAGTTGCTTATGTGATAACGTCTGTATAAGCGTTAACTTAATGGCGACGTTGCAGATTTAAGTTTACGCAGAGCTAGCTTGTTGATTAGCGTTTTAATAAAGGAGAGCACTAAGGTGCTCTTTTTTATTGCTATTAACCCATGCTAAATATCAATATCTATTTGTTTTTATTTTAAAACAATCTTTATGGTTAGTTGATTTTTGTCAATTAAATTATAGCTGTATCGGTGTATTTTGTATTTGTTAGGCGTAAGGGCTTTGTGAATGTTTGATTAAACATTTACACATTTTCTCAACAGGGTCGCCTTTATAGTACGTGTATAGAAAGAAGAAGTTGGAAAGTCTAAGCTAAAGCTGGAATATTTATAGTCTATCTATTTATTATTTATAGGTTTTTTATGCTTTATCTTTATTTTTGTAATTAAAAACACTAGTGTGTAGCCAGTTTTGAAACTCTTTTGTTATCACATTTAAGCGGTTGGGTAAGTGCTGCAGTTCGGCGACCAAAGCTTATTAAGCAATTTTTAAATGACTTATAGGACATTGACTTGATTAATATCGAAATAACGCAAGCCCAACGGAATGACTGGCAGCTATCTATTGATATGCTGGCACGAATAGCCGAGTGTGGGGCCGGGTTATTGAAAGTTAATCAGGACGGGGCGTTAGAAGTCATTGTTCATTCGAACATATCGCTCGATATACTCAATAATTTTGATACGAGCACAGATTTATTTGGTAGCTATACCAATTTTACTGCACACATTGATGCTCAGTCGCAGTGCTTTCTACCGATTTTTTGGCCGGGTGGGGCAAGCTTTGGTTATCTTTATTTAAACCAAGGAGCCTGGGTTACACATGCGCTTACTGAGGTAGGGCAAGCCGCTGCTAATCCTCAAACAGCCAATCAGACAACCGATCACCGACATATATTAAGTACGATTAAGAAGAGTATTGAGCATGATTTAGCGCATCGCTATCGTGAGTGTAAGCTTGAACAAAGCAAGATTAGAAAGGCGGATGAACAAGTATCTTCTGTTGGTTTACAGCAGTTTGTTGATTGTTTAAAAGAGCATGTGTGGATGAAAGATGCTTTAGGGCGCTATGTGCTTGTTAACCATAGTGTCGAACTTGCATGGAATCGTCCACGTGAACAAATCTTAAACCGTACTGACGATGAATTGTTTGAGCCTCGTTTAGCTAATTTCTTTATTGCGACAGATAATAAGGCGATTCTTAATGGTATTGAAGTTTCCGCTGGAGAGTGTGAAGGGCTTGATGTTGACGATGTAAGCAGCTGGTTAGAAACCACCAAAATCCCAGTGCTAGATGACAGTGGAGAGTTAGCCGGTGTTATCGGTATGTCCCGTAATATTTCTTCTCACAAAGCGGCATTAGAGCAATTAGAATTAGCCTCCCGAGTTTTCGAAAATTCGGTAGAAGGAGTGGTGATCACAGATGTTGAAGGCACCATTATTGATGCTCATGGCGCTTATCAGGGGATAACAGGCTTTAATAAGCAAGAGTTGGTCGGCAAAACCATTAGGATGTTTAGTTCTGAGCGACATGATGATGCGTTTTTTGCTGCAATTTGGCAGGCGTTACTTTCTGATGGTAAGTGGCATGGTGAAATTTGGAATCGTTGTAAAGATGGCGCAATCTTCCCATTAATGCTTAATGTGAGCGCTGTTTATGGCGACGAACATAAGATTCGTTTTTTTGTTGCAGCCTTTAGTGACATCTCAATTCAAAAGCAAAGTGAAGCCCAATTAGCTGAAGTTACTCTGCATGACCCATTAACTAAGTTACCTAATCGCATGGCGTTAACCACACGTCTAGAGCAAGACTTAAAGCAGGCGAGCCATAATCAACAACGTTTAGCTTTGGTGTATATTGATGTCGATCTTTTTAAGCAAATTAATGAAAGCTATGGCCATTCAATAGGTGATGAAGTCTTACTTGAACTGGGTCGTCGCTTTAGCTCTGGTCTAGGTGATTTAGCAATTGCTGCACGCTTGGGGAGTGATGAGTTTGCAGTGTTACTGCCTAATATTGATAGTAACGATATGCTGTTACTTAGTATTAATCAGCTACGTCAGGTTTTTGATTTGCCCTTTGTGCTAGGTGAATATGGTCAAGCACGTTTAACTGCAAGCATGGGAGTGGCAATTTTCCCTGATGACACCCAAGATTCGAGTAACTTACTGGTGAATGCTGAAGTTGCTATGCATAGAGCCAAACGTGAGGGGCGTAATAATTACGCTTTCTATACTGAGTCTTTAACTGAAAAGTCTGTTGCCAATCTTAAGTTACAAAGTGCACTGCACAATGCCTTAGAAACGGATGCTTTTCACCTTGTTTTTCAGCCCAAAATCAGCTTTAAAACAGGTAAGGTTATTGGTGTTGAAACATTGCTGCGTTGGGATGATCCCCTGTTAGGCCGAATCTCGCCAATGGTGTTTATACCTTTAGCTGAAAACATTGGCCTAATCCAAGATATTGGTCGCTGGGTACTTAAAAAGGCGTGTGAGCAAGGCCAGCGTTGGCATCAGCAAGGGCTAGAATTTGGGCGTATTGCGGTGAACGTGGCTAGCCAACAATTGCAGCGTAGTAGCTTTGTTGATGAAGTCGCTGAAATACTACAACAAACCGGTTTACCTGCGAGCAGCCTTGAGCTTGAGGTGACTGAAAGTGGTATGTTGTCAGATCCGCTGTTGGTGAGTCAATATCTTGCAAGGTTTGGGAGTATGGGGATTGAATTATCGATTGATGATTTTGGCACGGGATATTCGTCGCTAAGCTATCTGAAAAAACTCCCCATACACAAGCTTAAAATTGATCAGTCATTTGTCGCGGGTCTGCCGTTCGATACTCACAATACCGCAATTGCTAAGGCAATTATAGCAATGGGACACGCATTAAATTTAAAGGTGGTTGCTGAAGGCGTTGAAACACAAGAGCAAGCTGACTTTTTAATCGCGAGTGATTGTGATGAAGCTCAAGGGTATTTCTACAGCCGCCCTAAACTTGCTAAAGAGCTGACTGACTATTTGTCAGCGGAAAAACCTAAGCAGCTAAGTTAATATATCTAGCTGTTTTATGTTTCGGCGCAGATGCCAAACTGGTTAACAGCAATGACGTCACCAGGCTGCATTGCATTAAGGTGAATATTGGCAATGCGCACGCGAACTAATCGCAGAGTGGGGAGGCCAACTGCGGCAGTCATTTTTCTTATCTGGCGGTTTTTGCCTTCTGTTATGGTGATTGATAGCCAGCTTGTTGGACCATGGCGAGGATCTCGGATCTTTTTTCCCCTCTCTGGAAGGTTTGGCTCTGGTGATAATTGTTTCACTTTACAAGGCAAGGTCTGATATTTCTCACCGCTAACACCGATTTCAACACCTTGTTGTAACTGCATAAGTTGATCATGGCTTATCTCGCCATCAACCTGTACATAGTACTCTTTTTCAATGCTTTTGCAGCGGATTAGGTGGCTTTGCATGCCATCTGTGGTTAACAGCAATAGCCCTTCTGAGTCATGATCTAAGCGACCGACTGCCATGGTTTTTTCAGGGAAATCACAGAGCTGTGCTAGCACAGGCTTACTTTTCCTCTTCTCGGGTACAAACTGACTTAAATAGCCATAGGGTTTGTAAATGATAAAGTGGCTATGTTGTTTGGCTGGGGTCTGCAGTTCAGACATGCTGCGGCTCTTAAAGAGTGGCGTTAACAGGCGAGTATTATAACCTTAATATTGCAGTGGTAAGCTAATCCATCTTGATAAGGGATGAATATGTATAAATTAATAGCAGATGACAGCGTTGTCATTTGAGGTTATAGTTATGTTAACTAATTGGATGTGTCCGTAAAATTAGCGCGACATGGGAAATATAATTCATATTTTTAGCTATGGTAAAGCAGTTAGTCAGACTTTGCTGGCGAGCTTTGAATGTGGGTAACAACTGATATTGGATCAAATCTATGCAAATCGTAATATTAAAAGACAGTGCCTCGGTTGCTGAATATGGCGCCAACATTTTTATTAAGCAGCTGCAAAAAAAGGCTGATTCAGTATTAGGTTTAGCAACAGGCTCAACGCCTGTATCGCTTTATCAAGGATTAATCGCAGCTAATAAGGCTAAGCAGATCTCTTTCTCTGGCGTTAAGACTTTTAACTTAGACGAATATCTAGGTCTAGAAGGTACGCATCCACAAAGTTATCGCTACTTTATGAATGAGCAGCTATTTGACCATATCGATATCGATAAATCACAAACGTTTGTGCCGCCGGGCGATGCAGAAAATCCAATCGAAGCCTGCCAAGGTTACGAAGAGCAAATTAAGGCAGCTGGTGGGATCGATATTCAACTATTAGGTATTGGACGTAATGGTCATATTGGCTTTAACGAGCCTTCATCTGGTTTGATGTCACGCACTCGAGTTAAAACGTTAACGAAGGCGACCATTGATGATAATGCGCGCTTTTTTGCAGTCGACGAATACCAACCGCATCTTTCTATCACTATGGGCATTGGCACTATTTTAGATGCGAAAAAAGTGGTGTTATTAGCAACTGGTGAAAATAAAGCTGACGCGATTAAAGCGACTGTAGAAGGCGCGTTAACTGCTGCCTGCCCAGCATCTGCTCTGCAACTGCACCAAGATGCTGTGTTAGTGATTGACGAAGCCGCAGCCTCAAAGTTAGCTGATTGTGATTTCTATAAGCATATTGAAGCTGAGAATCAAAACTTAATGGCTAAGTTAGGTTTGTAATTTCCCTAGCTTGATTGGTTAGCATTATTCACTTGAAAAAAGACAAGCATTGCTTGTCTTTTTTGTTGGTTAAATTCATTCCACCTAGACGAAAAACATTTGCCTTATTTGTCAATATTTAAAGTATGGGCTTATGCTTAATTGACCTTGTAAGCTCATCATTAAGCAGGGGATTGCATACCGACTTAAGGAGTGAATCACGATGTTTAAGAAATTAGTCCTATTGGTGCTAGTTATTATTGCCTTGCCTTTTATTGTTGCCTTGTTCGTAGATAAAAATTACTCAGTAACCGAAAAAATCACCATAGATAAACCCGTTGTAGAGGTGTTTGGTTATATTAAGTACCTTAAAAACCAAGATAACTATAGTGTGTGGGCGCAGATGGATCCTGATATGCAAAAGAGTTATCGAGGTACAGATGGCATGGAAGGGTTTGTTGCTGGCTGGCAAAGTGATAAAGAAGATGTCGGTGCTGGTGAGCAAGAAATTTTGCGTATAGATGAGGGTAGACGTATTGATTATGAGTTGAGGGTCTTTAGGCCTTTTGAATCAACAGATTTAGCCTTTATGGAAGCAAAAGCTTTGTCACCGAATCAAACGCAGGTTACTTGGGGTTTTGATGGGCACTTAGATTACCCTATGAATTTGATGTTTCTGTTTATGGATTTTGAAGGCATGATAGGTAAAGATTTAAGCCAAGGGTTAGATCAGCTTAAGTCAGTTGTTGAGACTCAATAATAACCAAAATGCAATAATCAAGGATTCGATATGACGCAAGCACACCATCCACTGAATGACTTTATTGAATACCCGCAAGCAGAGATGCTTGAGCGCGCTGAGCAAAACTATCAACAGGTGCAGCGTCGTCATTCTATCCGCAAATTTTCAGACCGCGCAGTACCAAAAGAAATTATCGAGAAGTGTATTCTAGCAGCAGGCACCGCGCCCAATGGTGCTAACCATCAGCCGTGGCATTTTGTTGCCATTAATAGCCCTGAAATAAAAGCGCAAATTCGCCATGAGGCTGAAGCGCTAGAGCAAGCTTTTTATGCTGGCCGAGCAGGGGAAGAGTGGCTTGATGCGCTTAAACCATTAGGCACTAATGCCGATAAACCTTACCTTGAGCATGCTCCTTGGTTAATCGCCATTTTTAGTAAAAAACGCTCTGAAGAAGAGGGTGAGCAGAAAACTAATTATTACGTGCATGAATCAGTTGGCATTGCGACAGGCTTTTTAATTCAGGCGCTGCATAACGCAGGCTTAGGTACCTTGACCCACACACCCAAACCCATGTCTTTTTTAAGTAAGGTTTGCGGTCGCGATAATGCCAATGAGCGGCCGTATATGCTGATTATTGCAGGTTACCCAGGTGACGATGCCACCGTGCCAGAACATGCACTGCAGAAAAAGTCGCTTGCTGAGATCTGTGACTTTATCTAAATACACTTTAGAGAAAATGCGATAGTTGATAGTTGATAGTTGATAGATGACAAAAAAGGACGCCAATTAGGCGTCCGCTTCTGTATGACTTGTTTAAACGCCCTTAGCGGTTTTAGAGATCAGAATGAGGGCCAAACACTTCATAGTGAATACGATCATCGCTAACCCCAAGCGCTAATAATTGTTGTTTGGCAAACTGCATAAAGGCCACCGGTCCACATAGGTAATAATCGCCATCAGTTAGTGGTAGCGAGTCTTTAAGCGCGGCAAGGTTCATAAACCCTTGATGGATGTTAGCGGTATTTATTACGTCATTGGCGTTACCGATATCACGATACCAAGTATGGTGTTCAAGCTTAAGTTGTAGTCCCAGTGATTCGACTCTTTGATTAAATGAATGTTGCTCAACACCTTCACAGGCGTGCAGGTAGAACACAGGTTTGGCAAAAGATTTAGACGCTAGCATTTCTAGCATTGATTGCATGGGAGTGACACCAACGCCAGCCGAGATCAACACCACTGGTGCTTCGCGTTCTTCGTAATGAAAATCCCCCGCTGGAGGGTAAACGTCAATCGTGTCGCCAACATTAACGTGATCATGCAAATAGTTAGATACCACTCCAGGTACGCCCATGGCTTCTTTTTTCACTGAAATACGATATTGCTTACCGTTAGGTTTATCGGACAAAGAATACTGACGAATTTCTTGGTAGTCATGGTTAATTGGTGCAACGCTAACACCTAAATATTGTCCTGATTCAAAATCAATCACTGCTTTGTCGTCCACAGGAGCAAGCACAAAGCTAGTCACTAGCTCAGACTCTTTGGTTTTAGCGATAACCTTAAACTCACGCGCCCCTTTCCAGCCGCCGGCTTCGGTTTCATTTCTGTGGTAGAGAGTGGCTTCTCTATCGATAAATATGCCCGCTAACACGCCATAAGCGGCTGCCCACGCTTCTTCTACATCTGGCGTAAAGGCATCAGGCGCTAATTCGCGTAAGGTTTCTAATAAGTGATGACCCACAATTGGGTAATGCTCTGGTTGAATATTAAAGCTAGTGTGTTTGTGGGCAATACGCTCTACTGCGCCGCTTAGTGCGCCTAAGTTATCGATATTTTTAGCATAGGCCGCGACAGCATTAAAAAGCGCCGCGGGTTGGCCGCCAGAATGTTGATGGCTCAAGTTAAAGATATGCTTTAGCTCTGGGTTATGGGCAAACATGCGCTGGTAAAAATGTTCGGTAATTGCAGTGCCAGCTGACTCAAGTAATGGAATAGTGCTTTTGACTGTGCTGATATGTTTTGCAGATAACATCTAAATATCCTTTATTGATTATTTAACGTCCCGAGTGCGAACGCGTAGGTCTTAAGCCTTGTATAGCGAGAACTATGCCAAGTTATAAAAAGGCCTTTATGGAGGCTTTTTAGGGCGTTAACCTTGTTTTTGTAGTCTAAATGACTCTTGAGTTTTGTAGTCTTTTTGACTTGAATGGTCGGTTTTGTGCTTTTTAGGGGCCGCATGCTAAGCTTGAGCAAGCGAGTGGTTCAGCATGCACAAATAAGGTTATCGTCAGTGAGTGAAATATCTTCTACCGCTTTAATAGAGCTAGCATTAAATCTAACTAATAGTCTGACAGCCAACGACAGGTTCGAGCGCTTACTCAGTACAGTGCGTCAGGCTGTGCCATGTGACGCGGTCGTTTTACTGCATGTGCAAGGCGACTACCTCAAGCCGCTAGCATTACAAGGCTTGACCAAAGAAACCTTGGGCCGACGCTTTGAGATAGCTGCCCATGGCCGTTTTGAGCAGATCTGCAAATCAACCACGCCACTACGATTTGCTGCCGACAGCCCGTTAGCTGATCCCTATGACGGTCTGCTATTAGCTCATGAAGGTGATTTACCGGTACATGCTTGTATGGGGCTACCTTTGTTATCTGATAATAAGCTTATAGGCGTGCTTACACTCGACAGCATGGTGCCTAATGTTTTTGATGACATCCCCAACCGCACCTTAGATATTATTGCCGCTATGTCTGCTGCCACGCTAAAGACCGCCATGATGCTGCAACAACTAGAGCAACACTCAAAGCACAATCAACAAGTGGTGGCAGAGCTTACTCACGAAGCACTGATTAAAGATGGCGGCGAACTGATTGGCGAGAGCGCCAGTATGCGTAAACTCAAACAAGAAATTGAGATGGTAGCGGCATCGAACTTTTCAATTTTGATTGAAGGCGAGACCGGTGTAGGTAAAGAGTTAGTCGCCCGTACATTGCACCGACAATCAAGCCGGCGTGACGGGCCGCTTGTTTATGTTAACTGTGCAGCCTTGCCTGAAAACTTAATAGAGAGTGAACTGTTTGGGCACGTGAAAGGGGCATTTACGGGGGCAGAACGCACCCGTACAGGTAAGTTTCATTTAGCCAGCGGCGGCACGATTTTCTTAGATGAAATTGGTGAGTTACCGCTAGCGGCGCAAAGCAAACTGCTCAGAGTACTACAAAACCAAGAGATCCAAGTGGTCGGTAAAGATGATGTTGAGTATGTGGATGTGCGTATTGTCGCTGCGACTAACAGGCAATTACGTGACGAGGTCGAACAGGGGCGTTTTCGCGCCGATCTATACCATAGATTAAGCGTTTACCCCGTTGCCGTTCCGCCGCTTAGGCAGCGTGAGGGCGATATTAGTCTGTTATGCGGCTACTTTATTGAATCTACCCGCCGAAAGCTGGGCATGACGCAACTGACTCTGGCTAAAAATGCTATTAAGGTGCTAAGTGATTACGATTGGCCTGGCAATGTGCGTGAACTAGAGCATGTGATTAGCCGTGCGGCGTTAAGAGCCAGAAGCGACAGTCACTCGCCAATAGTGCGTATTGGTTTGACTCATTTGGCATTGATGTTACCGAAAGATAAAGTACTTAACGGTGGTGAACCATTGCAGGCGGATAATGTATATAAGGATGCCGCGCAAACTGCTATCAACCTTAAACAGCAAACTGATGATTTTCAGCGGCAACTTATTTTGCAATACCTATCAGAGCAAAATGGTAATTGGTCTGCTACCGCTGCACGATTGCAGGTGGACCGCGCGAACTTAAATCGGCTCGCTAAGCGTTTAGGTATTCGAGTCAGCAAGCGTATTGAGGTTAAGCCGGAGTAAAGCTGAGGATATTCAGCATCGCATTGATTATTAAACAGGGAACGCAGATGCAAAAGCACAATATTTTAAGCGATTTACCAGATGATTTATCACAAGAAGTCTTCGAGCCAATCGTTAAAACCGATACTGTGTTGATTGAAAGAATCATTTCTAAAGCCCATGTGACACCTAAAGGCCAATGGTACGATCAAGCTCACAGTGAATGGGTGATGGTGATGCAAGGCGCTGCCACACTTGAATTTGTCGATGGCGAGCAAGTGGAGTTAACTGCGGGGGAGCACATTAATATTGGCGCTAATGTGAAGCATCGGGTTGCTTGGACAAGTGAAGAGGTAGAGACTATTTGGTTAGCGGTGCATTATTAAACGCTGACTAAATATAAAATACTAACTTAAACCCAGCGATAGGAGCCAATATGCAACATGATAAATGGGCGTGCCCCAAGTGTAATCAACGCGAGTTTGAAACCGGTGAGATTCGCGTGTCAGGTGGTTTTTGGTCACGTATTTTTGATATGCAAAACAAGCGTTACTACGCGGTAACCTGCTCAAATTGCAGTTACACCGAGTTTTATAAAGGCAAGTCATCAGCGCTGGGTAATGCCTTTGACCTGTTTACATAACAAGATATGGCTGTTGGCTTATACCGATTGGTATTAATGGCGGCTAAAACTATCCTGTTATTTATGCGCAGAAGTTAACAGCAAATTGTTCAAAAATTGATTTTATATTAGCTAACGCCAAAGCTGGCGATTTTTGCTATAATCTTCGCCCAAAATATTTGTGTTAACCCTTTTTGAGTGATTTTTATGAGCAATGTTGGCATCTATACTCCTAGCGATAAGCCTGACGACACGGCTAATGACGCGGTGCATACTCCACTGGAGATGCAAAATAACCGTTTAGAGCTGTTGGCTCCGGCTAAAAATGCCGACTATGGTATCGAAGCGATTCGCCATGGTGCCGACGCTGTATACATTGGTGGTCCGGCTTTTGGTGCTCGCGCAACTGCGGGTAACAGTGTTGAAGACATTGCTCGTCTATGTACGTTTGCTCATCAATATCACGCCCAAGTGTTTGTTGCTATCAATACTATTTTGATGGACGACGAATTAGATGCGGCGCAAAAGCTCATCTGGGAAGTCTACGAAGCGGGCGCGGATGCGCTTATCGTACAAGACATGGGTATTTTACAACTTGATTTACCGCCTATTGCGCTGCACGCTAGTACGCAAATGGATAACCGTAGCCCAGAAAAAGTGGCGTTCTTAGAGCAGGTGGGTTTCTCGCAAGTGGTACTTGCCCGTGAACTCGGCTTAAGCCAAATTCGCGATGTTGCCGCAAAGACCAACATGCAAATTGAGTTCTTTATTCATGGTGCATTGTGCGTTGCTTATAGCGGTCTATGTAACTTAAGCCACTCGTTTAGTAATCGTAGCGCTAACCGCGGTGAATGCTCGCAGATGTGTCGTTTACCGGGCGAGCTTAAAACCCGTCAAGGTGACGTACTGGCGCAAAACGAGCACTTATTATCACTTAAAGATAATAACCAAACTGATAATTTAGAAGCTTTGATTGATGCGGGCGTACGCTCGTTTAAGATTGAGGGCCGCCTAAAAGATTTAAGCTACGTTAAAAACGTCACAGCTCATTATCGCCAAGAGCTAGATAAAATCATGGCGCGCCGCTCTGAGTTTGTCGCTTCCTCTCATGGTCGCTGTGAGCATACCTTTACCCCAGATCCTGAAAAGACATTTAACCGCGGCCGCACCGATTACTTTGTTAACGAGCGTAGCCAGGGCGTGAGTGACTTCCGCTCGCCAAAATACATTGGTGAAGAAGTGGCAACCGTTAAGCATATTGGTAAAGACTTTATTGAAGTCACCTCAACTGAAACCTTTAACAATGGTGACGGTTTGTGCTTTTTCCCAAGCGATTATGCAGAAGCCAAGCAGTCAGATGATAAGTTAAAAGGCCTGCGTGTTAACCGCGCCGAAGGCTTAAAACTATTTGTACTGCGTATGCCAAAAGAGCTTAAAGTGGGCATGACGATCTATCGTAACCACAACCAAGCCTTTGAGTCTGTACTGGCTAAAGAGTCATCAAAGCGTATTATTGGCGTTGATCTAGTATTAGCCGATACCGCTGACGGCGTATCACTGACCATGACCGACATTTATGGTCACAGTGCCACTCAGTCATTAGCCATGGTCAAAACTGCGGCAACTGATATTGAAAAAGCCCAGCAAGGCCTACGTAAACAGCTGGCAAAATTGGGTAGTACCGACTTTACCGCGCATAACATTTTAATCGAAACTGCTGAGACTTGGTTTATTCCAACCTCGATATTGAACGGCCTGCGCCGTGATACGGTTGCTGCGTTAGAGCAAGCACGAGTCAATGATTATGTGCGCCCGAAAGCGTGGAAATATAATCAAGACGCCGTGTATCCAGTTAAGCACTTAAGCTATTTAGGCAACGTAGCTAACGAGCAAGCTAAAGCGTTTTATCAGCGCCATGGTGTGATTGAAATTCAAGATACCTATGAGAAAAATGGTATTAGCGAAGATGTGCCTCTTATGGTCACTAAGCATTGCCTACGTTTTAACTTTAACCTTTGTCCAAAAGAAGTGCCGGGGATCAAGGCCGATCCTATGGTTTTAGAAATTGGTAAAGATGTGCTTAAGCTAGTGTTTGACTGCCCGAAATGTGAAATGATGGTGGTTGGCGAGAACAGACAAGTTCGCACACCTGATTAGATCCCTCGCACGTCGGCGGATCCAATTTACTCACACTATTAAGGAAAATAGACATGGGATTATTAGATTCGCTGATGGGCAATGCATCTGAGGTTAACCTGGATGAGTTAACCCAAGAGTTAAGAGCTATTATGGCTGACAATGAGTCGTTAACCTTGGCTTATAAGGTTATTCGCGACATGTTTGTGTTTACCAACAAGCGCCTGATCTTAATTGATAAGCAGGGCGTTACCGGTAAAAAGGTGAGCTACCATTCGGTGCCATATAAGTCGATTACCCATTTTGAAGTGGAAACCGCCGGCACCTTTGACATGGACGCCGAGTTAAAGATTTGGATCTCTGGTCAAAAAGATCCGCTAGTGAAAGAGCTTAAGCGTGGCACTGACGTGGTCGGTATTCAAAAGACCATTG
The DNA here is from genome assembly GCF_023283535.1 of Shewanella sairae. Lineage (GTDB taxonomy): Bacteria > Pseudomonadota > Gammaproteobacteria > Enterobacterales > Shewanellaceae > Shewanella > Shewanella sairae. Next base: position 5,977 of record NZ_JAKILT010000006.1, on the reverse strand, counting down.
CCAACATGTCGCTATAGCTTCTCAAAGTAAGCAAATGCCAATCGCAGCGATTAATCGATAAATGTATTAGCTGCGATTTTGCCATTGCCAGCTTGGCTTAGTTAAATTATCCTGCCCAACGATTTCAGTTTGCCCTAACTGCTTATCTAGCTCTATTAAATTACAATCTTCAAACTGATTTAAAGCGTTAATTAACCTATTGGCGTGAGATACAACCCATAACTGACAATGCTCTGACGCTTTGGCTATCAATCGCGATAATGCTGGCAGTAAGTCTGGGTGTAAGCTGGTCTCAGGTTCATTAAGTACCATTAGCTCAGGCGGTCTCGGGGTGAGCAGTGCTGCAACCAATAGTAAATACCTTAAAGTTCCGTCAGATAGTTCAGATGCCGACAACGGTCTTAGTAGCCCGTGTTGATGAAACTGAATACTTAAGCTGCCATTAGACTCATAGCTAATCACCACATGTGCGCCGGGAAAGGCGTCGCTAACTGCATCATCAAAAGCTTGTTTGTCACCAATTTCAAAGATGGTTTGAATCGCAGAGGCCAAGTCTCTGCCATCATGATGTAACACTGGGGTTTGGGTGCCAAGGTGAGACTTTCTTGCTGGTGCATCGCAGTCACTTCTGAAATGATCGTAGAAGCGCCATGCGCGAATATTGTCCCGTAGGCGAATTACCTCTGGTGTGCGCTGCGGATCGGCAAGCTCAGTAAAAATACTGTCGCTATGCTGCATTTGCACATTGAGGGTTTGCCAACCGGCTTGCAGTTTTTGCTCAACTTTACGCTCAGCACGGGTTTTTATTAATGCGCCACGGCGCTCTAATAGTACGCTAGCAGGGCGATATTGATTACCGACCCAAATCGCTTCGCGTTTAATTTGTGGATCTAAGCCAAACAAGGTGGTGGAGTCGGGCTTTGGTAAACCTAGCTCAATCAGATAACTAAACTCATCACTGGCAAAACCAAGCTTCAAGCGTTTTACTTGTTGGCGCACAGTAGGCTCTATATCCACTTCACCCGCTAACATACGTTTGGAAATATTTTCAGGTCCAGCCCAAAAACTTGAATCAAGCCCGCCTTCTTGAGCAAGCGAATTTACTACGCCGCCTTGTGCGGTTTGCGCAAGTAATCGCAACGCTTTATAAAGGTTAGATTTGCCGGAGCCATTAGCGCCCGTCACCAAGTTTAGCTGCGATAAAGGGATCACCACATCTCGTAGAGAACGATAATTCTGAATGGCTAAGGTGGTCAGCATAGTGGTTCAATTACCTTTTGTGGTGCTTATTACTTAATGCGATCTCTGGGCATTGGCTAAAGTCAGCGCTTAATCCTGTACTTGATAAATATCAGGCTGCCAATTTTGCATTAGAGAATGCGGGTTTTCTATGGGCTTAAAGCCAAACTGAGTATAAAGATCGTGAGCATCTCTGGTTGCTAGCATTATACGCCGTAAACCTTGTAGCTCAGAGTGTTCGCTAATGGTCGACATCAGTAACTTACTTAACCCAAGACCTCTATATGGCTCAAGAATAAACACATCGGCCAAATAAGCAAAGGTGGACTTATCAGTTATCAGGCGGGCAAAACCTACTTGTTGATGTTCACTGTTTAATACCGCGAAACAGAGTGAATGATTAATTGCCTTTTCTAAGGTATCCCTTGGGATCCCCCTTGCCCAATAGCTTTGGCTGATAAAGTTGTATATCACATCGAAATCAAACTGGGTTTTATCGGTGGTAACGCTAAATCCATTCATGCGCTAATCTTTCCTTATGTGGCTTAACCTCTAGTTAATGTTACCTTATACCTTTCGATAAAGGCTTTAAATTGGAAAGTGGCAAATAGCAAAAGGAGTTGAGTATGTGGTCGGTAACATTCCAGAGTGAGAGTCGACGAAGTAAGCCTTATAAGACGGAGAAGGGGGCGCTTAAAGCGATATGCAAGTGGCTAAAAGCCAATGAAGAGCAAGGAATTGAAGGCCATGCGATCTTGATTGCGCCCGATCAAGCTCCTGAGCGTTATGATGATTGGCAGGCGTTATCTTTTACCGATGAGTCAAAGCCAGATTTTTATCAATCAGGAAAGTGGTTAAGGTTACGGATGCAAGCGTTTGAGTTGTACGGCTCTCGCTGTGCTTGTTGTGGTATTACACCAGCGCAAGGCGCCATAATGCATGTAGACCACATTAAACCTCGATCTAAATATCCAGAGTTAGAACTCGAACTCACTAATTTACAAATCCTTTGCGAAGATTGTAATAAAGGTAAGTCTAACCTATCAGATAAAAAGTGGCGTTAGAGTTGGTAGTGTTAGTGATTGCTGAATTTATGGTCGCTTGCTACTAAACTAAACCGCCGTGATCTTAGCGATCACGGCTTGTCTTATTACACTTTAAAGTTAGCTAATTGCTGTTGTAATGCTTGATTCATTGAATCGATATCTTGGCAGCATTGGCTTGTTAACTGTGTGCTGTGCGCTACCGTATTAATTTGTAAGTTAATACGATTCATGTTTTCACTCAGCGCAGCTGTGACATCGGTTTGTTGGTGTGAAGCAAAAGCCACCGAGGTATTGATATCACTGATCTGCGAAACTGATGTGGCGATTTGATGTAAGGCAACGCCGGTATTATCGGTATGATTAACCGCATTATCTGTTTGCTGACCAGAATCGACAAATGCTTGTACAGCTTCGCCAGAGATCTGTTGTAGCCTTTGCACCATGGCATGAATTTCTGTTGTTGATTGCTGAGTGCGGCCGGCAAGTGTGCGCACTTCATCTGCGACAACGGCAAAGCCGCGACCTTGCTCGCCGGCTCTGGCAGCTTCGATTGCTGCGTTAAGCGCTAACAAGTTTGTTTGCTCAGCAATGTTATTAATTACATCTACCACAGAGCCAATTTCCAGACAGTTCTCTTGTAGCGTCTTAATCACTTCACTCGCGCGACCCATCTGTGTAGAAAGCTCATGAATGCTAGCTTTTGTGGTATCCACAACCGCTAACCCTTGCTGTGTGGCTTCATTGGAGTCATTGGCGTTGCTTGCTGCACGTTCTGCGCTGCTGGCAATTTCATTAGCTGCTTGCGCCATTTCATTAATGGATTGAGAAATGGCGGTAACTTCATTTTGTTGTTCTATCATTGCGTGACTAGCGTCTTGAGCATGCTCAGACATTTGCACTTGCGCGTGGGACAATTGCTCTGCAATTTTGATGACGTTACCTAATAACGTTTGTAGCTTTTCGATGAAGTGATCAAATTCAATTGCAATTTGACCAATTTCATCTTTTGAGTCGATACCTAAACGAGCGGTTAGGTCGCCATTGCCTTTAGCTATATTTTGAATCTGACTTAATAGTAGGTTTAATCTTGAAGTAATAAGTCCTGGGAAGAAAATAATAATTAATAGACAAAGTGATAGTCCGAGCACTAAACCAAAATAGGAAATATTTTGGTTGTAGTTGATTTCATTACTTGCGCTGGTAACTGACTTTTCAGAAGCGGCTAAAGTAGCATTAAGTAACACATCAACGATATCTCGCATCTGCTCAAAAATAACTTCGTTATTTAAGGATACTTGAATTAGCGTGTCGACATCATACTTATTAGTGTTGCTAAAATACTGGGTGGTTGATTGCTGCCATTTTTGACTAAGATTTAGGTATTGGCGAACTTCGCGATCATGTATAGGCGCTAATTTAAGCTTACTTAAATTATGATAACTTGGTACTCGTTCTGCCGCTTGGTCTATGTTCTTTATATAGTTGTCAAATAGCTCTTTATATTCAGTCTGAGAGCTGGCTGATACTGCAATAAGGCTTTTTTCTGCAAGCATGGCTTGATGTAAGTCCGTATCTGCTTTTAACAATACCGTTTGAGTTGGTATGTAAGCTTGGGCAATATGTTCGCTGTCAGCCTCGATGGCAGCTAACATTGCAATGGTTGATACCGACATGATGGTGAATAAACAAGCAATAATTGAAATGGGTATAGTTAGCTTGGTTCTAAAAGATAAATTGTTAAATGACAACATGCCAAATCCTTTGTGAAAAAAATCAAAATCAAAATCAAAATCAAAATCAAAATCAACTCTCGCGCGAATATACAATGTCTATAAGTTAATTCATAGTTAATATTTCTTTAATGAATGAGTGTTTGTTGTTCTTTTATCGTTTATTTGATTTGGTAAAAGATATTTCTATTTTAAATAACTGGTGTCTGTAAAATTAATATCTCGATTTTTCTGTTTGTATTATGTGTTTTTGTTCTGTTATTTGTTTATTTCTTTTGAAATAAGTTGATTTTTTTGGTGCTTGGTATTAAAAGGTGTCCCAAATTTTATTTGTATTAACAACTAGGTTTATCAGTGAATCGTTATTTAATTTTGGCTGCGGGTCTATTATTGAGCCAGACAGCATCAGCCGTTGATATTGAACTAAAACAAAAAGTAAAATTAAGAGACAGTGTCAATGTACGTTCCTCTAGTTTTGCTGATGATGGTTCATTAACTCAAAGCGCTAAAAAGAAAGAACGTACCTCTTATCAGGCAAAGCTGCTATTTAGTTTTGATCCTGATTTTTATGGATTGAACCCATACTTCCACTTAGGTTATGAGTGGGAAGATAAAACGGTCGAGCATACAAGCGGTAGTTTAGATAAGTCTTACCATGAGAAGCACGTTAATCAGTTTATTGGCGTTGGGGTAAAATACAAAGCTAAGCAAATTCTAGGCGCAGAGCAGATTAAATTTGATTGGCGCTTTGAGCGTTGGTTTGATGTCGATGTAGAGCGCCATCATCTTGGGCAAGATGCTAGCGATTTAGCGGGTAACTTTGACGGTTATGAAGCTAAATTCAAGATCGAAGCCGTTTATGCAACACCTTGGCTGCAGTGGATTGTAGAGCCACGTATCGACTATTCTTACGCATTCCAAGATGAATGGCATAACGACACTGTCGCCGATGATTTACAAATTAGTGAGCGTGAACATGGCGTTGAAGCCCGCTTATTGATGACCTATATCGTACCTAGTGCGTTGCCGTTAACCTTATCACTTGGTCCAGAGTGGGTATATGAACATAAGTCAGAACAAGATATTGGGTATCAGAAAATGACGATGTCATGCTTGCCACGTTTATGGCGACGTTCGAGCTACCAAATCAAGGTTTAGAGTTCGAGTTTTGGGCAAATCATCAGCTAGATGGTGAGCTACAAGGCGAGAACAATTTTGAATTAAAAATGGATTGGAAATTCTAATCGAATAAATGGTGCCGTTATCGAGTTGACGGCACCATTAACCTTAGTCAGACTTATGCTGTGTCTTTTATTGCTTTAGCCAGTGCTAGCAGACCATTAGTACGCGATGGGCTCAGCTGACCTTGCAAACCTAATTGACTGAAATAGCTATTAGGATCAAAGGTTCTAATTTCGGCACTGTTTTTACCGTTACAGGCAATCAGCAATAGTGCGACTAGGCCTTTTACTATGCGGGCGTCACTATCGGCGACAAAATAATGCAGGCCATCAATTTCACTGTGGTACAACCAAGCATTGCTCTCACAGCCGCGTACCTGCGCGCTATCAACACGTAAGTCATCATCAAGTTTAGCTAAGCTTTTACCCAGTAACATGATTTGACGATAACGTTCCTGCCAGTTACCCGCTTGTTCAAATAGCGTCAATGTCGCTTGCAGATCGCTATTAAGTGTTGCGGCTAAAAACTGTGCTTTAGTTGGTTGAACTGGCTGACTCATTGGGTGACCTAAATTATATTAATCAGTGGTTTAATTAAAACAGGTTTGGCTTTGCCCCACTAATATGACGGCATAAATGCCGACCTACTATTGTGACTCTGGTGGTTTTTGCTTTATGTCTTTACTCAGTAATTACCGTTTTAGTTTTTTCTAAAACTAAGCACCTGTATTCTGTCTTATGTAGGTTGGGCTTTAGCCCATCTAATATGACGGCATAAATG
>NZ_JAKILT010000005.1 GCF_023283535.1 Shewanella sairae | reverse complement strand
GTGTAGTCACGTTGTGTACGTTTACTGCGGATTGCACCTGAGGGTTTCATAGATAAGTCTCCAAAGTGTCAACTTATCTCAGGACGGGACAGACCTTTACCTTGAAGCCAATAAACTCAATGAGCCTTTTTTACTGCTAACCAGCCTTCCTCATGGTGTAGGATCCAATGATATTGGCTTAGATCGTGGGCAGCTGGGGCGTACCCGAATGGTACAGTTTGAGCGCCATGGTCCATATTTAATCTTAAAACAGCTTAATACCGATTATCGCGCGAGTACTGACAATGCTGCAGAGCAACGTGCCGTTAAAGAAGCCTTTGCTGAGTCGGTATTATGGCGTGGCAAACTGGTTACCGGTAAGCGTAACCTAGTGGCGATAAACGATCTGGTGGTTAACGATCTACACGGGATCAGTGACGCGCTTGAGCGCTCAAAGCAAGGCAGTTATCGCTTAGATGCTTCTAAATCGCTAATTCTGCCCGAAGGGGTAAAGTCGTTTGAGCGTAATAGCGATATCGATGTGTTATTGACCTTTGATGCAGCGAAAAAAGGTAACTATGTTGCTCAAGTGACGCCAGATGCTAAGCATTTATCTATACGTCTACGTTATTCATTTATTGCCTTACCAGAAGCCGGTTATCAAGCGCGAGCTTATCATCCGTTAAGTGGTTATTTATCAGATGAGTATTTAGACTACGGCACCCGAGTTGATGAAGATATTCGTCAGCGCTTTTTATTGCGTCATCGTTTAGAAAAAGTTACGCCCGGCTCAGCGCCAAGTCAAGTTGTTAAACCTATTACTTACTATCTCGATCCGGGTGTACCAGAGCCTATCCGTAGCGCCTTGCTTGAGGGCGCCAGCTGGTGGGAAGAAGCCTTTACTAATGCCGGTTTTATTAACGGTTTTAAGGTGGAGCTACTGCCGGAAGATGCCGATCCACAAGATGTGCGTTACAACGTGATCCAGTGGGTGCATCGTGCCACACGTGGCTGGTCATACGGTGCTGCGGTAACCGATCCGCGTACCGGCGAAATTATTAAAGGCCATGTCACACTTGGCAGTCAACGTGTGCGCCAAGATCATTTGATCGCCCGTGGCTTAACTGCAGGTTGGCAAGATCGAGACGCTGCCGCCGAAGCCTCAATGCAGCTTGCCTTAGCGCGTATTCGTCAGCTATCAGCCCATGAGATCGGCCATACCTTAGGTTTAGATCATAACTTTGCCGCATCGAGCAATAACAATGCATCAGTGATGGATTACCCACATCCAATGGTGAGCATTAATGGCGACAAGATTGATATTAGTAAGCCCTACGATGAAGGCATTGGCGTATGGGACAAGTACACAGTCGCTTACGGTTATGCTGAGTATTCAGGTCCTCAGTCAGAAGTGGCAGGCTTAGCCAGATTACGTGAAGAGGCGGCTTCGCAAGGTCTACGTTATATCGGTGAAGCAGACTCTCGCTCTGCTGCAGCCAGTAATGCTTACGCCAGTCTTTGGGATAATGGTAGTGATCCTGTGGCTGAACTTACTCGTTTAGGCGAAGTAAGAGCGAAAGCGATTAAAGATTTCTCTGCTGAAGCGTTATTGGCAGAGCAGCCTCAAGGCGAACTACAAGACGCGTTTGTGCCTATCTATTTGCTAACCCGTTTTCAAATTGCGGCAGCGGCTAAAATGATAGGTGGCACTACGTATAGCTATAGTGACGGTATTGATGGCAAGACGTGGCACTATATTGCGCCTGCCATTCAGCAGCAAGCGTTAGATAGCTTGCTGGCAACCTTATCACCTGACTCACTTACTGTGCCTGAAAGCCTACAAGAAATGTTAGTGCCTAAAGCGGGTAATTATTATAAGACTCGTGAGAGTTTTGACTCAGCGCTCGGAGTGATAACCGATCCTTTAGCCATGCCAGAGGTGTTAAGTCGGTTAACCTTATCGCAAATTTATTCGCCAGCGCGGATCAATCGAGTTAATCAAGCTTACCTTAGTGATAAAGAGCAACTTTCAGTCGCCAAGCTTACCGATAAAGTGTTCGCCAATACTGTGTTTAGTGATATTCCAACGGGACCAGAATTAGGCGTATGGATGCGAGTCAATGCGGTGATGGTCGATAGCATTTTGGCGAGTTACCATGACGATAACACCCGACCAGAAGTGAAAGCTCAGCTAGCAGAACGTTTAAATTACTTAGCTAAGCAGCTTAAACGTAAAGTGAAACGGGTAAGCGCCTATGAAGCCGCCCATTACGCTTGGTTACTACAAGGTCTACAAAATGGCTTAACTGATAGCGAAGTTAAGCTTATTGTTAAACCGTTAGCCATCCCACCAGGTTCACCAATTTAATCTGCGGTTAGGCATTAATTGAAAAAGCGCGAATTATCGCGCTTTTTTATTTTCAGCCCTCGTCATAGTCTCAAGCGAGTTGCAGGCTTTAGATTTACGCTTGTGTCTAATAATTGTTTTCGATAAAAACAGCTAATAGCCATAAAGATTTTATGGTTATTAGGGCGTTATTGTTATTTTTAGTGTAATCTTTTCGTTACAGCAGGCCATTATAGTTGCCTGAAACTTCTTGGCAATTCAATTGTAAAAAGCACAATACTTCAAATGCTTATGCATAAATACCCCTTATAAATTCAGCCACTCCTAAGCCTGCCGTGGATCGGGGTTGTATCAAAATGCAAAACTTTGTTCATTTTTGTTCTCTAAAATGAACAAATAACATAGACTGGTTGTTAAGCGAATGTAGGCAAATAAGATTGGAGTTGTAAATGAAAAAGTTAACCAGCGTAGCCTTAACACTAGCGATTGGCTGTATCTCTACCTCAGCAATGGCAGAACGACCAGATTTTTCAAAAACTGCAGCAGCACGTGCTGACTATGATTTTTCAAAAAATATCACAGTAGCTAAGCAATTGAATGACATCGAAAGAGGGTCGACACGGCATGACTTCTCAAAGCCATTAGCCGCGACCAGTGAATACGATTTTTCGAAAAATCCTCAGGCGCAAATGAGCGCCTACAATAAGCCTGCGACTCAACATGATTTTTCTAAGACAGAAGCATTACGTAATAGTGGTATGTAATACTCGAGCAGAATGAATAAAAAGGGCTACTGACGAGTAGCCTTTTTTATGGCTGGCTACTTTGCTCGCTCATCGACTTGCTTACCTTGGCGGTAGGCATCGAGAGCTGCAATTGCCCATGCTAAAACAAACCCTGCTGTGGCAAGGTTGACGTAAAGTGCTTCATTGCCAACAGGTGCTTGCGTGACTGCGCTGTAGATCGCATTGAGCTCTAACGGGATCTCGCCATTCAATATTTGCTGTGAAATAAGCTGCGCACGTTCATACGCATGCCATATAAGGTAAGACAGCGCGGCGAATGAGCTGAGCATAAACACACTGCCTATCAAAGGCTTTTTTAAATAAAAGTGACCAGCACCAGGGCAAGCAAGGGCTGATAGCAATACGGCTTTAACGGATGTCTTCATGATGTGCGGCTATGTCTTTAAATTAATTGAATCATTCAAGATCGATACGGCGGATCGCTTGCTTTAGAAAGTCGACTTTATGTTGCAGGCGCGTTTTAAGCTCATCATCTTGGTGATAAGCACTCAATTGGCTTTCTACGCCTTGCAACTCTTGCACTAACCAGCCTCGGATCATCACATAGTAACGTGAATCAGTGCCGTAGTGGCTAATGGTATTGAGCGAGGCTTCTGACGGCAGCGCAATTGCAGCATCAAGTGATTTTACCATAACGCCAATGGCATATTCTTCAGCTTGCTCTTTGGCAGCGGCTTGCTCTTTGCCAGCAGCTTGCACTGGCAGGGTCAGTATTGCGCTTAGTAACACAAGGCTAATGACCCGCTTATTCGAAGCACAATAAATCATGCTGTTCCTCGTCTGCAATAGTTTGCCAACTACAGTAGCAGCCACTTAGCTTAAATACTCTTAAATTTTTGTTTATCTAATATTGGCGCTATGAAAATGAAAAACCCTGATTAAGCGAACTTAATCAGGGGTGCCGGGAAGCAAATTTTCGGGGTTGACGATTACTTGATTGAAGACCTCCTTAATGACAATTCATTATGCAAATACCTTATCGACAGTAGGTTGCGATCCGCTTAAGCGGTCTGCTTATGTGGATAAGCAATTCTGAACGCTAAGGTGTAGGTCACCGGCAAAACAATTAATGTAAGTACTGACGCAAAGCCCAGACCAAAGATGATGGTGATAGCCATTGAGCCAAAGAAAGCGTCTGACAATAACGGGATCATACCTAGCATAGTGGTGATCGCCGCCATCAATACCGGTCTAACGCGACTCACCGCCGAGTCAACCACGGCTTGATAAGCTTCTTTACCTTGAGATAACTCAAGGTTGATCTGATCCACTAATACAATGCCGTTCTTGATGATCATACCGGTCAAGCTGAGTAAGCCTAACAGCGCCATAAAGCTAAAGGGGGCATCAAATAACAGTAAGCCCGATACCACACCAATTAACGATAAAGGCACGGTGAACCAGATCACTAATGGCTGCCTGACGGAGTTAAACAGCAGCACAGTGATTAAAAACATTGCTAGATAACCCAGTGGAATAGAACTAAATACCGACTCCTGTGCCTCTAATGAGGTTTCATACTCGCCGCCCCATTCAAGTTCGTAACCAGCAGGTAGTGGGATCGCTTCAATATCGGCTTTGATCTTTCTAAATACTGAGTCAGCGGTTTCATCTGTGCCGTTAACGGGATCGGCGAGTACTGAGATCACTCGTTTACGATCACGGCGCATGATCAAAGGATCTTCCCACTCAGTGGTAAAGTCTGAGACCACTTGGGTTACCGGTACAAAGGTATTGTTCTCACTGCTCCAGATTTGCAGCTTCCAAATACTTTCAGCATCGAGTCGCTCTTGCGCTGGTGCACGAGCAATAATCGGCAGTAGATGACTGTTCTCGTGATAGGTACCCACTTGCTGGCCACTAAAGTTCGTCAGCAGGGCATTGTCGAGATCTTGCTTGCTGATCCCGGTTTCTCTTGCCTGTGCCAGTGCCAATTGTGGGCGCACTAAAGTCACTTGGTTACGCCAGTTATGACGCACGCCTACCGCAGTTGGTTCGTCTTTTAATATGGTTTCGGCTTGGGCCGCGAGTTGGCGCAGAACTTGTGGGTCTTCACCATAAAAACGCGCTTCAATTTTTGCCGCAGGGCTAGGGCCATTTTCCATATACTTAAAACGGTACTGGGCTTCTGGATACTTAAGGCTTAGCTCGCGTTCCAGTACGCGCATATATTTATTTAGCGTCTCAAGATCGGTCATTTCCAATAAGATCTGACCATAGGCCTTGTAGCCTTTTTCTGGCACATAAGACAACACAAAACGCTGGGCACCTTGGCCGATCACAGTGGTTAAGTTAACCAAACCGGTATCTTGGATCTTTTGCTGCTCAAGCAGATCGGTTTCGATACGGCTAATCAAACGTTCGGTGGCTTTAATATCTGAGCCTTCAGGCATCCACACATCGACAAAGAACATTGGTGTGTTAGAAGCAGGGAAGAACACGTTCTTCACATGGCCAAAACCCACTACCGATGAGATCAATGCGGCAATCACCAGCAGTAAAGTCACCGCCCTAAAGCGCATTGCGAGGTTTAGCGTTTGGCGGTAAAGCTGGAATAACCAACCCTTGTACGGATCGTCATTTTCATCTTCAGAGATCACCCCATCTTTAAACATTAAGTTGCAGAAGAAAGGCGTAAGTGTCATGGCGGTGATCCAGCTGATAAACAGTGAGATCAACAGCACTTGGAACAAGGAAATACAGAACTCACCAGTGGCATTGTCAGACAGTCCAATAGGCGCAAAGGCGATAATCGCAATAATGGTTGCGCCTAGCAGCGGCCACTGGGTTTGCGAGATCACTTGTTTGGCAGTTTCTAAGCGGCTTTGCCCGCGCTTAATGCCAATCAAAATGCCTTCGGTAACCACAATGGCGTTATCAACCAACATACCGAGTGCGATGATCAGTGCGCCCAAAGAGATGATCTGCAACTCAATGTTGAGTATGTTCATCACCACAAAGGTGCCCAAAATCGTCAGCAATAGTACTAAGCCCATTAATAGGCCAGAACGAACACCCATAAAGATAAGTAGTACGCCAATAACGATCGCAATTGACTCGGCCAAGTTAACCAGAAAGCCATTGACCGTCTGGTCCACCATCTTACTTTGATCGTAAACCGTATCCAGTGACATACCGATAGGCAGTTCACTGTTAAGTTCAAGCATGCGCTCATTTACGGCTGCGCCGACTTTAACCACGTTGACGCCGCTTGAAAACGAGATCCCGATAGATAAGGCTTTGTTACCATCGGCATGGTAAATACTTTCAGGGGTTTCTTCAGTGTCTTTATAGATCTTAGCGATATCGCCCAAGTAAATTAATTTGGCGCTGCCCGGTGTGCTAATCACCAGACGCTCCATCTGGCTAACATTATTAAACTCGCCCGTAGGGTGGATACGAATACGGTTATCACCCACCAAAATACTGCCGGCGTTAGATACTACGTTTTGGCTGTTAACCAATGAATAGATGTAGTTCTGATCTAAGCCTAACGCGTTAAGCTTTTGCTGTGAGATCTCAACCACCACTTGTTCGTTAACAATACCGGCAATAGTGACTTTCTTAATACCGTCAACCAGCACCAATTCACGGCGTAAAAAGTCGGCATAGTTTTGTAATTCACGATCGGTATAACCTTCACCGGAGACATTTAATAAAATGCCGTACACATCGCCAAAGTCATCGATAACCGTTGGTGTCATCACCCCTGGTGGTAGCTCAACTGCTTTATCGTTTATCTTGCGGCGCACTTCGTCCCACACTTGTGGCAGCTCGCTGGCATCAAAGTTTTCTTTAACTTCAATTTCAATCTGCGACAGGCCTGCACTGTTTACTGAAATGATATGTTTAATACCATCAAGTTGCTGCAAGGCATCTTCGAGCGGCAGGGTCACTTCTTCTTCAACCTGCTCAGGTGACGCGCCGGGGTAGGCGGTAACCACTAAGGCTTGCTTGATAGTAAACTCAGGAAACTCCAACTGGCCTAAGCTTAGGAATGAAATACTACCGCCAACTAGTAGCAGTAAAGCAAACATCCAGCTTATGACTTTATGGGTGATCGAATATTCAGCAAAATTCATGCGCTAATCTCTTGTAAAGCGTGCTCAAAACAGTCCCTGTTTTGACAATTAAAAGGTGTGGTAACTCTGGTGTTGTCTAGCTAACGTTATACGCCACGTTGCCAACGCAATGGCTTAACTTGCTGATCTTCTGATAAGTACTGCACGCCTGCGACGACAATTTTATCGCCAACACTTATACCATCAACAATCTCAATGCCATCAGTGGTGACCTTACCTAAGGTGACAATATGTTGGTTCACTTTGCCAAGCTCTGAGTTGTAGGCCCAAACGACATGCTGACCGTCCAGATCGCGTTTGCTGATAGCCGCAGCTGGTAAAACAGCATTGACGCTTTTAGCGCTATGGTTAGCAATATCAACAGTGAGTTCAGCGCTCATGCCCGGCAGTACCGTCATGTTGCTAGGGCGAGGCAGAGTAAATACCACCTCATAACTCTGAGTACCTGGGGTGACTTGGGTCGCGTGCTCTTTCAATGACGCGTTAAAAGTAAGGCTCGGATTATTAGCAAAGTGCACCACCGGCTGGGTACTCGCATTGGGATTAAACTGAGTAACCTTACCCGCTAATGATTCAGGTACTTGGATCACCACATCAATATTGCTGTCTTTTTGCAGCACCAATACCGACTGATTTGCTTGCACCATCTGATAGTTATCAATCGCAATTTTCGCGACTGTACCGCTATAAGGGGCAGTAAGCTCGGTGTAACTTAGCTGGTCTTGAGCGCTAGCAAGATTGGCTTTAGCTGACTTTAATTGTGCGCTAGCAAGATCATAGTCTGCTTGAGAGATAAGCTCGCGGCGCAGTAGTTCACCTTTACGTTTAAAGTCTGCTTTAGCCAATTCATAGTCGGCTTCACGGTTTAATAAAGTATTGCGGGCATCACGGCTGTCGAGACGCGCAAGAACATCACCTTTTTCAACCTGTTGACCTTCAACCAAGTCAAAATCGACTAAGTGGCCGGACAGTCTAAACGACAGTTCTGCTTGCTTAGTGGCGGCCACTTTAGCCGGAAAAGCACGCATTGAGCCTGCATTAACATCGGTAACCTCAAAAAGTTTTACTGGTCGAATGCTGCTAGGCACGACTTCAGTCGATTCTGCACTGCAGCCAGAAATAACGGCAGCCAAAATGAGGAGAGAAAGAGAAGTCGTTAACTTATTCATAACGCGAATTCCATTGATTGTGACAAAATGTAATTTAGAGGTTGGTAAAGATAACAGGGCTTATCGTTGAGTAAAATGGAATTATATGGAATCATGGGTTCCGAAAAGTGGAACTACTATTGCTTGATTTGACTTAATATGTGTGAGCAAAGTAATAGTGGAAAATTATTGCTCGGATTAAATGCTTAAGCAGTAACCTAGCGGATAAGCCTGAAATAGAGATGTTGTAATGAAAACCGAAGATATTGCCTTATTCCACCGGATTGTTGAAACCGGCAGTTTAGTGGAGGCCGCAGATATATTAAACCTGCCTAAATCAACCTTAAGCCGCCGCTTACATGCGCTTGAAGAGGAGCTAAATGTAAAACTGTTTCATCGCCAGAGTAGGGCGATGACACTGACGGCGTCGGGCAGCCATTTCTACGATAAAACCACAGGCATGCTAGCCACGCTTGAGCAAACCTTATCTGAGCTTAATGGCCAAGATGCTGAGGTGTCTGGTCATCTGCGTATTTTGATCTTTCCGATCCCAGAGCTGATGCACATTACCTACGCTATTTTTGAGTTTATGGATCTGCACCCAGAGCTAACGGTAGAGATTATTGTCAGCACTGAACCGCAGGATATGATCCGCAATAACATCGACTTAGCGTTTATGCATTGAAGATGCCTTTAACGAAAACGAAATGGTAGCACGGCACATTATTAGTGAAACCATCCACTTTTTTGCCAGCCCTGAATACCTTGAAAAAGTCGGTAAACCTATTAGCCCAGATGAGCTACCCCAGCATAATTCAATTTTGTTTCGCTACCCTAATGGTCGCATTTTCAACGATGTGCCTTTTGGCAAAGACCGTACCTTACAGGTCAAAGGCAACTTGTGTGTGAATAGCCTCGCCACTTGCTTAGAAGCAACCTTAATGGGGCGGGGGATCTCGATGATGCCACTACCATTTGCCAAAGAGCATATTGACACTGGCGAGCTAGTGATGCTGTTTGAAGATGTAGAACCCTACGAAGGAAAATGTTTTTTAGTTTATCCATCAAGACGTTTTATTAGCTTGGCGAGCCAACGCTTTATCGACTTTATGATGCAGGCAATGGAAGAGTGTATGCAAAATGGTAGCGGCCGTTGCGATCGTGAGATCAGACTCAGAGGTGCAATCAAGTCGATGATCTAATTTGCTCTAAAGTCGTTTTAACTTGTTTAGGCAGCTTGTTAATACAGATTAATCTGGCGTGACGATTAGCCCGAGCGGCGCCAGCAGTTGCTCTTGCTGCCACTGGTTAATCATTACTCCTTCAAGACTGACCACTCTCGGATCGAGCCCTTCAAGCTCGATGCGAGTGAGATTAGCCCCTTGCAGTGCAAAACTGCCCCATTGTTCTTGTGAAAACTCACCGCCGCTTAAGTCACTGCCTTTCATTGATGCGCCGGTTAAATTTGCGCCGCGCCAACGATTATCAAATAGCTCACACTCTTCAAGTAACAGGTCGCCTAAATCGGCATAAGCTAAGTTACAGCCTGTGATATAAGCCGAGCAGAAATAGCTTTTAGGGGTAATGTAATTGGCAAAGCTTGCGCGGCTAAAGTCGCTACCTTGCAGGTTACAATCGCGCATTTCCATGCCATAACAGTGTGCACCTTTAAACAGCGCCATGCTCAAATTACAGTGCTTAAAGCTAGCACTGGTGAGTGTGGCATAGCTAAAGTTACAGCCTTCATCTTCGCCAGGCACAATAAATTTGCAGCGAATAAACTGGGCATCGGTTAAATCGCTGTGGTTAAAGCGGCAATGGTAAAAACTGCAGTTCTCGAAGCGGGCGTCTTGCAAGTCTTGATCGCTAAAGTCTTCAGCATTAAAGATCTGGTCAATGGCATGCATAATTAGGCTCCTTTACTGCAGTTAGATTGAATCGATTTTTAGGCTTCTTGGCTAACCACAATCGCGGTTTTATCAGGCTCAGAGATCCGTGTTGCCAAAATATAACAGGCAATGCCCATAATAGCGTTAGTGATTGGCAGCGCCAGTAGTAAGCCTTTTACGCCGCCAAGGTATGAGCCTAGTGCAGCCAGTGGCAGCATGATTAAAAACAAGCGGCATACATTTAAGATTAACGAACTCATTGGCCTGTGATAAGCATTGAGTGAGGTCGCCACTAAAATCACAATCCCCAGCGGGCCATAGGCTGCGGGCAGCACTAAAATATAAAAGGTCAGCCACTCGATCACTTGTGGGTCGCTACTAAATAGCTCAGCCAGAGGTTTAGCTAAAAACAGCAGTGGCAAATACAATAGGGTTTGAAACACCAACACAAACTTAAGTGACAGCATTAGCGCGCCACGTGCACGCAGGGGTTGCCCGGCACCTAAGTTTTGCGCCACAAACGGCACTAAGCTCGATGACAATGCCATGACTGCAATCAACATCACAGATTCAAGTCGAGTGCCGGCGCCAAAGGCTGCCACTGCGCTGTGATCGATGCGCGCTAACATCGCCATAATAATCGCATTGGCGAGAGGGTTTAGCAGGTTCATTACTGCGGCTGGCTGAGCAATATGCGCCAGTTGTTTCCAATTACACTTTAAGCGCTCAATATTGGGCTTAACAAATTCAACTAAGTGGCGTTTAAAAATCAACAGGTGGGTCGACAGTGACAGCGCCACCACCCAAGAAATCACGGTCGCAATGGCTGCGCCTTCAATCTCTAGGCGTGGGAAAGGCCCAATACCAAAAATAAGCAAGGGGTCGAGAATAAGGTTAATCAGCGCAGCTAACATCATGATTTTGGCTGGAGATTTAGTATCGCCGGTAGCGCGCAGCCCCTGGTTACCCACCATCAACAGCACCAATAACGGCGCGCCGAGATACCAGATAAACATGTAGTCATGAATTAGCGGTAAGCTTGAGTCATTAGCCCCAAGTAGGCTAAACAGCGGATCGATACACAGGCTGCCGAGCACGCCGATAAAGGCAATAAGCAAGAAGGTCAGCATTAAGGCGTCGTGTAAAAACACTTTGGCTTTATCGGCATGACCGCCGCCAATTAAACGCCCAAGATTGGTCGATACTCCAGCGCCAATGCCGATGGCAATGCTAGAGATAATCAGGGTCACCGGAAAGGTAAAGCTAATCGCAGCTAAGGCTTCAGTGCCTAACTGGCTGATAAAAAAAGTGTCAACGAGGCTGAACCCGAGAATGGTTAGAATACCAATCAGGTTTGGAAGGCTCATATTTAGCAGTACACGACCAATTGGCTGAGTAAGCAGCCCGTGTCTGTCTCGCATAGGGAAGTCTTGCCTCGTCTTTACTCGGAGGGCGATTCTATCAGGATTGCTGCAAACTTTATCCGCGTGAGTTAAAAAAAACGGATTTATTTTGTAAATAGGCCTTGGAACTGAGGGCATTAACCCCCATGTATCGAACATCAAGCGACAGTTTTGATTTTACTTAAGTGAAATCAGTTATTGTTGTTACTAACATTACAAGCCTGCAGATAAGTTTAGGCATAAATACAATTGGAGCATCCATCGATGAATATTCGTCCATTACATGATCGTGTCATTGTTAAGCGTTCAGAAGTTGAATCAAAGTCAGCGGGTGGCATCGTGCTAACAGGCAGTGCTGCTGAGCAGTCTAGCCGCGGTGAAGTTCTTGCTGTAGGCAACGGACGTATTCTTGAAAACGGTACAGTACAGCCACTAGACGTTAAAGTTGGCGACATCGTTATCTTCAACGAAGGTTACGGCGTAAAGAAAGAAAAAATCGATGGTGAAGAAGTACTAATCCTGTCTGAATCAGATCTAATGGCTGTAGTGAGCTAATTCACTCCATTTAGAACATTTTCCAATACTGACGAGCGAGGCCAAACGGCAGCTCGTCAGGCATTTCAAAAGAATTTAAAGGACATTAAAAATGGCAGCTAAAGAAGTATTATTCGGCAATGACGCTCGCGTAAAAATGCTTGCAGGCGTAAACGTGCTAGCTAACGCAGTTAAAGTTACCCTAGGCCCTAAAGGTCGTAACGTAGTACTAGACAAGAGCTTCGGTGCTCCACTAATCACTAAAGATGGTGTGTCGGTAGCGAAAGAGATCGAACTAGAAGACAAGTTCGAAAACATGGGCGCACAAATGGTGAAAGAAGTTGCTTCTAAAGCCAACGATGCAGCCGGTGACGGTACCACTACTGCAACAGTACTTGCACAAGCAATCGTAACTGAAGGCCTAAAAGCCGTTGCTGCTGGCATGAACCCAATGGATCTTAAGCGCGGTATCGACAAAGCCGTTGTTGCTGCAGTTGCTGAACTTAAAAACCTTTCTCAAGAATGTGCTGACACTAAAGCTATTGCTCAAGTAGGTACCATCTCTGCTAACTCTGACGAGTCAATTGGTGAAATCATCGCGACTGCGATGGAGCGCGTGGGTAAAGAAGGCGTTATCACAGTTGAAGAAGGTCAAGCACTAGAGAACGAGCTAGACGTCGTTGAAGGTATGCAGTTCGACCGCGGTTACCTATCTCCATACTTCATCAACAAGCCAGAAACTGGCAGCGTTGAACTAGAAAGCCCATTCATCCTTCTAGTAGACAAGAAAGTATCAAACATCCGTGAATTGCTACCAATCCTTGAAGGTCTAGCTAAAACCGGTAAGCCACTACTTATCGTTGCAGAAGACGTTGAAGGTGAAGCACTAGCAACACTAGTAGTGAACAACATGCGCGGTATCGTTAAAGTTGCTGCTGTTAAGGCGCCAGGCTTTGGTGACCGTCGTAAGGCAATGCTACAAGATATCGCTATCCTAACTGGCGGTACTGTTATTGCTGAAGAGATTGGTCTAGAGCTAGAAAAAGCGACCCTAGAAGATCTAGGTACTGCTAAGCGCGTTGTTATCACTAAAGATGACACGACTATCATCGACGGTACTGGTGAAGAGACTCAGATCAAAGCACGCGTTGCCCAGATCAAGATCCAAGCTGAAGAATCAACTTCAGACTACGACAAAGAGAAGCTTCAAGAGCGTATGGCTAAACTTGCTGGCGGCGTAGCCGTAATCAAGGTTGGCGCAGCGACTGAAATCGAAATGAAAGAGAAAAAGTTACGTGTAGAAGACGCACTACACGCAACTCGCGCAGCGGTTGAAGAAGGTGTGGTTGCTGGTGGTGGTGTTGCACTAGTACGCGTAGCAAGCAAAATTGGCGAAGTTGAAGTTATCAACGAAGACCAAAAGCACGGTGTTGTAATTGCACTACGTGCAATGGAAGCGCCACTACGTCAAATCGCGACTAACGCTGGTGAAGAAGGTTCAGTTGTTGCTAACAACGTTAAGAACGGCACAGGTAACTACGGTTACAACGCGGGTAACGATACATACGGCGACATGCTAGAGATGGGTATCCTAGACCCAACTAAAGTAACGCGTAGCGCACTACAGTTCGCAGCATCAGTAGCAGGTCTAATGATCACTACAGAATGTATGGTTGGCGAAGTGAAGGAAGATGCACCTGATATGGGTGGCATGGGCGGTATGGGCGGTATGGGTGGTATGGGCGGTATGGGCGGCATGATGTAATCTAACTGGTTAAAATCGCCTATAGCTGCGTTACCTTGCCACTCGTTTAAGAAAGCTAAACGTCGTGGCAAGAAGCCTTGCTCTAGAACGATTTTTCCTGCGTTAGACATGTTTGCTGGTCTATAGCTCAAAAGCTTAAACCCACTTCTTGTAGAAGAATAGAAAAAGCCCCGATATCTGACGATATCGGGGCTTTTTTGACGCTATATTTAGGCGCCACTTTAGCTGAGCCTAGATTAAGCTTACTTTGAACCCTATTATTTCAATTTACTTCATCGCTCAAATAAACTGTCTATATCATCAAAACCACTATCATGTGACAGATTTTCACCTCTATAATAGTTATGAGAGCCATATTCATCTTGAAATTGATCGTGATATGATGACATGATTCCTTCTCTAATAGAGTCTAAATCAATATGTTCAAGTATTTCAGCTTCTATACTTGTTACGTCAATCTGGTACTCTCCTAGGTTGTTATTTACTATTTCATCTGCCTTGTTAGAGATTGAGTCTAAGTCGTCATATTCAATGCTAGAACTTAAAATGTCATTTACTTCATCGTGAACTTGATCTTGCCAATATTCAAGTGTGACGCTTGTGAAAGCTTCAGTGAAATCAGTGTCAGAATGGTTTTCTGCTTCTAATATTAAATATGATATTAGTATTAGTTCATAATGGTCTGGGTGTTGCTCTAAGCTAGATGTAATTATTCCATCCCAATTAATAGAAAGGTTTTCAAGATCTTGGCTGTCTATTAAAGCGTCAAATAGTTGGAGTGTTCTATATAATGACTTATAATGAAAACCGTTGGAATTTAATTCTCTGGTGAAATTTTCAATTTGTGGTTTTTTAATTGTTTGATTTTTGCATTCACGTTTTATATACAGTAGTGATTTTGTGTAAAGATCAAAATACTTGGACCACTCATTGATTTTCTCTATCTCTAATATAACCCTGTTAATTATTTTTGTTAGATTTTTATTGTTTATTAAATTGTTTTCTTTAAAAGATAAAAGAGCCTTGTAAGATTCTTCGTTATTTAAAGCTACTATTATAAATGCTAGGTTGTCATGTTCTATGCTAACTATTGGTAAGATGTAATCAGCAATGGATGGGTTGAATAAATCATATGTCGTGATGCTTTTTAAGTCAATATACCTATTTAATAAGGAACCTGTTAATATTTTAAGTGAGTTTCTGAATTCTCTGAAGTTAGCTTGTGTATTAGTCAGTTCGCAATAAATTTCATAGGTGTTCAATAGCTTTTTTTCACTGATTTTTTTACTGTTTATAACAACGAAGTTTATTATTAGTTTTTGTATTTCATTAGTCTGATTGTCGAAGACGAATTCCCAGATGTCTTTAGGGTTATTTATTTGAGATTTTACTTTGTCCCAGTATTCATCTTGGTTAAGGTATTCATAGCGCTGATTGTCTGTAATAAATGATACTAATCTAGGATTGAAGTTTTTGTGTAAAATTATGCTTCGGTATCCCTTGTTTTCATAGAACTTGTCTATAAACTCTTGCTGTAGGTTTGAGAAGTAGAGATGGTTGTATAGTATGCTTGCTTTTTCGATTTTCTTTAAGTTATTTATATTTAATTCAAATTCGTTCTTTTGTATGTTATCAATTTTAAATAATTCAGAAATTTGCTTTCCTTGATTTAATATTGTGCTTCTTGATGTAAGTATAAATAATTTGTCCTCACAAGATTTAATGGCTTTCATAAACTTTACTATTTTCGAGTCTTCTCGATTGTATAAACCATCAAGATAATTTCTTCCTAAGAAATCATCGAAGTAGAACAATTGTTTTTTGTCTTTAGTGAAAACATCCCAAGCATTATCAATGCTATCTTCGATTTCGACAAATTCATATCCTTCTTGTACGAATAAATAACATAAATTTTCAGCTAATGTTGTTTTGCCTGCACCGGGCTCTCCTGTAATAATTAAGCATTTTGAGTTATCTAAAATGCTCTTTGCAATGTCATGGCTTTCTGTTTTTACATAATACTTACGGTTTTTCTTGATTTCTTCAAATGTTCTTTCGCTCTTTGAGTAGATGCCACTATTAATTAGTAAAGTTAATACATTGGAACTGCTTAGCCAAAGTTTATAATGGTTCTTTTCAATGTGAGTATACTCTGGTAGCCTCAAGTGATCATTCAAATTTTCTTTACCATAAATATCACAATGACTTAGGTAAGGTGAAAATATTTTTACGAGTTCTTCCTTATTAGAATTACTTAACGGTAAAGAGCAAACGAATATATATCTTGATGGACTAAGTTTATGTACTTTATCTGCTTCTTTTTTCCGACATTGATAGATTAACTTATCAATGCCGGAACTAAGCCAATGCTTTACTTGAATGATGACTTCTTCATTTTGGTCAGTAAAAAACTTACCATCTATACCTTGATCTCTACCTGGTTTAAATCTATCTATAATCGTTCCTTCTTTGATAGATAAAAAGTCAGTAGCAAAAATTTCAAATTCTTTATCATTTAATATGCTGAAGTCGTAATCGTTCATATATTTTATTTGTCTTATGCTTGAAAAGTTGAGGAGAAAACTTGGTCAGAGTAAACTTTCTCTTTTCCCCTAAATCATCCTTTGACCACTACCACACTCATTGCAATTCAAGGTGTAGGTTTCTTGTCGTTTTTGAACTCTGGTATTCTTACTGCTGCACTGTAGGCAGGCTTGTTTCATCGGCGTGTTTTTAGTGCATTGGTTGCAATGTATGTAATATCCGAATTTGCCATACATTGGGGTGTAATTCGTTGACTCTCCACAATGTTTGCAGCGTAAAACTATCTGGATTGTTTGGCTTTTCTCTGTTTCTGTATGTAATGCGGCTTCTGTTGCTATTGTTTGAGCGGGCATGCGTTGAACCGGCGCTGTGCTAGCTGCTGTTATTGGTGTATTTGTTGGCAATGCGCTGTTTTGCTCTGTGGCTGTTTGGTTTGTTGTTATTGGTGTTTCTGGTGTTTCTGTGTCTGCTGTCGTATTCGGTGCGATATGTTGCTTGATAAGAAATGAAGCGACAGACTCTAACTCTTGTTGATTGAAAGCTGGTCGGGTATCGCTGGTATTTATAAATCTAGCGAATTTAGTTTTTAGGTTCATCACCTTGTCTAGCTTTTCTACCAGAAATTCAGATTTTATCAGCTTGTCTGATACGGCCTTGGGCATCGACTTTCTATCAATGATGGCGTCGCTAGATACTGCGCATAGATGATCCCAGCATCGACCTTTGAAGCCTTGTTGTTTAAACCCAAGCAACTTGCCTAGTATGTCGCTGCGATGATGCATTAATAGTTCGAGTAACAGTGCTTGTTGCAGCTCTACTTGCTTGATGGGCGAGGGCATGCCTTGCCATTTCGTAGTCTTTGCTTGATAAGTGTTTAGGCTGCGCGTCCATTCCTGTTGCTGGTTGACCTTTATCTGACCTCTGATGCTCTTCGATTCAATGAGAATAAAACCGTAGCTATACACGATGAGGTGGTCTATTTGCGCGACTTCGTTGTTAAAGCGAAATTTGAAGTCGTTGATCACCAGCACTTGTGGGTGGTCTTTGTAAGCGCGGCGCAGAAAGAATGCCACGTTTTGCTCTTGTTGCTGGCCTGCAATCGCTTGCGCTGATTGTAGATTTTGCGGGGATTTTGTTTTCAGAATCATTTATCAATAGCGTCCGTTCTACTGCCTAGCTATAAACGATTAGCTAGCAGCTTGATAATGGTTAAGCGCATTTTATCTGCTATTTGATTGAAAAAGCTACTGAAATTAAGAGGGGGATGGGATCAGAGGTAAACTTTTTCTATACCCTAAATTACTCGAAGATCACTACCTCACTCTTGACTATTCAAGGTGTAGCTTTCTTTGCGTTAATGTGAATAATTAGTAAAGATATCAGTTGGTATATAGCTTAAAAACTAAAGTCGAAAAGTCTTGAAAAGAAGAATGAAAGCCCTGACACCTTGCGGTATTGGGGCTTTTAAATGGCTGAGATAGCGTAAAATATCCGTTGACCTATACTAGGGACAATTAATCTGGCCTATTTACTTTTTTAGGCTAGTGAAGATATTTTCTGATGTTCGTTTAAGAAAAACTATAACTTGCTATTATCACCTTTAGTGGCTGTAACAGTCGTTTCATCGATAAATGCACCTTTCCATTTTTTGGGAATATAACTATCTACGACTCTCGTTTCATAGTTTTCTTCTGAAAGTGCTAATTCAATACGCTTCATGGTTCTAGGGATTATTTGGCTAGTATCCCCTACAAGAGAACGAGCTAGTGAAGCGCTCATAGCATCAATAGAAATACCACCGCTACTTTGATTGAATGTGGTGTATATATCAACATGATATCCTTGCTGGTACTGTACTACACAGATAAAGAAAGAGGTTGATTCTCCGAAACCTTCTGTTGAGTCATCAGACTTCATAGTCAAGATTGGATCTTGGCAAGTTGGAATCATCACCATACCGCCATGAGATTGAACTAGTGCACCAATTCCAGAGTTTCCATATGGATTGACGAGCTTAAATCTTGTCGGTTTTTCAGGAAGCTCAAAAGGAGGAATACCTCGACTAACGGTTAAGGTATCCATGCTTTCTTGGACAGTTTCGACTACCGTATCAAGGACATTCTCTCGAATAGAAGAATCTCCTTTTATGTCAATAATCATATATGCCTGTTCAGTTGAGTTTTTTTGCGTAGATGAACAGCCTGTTAATGCAAGTAAGCCTAATGCAAATAATGCGCAATATTTCATGTAGTTCTTAATTCCCTATAAGTAAAATGTTATAAATTGCTGCTTATTAAGCAATTAAATGGTTACATCTAGGCTTTTGTTTTGCAACACTTTGGCAACCTTTTGAAGGGTTGTTCTGTAGTTTTTGTTTTTTTGGTTTTTTGTTTTTTAATTTGCACTTTTGTAGTTAATTACGGTATGTAGTTTTACCGCAGACTCATCAGGTATGAAGTTTTTTATCAAGGAAATCTCATAAAATCTCAAAGATACCCATCTTCAATGGCATGTTTTGCTGGTTATCTATGCACCAACCTACAAATAAGTGGGGTCACAAATAAGTGGGGTCAGAGTAAACTTTCTCTTTTCCCCTAAACCACCCTTTGTCCACAACCACAGTCTTGGCAGTTTAAGGTGTAGGTTTCTTGTCGTTTTTGAACTCTGGTATTCTTGCTGCTGCATTGTGGGCAGGCTTGTTTCATTGGCGTGTTTTTAGTGCATTGTTTGCAATGTATGTAACTATCTCTAAAGCGAGTGAATTTGCCATACATTTTGGGGTAATTCTTTGATTTTTAGCAATGTTTACAACATAAGCTAACCTTAGGATCACCAGTTGCAATGTTGTCTCTCACAAGGAATGCCATCTCCATCACCGTCCATTTTTGTGCCGGGGCAGTTTTTAATATAAAACTTAGCTTCATCGCATGAGCTCATTTGGCTGCAATGGGTTTTGCCGGTTTCACATTGAAACTCTGGCTGGCTGACACTCGTTGTTGATGATTTTGGCGGTAAGTCAAAGCGCATGTTTGCAATATCGTCGTTAGCTAGCACTATGGTTTTATTGATTTGTTGGTACTTGCCGTAACCAACGACAGCCATAACGATAATTAATGGGATAGCGAGCTTAGCCAAAAAGCTGGATTTAACTGGGCGTTGATTGTGGTGTGTCGAATGATTTTTGCGTGGCTTATTGATTCGTTTAGTTGTTGATTGAATAGCTACAACTGCCACACCTTCAATACTGGCTTTGCTGGCTCTGAGTTTGCCATCGGTTTGGCGCTCGGTAACAAACAGAATTTGGTCGCCAACAATGGGCTTTCGAGCCATCTGCTTAAGTGTCGAGATATGAATAAACACATCTTGAGTATTGGCGGCCTCAGGCTTAATAAAACCGAAGCCTTTGTCTGCGTTCCAACGAACAAGGGTGCCTCTTTCCATGAGCATCTTGTGTGACTTCCTGTTTACATCAAGTTAATAGCTACCAAGATACTACCAGTTATTCTATTTGTCAGCTCTGATCATGTTCAAATTAATAGGTTAATTTTTAATACAATCAATTGCTAAGCTTTACTTAGCTTTAGCTAAATGCACTATACATAGTTAGCCTGCCCACGACTCGTTAAAAGTTTCAATTGGCACGAATTCTATGCCTGTTGGTGAGTCGCGCATGATCTGATCGACAATATCTTTATGAAAAAACGTATGAAAGCCCCATGAGCTATCGCGAAACACCTGTCTTTTGTATAGCGGGATCTGCGCCAGTTTATCGGAGTCGATAACCAGTGTTTTCATGCCACTAATGTAGCCACGTTTAAAGCGTTTAAATATGCTTTGCTCATGACAAATTACATCGATTTCATGGGCGAGTTGCAGCATCATGAAATCATGTTCGCCTTGATCAAGTAACTTGAGTGGGATCCAGTTACTGCCATATAGCGACTCGATTTTTAGTGAATCGAATAGATGTTGAGATAACGCGAATTCTGGCTCAAGCAGAATATCGGCAATTGCATACTCTTGTTCTGGTTTATGGGTGGCGATAACTGGCACTGGTGCACTTGGGCTGGTAAATGGAGTGCGCAGCATTTCCTCTTCAAACTCTTCTGCGACTTCATAGATTGGCGTCGGCTGGTTCTCTCTTATAAAAAAGTACTCACTCATGTTGTTGCCTTTAACCTACAAAATCCGAATAGCCTTCAGCTGGGATAAACTCCACGCCAGTTAACTTGAGCTTAGTTAGTTGCTCGACCACTGATTTGTGGAAAAACACCTGTTTGTACCAAGCTGGATCAATAAATATCAGTCGTTGTGCTAATTCGACTTCTGCCAATGCTTTAGGGTCAATGCGTAACTGGCGGATACCGCTCATCATCTCATCGCCATCGTCGTCCTTTCGGTAGCGCTTTATATTACTATTTACTCTATCTATCGCTTTGATTTGATTGGTAACTTGCAGCATGACAAACTCATGATGGCCGTTATGGACTAAATCAATATCTACCCAGTTAGTGCCTGCGATAGCTTGCAGGTCGATCGTGTTAAAAATGCTTTTTCGTATTGAAAATGCAGGCATCTCAAATATGTCGGGCACGCTGCAGCCTACTTCAGAATCATATTGGATGACTAAAGGTACTGGTGCAGTAGGATAAGTAAACGAGTAGCCTGGTACGGTATCGATGTGCTCATCAGGAAAAACATAACAGGCAATGCCGACGTTCTCTCTGGCAAAGAAGTATTCGTTCAAGGTTAACTCCATGTTTTAAATATTTAAGCGGTTATGGATCTTTGGAAGAATATCTTACTACGGCTAATAAGCTCACTCTAAATAAATCTCTCAACTCTGCTGTTTGAGGTTGTTTGGCAGCTAATGCAAAAAATCCCTACTTATTGCTAAGTAGGGATTTTTGTTTGCGCTGTAACTGACTTAGTTTAAGCGATTTAACTCATTTAGTTTGAGTTACTTAGCTTTAGCTGCGCAGTTAAACTCACCGCTGTAGTTAAAGTTAAAGTGGAACTTAGTAAAGCCTTCAGTACCGGCTTTAGTCTCTTCTACTTTCTCAGTTGAAAGACCTGTGATGCCGTTGTCTACACAGCGGAATGCTTCATCTAAGGTTGCTGATGCAAACCAAACGCTATCTGTGTTTGGCGCGACTAGCTTGAACACTTCCGCATTCGGGAATGCTAATGATGCATCACCTTGGTTACCAGCTAGCGAGTCTTCTAAGTAGTATTGCACTAATTCACGGTTGTTGAATGCGGCTTCTTCTTTAACAAGCACCGCTTTATCAACACCTGGCATTTTCACGTTAGATGCACGGTAGTTGTTAGTGATCACGTAGATTTCTGCGTCATCAGCAATTTCAACGCCGTTATAAGTTAGGCTGTCAATCTGTTCGTTAGTCGTTGTTTCATATTCAAAGCCATTAATGTTGATGTACTTTGACTCTTTTTCAACGTTAACTGTGTACTTAAGTAAGCCTTCACCAGCTTGGTTGAAGCCACCAAAGAATACGTCAAAGTTGTAGCCTGGGAATGATTCATTTAGGAAGCGTTCATCGGCTGCTAACGGTAGGCTGTTGTATGCGTTTGAATTAACCCATTCGATCCAGTTCTTCATATCAGAACCAGTCATTTTTAATACCGCTGGGGTGTTGTTATCAAATACATAGAAATCAGCAACAGAAGCGTTAGTTAGCTCACCTTCTTGAATGTTGGTAAAGTCTTGTGGACCGTTACGACCAGACTTGAACGGTGCTGAAACTGACAAGAAG
The DNA here is from genome assembly GCF_023283535.1 of Shewanella sairae. Taxonomy (GTDB): domain Bacteria; phylum Pseudomonadota; class Gammaproteobacteria; order Enterobacterales; family Shewanellaceae; genus Shewanella; species Shewanella sairae. The sequence continues at coordinate 127,048 of NZ_JAKILT010000005.1, read as the reverse complement.
ATAGCGTCGTCAGCTGCGTCTTTAAATTCACCCGCTTCTTTCCACTTCATTAACTGATGCAGTTGTGCTTCGTTAACGACTTGGATAGATAGATCCGGTACCACTTGTGGGAAGAAACTGTTCATGTTCACATCGATTTCAGCAATAGGTGTAGACATGTAATCAATCGTGCCTTGATGCTCTTTAGCCACTAAGTCTTCGATGATTTTGTCAGAGCTATTGGGTACGAGTGAACGTAGCTCTGAAGTTGACTTAGTATGGTCAACATCCCAGCTTTCGCCGTTATCTTTAGTTGTTAGCGTTAGGTCAATCACACCTAGCTTAGCGCCCCAGAAACCAGGCATAACAGCAGGGATACCATTGATTAAGCCAAGCTCGGCATCAACACCTTCGATTTCGCCGTATTCACCTGTGGTATTTGGGAATTCACGGTGGTCGTGACCAAACATGATGGCATCGATGTCATCAACATAGGCAAGGTGTAATGTAGCGTTTTCGGCAAACTCATTGTCATTGTCATTTAGACCAGAGTGAGGAATCGCAACAATAATATCAGCGCCTTCAGCTTTCATCTTAGGCACATAGTATTCAGCGGTTTTCTTGATGTCTGACACCATAACATTACATTTTAGTAATGATGCATCCCAGCCCATAATGTTCGGTGGAGTAAAGCCGATGACACCCACTTTAACGATATAAGATTCGCCGTTACTGCTCTTAAATTCACGATCTAAGATCACGTATGGATCATATCTGTGTTCAGCCGTCTCATAGAACTCTTCAGTAATGCGTACTTCACACTCATCTGCTGCATTGCTTACTTTTTCTAGCGAGTTATCCACTTTCCATACGTTAGCGCTTACATATGGGAAGTCAGAGCCTTTTAGTGATTCATCTAGGTAATCTAGGCCATAGTTAAACTCATGGTTGCCTAAGTTAGCTGCGTCGTACTGCAATTCGTTCATTGCTTTATAAACAGGGTGAGTGTTGTCTTTAACGTGTTCAGTACCCAGTGACGCCATATAGTCGCCCATTGGACTACCTTGGATTAAGTCACCGTTATCAAACAGCATGCTGTTTTCTACTTCGTCACGAGTTGCTGCGATAACTAAAGAGGTACGTGCTAAGCCCCATTCAGGTAACTTAGTTTCGTTTACTGCTTCGCTAACAAAGTAGTTGTATGGCATTACGTTGGTATGGATATCAGTGGTTTCCATTAGACGAACGCTAATGGTGCTGTCGTTGACATTGTTATTATCGTCATCTGAACTATTACAACCCACTAATGCAGCAGCGATGCTTGAAACAAGCAACAGCTTCTTAGTACTTAATTTCATATTTACTCCAAGAACCATTTATTATTTTTTATTAAAATTGATATCAGCACTTAATTATTTAATTAGCGAGATTAAGTGATGTTGGATATGCGTTCTGAACAGGTCAGACATCCTAAATTCGAGGTAAATTAATTAAATTTAATGGAGAAGTAAAGTGAACAATATGTGTCAGATTGCGGGTTTTAACAAACTAAAATAAGGAGTTGATTAACTAATTAGTCAAATCGAGTAATAAAGTTATATAAAATAGTATTGTATATATCGACAGAAAACTACAATAGACAGTTTTCGTGCAATAAGAGGCTGAAATTGATGGTTTAAATTACGGTTGAACACTTTTTGTTTACATTACTTTCAGCGTTATTTGTTGGTATTTTATTATGCGTTACAAATGTTTCAATTTGATGCGTTGGTGTGGCTAAACAATAATTTTGTTCACCAATTAAAACACTCAGCATTATGCTTTTTTTATGTTAAATAAAAACAATCACCTAGCCATATACACTATTGGCTTTTTATATGAGCATTAACCGGGTCTTTTATATTTATTTCGGGTGAAAAGCGTAAAAGATAAAATGCATGATGTGACCTGCTAGTTCGTTTACCTTATCTATGATCAAAATAAATCAAATCTGATTAAAAACAAAAAAATAGAGCGTGTTTTTTCGCTTAATCACTTTGAGGCAATGATTTTTTGTATCTTTAAATTAAATCGGATTATTAACAGAATTTGTGATTAATTAAAATAATTGCAACACGTGAGCGCTTAAATTATAAGCTAAGCTCATCCTCAATGAATGGCATTTCGTGGAGTTTGCTAGGTTAACGCGTCGGCAGGCACTGCGTTAGTATCCCCTTCTGTAAAAACATAACTGGCGATCGCCACATTCTCTCTAGCAAAAAAGTATTCGCTCAAAATTGACTCCCTATTTATCGTCATTTTTTAGCTTTTAGCTTTTAGCTTTTAGCTTTTAGCTTTTTGCTTTCCTGGCCGAGGTCATTTCTTTGAAAGGTTTTGTGTTAATTGTCAACGAGTACTGTTAATCGTAACTCAGTAAGCTGCTTTATCAGCCCTGTACCAACGCAAGTTAATTACTTGAAATCCATTCAAAATTGAAATAATTCACTACCTGCTAATATTTGCTGCAACTTTAGTGCTGCTTTGGCCGATTTTTCTTCGACTTTTGTATGTGCTAAAATAGTTGCCCTTTTACAGCCTCAACCTTTACAAAGTTGGTTAATCGCTTTGCAATAGCCGAGGAAAATTCACTCGCTCAGTTAATAATATGCTGCTTTAAGCAGTGCGAATATTTGACTGCTGACGACGACAAAAGAGAATACTCAATGTCGAATTTGACACAATCTGTTGAGCGTAAGTCAACGGATGAAAACTATCTTGCTGCTCATCCCCCAGAGCGAAGAGATGCATCAACCACTAACGCCTTTACCAGCCCTGTACTCTGGTTAAGTGGCGGTTTCCTCGTTCTCTTCGTTCTACTTGCTGTTTTCGATACTTCCGCTCTGTCCAACGTCATTCAAGTTGGATTCTCTAAAGTGACCCTATGGTTTGGCCCTTTTTGGCAAGTATTGTTATTTGCTAACTTTGTTATTGGTCTCTACCTTGCCTTTGCCAGAACAGGCGATGTTACCTTGGGTAACCTTAAAGCGCCTGAAATGGATACCTTTAAATGGTTGGCTATTATTCTCTGCACCTTATTAGCCGGTGGCGGTGTATTTTGGGCCGCTGCTGAACCTATTGCTCACTTTGTCTCTTCGCCACCATTTTATGGTGAAGCCGAAGGTCGCCGTTTGGCAATTAATGCATTATCGCAGTCATTCCTACACTGGGGCTTTTTAGCCTGGGCGATATTAGGCACCTTGGCGGCAATAGTATTGATGCACCTGCACTACGACAAAGGCTTACCACTACAACCTCGTACTTTGTTGTACCCAATATTTGGTGATAGAGCGCTGAATGGCTGGATTGGTACCTTAACCGACACCTTCTGTATTATCGCTGTGGCAGCAGGAACAATCGGTCCGATTGGCTTCCTTGGCTTACAGATTAGTTATGCGCTCAACGCTTTGTTTGGTGTGCAAGATACTCTGATGACGCAGAGCTTGGTGGTGTTGTTTGCTATCGCTATGTATACCTTGTCGGCATTAAGCGGCTTAAGCCGTGGTATCCAGATTATTAGTCGCTATAACATTATCTTGGCTGCAGCGTTGATTATCTTCATTCTGCTATTTGGACCTACGAGCTTCATTGTTGATGGGTATATGCAAGGCATGGCGAGAATGGTCAATAATTTTGTGCCTATGTCGCTCTATCGCGGTGACGCTGACTGGTTAAGTTGGTGGACGGTATTTTTCTGGGGCTGGTTCTTGGGTTATGGCCCTATGATGGCAATCTTCATTGCGCGTATTTCTCGTGGCCGTACTATTCGTCAATTGATCTTGTCGATCTCTTTGATTGCACCGCTGATCACCTGTTTCTGGTTTAGTGTCGTCGGCGGCTCAGGTCTTGCGTTTGAGCTCACCAATCCTGGGGTGATGGCTAATGCATTTGAAGGCTTTAACTTGCCGGGCGTGTTGCTGGCAATTACTTCGCAGTTACCTATGCCAACGCTGATTGCGATTCTGTTTTTGATCTTAACTACCACGTTTATTGTTACTACAGGTGACTCGATGACCTACACCATTAGTGTGGTGGTGACAGGTTCTACAGAGCCGAGCGGCGCGATGCGTGCATTTTGGGGGATATTAATGGGCTTAGTGGCTATTGCCTTGATTGCGATGGGCTCAGGCGGTATTTCTGCCTTGCAGTCGTTTATCGTAATTACTGCCGTGCCAGTGTCATTTGTGTTGCTGCCATCACTTTGGCAAGCGCCGAAAATTGCTAAAGAAATGGCCAATAAGCAATTTGGCAAAGCGTCGCTAACCCAGCAATAAAAATTATAGCTAACGCTATATCAAACTATCTAGGATAAGCCTCTAGGATTACGATTCAGGATAAGTATCTAGCGCAAAAGTCGCTTTTAAAGGCCTCGTTACAGCAATTGTATCGGGGCTTTTTTATCGCAGTAAACAAGGTGTTTTTTAATGCTAGATAACTATTGCTCGCTGGAAGCTATAGCTAGCAATACTTGCAGCCATCTTAGCTGTAACTGTGGCTTTAAATGCAAGCTATTACGTTTTGTATGTGTAGCGCTAAAGTAGGGTGATTTTTTACACAAGAGTTGATTTACATCTCTTCGGTAACTGTACACATGCCAGTAAAGGCTGGCTGGTCTGCAACTTGAACGGTAGCTAGCAGCTGGTGGTCGGCAAGGGGATATTGGCTATAGGCGATATAAGTTGGGGTTTCGCTAATATCTTGGCCATCTACACCGTCGATGCGATAAATGTTATTCATAATAGGTGAGGTATAACTGCCATCAATGCTGACCAACGCCTGATTTGAACGTAAGATTTCGATATTCTTCATAATGACATCGTCACTGCCTTTGACCTTACAGATAAGATCACCTGCCTGTGCCACGCCGCCGAGTGCTGCAATGCTGATGGTAGAACCGATTAATAGTTTACTCAATGTATTCATTCAATCTTGCCTCATTAGTTGTGCACTCAAGCAAGGCTCGCTATCTAGCGCTAAGCTAAGTGCAATATTTTATACTCAATACAGGCATTTAAAATACCTGTTTATTCAGGGTAACGAATATGAGCACTATAAGGCAATAATAGTTCCCTCTTATGTGCTGTCAATTTGGTTATTTGACAATCTAAATGAAGAAATGAGACTTGAGTGCGTTTTTACCGTTGCTGAGTCATATTTTTTATTTGCATCCTCTTAGATTGAACTGGGTTAACATGCTGCAGCAAATCATCGGATTGATGCTACAACATGTTCAACAGTGGCGCCTACCTAAAGCCTTTAGCTCACCTTAAAAAACGCCATTTCGTCCTTAACTTTATGAATCAAACTAGAGATATCGTTATTTACATCACTAATCGTATGGGCGTTGTTTAAGCTAACTTGAACAGTACTATTGATATTTTCTACACGGTGAGAAACATCTAAGGTGACTGCCGACTGCTGTTCAGACGCCGTTGCGACTAATCTATTGATATCAGAAATTGATTCAACTTTTCTCAGGATCTCATTGAACGCCGCTGCAATCTCTTCAGCAATTAAGTTCGACTCCTCAACCATATGTGAATTACTAATCATGGATTCATCAGCTTTTTTCGATTGCTCTTGTAGCTGAGTGATAATGTTTTGAATATCGATTGTAGATTGCTGCGTCTTTGCTGCTAACGATCTCACTTCATCGGCAACAACAGCAAAACCACGACCTTGTTCACCCGCTCTTGCTGCTTCAATTGCTGCGTTTAGCGCCAGCAAGTTGGTTTGCTCTGAAATAGAAGTGATGACATGTACCACTGTGCTAATTTTTTCGGCGTAAGCTCGTAGTTCATTAACAATCACGACCGACTCTTTTATCGATTCGTTGACTTGCTCGGAAATAACCGCGGAACGGCTTAGAGTTTCAGAGCCTAGATTGACAACTGTGAGTGCTTCAGATGTTTGTGAGTCAGCTAAAACTGCGTTTTGTGCGACATCGGCAGCGGTAGTTGAAAGCTCAAGAATCGCAGAGGCGACTTGATCGACTTCTAATGATTCATTTTCTGCATTGGTTTTGTTTTGTTGAATAATGGCTTCAATAGAACCCTGATTTTCTAATAAAGACTCGGTTACTGCAGCCGTATTCTGGGTGATATTTCTAATGTTCTCTTGCATATCACGCAGTGATATTGATACTAGCCCGGTGCGTGAGAAAGTGACCCCCACCAAGTTGCCTTCAGCAAAGATACGAATTTTAGCAGCTAATTCTTTAGGCTCTTCACCTAAGTTAGTATCAATTTCTTTTCTTACAATGAAGAAAACAACTAACGCTAAGATAACGCCGACAAGCAGTAACTGCAGCACGACTGTAGTGAGCAGTTCGTTGCGACTTTCAACAATTGAGTTTTGACGTGTAAAAGCAAATACATCATATTGATTATTAAAATCTTGCTTGGTTACACTGTAGTAATCACCATTTTCACTCTGATATGAATAGGGAATAGCTTCTACACTTCGATAGACTGGTCGTAATTGATAGATGTTTTGACCTTTCCAAGACTGGCTACTCGCATCTGCAAATAAAACGTGACCGTCTTTACTGGTAATCACATATTCAAGATTGGTTTTTTCTAATTCTTCAGTGATATCGATATCGATACCAAGGACGCCAACAATAGTATTAACGCTATTTTTTATTGGTGATGAAACGGTAATAATGGTCTCACCTGTAGAGCTAACGTAAGGCAAAGAAACAATGTTTTTTCCCTGCATTGCAAGAATAAACCACTCTCTGCCCAAGTCTTTAGCATTAAAGTTTTGCATTACACCGCTTGTTTCATTGGAGTAGGTAAAGGTTTCACCATTAGGTTTACTGAAGTAAACCCCCATGTACTTTCCCTTTGACTCCGTCACGATTGAACGCATGATACTTAACGTATCATTGTCAAATTCAAACGTTGAAAATGTTTTAGCTATGCTGCGAACGCTATTTTTTGCGTTATCGAGAGCATTGGTCATAGTGCCATTTAGAATGTTTACAACCGTATTATTTTCTTTTAAAACATTTGAGTTTTTCCAAGACTCAAAGAAATTATAACTAACATAAAAGCTTAAAATAATTAGCAAAGATAGTGTCAAAACAAAATAAGCGGTAATCTTTTTTAACATGATGTAGAGCCCTACAGGATAATAATTATGATGTCGTATTTAGCGGGATTTAACCGAATTAAATCAGCTAAATGACACCATAGCTAAAGCGACAAGATGGTTTAAAAACTAAACAGTGATAAGCCGATTTTTTATTTAATTTAAAATGATTTTTTTACACCCCTGAAAATGTAAATTTACTTGGATTGTATTTAAATAATGTGCAGGCATAAGTTGTTAAATTAACCCTCAGTGTCGACTCTTATGTTGCTGTGGTTTGTTTGTGTTGCTTTTTTTTGTAAATTGCTCATAGCTATTTAATACTCAATCTATGCATTGGAGCAGTGCGTTAGCTTGGTACTCAGCGTATTTATTATTGATAGGGAGCAACTATGCTAAGACTTTTATTTTATCGCTGTTATTTTTCGCTCTCTAGGTTAGCAAGTTTAGGGGCTTGTTTTGTTGCAATATTTGCTTTGATAGGGTGCAGCAGCCAACAAGGCGTGGAGTCACAGCAGATCAATGTATTACAGCCAAAGTTATTTGATCCTTGGTGTGATTATGCCGTATCAGGGCAAGCGGATATTGTGACTCAGGAGTGTCTCGACAATGCTAAACAAGGCGACGAGAATGCGGCCACTAATTTGGCTTACTTGTACGCTAAAGGCATGCTGGTTGAACAAGATAATCATCGCGCCATGGATTTGTACCAAGTCGCTGCAGAGCAAGGCATGCCTGAGGCGCAGTTCTCATTAGCTGAGATGTATCGCAGTGGCAAAGCGGGTGAAGCTGAGCCGGAATTAGCTCGCTATTGGTATCAAAGGTTGGCGAGCCAGCCTGTTGAGCCGCCACTCCCAAGGCATCAAGTAGATGCCCAGTTTATGTTGGGGTTAATGCACTTTCAGGGTTTTGGTGGTGATGTAGACTTAGTTCGTGCTGAAAAGTGGTTAAAACAAAGCAGTGATAATGACCACAGCGAGGCACCATATGTATTAGGTCAGATCTATCTAGAGCAGTATCACAAGCCAGAGCTGGCGCTTAATTGGTATCAAGTCAGTAGCGAGCGTAAGTTCGCGCCGGCAATGCACCAAATCGGTATGATGTATTTGAATGGACTGCTTGGTGATATTGATGCTGTAAAAGCTGAAGCTTGGCTCCACCAAGCGGCGGCACTTGGTTTGGCTGAAGCGCAAGTTGATTTAGCCACCCTTGAATTTAACGAAAGGCATAACCAGCCGAATTTTATCAAAATTTATGTATGGCTTGATGCAGCCGCTAGTCAAGATAATGCTATGGCTAAGCAGCGGCTCGAATTTATTATCGCTAAACTGCCCCCGCAACAACTAGCCGCTGCACAGGCGTTAAGCCAACAATGTATCGAGAGCCAATTTAAACAGTGCACCAGCCTCCATTTAGTTAATTAACTAAAAAATTAACTTTGATTTTAATATAGGACTCAGGTTTGCTAATTATGATGAGCCAATTTGTTGTCTATTTTTGTCGTCAAAAGAGGATGGTTTCATCTTGGATACACATAATACTAAAGCGACTCGTCGAAAGCCTTTAGTCGCTCTAGGCATCGTGGCTTCTATCGTGGCTATGTTCGCAGCCTTGGTTATGGTCATGCCTAAAGGGTTTAAGGCTACCCATGAACAGATTGGTACGGGCAAGCCTGCGATTGTGTTTGTTTATGATAATGGTTTAGCCATGGGTAATAGTCAGACTGAGCAGATGAATGAAGCGCGCGATTATCTTGGCGATTCAGTGCATTTTCTGATTGCCACAACGGGTACGCCCGAGGGTGATAAGTTAATCCGTGAGCATCGAGCTGATTCGGCTGAATTGTTATTGTTTGATGCCACTGGCAAGCTGACTAAAAGACAATATGGTTTGAAAATGGCGGGTGAATTAGTGATGTGGGTTGAGTAACTCGTTATCAATAAATATGGCTTTAGAAGCCTATTGTTTTTTATAACGCGTGTTTTGGGATGCTAAACAATAAATTAACCATCCACAGTGCCGATTTTAGCGTAGGCAGCGGATGGTTTTTTTATTTTTGGCTAATGACGCATTAGCCGTAAATGCAAAGGTAAGCCGTTTGCGTCGCGACCTTTACTTGAAACTTAGCATCACCGATAACATCAAATTGTTCACCAGCGTTAAAGGTTTGCCATTCAGTTTGCCCTGGTAGTAATACGGTTAGCGCACCTGAAATCACCTGCATCACTTCTGGTGCTGCAGTAGCAAACTCATAATCCCCAGCTTCCATAACACCTACAGATGCTGGTTTATCAGAGCCTGCAAAAGAAATAGACTTAACCTGACCTTCAAAATATTCATTAACAGCTAACATTATTATTCCTCGTGATAAGAGCGTTGAACAAAGCTAAACAGGCTTAGTTTAGAGTCTATGAATCAACGACTGGATATTACCATTAAACTTTTATTGCTGCTGTATCGCAATAACATATTGAGTTTGACTGATAGGAAACTAATCAGTTTGCGACATTGATGTAGAAAAATTTTCATGAACAAAACTTATTTCATTAAGAGTAATTTACTAGATGTTATGTTTACTTTAGCTAAATAAAGTCACAAATAGCTCTATAGCAATACGCTTAACTTGATATGGGGTAAATAAGCAATTGTTCTATTATTAAAACGCTTATTTCCTCTTAAATTCAAACTGTAATGCTAGTGCGTTATGTTGACTTGTTACTTGCTTGTAATAAGATGCATTTTCAGGGATTGAATGAGGGAGCAGGGATTCTATGGACACCTTGGTTAATAAGCGCAAGAAGCGATTCACTATTCGAGTGACCGTGGTGGGGATCTTTATTTTAGCAACGGTATTAACCGCAGCTATCGCCATAGGCTTGCAATACTATTTTAGTAAAAGTATGGCAACAGACTCCGCTGTTAACTTGTATGATCTTACCGCTAAAAATACCAGTCGTTACCTTACCCAAGTCGATAATCAAGCCATTAACACCGTCCACCTTCTTTCTAATCTCGATGCACTATCCGTCAATGGCGGGGTAAATCTTGAAACACGGCGCGTATTTGCAGAAATAATGCGAACTAACTCATTATTCTATGCGCTTTATATTGGTACCCCTAATGGCGATTTTTACGAGCTGATTAATCTTGATGCCCATCCAATAATCAGAGAGCAGCTTAATGCATCTCATCTAGATCGTTGGGTGCTTATTGCTATCAATGGTGAGGGAGAGTTACGGCAACGTAAGCAATCTTATTTTGATGACCAATTTACCCTGCGAGTCAGGGATACAGAATCGAGCGAGTATGATGCTAGCGTGCGGCCTTGGTTTATCAACGCGAACACTCAAACTGTTTCAAAAACTGAGCCTTATCTGTTTCAACACTTACAGTCTCCAGGACAAACTTACTCAATAAAATTAGCAGAAACTGGCGCTGTCTTGGCGTTAGATATTGCACTGTCTAGTCTATCTGATTATTTAGTTATGCAAGGTCAAGATGGCAACGCCGCAAGCGATAAACAAATATTCCTCTATAAGCAAAGTGGCGAACTAATTGCTTCAAACCAAGTGAAGCAAGCGAGTATACAAATACCACAATCTGTTCCTTTATCTTTAACCGCTAAGCAGCGAGATTTAATTGCTAGAACAGAGCCGTTAAAAGTGTCCAATGAAACTGATTGGGCACCGATCGATTTTGCTATATCGGGAATGCCTCAGGGCTACAGTGTTGACTTGCTAAATCTTGTGGCTGATATGACAGGGTTGGAGCTTAGATATATCAATGGCTTTAGCTGGCTAGAGTTAACCGATAAGTTTAAAAAACAAGAATTAGCCATGCTCCATTCCGTTATCAAAACTGACGAAACACGTTTACTCGGAGAGTTTAGCGAGCCCTTTCTTGAACTGCCTTATGCCTTGGTGACCCAACAAGGGCAAGAGCCTATTACGCATATCGAGCAGTTATTTGGTAAGCAATTAGCTATCCCAACGGGTTGGTCAATTGTAGAGGTGATTAGAAGTAACTATCCGCAAATAGAGCTTGTTGAGATGTCTTCTACTTATGCCGTATTGCATGCGGTTGAAGAGGGGGAAGTCTATGCGGCTCTGGATAGCAGCATTATTTTACACTATACCGCTAAGCAGTTTTTTGTTGAGAATATTCAATATCATGAGCAAATTCAGTTTGCACCGTTAACTCTAGATACAGGCTTGCATATTGTGCTTGCCAAACACAATGCAGAGTTAATTGAGGTTATCAATTTAGCCTTAGCCAATATTACAATTGAGCAAAAACAGGCTTTAAGAGATAAATGGTTTGCCGGTGGCGAAAAACAAAACTTAACCACTCAAGGTACAGTGCCTTATGAGGCGTTAATTGATTTTGCAAAGCAACCAAGTCGCCAGAGACAGTTAATTCAACGCGAGATTAACGGCGTAAAAGAGTTTCTTTATGTTACGCCGTTTGGCGATGCATCAGCGGGGAGCCAAGAATACTTTGCAATAGTGGTTCCGGCAAAAGAGTTGCTCGCGCCTAGTGTTGAAAAAGTTCAGCAATCCATTTTATTAACGAGCTTATGCCTATTGTTGATTTTTCCAGTGTCGTGGGTTTTCTCCTCACCGATTATCAGGCCGATTAAGTTGCTCGCCAAAGAAAATGAAAAAATCAGAAACCGCCAATATGATGATGTGATTAAAGTCGATTCCAATATTACCGAGCTTGATGAATTAGCCCACTCTATGATGGATATGTCATGTTCAATTAAAGAGTATGAAGAGAATCAAAAGGAGCTAATGGAGTCCTTTATCAAGCTTATTGCACAAGCGATTGATGATAAGTCTCCCTATACTGCAGGGCACTGTAATCGAGTACCAGAGCTAGGTTTAATGTTGGCCGATGCTGTTGAAGAGTCAGATTTGGCGCCATTTAAAGACTTTAAGTTTAATTCTGCAGATGAACATCGTGAGTTCAGAATTGCGGCCTGGTTACATGATTGCGGCAAGATCACCACGCCTGAGTATATTGTGGACAAAGGCACTAAGCTCGAAGCCGTATATAACCGTATTCATGAAGTGAGAATGCGCTTTGAGGTCTTGTTACGTGATGCCGAAATATATCATTTGAAGCAGATAACTAAAGATGCTGGGGCGCTAGACTTTCATACTGCAGAGTTGGCGAAAAAGCAGCAGCAGCTTAGAGAAGATTTTGAATTTATTGCCAAGGCTAATATCGGCGGTGAATTTATGGGGCAAGAGGCTAAAGATCGTTTGGCTGAACTGGCGAATATTACTTGGCAGCGTCATTTTGACGATAGATTAGGTTTGTCGCCTGTTGAAGAACTCAATCTGAGTGAGCGAGAACCACAGGAAACTTACCCGGTTACAGAGCCGCTTTTACGTGACAAGCCAGAGCACATAATTAAACGCATTAATGAAGTTAAATTTGACCCTAAATTTGGCATTAAGATGACGATCCCAGAAGATCAATATAACCATGGTGAGTTGTATAATTTATCTATTTCACGAGGGACGTTAACTGCTGAGGATAGATTTAAGATCAACGAGCACATCACCAGCACCATTAAGATGCTGGAGAATCTACCATTTCCACCAGAACTTGCTCGAGTGCCACGTTACGCATCGACTCACCATGAAACCTTAAAGGGCACAGGTTATCCACGTAAGCTTAGTGCGGAAGACTTATCGATCCCTGAGAGGATCTTGGTTATCGCCGATATTTTTGAGGCGTTAACCGCTGCTGATAGACCATATAAAAAGGCGAAGCCGCTAAGCGTTGCGATTGATATTTTATATAAGATGGCACTTGATGAGCACTTAGATATGGATCTTTTTAAGTTGTTTCTATCAAGCGGAATTTATTTGCAATATGCCAATAAATTCCTCGACCCGGCGCAGATTAATGAAGTGGATATTGCTAAATATATAAACTGTAAAGCGATGGAAAAAAGAGCATAAGTTATTCTAGTCATAACAGTAGAGCTGGCTGGAATCCTAGGATACACAAGTGAGTCAACTCGTCGCATTTTTGCATAGCTTAACAGATAGTTGTTTAGCTGAAGGTCGCAATAGCGACTGTTTAACGCCTTGGATCCCCCTAGATCCAGATGGTCTGCGTCTTGAAGCGGTTATGCAATAAGCCATGCTGCCTATGCTAAAGAGTAAACCAATCGGTTTACTCCTTTTTCTTTGTACATGACACAAAGTCATTGTTGAATAGTGCTCAAATGGTAGAATGCGCAGCTCGGTGAGCAGCAGGCAGAATTATCACTTTTCTTTCACAGCATATCGCCTACAACACTCCATTATTCTTCACTATTAATTCGAGCATTTATGAAACGGATTTTACTGTTAACCTTCTTAGCACTTTCTAATCAGGCGATTGCCGTTGAGCCACTGTTTGAAACACCAAAAGATATGCAGCCGACTTGGGTTGATGAGATCTTGTCAGTGTTTGGCGCCGATGGTGAGTTTGATGAAACTAAGCCTATCGATATGAGCTACCTACCTACGGCGTATTACACACCAGAGAAGAAGTTTGGTGTGGGCTTACTTATGGTTGGCCTATATAAAACCGATGGTTCATCGGGTGAAGAGCAGCCTTCATCTATCGTGCTTAATTCGTTTGTGTCGATGAATAATTCTTACGGCGTTGAAGTGGAAAATATGACATTTTTCAACGGTGGTAAGCAGCGTCTGCAACTTGGTCTAGAGCTGCATAATGAGGCGGCAGTGTATTATGGTCAAGGCATTGAGCAGGGCAACATTGATGCCAACCATCATGAGTTTGAAGAGCAAGTTTATAGCTTTAAACCCGTTTATATGACTGAAGTTGCTGATAACTACTTTCTGGGGATCGGAGCAGACTTAACCTATGCCAGTGCTGAAAAACTTGAGCTAGTGGAAACTGGTTTGCCGATTGATTCTACAGATATTCTGCCAAATAACTTCAGTACCGGTGTGAAGCTAACTAGCATCTATGATTCGCGCGATTATCGCTTGAATGCCACCAAAGGTTGGTTATTTCAAATCGATGCCGGTCTTTATCACAATAGTGAGTATTCATCGTTTTCGACTTACGATGTCGAGCTCGCTAACTATATCGATTTAAGCTCAACGTCTTTGTTAAGTAATGCACCAGGCCTTATTGCATGGCAGGTGCAAGGTCACTTTACTGAAGGGGATGTGCCATGGAATATGCTGCCCGATTTAGGCGGTTCAGGTGCGATGCGCGGTTACATTAAAGGGCGTTACCGTGATAAGCAAATGATGATGGGGCAGGTTGAATATCGTCTGCCTATTTTCCAGCGTTATGGCATGGTGTTTTGGGGCGGCGTTGGCAGTGTTGCCTCTAAGATGAGCGACTTAAATGAAGAGTTGCTGACCTCTTACGGCACAGGCTTTCGCTTTAAAATTAAAGATAACATCAATTTACGTCTCGATATTGGCGTGGGCGAAAATGAAACTAACTTTTACCTCAACGTGAATGAAGTATTCTAATCATGGCTGGTTTATCGCGCGCAGTTGTTAGCCTTGTGGGGCTTGGATTGGCTTTTAGTACAAGTGCTTTAGCAAGTGATGCTGAGCTGGCTAGTGCTGAAACTGTGTCTAGCACTACGTCTCAGCTACAAACGGTTACATCTGAGCGATTAACTGAGCGTCAGTGTCGTCGTAATGCCCAGTACGATATTTACCTAAGCGGTATTCATACTGGCACTATGGATCGCACTGAAATCTGGCAAGGCAACACGGCGGTGGTGACCACTAAGAGTGAGGCGAGTATTTTAGGTATTGGCACTCAGTACCAGCAAACGGCTGAGCTTGCTTGGTCGAATGCGAGCGAGCAATGGTTGACGCAAAAATTTCACCAAAAAGTCACCGGTTTTCGGGCCCGCGATATGTACGCCAGCTTTAGTGACAATGGCTTAGTGTCTCAGGTGGATATTGATGGCGATGTCGAAGATTATCGCTCTGATGATATCCCGTTACGAGATGTAGACACTTTAGCCATTCAAATGCGTGAGTTTTTGCTGCGAGGGCGACAGCAGTTTCGTTTAATTAGGCAGGCATCAGATGCGATTGAGCCTTACCAGTATTATGTGCAACAGCCGATAACTAAAAAGATTGCCCCATGGGGTGAGCTTAATCTTATTCCTGTAGAACAAAGCGGTGCAGAAGAGGTGACCTATTATTTTGCGCCTGAAATGGATTACCAGCTTATTCAAGCGCGCTACCACGGCATTATATTACGCGGACTCATTGAGCTAAATAAATACAGCTCATCTTGTGACTAACACGCTCTTCGGCGACAAATACCTTAGTTTTATGGCGGTGATTAACGGCAAAAACATAAGGCGGTCGCTGCTGGATTAGTTGGATTATGTGTATAGCGAAAAAGATAAATGGGCTCATCTTACCTGTTATTAGGTCGACACTTTCCAAAGTTAAAGTTTAATTAATTATTGTTTTTTGCGATTCTCCAATATAAATGCATTTAACTCTTATTAATGCGTTATATTTTGGAGCTATTGACCAAGCTGATATTAACAATATCGGTATTTGGAAAATGAACACACGATGGAATTTCTGCTTGAACCCCAAATTTGGATTGGTTTAATTACCTTAATTATTATCGAAATCGTACTCGGTATCGATAACCTCGTTTTTATTGCCATTCTAGTTAAAAAGCTTCCGCCAGAACAAAGAGACAAGGCAAGAACCATCGGATTGTCGCTCGCGCTTATTATGCGATTAGGCTTACTGAGTATTGTGTCTTGGTTAGTCACATTAACCCAGCCTCTGTTCAGTATTTACGATCTCAGCTTCTCAACCCGAGATCTGATTTTAATCACAGGTGGTCTATTCCTATTATTTAAAGCGACTCATGAATTGCATGAACGCTTTGAAGGCGATATGAATCAACAGCAAGGCACTAATGTTTATGCCAGTTTTGGTGTGATCATCGCGCAGATCTTAGCGCTAGATGCTGTATTCTCACTCGATTCAATTATTACCGCTGTAGGTATGGTCGATAGTTTAACTGTGATGATGATTGCGGTTATCGTGTCTATGATTGTGATGCTATTAGCGTCTAAGTCGATCACTAACTTCGTTAACGCGCACCCAACCGTTATCGTATTGTGTTTAAGCTTCTTGTTGATGATTGGCTTTATTCTGGTAGCAGAAGGCTTTGGGGTCCATATTCCTAAAGGCTACTTATACGCAGCAATTGGTTTCTCAATTTTAATTGAAATGTTTAACCAAATGATCAGCTCAAGCCATGCAAAGCATGCTGAGCGAGTGCCACTGCGCCAACGTACTACAGAAGCTATTTTCCGCTTGATGGGAAATAAGCATTACAACGTCCATGATGACGAAGGCGCAGAGCCTGCGCCAGTCAGCTTTGGAGATGCAGAGCGTGAGATGGTCACCGGTGTATTATCACTATCAGAGCGTAATGTGCGCACTGTGATGACTCAAAGAAGTGAGACGGTTTGGTTAAATACAGAGGACTGCACTGATAAGATTAAACAAACGATTAAAGACAGTCGCCACCAAAACTTCCCAGTATGCAGTGGCTCGTTAGATAATTTAGTCGGTATCGTGCGTAGTAAAGATTTACTACTAGGCATTGAAGCGGGTGAAAACCTAGCGGATATCGCAGCGGCTTATCCTGCCTATATCGTGCCAGATAGCATTAACGTGATTCGTTTACTCGATGGCTTTAGAGAATCAAGAGCAGGCATGGCAGTGCTTGCTGATGAGTTTGGTAGCATTCAAGGTATTGTCACTTTACATGACTTGCTTGAGTCGATTGTGGGTGAGTTCCCTGATATTGGTGAGATCCCTGAGATCAGTGTGTGTCACGATGGCTGGTTAGTTAAAGGCTCGACTTCACTGCATGACTTAGAGTCGCGTTTAGAGACCATAGGCTTAATCGATAAGCAGCAAGAGTACATTACTGTTGCTGGTCTATTGTTAGCGGTGAACTCAACCATTCCTAAGGTGAGTGATGTGGTTGAGTTTGCTAAGCTAAAATTTGAAATCGTCGAAGCTGATGACTTCAAAGTATCAATGGTCAAAGTGAGTCATATTCAAGCGAACTAATCAGTTTTACCTAAAGAAAAGGGTCTGCATTGCAGACCCTTTTTATTGGCTGTAACAAGCTTAAAGCATCAACAAGTAAGCGATAAAGATCAGTGATAGGGCATAGATGATCGGGTGTACTTCACGGCCTTTGCCAGCCACTACCATAGCAAATGCATAGCTGATAAAGCCCATCGCCATACCGTTAGCCGGTGAGAAGCTTAAAATGGTGAACATAATGGTAAAGAAGGCGGCGATACACGAAGGCTTATGGTCCCAATTGATATGACCTAAGCGGCCAACCATGTATATACCGACCACTATCATCGCTGGCGCGACAATAGCGGTAGAAAACATCGAGAACACTGGGTAGCAAAATAGTGCCAGCAAGAATAAACAGGCAGTTGCCACCGCGGCTAAACCGGTTTTAGCCCCTTGGGCTGAGGCAATACCCGACTCAGAAAACGCAGTAATGGAAGTTGTGCCTAATACGCTACCAATCACGGTGCCGCCCGCATCAGCAACCAGTGCTGAACGTGCGTTTGGTACCTTGCCATCTTTATCGATAATACCTGCGTCTTTACCCACACCCACAATGGTCGATAAACCATCGAAGAAGTCGACGATAAAGAAAATGATCACGATAAATAGCAGATCAAATAGCTTATCGACGGTGAGAAACTCAAAGTTAAATACCTTACCAAAGCTCGGCTCAATGCTTGGTGGTACGCTAAACCAGTTTTCAGGAATTGGCGCATATTGGGTACCTAGCACCGCATCGCTAATAAGCGTTAAGGTAATTGAAGTCATAAAGGCGATAAAAGTGGCGAGCTTAATATTGCGCACCATGCAGCCTACTGCGACAAATAAACTGATAAAGGCAATGGCAACTTGCGGTTGGCTAATATCTCCCATGCTCACCAGCACCACTGGGTTCGCAACAATAATCCCGGCATTCTTTAAACCTAAAAAGGCGATAAACAGGCCTAAAGACACTGTGATAGCGAGTTTAAGATCCTCTGGGATCGACTCAATCATCTGCTTGCGAATTTTGGTCATCGAGAAGATTAAATACACGATACCCGACAAGAAAATGCCGAATAGTGCCTCGTGCCAAATCAGCGCCACAGAGCTTGATGCTAGCATGCCTTTGAAGAAACCATTCATGCTCATGCCAGGGGCTAGCATCACTGGGTAGTTGCCGAAAAAGCCCATTATCAAGGTGGCGAGTGCTGCGGCTAATGCTGTGGAGGTAAAGATGGCGCCTTTATCCATGCCATCAATGCTACCTAAAATCGCCGGGTTCACCGCCAAAATATAGCTCATAGCCAAAAAGGTAATAAAGCCTGCGTAAAGCTCGGTGCCAACATTGGCATTGCGCTTAGAAAGTTGGAAAGTGTTTTCCATAAAGCGGGACTGTCCCGCACGTCGAAGTAAGCTAGAGATTGCCACAGTGGTGCCTTATTAATGTTTATTGATGCGCTTATTTTTAAGCGCAGAGAGTTCAATACATTTATTGGCAGATACCACTGGGCTGCCAAGTGTTGTAGACGTTTGGCAACAGACGGTGATTGGGCTGTAGTCACAAGATTAGGTCTTGTGGTAGAGACTTCTGGACCAAATTTCCAGCGATATACAGCACAATAAATTGTTGGCGCGGATTGTACGCAAGCACGGAGGTTGCGCAAACAATTACAAGAGAAGTGTGCTGTGGATCAATGTTTTGCGTTGACTGAAAAGCATTAATTTGGCTCAGTCGATATAGACTGAGCCGGAGTTGTAAGAGGTCGCTTTAGCACACTTAGTCTAGGCGTTGGCGTATAAGCTGGATAAGCGCTGGCGTAACAGAAGCTAAGATCATGCCTGCCATTAGCAGGTATTGCTGCGCTGTAAATGATTCGCCGAGTAAAATCATACCGCTGATGATCCCGGCTATAGGGTTTGCAATACCGCCAAAGGCAAAGTCGACCACACTCATCCGCTGCAATAACCATACATATAGGCCGTAACCCAGTGCCGTATTGAGTAGGACGATCCAAGCGATCCCCATCGCATTGCGCCAGTCAATGTGCTGCACTGCTGCCACATATGCCTCGGGGGCGTAGCTAGCGTGGATCCCTGCAACTACCAGTAACAAGCTGCCACCTATAATCAGTTGCCAAGTGAGCACTGTCCACCAGTGAATGCGGCTGCCTAGTGCTTTTGTCATGGTACTGCCAACAATAATGCAGCTAATTGCAGCGAGCATAGCGGCTAAGCCAAGCGGATTTAAGCTGATCGATTTTGGATCAAACAATAACCAAGCAAGGGCAATAATGACCGCACCTGATATTGCTTGCAGCGAGTTGGGGCGCTTTTTACTGACAACCCAATGAAACAACATGGCAAACACGGGGACGGAAACCATACCGACGCCAGAGATCGCTGATGGTAGCGTTAATGCCATAACAAAAATCAGGCTGAAGAAGATGGCGATATTGATCGCACCAAGTTTAATTAGAATCGGCCAGTCAGCTTTATTCGGCAAACTTGGTTTAATCGCCAATAAAATTAACCCCGCCGGTAACGCGCGGATCGCACCTAATAGCATTGGTGGCCAGTCAGGTAAGCTGAACTGAGTAACCGCGTAGGTGGTGCCCCAAAAAAATGCAGTGATCATGGCGAGGAAAATATTCATAAACTACCTTGCTGTTAAGTATCTTTACGTGAAGATAGATTTTATTGTTGATCGATAATTTATTTTTGTAAAGTATCTTTCTGTGAAGTATCTTTACATTAAGTTTATTGCTGGTGGGTTAGCTTGAGGCAAAATAAAGGTGACAAATGGAAGATATTGATAAGGTTATAGCGCAGTGGGGGCGAGAAAAGCCGCATCTGGATACCCTGCCAATGGCTATTTTTGGGCGGATTATGCGTTTGCAAAAACATGTTGAAGCGCAGATTGCTGCCTGCCATAAACAATATGGCCTAACCATGGGCGAGTTTGATGTACTAGCAACATTAAGGCGTTCAGGTGAGCCGTTTAATCTTACGCCATCAGCATTGTTGTCATCGATGATGTTAACGTCTGGGGCAATGACTAATCGTTTAGATAAGCTAGAGTCCAAAGGCTTAATTGAGCGAGTGCACAGTAAAGAAGATCGCCGCAGTGTCTCGGTGGGCTTAACTGATGCAGGTTTTAATACCATAGATAAAGCGATCGAAGATCATGTGCGTATTCAGCATCAACTGGTTGAGCAACTATCTGCTACTGAGAAACCGGAGTTGAACCAATTACTCAAAACCTGGTTAGCAGGTTTTGAGGGGGAATCTAGTATTTTGAGCTAGCCTAGCATTTTCGATCTAGCTTGGTCACTCATAGTGTAAATCAGTCATTAAGGGTCAGCAGTTTGCTGGCCCTTTTTATTTTGGTTTTGTGGCAGTTGAAAATAATGGCTTCCATAGCTGCTGTTGAGCTTCTCACGGTTTGGAATTGATTCCTAGCGTATAAGTCTAAGCATATATTGCAATCTTGCTCGATGAGTTAAATGACTGCATAGGACATTTAGACAAGGAATTAGCCACCATGAAAGCGCTTGGATTTAAACACACTATTACATTGGCAATCATTGCATTGGTATCGTGCAGCTTATTGATTGCAAATTGGATTTCATATCAGTCACTAAAGCAAGACACCATTGATTATGTGCAAGCCAGCTCGAAAGCAATGACTCACAATGAAGCCAATACAATATCGCAATGGTTTAATAATAAGGCTACGGCGATAGTGACATTAGCGCAGCAATATAAGCGAGGAGAGGTGCATCAATATGTCGATTTTGCACGCTTTACCAAGCAAGCGAGTGTTCTGTACTCTGTGTTTTGGGGATTTGAAGACGGTAGTTCCTACGCTAGTGTTAGTGACAGTGATGTTTGGCGCGATGGTGTTGCAGACCCTTTGCAATATGATCCTAGACCGCGTGGCTGGTATCAGCTCGCTCGTGCTAATTCTGAAGCTGTGCTGACGGATATTTATACCGATGTTGTGACAAAACAGCCTGTGATTTCGGTTGTTACCAACATCGGAGATGGTGTGCTGTCGGGTGATATTGGGTTAGAAATCTTAGCCAGTACGGTTGAACAGGTTGAATTTCCTGGAGCCGTTGCCGCGATTATTGATCAGCAAGGTAAAGTGCTTGCTTCGTCATCAAAGTTATTCAATGTCGGTCAAACATTAGCTGATTCAGGGCTCAGTGAGTTGCAGCGCAATATTGTGGCAAACCAAACATTTAGTGGTGATTATTATAGTGACGGCCAACAAAATCTAGTATTCAGTGAGTCGATCCCTTTACTGGGTGAGCAAAATTGGTATCTATTTATTAGCGTGGATGAAAGTGTTGCTTATGCTGGATTAAACGAATCGCTGCAAGATTCTATTTTGGTCTCGATAGTGATGTTATTAGCGAGTATCGCTTTCGCTTTAGCTATTTTGAATCGATTATATCGTCCAATTTTAAGCCTCAAAGATGTCGTGATTGCATTATCGCAAGGTCAGGCTGATTTAACTCATCGCTTACCGGTAACAAGCAAAGATGATTTAGGAGAAATCGCAGCAGGGATCAACCGCTTTGTCGGCAATCTGCAGACATTAATGCAAGAGGTTTCCGTTGGCTCACAAGAAATTGGTCAAAGTATTGTGCATTTACATCAACGTACAGATGAAAACAGCCATGTTTTGCAGCAACACGTTATGGAAACAGAGCAAGTCGTCACCGCTGTTGAAGAGATGAGTGCCACAGCGATTGATGTTGCTAATAATACCTCTAATGCATCTCATGCAGCAGTAGTCACCAACAATCAAGTTACTGATACCAATGATATTGTAGCTAGTACTAAGCAAACGGTTGATAGACTTATCCAAGATGTAGAAGAGACCGAGACAAACATCAGTAATGTGGCGCAGGATGCTGTCAGTATTACTAAAGTTTTACAGGTGATTGGCGAAATAGCTGAGCAGACTAACTTGTTAGCCTTAAACGCAGCGATTGAGGCTGCTAGAGCTGGAGAGCAAGGGCGAGGTTTTGCTGTTGTTGCAGACGAAGTACGGGCATTAGCTGCAAGAACACAAATAAGTACTACAGAAATTGAGCAGACTTTAGATAAATTACAGCAGGGAGTGCATAGCGCGGTAAATGCTATGAAGCAAACTAAGCTAACCTGTGAGCAAGCTAGTCAGGCAACCATTAAAGTGACTGATAATTTAGAGAAGGTGGTGACTTCTATAACTGAAGTTAACGATCTTAATACTCAGATAGCAACTGCTGCCGAAGAGCAAAGTGCAGTATCAGAAGAGGTCAGCCGTAATATGAATGCTATTCGCGATATGGTGGTCGTGTTAGATGATAATGGTAAATCGACCCAGGAAGAAGCCAATAGACTCACGACTGCGAATCAAAAACTGATAGCGGTTGTTGATAAATTTACCATTGCTTAAAATTAGTTAATTTTATTTAATACAACCTTTTAGCTGGTTATCTTGATTGTTTTACGTTGCCGGTTTCTGCGTTGAATAGCGTTATAAGGGAGCAATCATTCTTTCAGTCATTTGAGTTCTGACTAGATCAATGTCTTACACTGATGGGTAATAAGTCCACAGATATCAAAATTCAGATAAAAAAATGCCTTATAGCTGTGTTGCTACAAGGCATTTAGGTATGCGGAAAAGCGGTGGCTTTGCTGGGATTGAGTCGCTATCTACTTCTGTAGTTGGGCTTTAGCCGCTTCAACTTTAGAAAAGTCTAAACCTAGCTCTTCAACCGCTTCTTTAATCAATGCAGGGTTTTGCATCACAAGACCCATAAGTTGCTGTAGCTTCTCTGGTGGAATGCCCAGCTGACCAATAACAGCCATCGCCATCATTGGGTTTTCAGTTAGCGTTTGGAACAGCTCTTTAGCTTGTTCATCACTGACGTTGTGTTCTTTTAAGATCGCAAGAATCGGGTTCATTGCCTTACCTTTGTGAGTATGTAAATTTTCAATAGTGACTAATTCTAACACTCATCCCTGCCCAAGGTGGAGTGAGTTTTATTGTTGTGTGTGCTGTAGGCATACCTGTAACTGACAGTTGTTAACCTTAGAATAGGTTTAGCTTAAAATGTAGTCATTTAACTCTCTGTTTATTGACGAGTTTTGCAAAATTAGCTTTTAGTGATGTAGCCGAATTTAAACCTTAGTTAAGCTGCGCAACAGTTGGCGTGTAACGTCGTATTATTGCTAGGAAATAGCTTACATGGAAAAGTCACAAGCAGGCCTGAGTCATTACTTATCTGGGCTGTTTTTAAAAGATAGGCAGGTTAGCAAACGGGTATTCAACTTAGTGATTGGTTTAGTGCTAATTTGGGGATTTAGTCTTAATTATCTAGCTGTTGCGTATTTTCCGGTTGAAATACTGCATTGGATAAATCCATGGGTTTTGCTAGTAGTTGTGTTTGGCTCATTAATGGGCGGCTGCTTGATTATGCTGCAGTATCCGCTGCCGCTGGTGAGCTTTTTGGGCTACAACCTGATGACTTTGAGCCTTTGCATTACTTTAAGCCTACTGCTACAAGGGTTTAGGGCGGCTGAGGTCGCGTTAGCCGTGGAATATACCGCTGGCATTACCTTGTTAATGATCATTACTTCAACCTTAGTACCTAAGCTTTTTTTGAGCTTTGGCAAGGTGTTATGTGTGATTGGTGGATGGATAGTGCTGGTTGAGTTTACTTGGCTGCTGCTCTTCGGTCATAGTCACGATATGATCCATTTACTTGTTGCAATGAGTAGCTGTGGTTACATTGGTTATACTTGGGCAGTTGCTTGTGAGTATGGTGAAACCTTAGATGAAGCGATCGATTTTGGTGGTATGTTGTATATCCATATCATGAATTTATTTATGCGTATTCTTAATCTTATTTCATCGCTGCGATCGTAATTGATAGCCAATGAGATGAAGCAAAAGCACAGCCTAGGCTATGCTTTTTTCGTTTAGGCGTTATTACTTAGTAGAAACACTAAAATGCAAAAACTAAAAAGTTATAGCGGATTAAGGTAGGCTTTTACTGCCGTTAATCTTACCGTCGCGCCGCCGATAATATCTAGAAAGCCTAATATCGACATTGGCTTGTCGGCACTGACCCATGCTGAGCCAGTTGCGCCAATGGGGAGCATCTCCATTGTGGCTTCATCCACCTCTAGCACCACGGTTCGGCCTACTGGCATAGCCCCTAAGTTGATATGACGCGACACCATTTGCTCGCGTGGTAAGATATCGCCCTGAGCTTCACCTGTGGCTTCGACCTTACTGTGCACTCTGGCTCTAAATATCTGCCCTGGATAAGCATCAATATAAAACTCGGCAAATTGACCCGGTTGAATATAGGCAAATGATTGATCGGGGATACGCATTTCGACAAATTTGCGCTTGATATCCCATAGGTGCATGGCACCGACACGTGAGCCATCGGCGATATAAACATGGGTTACCATACCGTCAAACGGTGCGCGCACCTCTAGACGTTTGAGCTCAAACTCTTGTTTACGCAGCTGCGCATATTGCACCTCAAGTTGTGCGTGTTGTACCTTGAGTTCAGCTTTGATGATCTCAACGTTATCTTCAGCGTTTTCTAAGTCACGCTCACTAACATGCTGACCTAGTTCGGCTTTACGTTTATGGGTGCGCTTAGCTTGGGCAAGCTTTACTTCAGTTGCCTCGATGCTGCGCTCAACCTCGTTAATGCGCGCATTGATCTCATCAATGGCACTGCTCACCTTGTCATCGACCAAGGTGTAGATAAGCTCTCCCTTTTTGACTTGTTGATTATGATCGACTTTGATTGATTCTATCTGCTGACCAATGGCGGGTGACAGAATCGCATGGGGTGCTCTGACTGTGGTGGAGTTGGTTAAATCCGCAGGTGAATAAAAGCGGTGAGCCAAAAACAGCGCACTAGCAATTAAACAACCGACAAATACGCTAATAAAATAATTGCGCGGTCTGGTTTTTATCACTTTGAATTTAAACAGTAACCAAACGATAAAAATGTACGGCAGCATGATCTCTTTCATTAGCGTGTCCCCCTAATCCATTCTTGCGCTCTGTCCCAGTCGGTGACGATGGCGATAACGGCCAGTACCCATAAAGGTTTCCAAAATAGACCTAACATACATAGCCAAAACACCAGTTTTGCTTGCTGCATGCCTTGTTCTTTAGCGAGGTACTTAGGCAAAGAGTGCAGGTGCCAAAGTTTTAGAGCGACCCAACTGAAGATGCCGATAGTGATTAAGGTGACGACCCACATAAAGGCCACGGAATCGAGCAGTACCATCACACTAGGTAAGTGTTCATAAACTAGGTCTGTATTGTGGATTTTCATTCAACTCTCTTAATCAATGTTTGATCACTTAAGGCTTAAAACACATGCAATATTAGCGTTTGCTAGCTGAACCAAAGTTGAACTCCTTATTCAGTTATTTGTTAGATAACGTCAATAAACTGTGTTTTGAGACAAGCACTGCAAAAAGTCGACTAATTTGATTTTATGTAAGTTTTTTGGCATTTCTTTTTAAAAATATATTTTGTTGGTTGTTTTTATTGGTTAGAAAAGGGTTTTACTGGTGTTAGTGCTAGTTAGATTTTAATTTTGTTTATTTTTATCTGTTTTTTATCAATATGTTGGTTGTCAATATTTTGTCTTTGATGGTTTTGTGTTTTTTATATTTATAAGTTGGTGATTAATCGATATATTTCGATTTACAATATTAGGATTGTAGATAATAATCCGCAAGATCTTACAAGTTGCACTATGTGCACTTGATGATAAAGGCAAAGCCTGTGAAAGCAGGTGACGCAAAGCATCCAGTCTAAGGGGCAACCTATGGCAGTGGCGCTACCACAAGTGACACAGACTGCAGCCTCTGCATGCCTGTTTGTTGCTTTTCGATATCTAATGAAAAGGGATAAATACATGAAATCAATAAAAATAAACCTATTAGGTGCCAGTGTTGCGTTAGCTATGGGCGCGTTATCTACTCCAACTATGGCTAACGGTAGCGATATGGTTAATCCACAAGCGGGTGTTGTTGTGGGCTATTGGCATAACTGGTGTGCGGGTGGTGGTTACAAAGGTGGCGTAGCGCCATGTGTGACATTAGCAGAAGTCGATCCGCAATATAACGTTGTTGATGTGTCATTTATGAAGGTTTATGGCGCTGTAGGCACAATTCCTACCTTTAAATTAGATCCTGCAGTGGGCTTGTCGGAAGCGCAGTTTATTGAGCAAATCAGTGAGCTAAACCGTCAAGGACGTTCTGTATTAATCGCATTGGGCGGCGCAGATGCGCACATTGAGCTGCGTAATGGTCAAGAGCAAGCATTGGCTGATGAAATCATTCGTTTAGTCGAAATATATGGCTTTGATGGTTTGGATATCGACCTTGAGCAAGCGGCTGTTACCGCTGCAGACAATCAAACTGTTATTCCTGCTGCGCTGCGTATCGTTAAGGATTACTACCGTGAGCAAGGTAAAAACTTCTTGATCACTATGGCACCAGAATTCCCATACCTAACAACCGGTGGCAAGTACGTGCCTTATATCACGGCACTAGAAGGTTACTACGATTGGATTAACCCACAGTTTTATAACCAAGGCGGTGACGGTATTTATATCGAAGGCCTAGGTTGGATTGCCCAAAACAACGATAACTTAAAGCAAGAGTTTATTTATCATATCGCTGACGCGCTAGCGAACGGCAACAATGGTTTTACCAAAATCCCGCATGACAAACTTGTGTTTGGTATTCCTACTAACATCGATGCCGCAGCAACGGGCTATGTTAAAGATCCACAAAAACTGTACGCGGCTTTTGAACAACTAAAAGCACAAGGTCAGCCACTACGTGGTGTGATGACTTGGTCAGTTAACTGGGATATGGGGCAAAACTCAGCGGGTCAGGCTTACAATGAGTCATTCATTAAGGCATACGGTCCGTTTATTCATGGCCAAGATATTTTGCCGCCAGAGCCTGATAACGGTAAACCCATTTTTAGTGGGATCAGTAATACTCGGGTTAAGTTAGGCGGTGAATTTAACTCACTAGCTGGCGTAACCGCCAATGATATGGAAGATGGTGACTTAACATCGTCAATTGAAGTTGAAGGTAACGTAAACACTGACGCTCTGGGTTTGTATCCACTAACCTACCGCGTGTCTGATAGCGATGATAATCTGACTGAACAAGTGCGTAGTGTTGAAGTGTATAACACCAAGCCAGAAATCAAAGGCGTAACTAACGCCAGTGTATTCGTTGGTAGTGAGTTTTACCCTATGGCAGGTGTTAGCGCACTTGATGCCGAAGATGGTGACTTAACTGACCATATCGTTATTGAAGGTGATGTTGATACAGATACATTAGGTCAGTATTCACTCACTTACCGGGTAACAGACAGTGCGGGGCAGCAAACCGTTGCATTGCGTAAAGTTACTGTTAAAGAGCAAGGCGCTGTGTGTGAAAACGCATGGGATAAAACCACTGTTTATCTAGGCGGAGAGACAGTAAGCCATGGCGGAAAAAGTTGGTTAGCTGGCTGGTGGACTCAAGGTGATGAGCCTGGTACTACTGGCGAGTGGGGCGTTTGGAAAGCACAAGGCGATAGCGACTGTGACGGTGGCTTGCCACCAGTGGTTAAACCTACTCTTGATGTAACAGGTATTGCACCACGTTATGTGCTTGATCAAGGTAGTGTCACTATCGAGTTTAGCGCTAGCGTTAACCAAACTATGGTGATTAAAGCTAGCTTAGTGCAAGGCAATAACGTATTTGCGAGCACTGAAGTTAATAGCGCAAACACGGCAGCTATGGCTCTGACTGCGACAGATTTAGTCGCGGGTAGCTATGAAGTCGTGGTTAGCGCACCAGAGCAAGAGCTAACTCGCCGTACTAGCGTGAGCTTAGTTGAAGAAGATGAAGGTGGTGACTACCCAGCTTACGCTGCAGGCACTCAGTACCAAGCTGGTGATGTTGTGACTAACGCCGGTGGTGTTTATGAGTGTCTACCATGGCCAAACAGCGGCTGGTGTAGCGGTTCAGCAAGTCATTATGCTCCAGGTGTGGGCAGCGCTTGGGCAGATGCCTGGTTCGCTCGTTAATGTTCTTAATACATTAAGCTAATCGGCTAACCTTATATCGATAAGCTTTAAAGCCCTATCAATTTGATAGGGCTTTTTTGTATCAGTTGTCTGATGTTTGATCTCAATTGCCTCTAGGCTAATTTATGCTTTATTTATATACGCTTACGGCTATATTTAAATGTGATCTAGTTAGCAAATCAGCTTTGAAACACTAGCGATAGTGAGCAATTAATATGAATATCTATTCATATTAATTCAATAACTATAAATGAATATGCAATCAAATTCTGTTGAGTCAAACTCTTTCAAGTTAAGCCGTCGTCAATTTCTTTATGCTGGTGCGGCTGCATCGAGTTTAGCCACTCTAGGTTGTAGCTCAAACTCGTTGTCTACAGCCTCTACGACGGCGAGCCCTTTAGCATCGCTCGCTAATAATCCTGCAGAGGCGATACCGCTTAACTTTAATGAAAATCCACTTGGATTAGCACCTAAAGCACAGCAAGCGGTGCTTGATGCACTACCTAACGCTTGGCGTTATCCCGATGCGGCACGTAGCGATTTGATGGGGGCTATTGCGGCAAACTTATCGGTTGCGGAGTCACAGCTTATCTACGGTAATGGTTCATCAGAAGTGCTAAAAATGGCATTAGATGCACTAGTGCAAACCAATACCCAGTTAGTGATGCCAGATCCTAGCTATGGTGTGATTATTGATTACGCTATGGCACGTGGTGTACCTGTGGTGAAGGTAAAGCTTGATGGCAATTGGCAAACTGATCTTGGCGCGATGAAAGCCAAAGTCGCAGCCCATAATGGTCCGTCAATCGTGTATCTGTGCAATCCGAATAATCCAACTGGAGTGTTATTGCCGCAAAGCCAACTCAATCAGTGGTTAGATCAAGCATCGAGCCAATTAAGCTTTATTGTTGATGAAGCGTACGTGGAATATGTGGCACAAGCTGGCTTTGTGTCAGCAGTTGCGAGAGTTAAGCAAGGGCAAAAGCATATTGTGGTGTGTCGTACTTTCTCAAAAATCTATGCTCTAGCGGGTTTACGTGTGGGTTATGGTGTGGCGCATGCTGAGTTAATCAAACAGATGCAGGCGCAAGCGAGTATTGATAACGCTAATTTAATTGGTTGTGTGGCGGCTAAAGCTAGTCTTGAAAGTCAGCAATGGCTGGAGTTGAGTCTTAAGTCAAA
Source organism: Shewanella sairae (assembly GCF_023283535.1). Taxonomy (GTDB): domain Bacteria; phylum Pseudomonadota; class Gammaproteobacteria; order Enterobacterales; family Shewanellaceae; genus Shewanella; species Shewanella sairae. The sequence goes on along the minus strand of NZ_JAKILT010000005.1, from coordinate 97,491 downwards.
TAGCCAAGCTAAAGAGTTAGTTTATAAGCAGCTCGAAGCGCTAGGTTTAGATTATCTACCAAGTGAAACAAACTTTATCTTCCATAAAGTTAATGGCGACAGCGAGCTGTATATGCAGCGTATGGGCAAGGCAGGGATCTTAGTTGGCCGTCCATTTAATCACGGCGAGGGTTGGAACCGTCTCTCAATCGGCACGCCTGCACAAATGCAGTATTTTTGTAAGACTTTAGCCAAGTTTAGAGAGCTTGGCTGGGTGTAAAGGAATATTAAAAATTGCATCCCATTAGTTAGACTCGCTTATGGGCTTGCTTCACTCTTGCCGAGGCTTGGCTTTAGTGTTTTCTGTGGCTACTATTGTAGAAATTAATATTGTAAAAATTAAGACCATAAAGAGTCCATTCCTATGCCTACTGTAACTAAATCCAATCCTAGCGTTCCAACAAGCCCACCGGTTATTTCTAATCATGTTACCGATCTTATTGGCAATACCGATCTGCTTAAGATCAATAGTTTAAGTGAGATTAGTGGCTGTGAGATCTTACTTAAGTGTGAGCAGCAAAATCCTGGCGGTTCGATTAAAGATCGCGCGGCGCTGCAGATGGTACAAGATGCGATCGCCAGTGGTAAATTAACAGCGGGAATGACAATAGTTGAAGGGACGGCTGGCAACACGGGCATAGGTTTAGTCTTAGTGGCTAAAGCATTAGGTTTTAAGATGCTAGTGGTGATGCCAAGAGGTCAAGCTATTGAAAAAGAGCAGATGATCTCCCTTTATGGTGCTGAGCTTAAATTGGTTGATGCTTGTCCTTTTGCTAATCCGGATCATTTTTATCACACTGCTAAACGTTTAGGCGCGACGAATGAGGACTATTGGTGGGCAGATCAGTTTGAGAACACCAGTAACTTTAACGCCCACTATCTTAATACCGGCCCTGAGATCTGGCAGCAGACTCAAGGGAGAATCGATGCTCTGGTCTCTGTCGCGGGTACAGGTGGCACCATTGCAGGGAATTCACGTTATTTGTCAGAACAAAATCCGCAATTACAAACTTGGGTCGTTGATCCCGATGGCTCTGGGATCTATTCCTATTTAAAAACCGGTCAGTACAGCGCCTCAGGGAACTCGTTTACTGAGGGGATCGGAATTATGCGTTTAGTGGAAAACTTTAATCAGGCGAAGATCGATAAAGCGATCACCTTGCCGGATGTTGATTTGGTGGCTATTGCCCGCCATGTTAAAGAGCACGATGGCATAGTACTTGGCAGCAGCGCCGCGTTAAATGTGGCTGGCGCACTCTATGCCGCAGCTAAAATGGGCCAAGGCAAAAGGATTGTGACTTTTTATTGCGATCAGCCTGAGCGATCCTCGTCAAAGCTCTACAGTGAATCCTTTTTACAAGACAAAGGCTTTAGTCGTGAGAGTGAGTCTATTGAAGCCATGTTTAATCGTTATCAACAGCAGTCGCCGGCAGAGGTTGTTGCTGTAAAAGCCAAAGACTGAATGTTGTGGCTTAAGTGATGAGGAATTGGTTTTTTATATGAAAGCTTAATACGCAACGCATTTTTAAACGTGTTATCGGTGGAGTTTGAGAGCTGAGTTTTATTTTTACTGTGACGTTATTGATTATTGGCTTGCGGGGTTAGATAGTTCACTAAAGTAGTTATTAGTGTTTTATTGCCTCGCGAGTCAAGCAGAGGTTAAGTGGCAGGCATAAAATAGATGAACAGTGTTCCAAATGTCGAATATAGAGCCCCAAATATCCATAAGTCGGGTGTAGAAATATTAGATTTAGACCACTTTTATAGCAAACTTGGCAAGTGTCGCTTTTGTCCGTCAAAGCCCCACCGAATTAACTATTTTTGCTTTATCTATATTACAGAGGGGCAAGGTGGCCATTTTGTGGATTTTAAATATCATCCATTTAAAAGCGGCAGCTTTATTTTTATTAACAAGCATCAGGTACATGCTTTCGATCTACAAAGTCGTCCTAAAGGTATATTGATTAATATTACCGAAGACTTTTTAAATACTATTTTAACCAATATTCGCATTCCATTCTTTACGCCTACCCATTTGGTCAGTTCGCAGCAGCCGCTGTTGAGCTTGAGTACTAGCCTTGTCGATACTTGTGATAACTTACTATTTGAAATCAACAAGGCTCAGGAAAGTGCTACAGAAAGTCAGTTGTTAGTACAGTTATTATTCTCGTCTTTATTGGTGGCTTTAGCGGCAGAAAGAAAGACAGAAGCTTTGCATTTGAATGAGTCACAAGCTTATCGGTTTCAACAGTTTTTGCTGTTGATTGAAAGTAAAGCTGCGCATACTCGTGAGGCTTCTGAATATGCGCAGATGCTGCATGTTTCTTATAAGTCACTTAATCTGCTTTGTAAGCTGGCAAGTGGGCAAACGGCAAAGCAGCTGATTGATGCCCATGCTATTTTAGAAATCAAACGCCGGCTAATTATCGGTAGCGCGAAAATTCAAGAGATTGCTTATGATTTAGGCTTCGATGACGTGACTTATTTTGTGAAGTTTTTTAAGCGTCATACCCAGCTCACTCCCTCCCAGTTTAAGGAACAAAGCAGGTTAAAAGAACTTTGCTGACTATACATTAGTGCAGCTTGCAGTCTTAGGTTAGGCTTGGTAAAAGCCTTCGAGCTCACATTGTTATTACTCGGTACGAAAATCACCATTTTTGGGTTGATAACTCCATTACTACTCTTGCGTTATTTGACTACTTTCTGCTTTGTAAAATATAGCCTCAATAATGACTAAACCTAACGTGGTTTTTTAAGCATATCAATTCATCTGATGAGCTGCTTTTTTGCACCTTAAATTTAGCGGTGATGAATTTTTATCATTGATTGGGGAAGCAATATTCTAATTAAGATTCTGGCTTATAGAGCAAAAGAATCATGGCCAATAAGTAAGCCAATATACATTTTACATATAAGAAGAATGATGACTTTGCAGGGAATATCATGATGAACAGCGTAAATGTTCCATATAAGAAAATGCTGCTAGCTAGCATGGTGACTTTATTGGTTGCCTGTGGCTCCGACAATGATGAAGTCGTGCCACCACTACCGCCAAGTGATAATAATCCTCCTATTGCTAACCCAACAAGCGTAACAGCCATTGTCGGAACTGCTGTGATGATTGATGCACTTGCCAACGATAGCGATCCAGATGGTGATGCATTAACTCTGAATAAGATTGAGCTTATTGAGGGCAGCGGTGAAGGCGAGATAAAGGACAACCAATTGTTATTCACGCCGACTCAGGTTGGTACAGCTGTGTTTAGTTATACGATTGCTGATCCTGATGGGGCTACTGACAGCGCTACGGTTACCATCGAGGTGAGTGACAGCGTTGAAACCTTGAGCTATGTAGGTAGCCAAACTTGTTTAAGTTGTCATAGCGATAAAGCGAGCTTTTTAGAAACTGGCCACAATTTTAAGTTAAATAAAGTGATTGATGGAGAGCGTCCTGAGTATCCTTTTACAACTCTTGATGGTGGTTTAGAGTTTCTTTTCGGTGCTGAAAACTCTATTGGCACTCCAACCAGTTATGAAGACATTAGTTATATCATTGGCGGGTATACTCGCCGTGCCATGTTTGTTGATAAAAATGGTTTTATTCTTACTGGTACTGGTGTGATGCTAGATATTCCGGGTGAAGGTGAAACATACGGACCAGAATCAGCATTAGGTTTTGGTGCTGGCGGGGGAGTGGATTCACGTGAATTCTCATATTGTGGCCGTTGTCATACGACTGGCTGGAAAGATTACACTGCGGTAGACGGTGATAACCGCAACTTGCATCGCCAGGATGATCTGCCTGGAATGGGCGGTACGTTTAGCCAAACAGGTATTCAATGTGAAAGCTGTCATGGCGCTGGCAGTAAGCATATCCAAACAAGCTCAAAGAATGACATTTCACGTGTGGCAGAAGGACGAAATACGTCAGATTTTCTCCAAGAGGATATGGCTTACGGTTTAGCTGTTGCTTGTGAAGAGTGCCATACCAAAGATGGCGAACGTCCTTATCCAAGTTTCAAAGGTAAATTCAATACTCACTTTGGTGGAGATAGTTTAGGGGGACGTAGCGTAGCGTATGAGCAGGGGGCTCGCTTTGCAGCTGACGCAATATTGGGTATGGACGCAGATACAGGTGAAATCACCGGTAAGAAAGCAGATATGGCTTGTCACACGTGCCATAACCCGCATCAGTCTAAGGTAAATGACGACCAGCCAGGTCATGAAAATGCCATGGTAAAACAGTGTATCGATTGTCATGGCGATAAGGAATTTACTGAATATCTTGAAATGCATAGCTTTGTTGCTAAATGTGAAAGCTGTCATATGCCTAAAGATAAGCATTTCTTTAGAATTAACCTAGACTATGCCGCAGATAGTCCTGAGAACTTCTCGAAAGATGGCAAGTATGTGCAACCTTGGAATACCTCGAAAGACAGTTGTTCAAGCTGCCATGAGCTAGACTATGATGAACGTGCTGCTTGGGCTAAGAAGATGCACAAGTAATTTTTAGCGATCAAATGCAGTCTTAGCCATAAAGCCCCAAACTTGTTTTGGGGCTTTTTATTGCCCATTAATCGCCATTCTCCTTACGTAATACAATATTCTTTCCTAGGCTAATACTGCTGGAAACTACAGGACTTCTATGGTTCTGAGTGCAATATTAGCTAAGGGATTCGTTAGCTTCTCCGTTAGCAACAAATAGCTTGATTGATACGCTGGAGCCTCTCTTTAGCCAGCTTTGCTGACATTTTTTATGGAGTAACTAGCGTATGATTTTTTACTGACACTAGCCACTTTTTTGACAGATGTAAGAACGATTTAACTTGAATAAAACTCTTGATAATTAACAGTTTATGTATTTGTTTTAACGTGCTAATTTGATGTGGAATAACCGCGAGCTAATTAATACTTACACGATTGCTAAAATTGCTATCTAGCTCGCGGACTTTACATTGACGAGTTGTATACTCCACGCTCTAAATTTTGACCTTAGATAGTCGATACGTCATGTGGTTTTTATGATGGAGGTTCAAGTGAAATCAAAGTTTATAACCCGGTTACTGATCATTTTACTTGGCTTTATGTCAGTGACACATGTTATGGCAAGGGACTTAGCCGACATTAAAGAAGAAGGGGTATTACGCCATTTGGGGGTGCCTTATGCCAACTTTGTTTCTCAGTATGAAGAGGGAAATAAGGTTAACCATAGTGGGCTTGATATCGAATTAATGCAGAACTTTGCTAAGTACCTTGGGGTTGAATATGAGTTTGTACCTGCTCAATGGAACTCGGTATTTGGCATGTTAACGGGTCGAAACGGATTATTTGTTGATAACCAAGTGGTGTATGGCGAGCCTGAGCCGATTGTCGGTGATGTGATTGCCAATGGGTTAACCATTCTAGATTGGCGCGGTGAGATGGTCGCTTTTTCAGATGATTACTTCCCCTCAGCCGTTTGGCTTGTGGCTAGAACTGATTCAGAGTTAGCCCCAATTACACCAAGTGGTTTTATTTTTGATGACATTAAGATGGTAAAAGGTTTGCTGAAAGACCGAGATATTTTGGCAATGAAGCAGTCTTGTTTGGACCCAGACCTCTACGATCTTTATGCGACCAAGGCGAATGTCATTTTGCCAAATAAACAATTACAGCTTAATGAAATGGTGCCATTTTTATTAAGCATAGGCGCTGAAGCGACGCTATTAGATGTCGCTGATTCGCTTATTGCGATAGATAAGTGGCCGAATGCGATAAAGATTATTGGACCTATTTCTGAAGAGCAAAGGATGGCGATGGGTTTTCGTAAAGATTCGCCTGAGCTAAGAGAAAGCTTTAATCAGTATTTAAAGATGATCCGCGCAGATGGCAGCTATAACCGCTTAGTTAAGAAGTACTACCCAACCGTTTTCCATTATTACCAGGACTACTTTAATCAGGCTGTCGCTAGACACTAGATACTAGACATTAAACATAACATGAAATATCTAAAGTGGTTTAACAGCAAAACCGTCATCATTATTGCTGGGATTGTATTGAGTGGTTATTTAGTTCTTATTTTAACTGTGGCTAACTTAGGTCAGAGCCGTTTAAAAGAGTCGCAGAATAGTGCGTTAAATCTCAGGGTGAGTAATTACACGGAGAACTTAAGCTTCTTTTTTGATGCGAATGAGAAAAATATTGCCAACCTTAGTCAGGTTCGGGATGTGAACACTTATTTTTCAAATTTAGCCGCGGGAATGTCGTTAAGATATGGCTTAAGTTCAAGTTTGTTTAGTTTAACCAGAACAATAGATGAGTTTTCCCAGTCTAATAAAATGGATGGTCAGCTTATCTACTCTAGAATAACCATTGTAGGCTTAGGTGAAACGGTTATTGTCGATACTCAACCTGACAAGCCTTTTGATGTGAGCCAATTGCCTTTTAAGGAGATGGAAAGTTCGAGTAATAGGATCCATTTAGCTAAAAGCCAAGATGGTTTGCATATCCAACTATTGCAGACTATTTACCATCAAAATGCACCAGTAGCGATTTTGGTTGCCAGCTTAAATAGTGAATTACTGACTAATATGCTTTCAACGCAAGAACATAGCGATACTGGCAGTTGTCTGAAATTGCTTACCCCAAAAGGGGACTTGCTGATATGGAACTCACAAGCGCTCTGTGTTGATAATACTGAGGCTGGAGTCGCAACCGATCTAAATCACTCTTCTAGAATAATCTATTTTAAAAAGAACATATTAGCTACACCCTTTGAATTGGAGAGCTGGTTTGAACCTGTTGGTGAGCAAGATATTTTTACATCGGCTTGGTTTATTGCCGCGATTTCTTTATTAGCGTTGCCAGTGCTCATTGGTTTGTTTTATTTAATGCGGGTTAATAACAAGAACTTGGTACTAAAAACACAAGTTGAGTTGGCCGCAGATCAACAACAAAAGTTGGCAAAGCAAAATAGTCTACTTCATAAAGAGATCTCTAAACGTAGGGCTTCAGAGCAAAAGTTGGCGCATCAAGCCACCCATGATGAACTTACTAACTTGGCGAATCGTACCTACGGTATGGAGCGACTGCAACAAGCAATACGTAATGCACAGGCTAATAATAATCAAGTATTAGTGCTGTTTATTGATATCGATAATTTTAAACAGATTAACGATACCATTGGTCATCATGCTGGTGATGAGCTGCTGAAGCAAACCAGTGAGCGTTTATTAAAATCAGTACGTAGTACCGATATTGTGGCGCGTTTAGGTGGTGATGAGTTTTTGGTAATTGTTCCAGATATTCAGCATCAAGAAGCGGCAAAACTGGTGGCAACCAGTATTTTGTCAGTATTTGAGAAACCATTTAATATTGAGCAGCAAGAATTTTTTGTTTCAACCAGTATTGGTATGTCTACGTACCCTAAAGACGGCCATAACGCGACAACCTTACTTAAACTGGCTGACACCGCTTTATATCGCGTAAAAGATATGGGGCGTAACGGCTTTAGTTTTTATGACACCAGTATGAATTTTGATGTTGAACGTAATTTAGCACTGAATGTTCGTTTGCATCAGGCTGTTTTACAGAATGATATTGAAGTTTATTACCAGCCTATTCTAGATCTTAATAGTCGTAAAATTGTTGCAGCTGAAGCACTGGTGCGTTGGACTGATAGTGAGTTAGGTTTTGTATCGCCAGCAGATTTTATTCCTATGGCTGAAAAGAATGGTTTGATTCATCGTCTTGGCGATATGGTGTTATTAGAAGCCTGTACACAGGCATCAGCTTGGCAGGCTATTAGCCCTATCAAAATTGCAATTAACTTTTCTAGTGTGCAGTTTAGGTATTGCGAGCAGCTCCAGGCTCGCATTATTGCCGTGTTAGTTGCAACAGGTTTGCCTGCGTCTCAACTTGATATGGAAGTGACTGAAAGTTTGTTAATCGATCAAGGGCGAAGCTTAATGAAAATGCTGTCTTACTTGAAGCAGCTAGGAATTGGCTTGTCGATTGATGATTTTGGTACAGGTTATTCAGCATTAAGTTACTTACAGCGATTTTCGTTTACTAAACTTAAAATTGATCGTGCTTTTATTAATAAAATGACTACCAGTTCATCTGATGAATCGCTAGTGTCGGCCATTTTAGCCATGGCAAAGTCGCTTAAGCTGAAAGTGGTTGCAGAAGGGATTGAAGATGAGCAGCAAGCCAGCTTCTTGCAGCAACATAATTGTGAATTTGGCCAAGGATACTTATTTAGTCGTCCAATCCCAGCAGCCGAGTTTACTCAGTTGTTATTAGATGAACAGCGCAGAGAGTCTGTTGAGCTAAAGCAACCAGCCTAAGTGGTTTATCACTCTACTTACTGCAAAACGAAATGGCCACACTTGGAATTGTGTGGCCATTTTTTATGGGCTTGGTGAGAATGATTACTTCATCTCACGATAGAGTTGCTTCATTGCTTGAACTAAGCCTTTCACATCGTCTTCGTCATGGAATAAATGAGTTGATACTCGTAGCGAATAGGTCTTAGAGATATCACTTGGATCGATATTGAATGACGTGGTTCTAACTATGTAGCCATATTCTTCATGTAAGCGATCGCGAAACTCTGTCAGCAACTCAATATCATGTACATCTTCAAATGGATTAAAGGTGGTTAAGCCACTTGAAAGTTGACGAACATTTGGTGCGAAGATCATGGCCTCTGGAAACTTCTTAGCCAGTTCACGCTTACATAGTGCGCTTAAGTCAAGAATACGTTCTTCAATAGCATCACGACCGATTTCATCCCATAGAGTACAAGCATCTGCTAGTGCACGTTTTGCAGGGTAGTTATCTTGACCAACAGATTGCAGCCTAGACTGTACTGCCGTGGCTGAAGAAGAGCTATTGATAAACCAAAGTGGTGTTTCTCTATCACTCCAAAACTCATATAAACGGCTGGCATTGTCGCGAACATACAAGAAGCCTGTCGCTCCTGGGCCGCACTGCCATTTATGACCTGCACCAGAGTAGAAGTCACAGTCGATGTCGTGGAAGTCGAGGTTGAACATACCTGGAGTATGAGCGCCGTCGATTAAGGTAATAATACCGTTTGGAATCGCGACCTTTTTACAAATTTTCTTAGCAGGTAATGTTGTACCCGTTGTGTAAGTTACATGTGAGAAAGCGATTAAACGTACACGATTACCATAGAGGTTAACCGCGTCGTTGAATACATTGACAAAATCATCAGCGCAGACTTCATTATCAGGTGTATAAACAGGGAGAGTTAACTCTATGACTTCAGCACCATAACGTTCGGCAACGTGCTTTAACGGCACGGTGATCGCTGGGTGCTCGTGGTTGGTGGTTAAGATGATATCGCCGTATTCAAATTGTAGGCCATTAATAATGGTAGAAACACCGTCAGTAGTGTTGCGTGACAAGACTAATTCGTGTTCGTCAGCACCAAAGCTTGGGGCTATTTGCTTAGCATAATCCAATGTTGGAACGTTGCTGTTCCAAGGATTGATAGATATTTGTTCATTAGCTTTATTATACTGTTTAAGTACTCTTTTGGGCATGCTGCCAGAGGTACCGATATTCATATAAGTGGTGCGCTTGTTTAATACAAACTCTTTGCGCACTTTATTCCAAAAGCCATGATCAGAATGATTACCGTGAAATGCTTCAGTAAACTCGGCATTACCTGCCTGTGCACTGGCTGGTAATAAGCTGACACCGGCAGCTGTGATGGCTAGACCTGTGGTGGTTTTTAGGAAGCGACGACGATCGTTATTTTGTAAACAGCTGTTTTGTTGATTAGTCATGTTTTGCTCTTAAAGGAAGACTATTTTAGTCAAAGTTGTCGTTTTTTTATTTGTTGATAAAAGCGTGTGCTAGATCATATTTTATAAGCTAAACCGGTAACTTAATGTGACTAATACCGCATAAGACTATTTAGGGTTGCGACATAAAAACTTTAAAATCAATAGCTAAGGCAAAATTTTGACGTTTATTGTTATGATTTAGTGTTTTTGTATTTAGATTGCAGTATTTGAGCGTTGTTTTTGGTTTTTAATGGCATTGATAGCGGCTAAAAATCAAAAATACTGCTTAATACTGCTTAATACTGCTTAATACTGCTTAATACTGCTTAATACAGCTTAATACTGCTTAATACAGCGATATATCGAGATTTTGATAAACTAAGCTAATTAATTGAAGCGATGACAATGTGTACGCTGACCCAGTGACATACTAGAATTAGCCACAGGCTTTAATTTTTGCAGTCAACGAACGCTAAAGGTGATACCTTCGCGCTAATTTTTGATAAGGGGTTACCTCCATGATTATATTTACCACTAACTTAGGCGATATTGAGATCACGCTGGATTTTGATAAAGCGCCTGTCAGCGCTAAAAACTTTCTGAAATATTGCCAAGATGGTTTTTTCGAAGGCACGATTTTTCATCGCGTAATTAAAGGGTTTATGATCCAAGGCGGTGGTTTTACTGCTGAGATGGAAGAGAAACCGACTCGTGCCGCTATCGTTAACGAAGCTAACCGTGGTCTTAAGAATGTGCGTGGTAGCATCGCTATGGCGCGCACCGATGCGCCGCATTCTGCGACGGGTCAGTTCTTTATCAACTTAGCGGATAATAGCTTTTTGGATCACACTGCTACCACTAATGCTGGCTGGGGTTATGCTGTGTTTGGTCAAGTGACCAGTGGTATGGATGTGGTCACAAAAATTGGCCGCGCTAAAACAACTTCTAAAGGCGATCATGATGATGTGCCAAGAGAAGTTATAGTGGTAGAAAAAGTGACGATTAACCAGTAATGGTTTTAAGTAAAGTAAAAGCGCCGTTAGGCGCTTTTTTGTATTTGTTGTACCGGGCTGAGTCATTGATATAGAACTCTGGAATATAGCCTTTACTCGCTTAGTTTTTTTGTTCTTGTCGTTATTTTAAATAGTCGATAACTCATGGCTAACGCAATACAAATTGCAGCGGGTGCCAATAGGGCAAAAAATTGCAACTTACTGAAAAGCAGGGCACCTAATGTGCCGCCAGAAATAAAACCTGCAATGATAAGCATAAATAGAATCGCTTTACGTTTATCGAATTTCTCGCCTTTAAAAGTGCCCCCGAGCATGATGCCTAAGTCTGTAAATATGCCTGTTACATGGGTCGTCCGGACGATCGCGCCACTATAGGTGGTCGCGAGCGCGTTTTGCAATCCACAGGCGGCAGATGCCATATAGTGCCCATAGTAAGTGCCATCCTGCAGTAGATAAATAGCAATCAGCAGAAAGCCAGCCTCGATAAGTAACAGGGTGTCATAATGGCGGCCGAGCTTGACGCTGCTACCCGATAAAAAAGCCCCTGATAGAGTAGCGCCAAACACAAAGCTAATTAAAATTCCCAGTAAATGAAACAATACAGTTGGCGATGAACTGAGTAACTGGGTACCCACTAACGTTGCCGTGCCTGATAGGTGAGAAACAGACTGGTGCTCAAATCCTAGTAAGCCAATCGCGTTAACGTTGCCTGCAGTAAAAGCGAGAATGAAAGCGCCATACTCAACCCATTTTGGTAGTTTAGAGATCACTGAAATGCCTTAGTTGCAGCCAATAGATAGCCTTACTTACAAGTATAAAGTACGTCGCTAATAGAGCGATGGAGCCATAGGTAATATTGATGTTAACACCTTATGCGGTAAGCGTTCGGGTTAAGGTGCATATTTTGCCTTTGTTCAACATACTAAACTGCCGTTTTGATCGCAAAAGTCTGGGATGTTTGTCGTTATTTAGGCTGAGAAATAAGTTGAATTACCGCTTGCGGAGCCAGCTTGGCAATTGGACGTCACGGCTCTTATGTAGCGGGTGATTATTTAGGCTTGATGAATGTTTTTGAGTGTGATTACTCTCTCTGTTTGCTGTAACAACATATTTAATAATGTGAGTTATTGGCGTACGCCAGTAATGATAATTGCAGCTATTTGCTGCATGAACAGATAAAAGCGCAATTTATTGAGCACTTCGAGTTTATTTTAACAGCATTATCAGGGGGCAGAACGTATGTCTAGACCTAAAAAATCCCGTCATCTATCGAGCTGCGTCCCTTGTAGTTTATTTAAACCTAATGGGATCCCATCAACTGAGCTTGAGAAAATTCAGTTAGAAGCTGATGAGTTTGAAGCGTTAAATTTGGGTGACGTGCTGAAAATGAGTCAACTAGACGCGGCTGCGTCAATGGGGATCTCTAGGCAAACATTTGGTTATTTATTAGCGAGTGCACGTAAGAAAGTTGCTACAGCAGTGACTCAAGGTAAGGCGCTTATACTCCCCCAGAACATGAAGAAGGATTTACCATGATTATTGCAATTCCCATGAGCCGAGACCGATTAGCGACTCACTTCACCAAGGCGCCTGAAATCGCTTTTTATGATGAACATCAGCAGTTAATTACTCGCGTTGCGAATCCCGCTCAGGATGGCGGTTGTAGTGCTAAAAAGGCGATGTTAAACCTAATCACCGATCATAAGGCCGATATCGTAATCGTGCAGTTTATCGGAGAGCGCATGCTAGGTAAGTTACTTGATGCAGGAGTCAGCGTGAGTCAGGCTGATAACTCGTTAAGTATTGATGAGTTGATGAAAAATGCACAAGATTTAAGCTGCCGTTTAGTGGATGCTAGCCAAGGGCGAAGATCGATTAATCATGAAAAAAAAGGCGGCTGTTGTGGTGGTGCCAGTGGTGGCTGTGGATGTGGTGGCAAAAAAACAGCGTCGAGTATACTCGAGCCAAGGTTGCTACATGTGCCTCAGCAAGCACTATCGAGCGATGCGCCTATACAATATGCTGGATTTAGAAGCCTTAAGTAAACATCTCGCTTGAGTACCCAAGAGTCGGGGCTTTACATTTTTTGCCAAATATTTCATGTTAGTACATGTGTGTACAAAAAAACGTCAATGGAGGGCGTCATGCTAGTGTTAGCAGTAGGAGCGGGGTTGATACTTTTAGGGCTTGCCTTTATGGGGCTGCCAGAGCTTAACCGCACGCTAAAACAACATGATAGAGCGCAATGGGAAGTGTTTGCTAAGCAAGGTAGAGGGCGTATGAGCTTATTTTCTTGGACCTTGAGCAGAGGCTTTGAGAGCTCAGAAAATATTGATATCCAATATGCAGGTTTAATTGCCTATAAGTACGCAACGCGGATTAAGTACATTATTTTGCTAGGCGTTTCTTTAGTGATTATTGGGGCGATTATGTTTTTAGTTAATCGCTAATCTCGACTTTTGAAAACAAAAAAGCCGCAACCACGATAGTGTTTGCGGCTTTTTCATTAAGCATATGCTTAGTCTACAGCAACCATTACGTTGCTTGCTTTGATGATCGCGTAAGCTTGACCACCAACAACTAGACCTAGTTGCTCGCAAGATTTCTTAGTTACAACAGAAGTGATTTCAACACCTGGTGCTAGTTCGATAACAACTTCGTTGTTTACTGAACCTTCGTCGATTGACTTGATAGTACCGTTTAGTGTGTTGCGTGCGCTGATTTTCATAAGTATATCCTTAATGGTTAAGTCATTATTATAATTGGCTTATTTATATAATGATATCCAAGGAAGGACAATATGTCGCGTTATCTTGGTTGTGATCACATTTAGTGGTTTCAAAGCGATGTTTTTGTGACTTTAATCATATTTTGCTGGTTGGTTGTTCATATGTTACTAATTTAAAGGAAGTTAATAATGCTGGGTTTTAGAGCTTACAGGTGGAAAGTTGAGGGGAGAACGGTGCAATACAGAACTAAGAAAATGCGCAGGCTTAGCGCTTTGTCGAAGTAAGCCTGCTGCACTGATGATTATACTTGGCTGATTATTGCTTAATTAGCATCACTAACACTTCAAAATGATCTGTGTGCGGGAACATATCAAATAACTGTACTTTCTGGACTCGATAGCCTTGAATGTTGGCTAAGTCTTTCGCTAAAGAGTGCGGGTTACAGCTTGAATATAAAATGGCTTTAGGCGCAAATGCCGACAGTGATTCACATAAGTCTTTGCCAATGCCGCGACGTGGTGGGTTAACAATGACCACATCAGGTTTATCGGTTGCATTACAGCCTTGTGCAAAGCCTGTTGAATCCAGTGCGGTAAAGCTTACTTGAGTGAGTCCCATGGCTTCAGCCGAAATTTTGGCGCAGGCAATGGCTTCGCTAGAGATTTCAATTCCTGTTAGTGGAATACTTTTTGATGCGCAGTGCAGCCCAAAACCACCTACACCACAGAAAAGGTCCCATAAGGAGCTCGGCTGTAGTTCAGCAACCCACTCGCGAGCCGTTTGGTAAAGTTTGGCTGCGATCTCTGGATGAGTTTGAAAGAAGCTCTTTGGGCGAATAAACAGCGGCACATCGTTAAACTGTTCAGATAAACGTGTTTCTTCGGTTAAGAATATCTCTTCTTCACCTTCCAAAATCGCCATATGCACAGGCTGAATATTGACTGATACCACTTTAATTTGTGGGTACTCACTCAGTAACTGCGGCAGTTCGCGCTCAATGCGTGCAATCGATTTATGGGATTTAAGCACAAAGCGAAGTAAGTACTCGCCTTTAATTTGGCTGCGGGTCAACAGAATAAATTTCAGCTCACCTTTGGCTTTATCAACATTGTATGGCGGGATGCCAGCTTGACGAACAAACAGCTCTAAGCGATGCAATAGTTGTTGCATATCGGCTGGATAAAGCTGGCAATCACATAAGCTAACTGGTTCGCCTGTGGGGGACACTATGCCTAAAATAGGTTGGTGTGCAGCACCGAGAACCACCATTTTAGCTTTATTCCTAAAACCGCTATCTGGCCCAAATACAGGTTGGTGCCATTGCTCAACACTGAAGTTATTCAGCAGTTGGGTTAATACCTGCGACTTGGCATCGACTTGTTCTGGCATTGGTTGCTGAATATGACGACAAGAAAGACACTGCTGTTGATCAAAGTGGGCACATTTCACTAATTGGGTTCTCTAAAGCGTTGGCTGGATAATTGTTGCTGACCATTTCTGACGATTAAGTATGTTAGATATGGTCTGGTCTGCGATAAAGCGAGTCATCTCGACATATTTTAGTGGTTTTTTTATAAAAAATCGCCCCTAAAAATTATGGTTATCTATCAGCGGCGCAAAAACTAAAAGCGCAGCTGTCGCTGCGCTTTTACGGTGTGGGTTATCTATTAAATTGATTAGCCAATAGCAGGAGTGTGGCCGCTACGAGTATTTTGTAGGCTTTTAATCAACATATAAATTGATGTTGTCGTTAACACCACTGCTAAGTAGGTGATAAGCGAATGCGCAGAGGTACTGCTGTGCTCAGCAATCACAGGACCAAATACAGAACCGACACTGTAGCTCAGGAGCATAAGCTCTGTTGCAGCAACGATCTTCTCCAGTGCCATTGTCTCACAAGCGAGAGTAATAGCGATTGGGTAAAGCGCAAAGCAGCTTGCACCCAGTAAGAAATAGCAAGTCGTCACGAACGCGACAGAAGTGCCGTCAGCGATCCCCACGATACCAATTGTGCCTAATAAGCAAAATAGTGCCATTAGCAAGCTTTTGCTAATGCGAGTTGATAAATAACTCACCAAAGGTTGCACTAACATACCGCCTAAAATAATAATCGCCATCAAGAAGGCAGTGCGCTCGTTACTGGCAAATTGACCATTAATATAGCTTGGCATAAGGCCATAAATGGGGCCTAACAACATACCTGAAACTAAGCAGCCAATGACCGCTGGCAAGCTGATTTTCTTGACTTCTTTTAAGCTAATCTTTTGATGTGCTAACGCTTCTGGCTGGCCTTTTTTCACTAGCAGAGGTGGCAAGATAGCGAGCATTAATAAGCCGATTACCCAGTAGAATGGACCGTTGCCATTAACACCTAGTGGACCAATCGCTAGCTGCCCTAATGCGCTACCGCCATAAAGCGATGTCATATATAGACCCAAACGCTTGGCTCTTTGCTTAGCACTGTCAGCCATAAGCAACCAAGACTCGACCACCACAAATACGCCAGCAACAGCAAAACCTGCCACAAAGCGAGATACTAACCAAACCGGACCGGTAGGCATCGCAAGCATGGCCACAATTGTTAGCGTTAGCATGGTTAAGAATAAGATCAACGAAAATCGGTGGCCGACTTTGGCCACGATATTCTGAATACAGGTCGTACCGACTAAAATACCCAAATAGAAGATGCTCGCTAACCATGCGACCAACGAGCTATCCATGCCAAATGATGCCAATGACAGTGGAATTAGACTCATTAAGAAGCCTGAGGCAATTGCGAAAAATGATAAACCAGCAACAGGTACGAACGTACTGTTTTTGTATGGTTTGCAGGCAGAATTTTCCACCTCTATCTCCTATAGGTTGATACTTTTTAAGGTTTGACTGTTGATTTGAGGAAGCGGATTTTATGCTTTTAATATAGAAAGTAAAGCTTAATTTATATACAAGGTGATAAAAAACAAATTTTTAGCGAATATTTATTTTATCTTGCTGATATTAAGGGGTTTAATTTTATTTGTGTGAGTAGTTGATGATACATTTAAAGGCTTGTTAATTGCGTTTTGTAGCGGATGTGTTTTTTGCGGAAACTGGGCTTATTATTGCTTATTAAACTGATGTTTATGGCGGTTAGGAAAGAAGGTTTGCTTGGGGTGGTTAAAAGTGCAGGTTTGTCGCCTGCATTTTTAACCATATAAGTTGAGTAATTAGCTAAGCTGTAATGCAACGATTTTTAATGGATGGTTACCATCAAATGAAGGGAAGTCTTCATGGCAATCTAACCAAGTGTGCTCAGTCACTTCACGCCCTTGCTTTTCGACACAGCGTACAAGGCTGGCAAACCATTCATCACGGTCAACTTTAGCAACGTTATTGCAGCACACAATCGTGCCGCCTGCTTTGGTGGTTAACAGTGCTGGCTTAAATAGGCTCTGGTAGTCGTTAATTAAGTCGACAATACCAAATGGGCTTTTAGCGTATCTTGGTGGGTCAAGGAACACTAGATCAAACTGGGTTGCTGAGAGTTTCGGATAAGCGGGCAGCTTTTGATTGCGTCGACCACCGACTTTAAGGCCTGCTAGCTGTCTAAGTGCTGGGAAGGCATCGCTTTGAATAAACTCACATACATTCTCTGCTTGGTTTAGCGCTGCGTTTTTGCGGCCTGCTGCTAAAGCAAATGATGAGAAGTCGACGTTAACCACACGTGTTGCGCCGCCAACGGCAGCTGCAGTACCAATGCCACAGGTATAAGAGAACAGGTTAAGTACGCTTTTGCCTTGGCTATTCGCTGCGACATATTCGCGGCCAATGCGCATATCTAAAAACAGTAATGGGTCTTGGCCTTCATGGCGTAACTTACTGGTGAAATTAATGCCATTTTCCTGCATGAGCTGTTCACTCGTCGCAATCTCTTGCAATGCTCCAGCAAGTGGGTTTAATACGCGTGAGTTTTTGTCTGAGCGGTCATTATAGATAACTGGCAACTCGGCAAGCAGGCTTAGTTGCTCAGTGATATCTGTTAATTCGGTTTCAGTTAGCGATTGGTGAAAGCTTTGGATAAGCCAAGCACTACCATAACGATCGATATTGAGCCCATTGCAACCTTCAACTGTGCCATGGAAGATGCGATAGCAATCAGTTTGCTGTGTCTTTGCTTGTTGCAGAAACTCTGCACGCTTGGCAATGGCTTGGCTTAATGCTTCAGAAACAGCTAAAACAGCTGGGTTCGATGGTAAGGTCGACATAAATATGGGCTCATTTGAAAGATTGTCAGAGGTGACGGACTAATGATAGCAAAAATGCATTAATAAATACCCCAATCTTATTGGAAGCACCCGGAAGAATAGAGCTTAACAGTCATAATTTTGGCTGCTACAGGGTATTTTCTGGTTTGGTATAAAAGTTAGCTAAAGCTGTGTATGGTTGATGGAGCTATATATTAAATATTGAGCATGTTTGCGAATTTGCTAAGGAGTGGCATATGAAAGTGGTATTGGTGCACGGCATATTTAATACGGGCCATGTGATGGGGGTATTGAAAAGGCGGATCCAGCAAGCAGGGCATGAATGTTTCTCACCAACACTAGCCTCTTTTGACGGACGTCATGGTATCGAAATCGCTGCAGTAAGCTTAGCTAAGCAAATTGATGCTCAATTTGGTACCAATGCTAAGATAGTACTGGTGGGGTTTAGTATGGGCGGCATTGTTGGCCGTTATTACATGCAATATTTGGGCGGTGCGGCGCGAGTTGAGCAATTTTTTGGTTTATCTGTTCCGCATAATGGCAGTTACTGGGCTTATTTACCTTACCCTTCAAAGGGGGTTAAGCAGTTACGACCCAAAAGTGATTTTTTGCTTGAGCTAGCGAAAACTGAAACAGTGTTAGAAAAAGTCAAGTTATACTCTTTTTGGACGCCGTTTGATTTTTCAGTTGTGCCAAGTAGCAGCTCTATTTGGCCGATAGCCGAGAACAAACGTTTTATCGTTATTCTACATCTTTCGGTGATATTCAGTCGCCGTATCGCTAATGAAATCTGTAATAGACTGCGATTAGCCACTTAAATGTTATTTTAATACCAATCAGTACAATGCCTGTTGTAGCTTGGTGAGCTGAGTACTAATTGCTTAACTATTAGGCCTTTCATTGGGAAAGGTTAGCCGCGCTCGACAGCCTTTTGGCTCTATATCTACCAGACTAAATTGCCATTGATAGCGTTGACATAGATTATCGACAATTAACAACCCCAATCCATGGCTATTTTCATCGCGGGTTTCTAATGCGCTAAGTCCGCGACCTTTATCTGTAATATCGATTTGTTGTGCATCTACAGTAATGATAATTTCCCCTGAATCACTGGCATTAATGGCATTGTTAATGATATTGCTGAGTAACATTCTTAGTACCGAAGGGGTGGGTTTGATCTTTGGTGCCTGCACAAACTTCAATGTTAAGCTGATATTTTTTGTGGTTGCAGCAATAAGTAATGGCGCAATAATTTGTTCGACTTCGGCGCTCTCTAAGGTTCTAGCGTCATTATTTGCCGTGCCTTTTTCTTGTTTGACGATGCTGAGCAGCGCATCAACGGTATTTTGCATTTCATAAGCGGCTCTTTGGATTCTGTCGCGCTGCCGAGCTTGAAACTCTGGCGTATTATTTTGCTCCTGTAACTTAGCTGCGCCGCTGATTACCGTTATAGGTGTGCGCAGTTCATGACTGGCATATCGAGCAAAAGCTTGCTCTTGTTTGATCATCATTTCATTTTGTTGACGATAATCATTAAGACTATGAGTTAGTTGGCTAAACTCTGTTGCTGATTGCTTTGGTACATAAAATGTTTTGTGTTCTTCTGGGGATTTGAGCTGCTTAACTAACTGCTCTACAGGTTCAACTAAACGCCGGCTTAACTTGTGAATGGCAAAACCAAATAATAAAAATAGTGATCCAATAAAGAAAAGTACAAACCAGTTAATTGATTGCCATTCCTCAGCGCTGAGTTCTACATTTTCAGCCGGCATGATTAAATAGAGTTGCTCAATATCACCATCAAGCTCAAATTCACTGCGATATAAAAAGAGTTCTTTTTCACTACTTTGATTATCATCTTCAAATAACTTAAAGCTAACTATTTCGTGCAGCATACCTGCTTGGCCACGATCTACTACCTCACCGGAGAAGCCGCTAGGAAATTGACTTAAGTCGCCGTAGGCTTCAGGTATGTAGTCGTGAGAGTAAAATGCTTGAACATGTAACCCTATCTGCAGCGGTTGTTTTGCTCCTTGCTGAAATAAGCTAATCGCAAATGGTGCACTGGCCTCTAATTCATGTTGATTCACTTCATCTTCAATCCACTGCATTAAGCTAAGCATAAAGATGTAAATGGTTAGACCGATCATTAGGGCGATTGCACTAAAATAAATAAGCAGCTTTTGTGGCAGACTGACGGCTGATGATGTGCGGTTGAACAAGCCGTTTAGCACGCTTTATCTCCAAGTTGTAATCTAAAGCCAACCTTCGGCACGGTCGCAAGCATAGGTTGTTTGAAAGGTTTATCTAACTGATTGCGTAGTTGATACATGTGGCTGCGTAATATGTCACTGCTAGGTGGAGACTGTCCCCATATCTCATCAATAATCTGTTCACGTTTTACAATATTCGGTGCGTTTTTGATTAACAGTAATAGGATTTGATAGGTTATTGGTGTGAGCGCGAGCTGCATATTTTGGCGCGATGCTTGGTGCTTAGCGATATTGATTTCAATATCACCGAATTTAAGTGAACCTTGAGCGACTTCACCCCGGTGGCGTTTGATTAAAGCTTGTATGCGGGCATCAACAACGTCTAAGTCGAAAGGTTTACCAAGGTAGTCATCGGCGCCACAATCAAAACCCATTAATAGGTCAGCTTTATTATCTAATGCCGTTAACATTAAAATTGGCGTGCTGCACCCTAATGAACGCAGGGCTTTGCAGAGACTAAGGCCATCAAGCTTTGGCAACATAAGATCGAGAATAATAGCGTCAAAGTCAAAAGCTTGTGCAAGTGACAGCCCAAGCTCGCCGTTATCGGCAAAATCCAGCTCCATCCCCTTGGCTTCAAAGTAATCGCCAAGGATCCCCGCGACATCACTGTTATCTTCAATTATCAGTAGTTTAATTGTCATTACTTCAAGCTCATCACTGCATTTATAAGGTCGATGTTAGCATTTTTATGTGGAAAAAATGTCAATGACATTTTCTTCACCTATGGCTAGGCATGCTAGTGTCAAATTCGTCGCTGTAGGACAAACTTATGCCTTATTATTCGCCTAGTCAAAGCTCAAATAGCACTGAGATCTGTTTATCTGTTGTTGTACCGTTATTTAATGAATCCCTAATGATAAAGCCGCTAATTGAGCGGTTAACTAAAGTACTATCAACCCTTGATGAGCGTAGTGAAATCGTTTTTGTTGATGATGGTAGTAGTGATGATTCATGGCAGCAGGTTAGTGAACTACCTCTTGTCGACAATGAATATCAGTGTATCAAGTTAAGCCGTAACTTTGGTAAAGAGGCGGCAATGTCGGCAGGACTTGAGCACGCGAGGGGCTTAGCGGTAATTATGCTTGATGCCGATCTACAAGACCCGCCAGAAATGATCCCAGATATGCTAGTTCAATGGCGCGCAGGGTACGATATCGTCAATATGAAGCGCAGAAAACGCTTAGGTGAGACCTGGTTTAAGCGCTTTTCAGCAGCGTGTTTTTATAAGTTAATGAATTGGGTCTCTGATTCACCAGTACCTGAAAATGTCGGTGACTTTCGCCTAATGAGCCGTCAAGTTGTTGATAGTATTAAAGCCTTGCCTGAACGTAATCGCTTTATGAAAGGCCTGTTTAGTTGGCCTGGGTTTTCGCAAAAAACACTTGAGTTTGATCGCGATCCACGCTTTGTTGGTGACACCAAATGGAACTACGGCAAGCTGTTTGGATTAGCAATGGATGGCATCACCTCTTTTAGTTTTAAACCGCTTAGATTAGCGACTTGGTGTGGCGTTATTACCGCTATGAGTGCATTTGCATATGGCGGCTGGATTGTGGCTAATACACTGATTTTTGGTGGCAGTGTTGCCGGTTATCCATCGCTGATGGTCGTACAGTTAGCGCTGGCGGGGATTCAACTTTTAGCACTCGGTTTAATTGGTGAGTACCTAGGTCGCGTGTTTGTTGAAGTGAAACAGCGACCAATCTACCTGATAGAAGAGGTATCCCATAAAGAGTCTTTGTCTCAAGTGCAGCAACGTCATAATCGAAACGCGGGCTTTACTGAAGTAGCGAAAGGCAATGTTAGCTATTTGGGAGCTAAGTAATGCTCAAAACTGCTGAATGCCGCAATAGCCTTGCGGTCCTTTTAATCTTAGTATTGGTGAGAATGTTACTTTTGCCTTGGTATCCGCTTATGGATACCACAGAGGCGCGCTATGGAGAAATGGCGCGGCTGATGGTTGAAACTGGCAACTGGATTACCCCACTGTTTGACTATAACGTACCGTTTTGGGGGAAACCTCCGTTACACACATGGATGAGTGCCAGCTCCATTTTAGCTTTTGGGGTTAACGAGTTTGCTGTGCGTTTTCCCCATTGGTTAGCCGCGGTACTGGTCCTAGCTTGTGTCGGTGCGTTTGCAAAGCGTCTTGGCTTACCTGTGTTGAACATTCTAATTATCTTGGCCTCGACAGTGGTCTTTTCGATTAGTGCTGGCGCAGTAATGACGGATATGGCGCTAACGCTTGGCACCACTTTGAGCATGGTCGGTTTTTACTTATGTTGGCAGGGAGACAAACTTTGGGGTTACGCCGGCTTTATTGGGTTGGCGATTGGCCTACTTGCAAAGGGACCGGTAGCTCTGGTGTTATTTGCCATCGGTACCGGTTTATGGCTACTTTGGCAATATGGCACGATAAAGCTTTGGCGACAATTATGGCAACGGGTGCCACTGCTTAGTGGTTTAGCCCTAATGTTAGCGATTGCATTGCCTTGGTACGTTATTGCAGAGCAAACCACTCCGGGTTTTTTAAATTACTTTATTGTGGGTGAGCATTGGTCTCGGTTTGTTGATAGTGGCTGGGAAGGAGATTTGTACGGTAGTGCGCACGATGAAGTGCGCGGGACGATTTGGTTGTATTTTGTGGTGGCGGCCATGCCTTGGTCACTGTTTCTGCCGCGTGCCTTATATCTGCTTTTTAAGCAGGCAAAGCAAGATGCGGCTCAACAAGTGACTGCTCAACGAGCAATAGTAAAGCGGGAACGAGTCGAGCAAGAAATAGCTCAGCAAGATAGTACCAATGGTTTAGCGAGTTATTTAGTGTGTTGGATGATAGCGCCAATGGTGCTGTTCACTCTTGCTGGCAATATCTTACCCGCCTATGTTCTGCCGGGGATCCCCGCGTTAGCACTCTTGTTGGGGCTTGCCTGGCGTGACAGCAAACTACCAGGGTTAAATGTTATTGCGATCAGCATTGCTGTGTTGCTCATTGCGACTGTTGCAGTGCTGCATTTTGGGCCTGGTAAAGATAAAAGTGAGCGTTGGTTGTTAGCGCAGCGCAGTGATGTATTGCCGACTTATTACTGGCAAAACCAGCCGTTTTCAGCGCGTTTTTATAGTGCCGGTCAAGCAAATAAAATTCATAGTTTAACTGAGGTTAAAGCTAATAATTTCTATTTGGTGATCAGCAATAAGCTAAAGCCTGCAGAGTTTGCTGATTGTCAGCAAGTGGCTAATAACAACAAACGAGGTTTGCTTAAATGTCGTCGAAATTAGCCGCTTCGGCACAGAGTATAGCTAAAGCAAACGGCCCCAATCTAGGTGATAAATACCAAGCATTTGCACGTTTTTTAATTGTGGGTGCGGGTGTATTTGTCGTTGATGCAACGCTGTTTTACCTGCTGTTTCACCTTTTTGGTTTAGGTTTGATGCAGGCTCGCAGTTTGGCTTTCGCGACAGCGGTAATAGTGTCTTGGTTTATTAACCGCAACTGGACCTTTAATCGGCGTCAACATCGGCCAAAAGTAAAACAGCTTAGCGCCTCTATCTTGGTGGCTTGCACAGCTGCAATAGCCAACCTTAGTGTGTTTTACCTTCTGAATTTCTTATTCAAGCCATTGCTGTTTAGCCAGTCTTTGCTTGTGAGTTTGAGCTTTGCTTTAGGAGTATTAGCTGGGCTTGGGGTTAATTGGTTAGGCGCTAATTACTGGACCTTCTCTGCAAAAGTCACGGGGTGAAAATGCCTCGTTATCGGCATATTAGTGCCCTTGTGTTACAAACTGTTAACCAATGGTTTCGTTATGAGTGAAAAACCGTTAGTTTCTTTAGCTCTGCTTTACGGGCGGTAAATGATGAGTTGATGCGTAATACAAGGAGTTATATTGATGAGATTAATACTTAAAGGTCTGCTAGGGACTTGTGCCATTGTTGCTGGAGGCTTGTCATTATCTGCCAATGCAAAGTCTTCGCTTAACTTTACTGAGTTAACGATCAATGCGCCTTTTGAATTAACTCATCCAATTATAGCTGCTGACTTGTTAGCTGTGCCGGGCAAAGAGTTAGTGGCTTTTGGTATTGATGATTTAAATCAACGTTGGATGGCGATTTACCAACTCAATCAAGGACAATATCAGCTGTCTTTTAAGCAGGAGCTACCTCAAGAGTTACACAGTTTCGATATCACTGAGTCGACAGGTAATGAGCTACAACAATTGTACTTTTTATCACAGGATAAATTGCAGTTATTGGTGAATAGCCCTAATAGTGCTGACTGGCAAATTGATACTGTGGCTGAGATCCACTCTTTATCTTTTAAAGATCGACCAGACTTTATTAGTCGTGGCAAATTCATTCAAGATCTTAATGGCGATCAACACGATGACATATTGATCCATGACTTCTCCCAAGCACATTTATTTATAGCAACTGACACGGGGTTTGAGCGGCAAACATTACCGATAAAACCGCAATCACGACTGTTTGATGATGGCGCGACTTATACGCAGTCAAAGCTGTATGTCAGTGACGTTAACCTAGATGGCCTGATGGATATCGTTAAGATTGGTGAAGGTGAGCTTGAAGTCTATAAGCAAAATCAACCGGTGCAAGCAGTAACCAATATTGAAGCGTCACAGAAGCTTAATGAACAGAGCGAAAAAGTCTTCACTTTTAACCCGGTTGCCGAGTTTATTTCAGTGCGCCAACCCATTAGCGGTATCGATTGGTGGAATAAGCGTGATGCTTATGGTGAGCAGTTAGATCAAAGTGAATTGGTTTACCGTAAAGTCGAAGAGCTTAAAGATCTTAATAATGATGGCATTACGGATATGGTGATCCGTTACACCAAGAGCAGTGGTGTGTTTGATAGGGTGAATGATTATGAGATTTATCTAGGTGAAAACCGACAAGGCAAACTTAGCTTCCCAAAGGAGGCGAGTAGTGTGGTTAGAGCCGAAGGTACGCTAACGGGTTTGGAGTTTGTGGATATAGATAATGACAACAAAGATGAAGTTTTAGTGGCGGGTTTTGATATTGGTTTAACCCAGATCATCGGGGCGCTGGTATCAGGCAGTATCGATCAAGATGTACACGTGTTTAAGATGGATAGTGATGGGCGTTTTAGTGACGACTCAAATGTGACTAAAGAGGTTGAGCTGAATTTCAGTTTAAGCTCGGGTCAAGCTGGTAGCCCGGTGGTTAAGCTTGCTGATCTTAATGGTGATGGTTTTAAAGAGCTGATTTTATCTAATGATGAATCTAGCTTGAAGATTTATTTAGGCCAAGCGGGTGAGGCGCCATTTGCTCGCAAGGGTCAAGAACACCAACTGCAGTTGCCCGTTGAAGGTAGCATGCTTAAGACGGAAGATCTGAATGGTGACGGCCGCGAAGACATATTGATAAAATATGGGCGCCAAGATGATGCCGACTTATCTAATTTGTTTAAGGTGTTTCTTGCAAGCTAAGCACTCATTTGCGGTAGTTAGAATAAAAAATGGAACCAGAGGGTTCCATTTTTTAACTGGATAAGCAGATATTGCATCAAGATAGGTTTTATTTATACCTTCATCATGCAATAGGGTGCAGAGGCGAAAATGACATTAAGCGTAATATTATTTTATAGAGTTAGCGCATTAATTTTTTATTTCGTTGGGGCGAAAATGGCCTTTTCCGCCTCTGCTAACAGGGTACAGCCTGTTAAATTAGCGACGACGTAAAAGCTGTTTAATGCGTAAACCGAGTAATTTTGTTTGCTGCATAATAGGTAAACGGGTTCGTTGAGAACCTTGCTCACTTTCATGCACGATTTGATAGACTTTTTTTGTCGATAGACCGTAGTCTTTTGCTACGTCCGACAATAGGCGACCATTGTTTTTTACTTCGTTAATAACGCTAAGGTTGATTGCATCCATCGTATTCTCTCTATCAATTCTAATGTTAAACATCAGTGGCTTGTACGTCTTTGAGTGTGGTGACGGAATTCCCTAGGCTAGGTCGTGCTGCTGACTTTGCCGTTATTCTCTGAGCCTTGTTATTATTTATTTTTATTGTCAGAGGTTACTCAATAATGAGTATGCTTAGGTTGTGCCAACTTAAATGTTTTTTTTAATTCATTACTTTTCATAAGGTTAATTATTTGAGGTGATAAAACAGTGCATGATAAATCCAATTTAACGCACTATTTTGGTGCGTTTGCGCAATTTTGGTGCATTAAAGGCGCGGTGAAAAATTGAGATGAGTGTTTGATTTTTATGCTGTTGGGCATAGAAGTCATTGTCTAATTTACTCGGCTTTATATACTGCTTTCTAAATACAACTTATATGTCGTCGCTTTTGATGCTAATCAAGAGCAGTTAGGAGTAGTAAAATGAGTGTTAAAGCGAGTTCTATGCTTGTGGGGGGCTTAATCGCTGCCATGATGGTCTCTGGTTGCCAAACAACTAATCCATACACCAATGAATCTCAAAATGGCAAAGCAACAAATGGCGCATTGATTGGCGCTATTGCTGGCGCTGCGATTGGCGTCGCTTCATCAAGTAAAAGCGACCGCGGTAAAGGTGCATTAATTGGCGCGGCATCGGGTGCGGCTTTAGGTGGCGGTATTGGCTACTACATGGATGTGCAGGAAGCTGAGCTACGTAAGCAACTCCGTGCATCTGGTGTTAGTGTTACTCGTAGCGGCGACAACATTATTCTCAACATGCCAAATGATGTGACATTTGGTGTCGATCAAACAGATTTAAGCCAACGAGCACAGCAAGTGCTTGATAGCGTAGTGTTGGTCGCACTGGAATATGACGAGACTAAGTTAAATGTAATGGGCCATACCGATAGCTCTGGTGCCGAATCTTATAACTTAAGACTGTCTCAAGTGCGTGCTAGTGAAGTGGCAAATTACTTAACTCAACATAAAGTGCCTGCGATGCGAGTTGCGTCTCATGGTATGGGTGAGTCTAAACCGATTGCATCAAACCAAACCAAGCAAGGCCGCGCTGAAAACCGCCGTGTAGAAATTATTTTAAGCCCAATGCCTAAAGCATAAGCTTTATTGATTTAATTGTTTGTAAGCCACCGCAAGGTGGCTTTTTTGATCTATCGCGTTAGATGAAAGGCTTTAGGTATTGAGCGCATAGCTGGGACTTTTTGTCTTTAATTAGTTGTTAGTGCGTGACTAAGCTCGCGTGGTTACATACTTAAACTGTCGCTATGGGCTCAGGCATTGTGATTTAGTATTAGATGTTTTCTCATTAGCTTAATGTCATGTGCTTGCACATAAATCAATGTTAAAAAGATAAAATGAACGGAAAGAAATGATGAAAAAATGGATCTTAGTATCACTATTAAGCTTACCTTTTGCAGCTAACGCTAACCCGATAGAGTTACGTGCGGCTGGTAGCTTGAAAAATGCCATGAATGATATTGTTGCGGCGTATCAGCAGCAGGGGGATATAAAAGTCGCGGCTGACTTTGGTCCTTCTGGTTTATTGCGTAAGCGCATTGAAAATGGCGAACAAGTGGACCTATTTGCATCGGCCAATATGAAGCACCCAAAAACACTTGCCTCGGCGGGTAAAGGCGAAAACGTCGTCATGTTTGCCCGCAATCAAATGTGCGCATTGGCTCAGCCTAACGTCAACATTGATAGCGATGGGCTATTAAGTGTCATGCTGGACCCGAATATCCGTGTGGGAACGTCAACGCCTAAAGCCGATCCATCAGGTGACTACGCGTGGAAAATATTTGCTAAAGCGGGTGATGTAAAAGCTGGGGCTAAAACTCAGCTTGAACAAAAAGCACTGCAGCTTACCGGTGGTGAGAAAAGCGCAAAGGCACCTAAAGGCCGTAATACTTATGGTTGGGTAATGGAAAATAAGCGCGCGGATGTATTTCTAACCTATTGTACTAATGCAGTATTGGCGCAAAAAGAGGTCAAGGATTTACAAATCGTGCAGATGCCTGCGCCGCTAGCTGTTGGTGCTAATTATGGCTTGATTGTGCTTGATGACGCACAAAAAAATGCGTGGAAATTAGCGATGTTTATTCTGTCAGAGCCTGGACAAACGATACTGGCTGATTACGGTTTTGATGCACCGTTAAAGCAGTAATCGTGACAAATTTTTATCACTAAAAGCAAAAAAGGCCGCAACAGCGGCCTTTTTCGTTTAATCAGGTTTAATTCATTAAATATAAGGTTGCCAGACCAAGGAAAGCAAATAGGCCTATAACATCGGTGACTGTGGTTAACACCATACCGCCAGCCAACGCTGGATCAATATTCATGCGCTTGAGTATTAATGGAATCGTTGCCCCTGCAAGCCCGGCTACTGTCATATTGATAAGCATAGCGCCTGCAATCAAGCCTCCTAAGGCGGTATCACCTTTCCACAGCCAGACTGCGGCAAAAACTAAAATGGACCATAGCAAGCCGTTGAGGAAGCCAATGGCAAGCTCTTTACCGATTAACCAGCGAGAGTTACTTTGACCTATTTGTCCTAGAGCAATACCACGGATCACCAAAGCCAATGTTTGGTTACCGGCTACCCCGCCCATACTAGGGACGATAGTCATTAAGATTGCGATCGTAGCAAATTGCTCAATGGTGCCTTCAAACATGTTACTGACAGACGCTGCCAGCAGCGCGGCAAATAAGTTAACCGTTAGCCAAAGTGAACGACGGAAGGTACTTTTCAGTACTGGACCGAAGGTATCGGTATCGTCATCCATACCAGCCATACCCATCATGGAATGTTCGGCATCTTCACGAATAACATCGACCACATCATCAATGGTGATACGGCCAAGTAACTTATCGTTTTCATCAATAACGGGGGCGGATACCCAGTCATGACGCTCAAACAGTTGTGCGACTTCGCTGTCAGACATACCGACTGGGATCGCTTCGAGATCTGACATCATGATTTCACGCACTGAGGCATTAGGATCACATGTCAGTAGATCGGCAATTCTTACTCCGCCTAATACCCGGTCATGCTTGTCGACCACATACAGCATATCGGTCGCATCTGGCAGTTCACCACGGATCCTTAAATAACGCAGTATCACGTCGATGTTAACGTCAGGGCGTAAGGTGACGGTATCGGTATTCATTAAACTACCGGCAGTGTCATCAGGGTAAGACAGTGCTTGCTCTACACGCACACGATCTTGTTTGCTCATCGACTGCAGTACTTGTTTAAAGACGCTGTCAGGCAGGCTACGTAAAATATAGGCTAAGTCATCGGTATCCATGCTTTGCGCGGCTTTTGCAACACGCTCTGGACCCATTTGTGAAATAAGACTGTCTTTAAGCTCTTCGCCGAGCTCGTCGAGAATTTCACCGGTATGTTCTTGGTCAATCAGTTGCCACAGCACTTGACGCGTTCGTGGCGGCGATGATTCGAGAATAAAAGCGATGTCTGATGCAGCCATGTCTTGCAGCATATTACGGACATGGACAAACATACCGCTGCCTAATGCTTTTGTTAGCTGATTGAGGCGTTGATCAGTTGTTTCATTATCTAGGACTTCAATCGGCATGATTCCCTCGTAGGGTCGTATTAAAGGGCGCTTAGCATAACTTAAGTGCTGGTGGTTTGAGTCTGATTACTAAGATGTTCGGGTGCAGTAGTGGTAATTAACTGTCTTCATCAAACTTAGCATTGATTAATTGGCATATCGCATCGAGTGCGGTTTGAGCATCGGGGCCTGTCGCGAGCAATTGTACCGTTTTACCCATACCGGTTTCTAACATTAATAAGCCTAGTACACTGGTGGCAGAAGCTTGCTTTTCACCTTGGATGATGGTGATCTTAGCATCGAATTCAGATGCTAAAACAACAAGCTTAGTGGCTGCGCGGGCGTGAAGACCAAGTTTATTGCAGATGATGACTTCACGTTCAATGGTCGGCATTTTTTAGCTCGCGGTGACGGGCCTGGACCTTGTGTTTACCATCTTTAAAGTGCGCAGCTAGGCGCTCAGTTATGTATACAGAGCGGTGCTGTCCGCCGGTACAACCTATAGCAATCGTTAAGTAGCTACGGTTGTTACGCTCAAGGTCAGGTAACCAGCTTTCAAGTAGATCTTCGATCTGTTGAATGAACTGATTGACACGTGGGCGTTCATTTAAAAAGTCTTGTACAGGTTTATCTAGTCCTGTCATTGGGCGTAAATCTGGCTCCCAATGCGGGTTCGGCAAGAAGCGTACATCAAACATAAAGTCAGCTTCTGTTGGCATACCATGTTTGAAACCAAATGATTCAAAGTTGATCATCAGTTGTTTATCGACATTACCGATCAATATCTCACGAACTTGATCGTTAAGATCGTAGATATTCAAACTTGATGTGTCGATGTAATGATCAACGATATTGGCTAAAGGTTCAAGTAAGCGCGACTCTAATTCAATGGCTTCTTTTAAAGACACATTATCGTGCGAGAGCGGGTGTAAACGTCGTGTTTCGTTATAGCGCTTTAGTAGTACTTCATCACTAGAATTTAAGAAAAAGCTAAGCAGCTCTACACCTTCAGGTAAGAAAGTCAGGTGTTTAACCAATTCATCTTTATTTTCAGGCAAGTTACGGATATCAACGCTAATAGCCACAAGCTTAGTATTACCTGATAGCTCATTAAGCAAGGTCCCCATCATAGGCAAAGGGAGATTGTCGACACAGTAATAGCCGAGATCCTCGAGCATCCTGAGTAAGACAGATTTTCCTGAACCGGAACGACCAGAGACTAAAACAAGCTTCATCGTATAACTACCTGAGTGAAATATGGGTTTCGTGGTGATATGTATATGGGTATAGATTAACTTTTTTAAGCGTTAAAGCAAGAATTTAAGCAGATGGTGAAGCAGAAATAATATTGCTGTAATAATTACTTAGGTCTTTAAATTATCAAGCTCTGTTGATAACAAAAAGATAGCTTAAAGACCTGAGTAGTATTTATTGGGTTATGACTTGGTATAGCTCTGATTCATTACTGGTTTTTCTCAATTGTTTTAATACCGCTTTGTCATTGAGTTTTTCAGCCATTGAAGACAGTGTTGCTAAATGCTGCTCACACTGTTCTGATGGTACCAATAAGGCGAATAGAATATCGACAGGCTGCTTATCAATCGCATCAAATGCGATAGGATCTTCACATTTAACTAAAACCGCAACCGGGCGTTCTATATTGGCAAGCCTTCCATGCGGAATAGCAATACCATTACCTATACCCGTGCTACCCATTTTCTCTCTCGCTAAGAGGCTTTCAAAAATCTCTTGCGAAGACAGGGTAGGGTACTGGACAGCGGCAATATCACTGATTAACTCCAGTACCTTTTTCTTACTGCCCGGAGTGGCGCAGGTAGTGCACTCCGGCTGCAGGATGGTACTTAGTTCCATCGTTAGTGTTTAATTAGCTTCTCTTTGTGTTTAATAACCTGACGGTCTAGCTTATCGATCAGGGAGTCTATAGCAGCATACATATCGGCATGTTCCGAAGTGGCAAATACTTCACCTTTTTTAAGGTGGATTTTCGCTTCGGCAATTTGCTGCATTTTTTGTACGTTCAAAATAACTTGCACATTATTGATCTGATCGAAATGTCGTTCAAGCTTTGTGAATTTCTCTTGCACATAACCACGCAATGAATCGGTAATTTCGATGTGATGTCCTGTCAGGTTGATTTGCATGTATTGATCCTCCAAGTGCCTAATTTGAGTTATAAACTCTTACGTTGGTTTGAGGGGGGGATCAGCATTGCTTCTCGATATTTAGCGATCGTACGTCTAGCAACTTTAATCCCTTGTTCAGCCAGAAGTTGCGCCATTTTGCTATCGCTCAATGGTTTTTTCTGGTTTTCAGCTGCGACTAACTTCTTAATAAATGCTCGAATTGCGGTTGAAGAACATTCACCGCCATCGTCTGTACCGACGTGGCTTGAGAAGAAGTATTTTAGTTCAAAGATACCTCTTGGGGTATGCATATATTTTTGCGTTGTAACACGTGAAATCGTGGACTCATGCATTTCGACGGCTTCGGCGATATCATTGAGTACCATAGGCTTCATGGCTTCCTCGCCATATTCAAAAAAGCCTTGTTGGAACTTAACGATGCAGTTTGTCACCTTTAATAAGGTGTCGTTACGACTTTCTAAGCTTTTAATAAACCATTTGGCTTCTTGCAGATGACCACGAATAAATTGGCCATCAGCTTGGTTTGTTGTGCTACGAGCCATTGATGCATAGTGTTGATTTACATTTATTTTTGGCATGTAGTCTGGGTTTAGCTCGACAACCCAGCGTCCTTTCTTCTTACTGACAGACACATCAGGAATAACGTATTCGTCTTTACTGCGAGCAATGGCTAAGCCAGGTCTTGGGTTTAGTGTCTGGATGAGTGTTATCGCTTCACGAAGATCGTCTTCTTTCAGCTTGGTTTTACGCATAAGCTGTCTAAAATCACGGCCTGCGATAAGATCCAAATAGTCTTTTATCAGCAATCTTGCATTGTCAATATGCGGTGTTTCTGCAGCATATTGTGCTAGTTGGATAAGTAAACACTCACTTAAATTACGCGCAGCGACACCGATAGGGTCAAAATGCTGTACACGTTTTAAAACGGCTTCGACTTCATCGAGTTCTGTTTCTGGGTCGCCCATCGCTTCGAGGATCTCTTCGCAGCTTTGGGTTAAGTAACCCCGTTCGTCAATGGCATCAATAATTGCGGTGGCGATAGCAAGGTCGTTATCTGAAAATGGCGTGAGGTTTTTTTGCCATTCAAGGTGCTCATATAAGCCTTCGCTGGTTTCGCCTTGAAATGGCATATCATCTTCACGGCTCACACCTGAGCTAGAGTTTGATGACACTGTGTAGACTTCGTCCCATGTGGTATCCATAGGTAAGTCATCAGGCATAGAGTCTTGTGTTATTGCGTCGGACGTTTCAACACTGGCACTGTCTTTATTGTGGTCACTATTGGCATCGTCAGAAGAACGCTCATCATTGCTGTCCATGTCGCCATCTGATTGCTCTTCATCTAATTCGAGTAATGGATTAGATTCTAATGCTTGTTGGATCTCTTGTTGCAGCTCTAAAGAAGACAATTGCAGTAGACGAATCGCCTGTTGCAACTGTGGAGTCATGGTGAGCTGTTGACCCATTTTGAGCTGGAGTGACGCTTTCATCGTACCGCTATTCCCTACACTGTAGTTAAACGTTATAGCTTTCTGATTTAATCAAGAAAACTTAAAACTCAATACATTGATTCTAGTTGGAATTGTATTCCATATTAAGTTTTACGTTTCTAAACTGTGAATTAACTATAGCCTGAATTGTTCACCTAAGTACACAGCCCGAACCTGTTGGTTGTCTAAGATTTCTGCAGGTGTGCCTTCGGCAATAAGATTTCCGTGACTAACGATATAAGCGTGCTCACAAACGTCGAGTGTTTCACGTACATTGTGGTCGGTAATTAATACCCCTAAGCCACGGCTTTTGAGTTGTTCGATAATCTTTTTGATATCAATAACTGAAATCGGATCTACGCCGGCGAAAGGCTCATCGAGTAAAATAAACTTAGGGTTGGCCGCTAAAGCTCTGGCAATTTCAACTCGACGTCTCTCACCACCAGACAGCGCCATACCTTGGCTGTCGCGAATATGGGTAATATGAAATTCTTCGAGTAAATGTTCAAGCTGCTCTTCACGCTGCTGGTCATTGATATCACTGCGGGTTTGTAATACCGCCATGATGTTGTCACGCACAGATAGCTTTCTAAAAATGCTTGCTTCTTGTGGCAGGTAGCCGATGCCTTTTCTTGCACGTAAATGCATAGGATCTAAAGTGAGATCATCTTCATCAATAAAGATTTTGCCCTTGTCGCTTTGTACTAACCCTACCACCATGTAAAAAGTGGTCGTTTTACCTGCGCCATTAGGACCAAGCAAGCCGACAATCTGCCCGGTTTTAACTGTTAAGCTAACGTCTTGCACTACGGCACGACTCTTATAGCTTTTAGCCAGGTTGGTTGCTTTTAAGGTGATTTGGCTCATTACTGTTCCTGCTTATTGACTGGTTCGTCCGGCTTTTCTTCCTGATAGGCTTCAGGCTGAATGATGGTGATAACTCTGTCATCGCCTTGGCCAGTACTTTCAGCAATTAATTGCTGTAGGCTGATATTGTACTTAATACGATTACCTGTTACTTGGCTGCCGTCTTGCTCAAGTGTCGCTTCACCCATTAAGGTCAAAGTGCGGGTCGCTAATTCATAACGGATCTCTTTGGCGCTCGCCGTTGCTGGGCGTCCATCGTCCATTGTTTGGGTGTAGGTCGCAGGCGATCCTGTTGCGACTAAGGTTTTACCACTTTTATCTTCTTTTGAGAAAACTCGTAGTTTATCAGCATTCATTTTAATCGAACCCTGAGTCACTTCTACAGGACCAAAAAAGATCACCTGATTATTTTTTATGTCTGCCTCTTGGCTTGCGGCCGCGATCTTTACTTCCTGTTCTAAGTCATCAACTTTAGCGATGGTGTTAAAGCTTAGCAGGCAAAGCAAGCCTGCTAGAATAGATTGATTGTATTTCATAATGTCCTTCTACTCAGCTAAAAATGCAGTTTTAGCTGGGGTATAAATTGTGTAATTAACAGTGTATTACTTAGCTTCGTAGGTTCCTTCTACTTGGCTGATAAGTTTGACACTTTGGGCATTAAGGTCGGCGTAAAGGCCCATACCTTGAATGACGAATTCGTTGCCAGTGACATGGATCATTTCATCTGATGTCATGATCATCGTATTGAGATCTAATTCTAAATATTCAGTACTGACCGTCTGGATTGGCTCTTCTGGACTAATAGAGTCGATGATAACATCGTTTTCTAAGGTTACCTTATCTGTGACTTTATTTAAGCTCCCTTTGGCGCCTTTTAGCTGCCATTGAGCCTGCCCATCATCAGGATAGATAAGGTAAACAGGTTCCGTAAAGTAGGTCATGCCAACACTATCAAAGTGCTCCATGTGCTTAGCGGTTACTTCACTATTAACTAAGCCCAGTTCGTTATATTCGATGCTACGTAGATCATCGATAATATAATCAGGGCGCTGACTGACATCGATATCTAGCGCTTGCTCGCTTTTTTTGGACTGAACCTGCCAATACAGGAAAAGAGCGGTACCAAAAAATAGGATTATCGCTAGGGTAACGCGGTTCATACACTCATCCCGTGGGCGGAATCAAACTTATCCTGACTCAGTAGTAATAAGTCAGTTAGCTCACGTAATGCACCATGACCACCCTTTATATGAGTCGTCATCTTGGCGTGCTGCTTAACAAATGGGTGGCCGTCAGCTACGCATACCGACAAGCCAACTTGTTGCATTACGGGCAGATCCACCATGTCATCACCAATGTACGCGACTTCTTCAGGGCTAACGTTATAAAGTGATAATAACTCACGGTAAGGGGCGAGTTTGTCATCAACACCTTGGTATATATGGGTGACACCTAAGGCGGTAAATCTATCTTCAACGATTTGCGATTTTCGGCCAGTAATAATTGCCACCTGGATATCGCTCGATAACACTGAACGCACACCATAACCATCACGGGTATGGAACGTTTTTAGCTCCTCACCACTGTTACTCATGTACACTAGACCATCAGAAAATACGCCGTCGACATCACAAATAAGCAGCTTGATTTTGCTCGCTGCTAACCAGACGTCATCATTAATTGGGCCGTAAAAACCTTGTTTAGCCATCTTTAGATAACTCCTGCTTTAACCATATCAAGCATATTTAATGCACCTACAGGCTGTTGTTGTTCATTGATAACAACGAGGCCGTTGATACTTTTAGTATCCATCACTTTTAGTGCTTCTGCTGCCAAGATATTTTCAGTAATCGTGACGCAACCTTGAGTCATTACATCGGCAATTGACGTGGTACGTAAATTCACGTCGGCATCGATAACGCGGCGTAAGTCACCGTCAGTAAAGATACCCACTAAGGTATTGTTACTATCAACAACCGCAGTCATACCTAAACCCTTTTTAGAGATTTCGTATAATGCTTCGGTGATGCAAATATCGTGTTTTACACTCGGCAATTCGTCGCCTTTGTGCATAACGTCACTTACTTTTAATAGTAGCTTTCGACCTAAACTTCCACCTGGATGTGATAAGGCAAAATCATCTTGAGTAAAACCACGAGCTTGTAATAGTGCGACAGCAAGGGCATCGCCCATCACTAAGGTTGCCGTGGTGCTTGACGTTGGTGCAAGTCCAAGCGGGCATGCCTCTTCTGGGACCTCAATACATAGATGCAATTGTGCAAGTTTAGCCATGCTTGATTCTGGCTTGCCAGTAACCGAAATCAAAGGCAACCCCATACGTTTTATTACAGGTATTAAAGTGAGAATTTCGCTAGCTTCACCAGAGTTTGAAATTGCGAGCACAATATCATTTTCACTTAACACACCTAAATCACCGTGGCTGGCTTCACCTGGGTGGACAAAAAATGCAGGTGTGCCTGTGCTGGCTAATGTGGCTGAAATCTTGTTACCAATATGGCCCGATTTCCCCATCCCCATCACAATCACTTTACCTGTGCATTGCAATATCAGTTGGCAAGCTTGGGCAAATTCTGAAGAGTCGATGTACTGATAAAGATTCTCGAGTGCTTGTTTCTCGATATCGACTACCTTAGTACCCCACTGGCGTAGTTGATTTTCATCTACCATTTCTTGCTCTCTCTTTAAATTGCTTAACGTATTGCACCCATTGCTAAGATAGGAAGAGTAATGCTTGGTATGCAATAAATGTTGTAAGTAATACTACGCCATGCCAGGGTTTTAGCTGCCTAGCGCGACCAGATAATAAGATCAGTATTGCTAGTGCACTGCTTGTGGCAAGCACCATATAAAAGTCTCGAGTACTCGCCGCTGCATCGACTGCGCCAGGCGCTATGATTCCAGGTATAGCAAGTACTGCTAGAATATTGAATAAGTTTGAACCAACTATGTTACCGATAGCAAGATCGTCTTCTTTTTTTAAGACACCGGCAACACATGCTGCTAGCTCTGGAAGGCTTGTTCCTACTGCAATAATCGTCAAGCCTATGACTAAATCTGATAAGTGGTATGCTTTGGCAATACCAACCGCGCCTTGCACCATCCAGTCTGCAGACAGTGGTAAGAGTACCATGCCGACCACAAGCCAGAAAATAGCTTTTGAGGTCGCGACATCAGCAGGGACCTCGCTTTCTGCTTCTTCAGCTAACGCGTCACGGTTTTTACTATGCAGCCCATGCCAAATAAGATACCCCATTAGCGCAATGAATAGCACTAATAGGCTAATACCTTCAATACGCGTTAAAAAGCCATCATAGAGGAAGTAACCTACAATTAAAGTGGCAACTAACATCATTGGGATTTCACGTTTGAGCGTTTGTGAGCTTACTGAAATCGCACCCAGTAATGCTGTAATACCAAGAATTAAGGTGATGTTGGCAATGTTTGAGCCTAAAACGTTACCTATTGCTGTATCGGTCATGCCTTCGAGCGATGCCGTTGCCGCAACAAACATTTCTGGCGCTGAGCTACCCATGGCAACAATCGTTAGTCCGATTAACATTGGTGGTAAACCAAGGTTGCGAGCGAAAGCAGCGGCGCCGTAAACAAACTTATCGGCACTCCAAACTAGGGCACCTAAACCGGCGACTAACAGAAAAATATTAAATAACATCGATTCTTAGTATTTGTGGGTATAGCGGCGTATTTTCGCTGTAATTGAACAAAAATGAAAGTATTGCGGTGAGATAGTCTTGATTTGGTTGTGCCTCTTAAGTCAATTACGTACAATTTCTCCCTTTCCGGTACGGAAAATGGAAGTTTCCATTATTTTAAATGCAGGGTACTTGCATGGCTCATAACCAAAAAACATTGGTTGAAATCCACAATATGGCCTTTAGTCGAGGCGACCACGTCATCTATGAAGATGTGAGTTTGTCGATCCCACAGGGGAAAGTCACAGCGATTATGGGGCCTAGTGGTATCGGAAAAACCACACTCTTAAAGTTAATTGGTGGTCAGTTGACCCCCGATAACGGCACCGTGCTGTTTGATGGCGTAAATGTACACACATGTAATCGTAATGAGCTTTATGCCTTGCGTAAACGTATGAGCATGTTATTTCAAAGCGGTGCGCTTTTTACTGACATGAATGTATTCGATAATGTGGCTTTTGCACTTCGAGAACATTCAGGGCTTCCTGAAGAGATTATTCGCAAAATCGTATTGATGAAGCTTGAAGCAGTAGGCCTGAGAGGCGCAGCCCAGTTAATGCCTACGGAGCTGTCAGGTGGTATGCAGCGCAGAGCCGCATTGGCACGTGCGATAGCCTTAGAGCCGGAAATGGTACTATATGATGAGCCGTTTACGGGGCAAGACCCTATCTCTATGGGGGTACTAGTTAAGCTTATTCGTGAATTATCAGATGCACTTAATTTAACTTCTGTTGTCGTTTCTCATGATGTGACCGAAGTATTGGGGATTGCAGATTATGTCTATGTGCTAGCGGATAAACGAATCATTGCACATGGTACACCAGAAGAATTGCGCTTGGCTGATAACCCGCAGTTAAAACAGTTTATCGGCGGTGAGCCTGATGGGCCTGTACCGTTTCATTATCCGGCAGACGATTATAAAAAGGAATTACTTCGTGAGCTTGATTGATCAGGTTGCTCGACTAGGCAGTGGTGCTATTAATTTAGTGGTTGGTCTAGGCAGAGCTGGCTTAATGCTTTGGGGGGCGGTAGCCCATCGTCCGCGTATACGTAAAGGTACGCCTTTATTGCTGAAGCAATTGTACGTGATTGGCGTACAGTCGATGGTGATTATTTTAGTCTCTGGGTTATTCATCGGCATGGTTTTAGCGCTGCAAGGCTATAATATCTTAGTCGGTTTCGGCACCGAGGAAAGCCTTGGTCCTATGGTCGCCCTTAGTTTGTTGCGGGAGCTTGGCCCTGTGGTCACGGCGCTATTATTTGCGGGGCGCGCGGGTTCGGCATTAACGGCTGAATTAGGATTAATGAAAAGCACCGAGCAGCTCTCTAGCCTCGAGATGATGGCGATTGATCCTTTGCGGCAAATTATTGCGCCGCGTTTTTGGGCTGGCGTGATTAGTTTACCTTTGCTCGCACTTATGTTTACCGCAGTGGGGATTTACGGTGGTCATATTGTTGGTGTTGAGTGGAAAGGCATTGATAGCGGCAGTTTTTGGTCGATTCTTCAAGCTTCGGTAGAATGGCGCCAAGATATCGTAAATTGCATCATTAAAAGTTTACTGTTTGCCGTTGTGGTTACATGGATCGCCTTATATCGAGGTTATCATGTGATCCCAAATCCAGAAGGGATTAGCCGAGCGACGACACAGACTGTAGTGCAGTCAAGTCTTGCTGTATTGGCACTGGATTTTTTACTTACAGCAATGATGTTTGGTCAGTAATCAACACTGCGATGTTGGTTATGTTCAGCTGGTTAATTATTGTTTAGATTTATTGAATAGAGTGGTAAATGAGTTATGTTGACAAGGAAAATTGAGATTCTAGTTGGCCTATTTTTATTATCCGGGTTAGCCGCCTTTTTGGTTTTAGTATTTAACGTTGCCAATGTTGAAGTTAAGTCAGGTGATAGCAGTTATACCCTGTATGCAAAGTTTAGTAATATCGGCGGACTAAAAGTGCGATCGCCAGTAAAAGTCGGCGGCGTGGTAGTTGGTCGAGTTAGCGAAATTAACTTAGATCCTGAAAAACTCGTACCCGTCGTCACTATTGCGATGGACAAGCGTTACCACTATTTTCCTGAAACCAGCACCTTGTCTATTTTGACGTCGGGCTTGTTAGGTGAGCAATTTTTAGGGCTAACTCCCGGTTTTATGGATGATGATATCGAACTGTTAGCCGATGGCGACAGTATTCACGACACCCACTCAGCTTTGGTATTGGAAGAGTTGATTGGGCAGTTCTTATATAGCATGGGTTCAAAGGATTAACCTTTTAGAACGAGTAGTTGGAGTATATAGATATGTTTAAAGGTTTTTATCGTAGTGCTGTTCTAGCCATGATGGCACTGTTAAGTATAGGGGCGCAGGCTGCTGAAACAGCGGCAGATGCCAAGGTAGATCAAAGCAATCCGTTTACCCTTGTTGAGCAAGTAGCGAATAAAACCTTTGCGCGTTTTCATCAAGATGAAAAGTTAATTGCCGCAGACCCTGATCATTTGAAAGTCATTGTTACTGAAGAGCTGATGCCTTACATCGATTATAAGTACGCTTCTTATAAAGTGTTAGGCCAGTACCTACGCGATACGACTAAAGATCAGCGTAATCGCTTCGTTGAAGCATTTAGAGGCTACCTGATTGCCACTTATGCACAAGCTTTTACTGAGTACACTGATCAAACGGTAGAATATGCCAAGCCTGAAGACTTTGCTGGCGAAAAGTTTGTCAACGTAAATGTACAAATTGTCGAGCAAGGACGACCAGCAATTAAGTTGCAGTTTAAAGCACGCCGCCTTAAAGATGGCACTTGGAAAGCATTTGACTTAATTGCTGAAGGCGTTAGCTTGTTGTCATCAAAGCAATCAGAGATCACTAACCTTGTACGTCAACAAGGTATTGAGCCAGTGATTCAAATGCTGAATGAGCGCACACAAAAACACATTGAACTGCAATCGAAAGAGAAGCAGAGCTAGTGACCGAATTTACCCAGCAAGGGAATACTTGTGCTGTATCGGGTCGTTTAGACCAAGAAGCAGTGCGCAGTCTATGGAGTGGCCGCGGCAGTATTTTTCATCCTGACACAGTGTTTTTGCAGCTGTCAGGTATTGAATATTGTGACAGTGCCGGTGTGGCATTTTTGCTTGAGTTAGTCAGCATCGCTGCCAGCAAGGGCGTGAGCCTTAAGTTAGTCTCACCTTCAGAGCAGCTTAAGAAATTTATAATATTATACGATTTAAACGACTTCTTCGTTGAAGAAGCTAAGTAAGGTGAATAGTTCCATGGAATGTAAAGAAATTGAAACCATCCTTTTAGAAGCCCTTTCTTTAGAGGAAGTTAAAGTAACTCAAGAAGGAACTCACTATAAAATTATTGCTGTAGGTGACTGTTTTGACGGCATGGGACGCGTTAAGCAACAACAGACCATTTACGGCCCATTAATGGCTCACATTACCAGTGGTGAGTTACACGCTATTACTATTAATGCATTCACGCCAACACAATGGAAGCGTGAAAAAGTCTTTAATATGTAATTGCGGATTTAGAGAGTTAACGTGGATAAATTAAAAATAGAAGCAAGTGGTGCACTTGCTGGAAACGTGGTTATCTCAGGCGCTAAAAATGCTGCCTTGCCTATTTTAATGGCAGGTGTGCTAGCCGAGACAGACTTCAATGTTTCTAACGTACCAAATCTAAGAGATGTGAACACCAGTTGCGAACTACTGCGCTGCCTGGGCGCTGAAGTGACCCGTTCAGGCACTGATAAAGTGTGTATCTCAACGACTAACCTAAATGAGTTTTGTGCGCCGTATGAGTTGGTTAAAACCATGCGCGCATCAATTCTGATTTTAGGGCCGCTATTGGCTCGCTATGGTAAGGCTGATGTATCGTTACCTGGCGGCTGTGCCATTGGTGCTCGACCAGTGAACTTGCATTTGCAAGGTCTTGAGCAGATGGGCGCTAAGATTGAAGTTAAAGAAGGCTACATTAAAGCCCGCGTTGATGGCCGATTGAAAGGCGCGCATATCTTTATGGATATGATTAGTGTTGGCGCGACTGAAAACTTACTCATGGCTGCTGCGCTTGCTGATGGTGAAACCATTATTGAGAACGCAGCACGTGAGCCTGAAGTGGTTGATTTAGCGAATTGCTTAATTGCAATGGGCGCTAAAATCGAAGGTGCGGGTACTGATACTGTACGTATTCAAGGCGTTGAATCACTTCAAGGTTGTGACTACCAAGTGATGCCAGATCGTATTGAGACTGGTAGCTTCTTAGTTGCGGCTGCAGTAACTCGCGGCAAAATTCGCTGTACTAAAGCCGATCCTAAAACGCTTGAGGCGGTATTGGCGAAACTTGAAGATGCCGGTGCAAACATCACGACCGGTGATGATTGGATTGAGCTTGATATGCAAGGCAAGCGTGCTAAAGCCGTCAACATCAAGACTGTTGCATACCCAGGTTTTCCAACCGATATGCAAGCGCAGTTCTGTGTACTAAATGCTTTGGCAGAAGGTACAGCGACGATTACAGAAACGATTTTTGAAAATCGTTTTATGCACGTTCCAGAGCTAAGCCGTATGGGCGCAACCATGGAGCTTGAAGGCAATACCTGTATTATTCATGGTATTGAAAAGCTAAATGGCGCGCAGGTGATGGCGACAGATTTACGCGCTTCAGCGAGCCTTGTGATTGCAGGCCTAGTGGCTGAGGGTACAACTACTGTTGATCGTATTTACCACTTAGATCGTGGTTACGAGCACATTGAAGACAAGTTTAAAGGGTTAGGCGGACACGTTGTACGTGTGAAGTCTTAATCTTTAAGCTAGTTCTAAAAAGCCATTTAAGTTAACACTTAAGTGGCTTTTTTATGGCGAAAACAAAAATAATCCATACTTTATACTGATTGGTATTAGTGAATAAAGTTTAATCTTAAATAGATGAGTGAACGCCATTGGTTTGTTAGGGTTGGCTTATGTATAGAGTTAGGCTGTATTAAAAGCCGTAACGGAGATCATTATGAGCTTATGGATGAGAGTCGCTATCTTAGCCGCATTAATTTGTGCTGCAATTGGGTGTTATGCGGCGGGAATGGCGAAAGGCGCTAGCGGTCTGGTTATTTTAGGTATGCTTTTTGAACTAGGGTTTTGGATTGGCCTGTTTAAGCAACGTCACAGGTCCTAGGATAGGTATAGAAAGGTTCTAGGTATTAGGAAAAGCAGGGATACTGAGGCGGTAAAGTTAAGACGGTAAAGCGAGGCTGAAGCCATGCTAGATAAGGTCAGTTAAACAACATAGCCCGTATGAAATGAAAAAGGCAAAACAGCTAATACTGTTTTGCCTTTTTGTGTTTTATGATTTGCTAGAACCTAATTATTATGTACAGGTTTCTCAGCTATTACGACAGGTACTTCGTAGGATTTACCTTCACGAATAACCGTCATCATGACTTGTTTTCCTGGCGGTGTTTCAGCAATTCTGTCCATGAGCATTTCTACCCCTGGAATCGATTCACCTTCAAACTTAGTTATCACATCACGTGGACGAAGCTTAGCTTTTGCGGCGGGTCCATTCGGGTCTATTTCGGTGATCATTACACCTGTTAAGTCAGGTATATTTAGGATCTGCGCCATTACAGGGCCAACTGCATCACCACCAATGCCAAGTGCACCACGAATCACCCGTCCATTTTTAATCAGCTTGCCCATAATGCTGTGGGCTAGCTTTATAGGGATCGCAAAGTTAATGCCGTGGCCACCGCCTTCACCACCAATTTGGAATGCTGCGGTGTTGATACCGATTAACTGGCCTGTAGTATCAATTAATGCTCCGCCAGAGTTTCCTGCGTTAATGGCTGCATCAGTCTGCAAGAAGTCTAAGTAACCAGAGCTTAAGCCGTTGCGGCCGGTTGCACTGATAATACCTTGGGTAATTGTTTGTCCGAGGTTATATGGGTTACCGATTGCGAGTACCACATCACCCACTCGAGCTGGAATATTCAAATTCAATGGCACAACAGGTAGGTTGTCACCTTCGACTTTTAAAACCGCTAAATCAGTCTCTGGATCAGAGCCGACAACTTCTGAGGTAAATTTACGTCCGTCCTGTAATGCTACAACAATCTCGTCAGCTCTTTTAATTACATGATAGTTAGTAAGAATGTAGCCTTCTTTACTCATAATAACGCCAGAGCCCAGTCCTTGCAGTGAACCTGGGTTTAATGGCTTGGATTGGTCGATGCTTAGACTATAAATATTAACAACCGCTGGTGCAGCGCGGCGTACAGCCTTGGAAAAAGAGAGTTCGCTATTACTCGATGACACCCGTTCTGTAATGCCATTTGTCAGGCTTTGCCCTGTTATGAGTGGCAAAATGAAAATAATAACAGCAGCCATGATAAGGCCAAATAGAATGGCTTTACCGACATAGATAAGAGCGTCTTTAATGATCATTGTCTGAAAGTCAGTGCTGAAAAGATGAAATATATTAACATGTTTGTATTAACTTGTACTGAGAACGCTAAAGAAAGCATTTTTAATTAAAATAAACAGCCGAGCAATAATGCTCGGCTGTTAGGTTAGATGTGAAGCTAATTTTATCTCAAGATTAGGTATAAACTTGTTTTGTCGCGCTTGATTTTAAGTGCAACGGCACCTTGTTGATCTTCTAGTGCAGATTTAAGCGCTTTTAGGTTGCTAAC
Source organism: Shewanella sairae (assembly GCF_023283535.1). GTDB lineage: Bacteria > Pseudomonadota > Gammaproteobacteria > Enterobacterales > Shewanellaceae > Shewanella > Shewanella sairae. Next base: position 52,934 of record NZ_JAKILT010000005.1, on the reverse strand, counting down.
TTTAGTGCGGTTGACACCAACGATGATGTCTCCTTTTATTAAACCGCTCATGGCTGCAGGTGAACCTTGGGCGACTTCTGTAATCGCAACACCTGAAGAGTTTGCAGTTTCTAGTTTAGCGCCTTGCAACATAGGGTGTACCGAGCCTGCTGCGGCCTCAGCAGCCTGAGTTGACTCGCCTAAAACCGCGGTAACGGTTTCCTTATCCCCATCACGGATAAGGCCAAACTCGACTTTAGAACCTGCACCCATGGTAGCGACTTTTGCTCGTAATTCTTGGAAGCTCTTAATGCTGCGTCCGTTAACGCTAACAATAATATCACCAACCTTTATTCCTGCTTTATCGGCGGCGCTGTCTGGCATAACTTCGTTAATAAAACCACCGTGTTGGGTTTCAATACCAAACCCTTTGGCGAGTTCACTAGTGAGGTCTTGCCCCATTACGCCTAAGACACCTCGGCGTACTTCGCCGTGCTCAATAATTTGTTGTACTAGGTTGTTGGCCATATTAGCTGGGATAGCAAAACCAATCCCCACATTACCGCCACCTGGTGCCACGATAGCGGTGTTAATACCGATTAATTCGCCATTTAAGTTGACTAAAGCGCCGCCGGAGTTACCACTATTGATTGCTGCGTCGGTTTGAATGAAGTTCTCTAGCATCTCAATACCTAGGCCGCTGCGGCCCATAGCGCTGACAATACCTGAGGTCACGGTTTGACCTAAGCCAAATGGATTACCAATAGCTACGGCAAAATCACCGACTTGCAATGCATCTGAATCTGCACGTTTAAGCGCTGTGAGGTTTTTAGCTTTTATTTGTAGTAAAGCAATATCAGATTCAGCATCAGCACCAATCAATTTAGCTTCAATTTCACGGCCGTCGTGTAAGCCTATTAGAATTTCATCCGCACCTTCAATCACATGGTTGTTGGTGACGATATAACCTTCGTCTGCATCAATAATAACCCCTGAGCCTAGGCCTTTAAATGGGCGTTCTTGAACCTGCTCACGTGGAGCATTGGGGCCAAAAAAATAACGAAATGCATCAGGCACTTTTTGCTTGGATACGTGAGTACCTGAGACAGCTACAGCAACCACTGCTGGTGTGGTTTTTTGCAGCATAGGCGCTAGGCTTGGTAGTTCTTGGCCATCAACAGCCAAAGGAATTGCAGCTTGGGATACGATTGGGGTGATGCTAAGTGTTGCCCCTAATAATGCGGCTGAAAGTAAAGATAACTTTGTCTTCATTTATATATTACTCCAATTCTTCAAAATTGATTTGAATAGCGCCATAACATGAGCGCTGCGCTAGGCACTCATCATTAAGGCGCATTTCATTCATTATTAATTCGGACTCAAGTAACTATTAAAAAGTTCATCATTATTAATAAAGGTTAACTTTTCCTCTAGGCTGCTGCCGATTCAGGACTTACGATGACTTTATCATCTTTCTTTACTTTATTTACAGGTGGTACTTTAAGCTCTGGCAGCAGCTTTTCGGTTACCGGTGATGTGAATACTGGCGCTGATGCATTCCACTGCTGATTGACTTTGTTTAGCTGTGCAGTTAATTCTGCAAGCTGCTTGTATTGGTCATCAAAGTGGTCTGAGACTTCTTGCTTATACTGGCTAAGCTCTAGTTGAGTTTGCTCTAGCTGTGCATTGTTGCTTTTATGGTGATTATTTTTAGCTAGTAAAGTATGGCTTACGTAGCCAAATACGCCACCAATGATAAATGCGGCTAAAGTTAATGCCCACTCCATATAGACTCCTAAATATACTTATATGATGCTGATTGAGCCAAATATACATCGCCGTTTTCTAGCGTGGTACTGTTTAGTTCAAAATAAATCGTCAAAGTACTCATATTGCGACGATTTGTATGCGCAATGTCTCTGTCGTCATATTCATTGCTGATTGTCGGCATGTGCGTAGTCAGAATGCTTAGCCAAGGATTAGTCATCCAAAAACTGATATCACTCGTATAGTGCCAATTATCAGTCAGAGGTAACGAAGTCGCGTGCATGACTTATTGTTGGACTCTACGTGCTTCCTGTGGTGAGGGTGCATTGCTGTTTTCTGGCGTGATAGTATTCTTCACTCATTTAAAAATAAGATGTCAGACAGCTATTGATGTAGCTGATTTGGATGAACCCTACAAATAGAGAAGTATTTACGTGTCGCAATTAACTCCATGGCAGCATTATCAACAAGACTTAACGCGAGATGATTTTTCACATGATGCGGCGCAAGAGCAAGCCGTCAAGCAACTGCAGCGGGTTTATGATGAGCTGTTAGCGTTGAACTCTCAGCCAGCCAAAAGTGGCGGCTTGTTTTCATTGTTTAGTAAAAAACATAAACCAACCCTACAAGGTTTGTATTTGTGGGGAGGCGTTGGTCGCGGCAAAACCTATCTGATGGATACATTTTTTGATGCTGTGCCTGGCGATAAAAAGCTGCGGGCGCATTTTCATCGCTTTATGCATCAGCTACATATTGATCTTGCGGAGCTGCAAGGCCAAAGAGATCCGCTAATCATCATCGCTAAAAAAATGGCGGCACAATATCAAGTGATTTGTTTCGATGAGTTTTTTGTATCTGACATCACAGACGCCATGTTGCTCGGAACGTTATTTGAGTCTCTGTTTGCAGAAGGTGTAGCACTGGTTGCAACATCGAATATTATTCCGGATGAGTTATACCGTAACGGTTTGCAGCGTGCGCGTTTTTTACCTGCTATTGCGGCTATTAATAAGCATTGTGAGATTTTAAATGTTGATTCAGGGGTTGATTACCGCTTGAGAACGTTGGAGCAAGCTGAAATCTTTCATTCGCCACTGGATGCTAAAGCCGAGCAAAACCTTCAAGAGTATTTTCAGAAGTTGGCACCAGAGTCTGAAGTCTCAACCGATGGGATTGCCGTTGATGGTCGTAGTATAGCGATTCGCCAGCAGGCTCAAGGTGTTCTGCTTATCGATTTTAGGGCGCTTTGTGATGGTCCGCGTAGCCAACGTGACTACATGGAAGTGGCTCGGCTATACCATACCGTACTGTTGAGTAATGTAGAGCAGATGGGCGATCATCTAACCGGAGATGATATTGCTAGGCGTTTCCTCGCTATGGTGGATGAGTTTTACGAGCGTAATGTAAAACTCATCATTTCATCTGCGGTGCCATTAGAAGGTATCTATACCCAAGGCTTGCTTAGCTTTGAGTTTAGGCGCTGTCGTTCACGCTTAACTGAAATGCAATCGCATGATTATTTGGCGTTAGAGCATATCCCATAGCTTTTCTGGTTAAAAATAATAGAAAACTGCAGCGGAATCGCTTATTGTTCGCGACCGAAATTTTCTCAAGCGACAGTAAAGAGCCTTAACTAGAGGGATCTTTAGTCTGTTTGCTGAGTATTTTTTGAAATGAGCGCACTCTTAGGGGCGGAATAAAATAAAACTGATAAGAATTAAACTAAAATATTAGGTGATTTTTAACTCAGCTTTGTCTATAATCCGCAACCTGCCCTCGTTATCCACCAATTAGGTGGAAGTTGTAAAGCTTATTCTTTGCTCGAAGGGGCGGGGAATGGCACTTTTTGTGTTTTTGCCAATGATGGCATAAGCATGTGAGACAGAATTTTAACATTGGGTTTTTGTAAATGAAGACTACTTTTACTGCTACACCAGAAACAGTCACTCGTGATTGGTTCGTCGTTGACGCCGAAGGTAAAACTTTGGGTCGTATCTCTACTGAAATCGCTGCTCGCCTACGTGGTAAGCACAAGCCAGAGTATACGCCTCATGTAGATACTGGTGACTACATCATCGTTATTAACGCTGATAAAGTTGCTGTGACTGGTAACAAAGCTAAAGGCAAAGTTTACTACTCACACTCAGGTTTCATCGGTGGCATTAAGCAGATCAGTTTTGAGAAGCTACAAGCTCATAAGCCTGAAATGATCATCGAAAAGGCTGTTAAGGGTATGCTACCAAAAGGTCCATTGGGCCGTGCCATGTTCCGTAAGCTTAAAGTTTACGCTGGTACAGAGCATAACCACGCTGCACAACAACCTCAAGTACTTGATATCTAAACGGGATTATAGCAATGGCTGCAACTCAATACTACGGCACTGGCCGTCGCAAAACATCTACTGCTCGCGTATTCGCTAAAGCAGGTACTGGTAACATCATCGTTAACAAGCTACCTCTAGACGAATACTTCGGTCGTGAAACTTCTCGTATGGTTGTTCGTCAGCCACTTGAGCTAGTTGAAATGACTGAGAAGTTAGACATCATGGTAACTGTAAAGGGTGGTGGTAACACTGGCCAAGCAGGTGCTATCCGTCACGGTATTACCCGTGCGTTGATGGAACTTGACGAGTCTCTACGTCCTACTCTACGTGCTGCTGGTTTCGTAACCCGTGATGCTCGTAAAGTTGAGCGTAAGAAAGTTGGTCTACGTAAAGCACGTCGTAAGCCACAGTTCTCTAAGCGTTAATTTTTGCTTTCAGAATTCAAAAAGCCCAGCTATATGCTGGGCTTTTTATTATCTGTAATACAGTGATTTTGCAATCGCCAGAAAGCGAATGGCTTGCTTATACCAATCAGTATAAACATTTAGTCACTCAGCGAGAGTTTAGCGGTTTTGAGGCAAAGGGCATTAAGCGCTCCTCGGTAACTGCTCCTGCGTTACCCTACCTCCTATATCCATATAGTCGTGCTTTAATGACATTCGCTGCATCCATGCAGCTCGCAACGAGCGAAGGGCATAGTTGAACTAGGTTCAAGTTCCCTCTTTGTTTATTAAGAGTTACAGCATCAGAATAGCTAAAACTCGCCAGTCTGGAACGTTTTTGGCTGCCTACTTCTGCGTTGACTAGATTTATAAGAGAATAACCATTATTACAGCTATTCGCCTTGAATTTTTCTGAAAGCATTTGCAGTAGTTTACTTGCTGATATGAATTGCTATCACTTGTAAGTTAGTTGCGATTTAGCATAGCGACGGCTTGAAAGTCGTTGTAATTGCAAGTTAGACCTATCCCTTGATTCAGATATCAGCCTTATCAACCTTACAATCGCTGTGGCTAAACCAAATTAAGGCGACTATCACTAAGGTGGTCATATTTGTGAAAACTAACACTAAGCATCCAGCGCTCTTTTTGAGCTGCTTGAAGGCAAAAATAGCAGATCATCCACTACATTGTTCAGCTTATGGAACACATTGTTATGTCTTTTAAGTTAATCGAACTGTCGTTAGCTTTTGGACTCTTTATTGATGGAATTGCACAAGTTTTGTTTATAAAAAGTTGGTGGGGTCATAGAATAGAAATTTCCAATCAAAATCAGCAGCTTCTACAAGGTTGTGGTGGTTATTTGCTCGCTATCGGTGCGGTGTTGTTGATTATTTTTTCATAAATGACTTGCCTACAGCCCCCATAGATCTGCTAAAATCCCGTTTTAACCACTACCGTGCAGCAAATAATGGGCAAAAACGTTGTAGTTCTCGGCACCCAATGGGGTGACGAAGGAAAGGGTAAGATAGTTGATCTTCTTACCGAACAGGCTAAATATGTCGTTCGTTACCAAGGTGGCCACAATGCTGGTCATACTCTAGTAATCGATGGTGACAAAACCGTTCTTCATCTTATTCCATCAGGGATCTTACGCGATAATGTTAAGTGCATTATTGGTAACGGCGTGGTGTTAGCACCAGACGCACTGATGACTGAAATTAACATGCTTAAAGAGCGTGGCGTACCTGTAGAGGAACGTTTATTAATTTCTGAAGCATGTCCTCTAATCTTACCATTCCATTGTGCTCTTGATATTGCTCGCGAAAAAGCGCGTGGTAATAATGCAATTGGTACAACGGGTCGTGGTATTGGTCCAGCATACGAAGATAAAGTTTCTCGTCGTGGTTTACGTGTAGGCGATCTGTTTGATGCAGAGCTGTTTGCAGTAAAGCTTAAAGAAGTCATGGCTTACCATAACTTCATGCTGACTGAGTACTACAAGTGTGATGCTGTTGATTACGAAGAGACATTGAAAGATGCTCTAGCAATCGCTGATTACCTAAAGAGTATGTGCACAGACGTATCTGAACTACTTGATCAGGCACGTAAAGCTGGTGAACCAATTCTATTTGAAGGTGCTCAAGGCACGTTACTAGATATTGACCACGGTACTTATCCGTTCGTAACCTCTTCTAATACTACTGCCGGTGGTGTTGCAACAGGTTCAGGATTTGGTCCTCGTCATCTAGATTACGTTTTGGGTATCATGAAGGCTTACACTACACGTGTTGGTGCAGGTCCTTTCCCTACAGAATTGAAAAACGAAATCGGCGACTACTTAGGTACTAAGGGTCACGAGTTCGGCGCAACTACTGGTCGTAAACGTCGTCCAGGTTGGTTAGACGTTGTAGCGATGAAGCGTGCAGTGCAAATCAACAGTGTTAGCGGCTTCTGCTTAACTAAACTAGATGTTCTAGATGGTCTAGAAGAAGTTAAGATCTGTGTTGGCTATCAGTACCCTGATGGAACTGTTGCAACAACAACACCATTAGCTGCTGAAGGTTACGAAAAAGTAACGCCAGTACTTGAAACTATGCCTGGTTGGAGCGAATCAACTTTCGGCGCAACTTCTGTAGAGCAATTGCCACAAGCTGCATTGAACTACATTAAGCGTTTAGAAGAGTTGTTAGAAACACCAATCGATATTATCTCAACGGGTCCGGATAGAAACGAGACCATGATTCTAGTGAATCCGTTTAGTTAATAACAAGAGGCCGCAATTAGCGGCCTTTTTATTGTCTTCTCATCTGTGCGCAGTGCTCAAGAAATGCGTTATACTGCCGATGACATAAAATAGAGTATATTCAAGTTATCTTTTAATACTGAGACTTGAACGCGATATTAGATTAATCCTATTTGTCATCGAGAACCCTTATGCTGCGTTATGTATTAGTTATTATCTTGTCGGTATCGGCTATGCCAAGTATGGCAACGCTTAAAGCTGTTGATGTTTATACTCAAGAGCAACTTGTTGAGCTAATCCGCAGTAAGCGTTATTTAAATCAAGTTAAGGGAGATGATTGCCAGATAGTGCAGGATATTGAAGCAAGGGCTGAGGTGTTACAGCAGCCTTTGTATCAGTATCTTTGGGCGGAAATGCTCAATTACGGCATCTGCGTAAAGGCCAATCCGCCACGTGGAATTGCTATGTTAAAAACCTCTGCAGTGCAGGGGAGTGCTGAAGCCATGGTGAGAATGGCTGAATATTACCACGATGGTAAGTTTGTCATCGAAGATAAACAACGCGCTGTGCAATATACATTGCCAGCTGCCGCGACAGGTGATTTACCTGCGCGCATGATGTTGGTTCGGTTATTTGGTGAGGGCTATGGTAGTCCTCGAGATTACGAAGTGGGTTTTCATTGGCTATACAATGAAGTGTTTAGCGATGAAGCCACACAAGCCGAAGCAATTAATTTGTTAAAGGTGTTAGAGGCAAAGATGCCGCCCAGCGCAGTTGCTAGGGCAAAGAAAGAGCACCTTAGAACGCCACAATAAGCATGGCCTAGAAGAGGCCATGTCAATAATTTGGAAAATGAATGATACAAGATCCGCATATTAAGCGTGAGCAAGAAAAGTACGAAAACCCTATCCCAAGCCGCGAGTATATTTTGGAATACTTGCGCTCGCAAAAGTCACCATTAACGCGTGAACATATTGCCACAGCCCTAAAAATTGAAGGTGAAGAGCAATTAGAAGCTATTCGTCGTCGCCTGCGTGCGATGGAGCGAGATGGTGAGCTTGTCTTTACCCGTGGTCAGTCTTATGGCTTGCCAGAGAGAATGGACCTATTAACTGGTACCGTTATTGGTCACCGCGATGGCTTTGGCTTCTTGAAGCTAGAAGAAGGTGGTGACGACCTTTATATTAATAACCGTGACATGTTGATGTATTTCCACGGTGATAAAGTTCTCGCACAAAAAGCCGGTGTAGACCGCAAGGGCCGTCGTGAAGCACGTATTGTACGTCTGGTGGAAGAACGTAGCGCCGCATTAGTGGGCCGTTTTCACTTAGATGCAGGTATGGGCTTTGTGATTGCCGATGACCGCCGCATCACTCAAGAAATCCTGGTTCCTGAAGAAGACCGTAAGGGCGCTCGTCAGGGAGATATCGTGGTACTTGAGCTGACACGTCGTCCAGGGCGTTATGTTAAAGCTGCTGGTAAAGTGACAGAAGTGCTTGGCAAAGAGATGGCGCCAGGTATGGAGATTGAGATTGCACTACGCAATTACGATTTGCCACACACTTGGTCAGGCTTGATTGAAAAGAAATTACGTAAAATCCCTGATGAAGTGACCGAGGCTGACAAAGAAGGTCGCGTTGACTTACGTAACTTACCATTAGTCACCATTGATGGTGAAGATGCTCGTGACTTCGATGATGCCGTATACGCCGAGAAGAAAAAGTCTGGTGGCTGGCGTTTATGGGTGGCGATTGCTGATGTGAGTCATTATGTACGTACAGAGTCTGCGCTTGATAAAGAAGCGCGCGCTCGTGGTAACTCAGTGTATTTCCCATCGCAAGTTATTCCTATGCTACCAGAGAAGATCTCTAATGGTCTGTGCTCTTTGATGCCTAAGGTTGATCGCCTGTGTATGGTTGCTGAAATGACTATTTCAGCCGTTGGTAAGTTATCCGGTTACAAGTTTTACCCTGCAGTGATGCACTCACATGCACGTTTAACTTATACCCAGGTCGCTGACATGCTTGAAGGCGGTGAGGTGAGCGACGGGCTCAAGCCTGTTTTCCCGCATTTACAGACATTGCAGTCATTGTATCTGACATTAGAAGAGACTCGCGCAGAGCGTGGTGCAATTGCGTTTGAAACCACTGAAACGCAATTTATTTTCAATGAACAACGCAAAATCGACAAAATTGTACCGAGTCACCGTAATCAAGCCCACAAGATCATTGAAGAATGTATGATTTTGGCTAACGTTGCGTCAGCTAAGTTTGTTAAAAAGCACAAAGGTGAAGTGTTGTACCGTGTACACGAAGCGCCTTCTGAGCAAAAGCTGACTAACTTTAAGGATTTCCTTAAAGAGCGTGGTTTAACAATGGAAGGGGGCTTAGACCCTGAGCCTAAAGATTACCAAGCAGTGATGGAACAGATTGCTGACAGACCTGATGCAGAGCTAATTCAGGTGATGTTACTGCGCTCTATGCGTCAAGCAACCTATACCCCAGATAACGAAGGTCACTTTGGTTTGGCATTAGAGGAGTATTCACACTTCACATCGCCAATTCGTCGTTATCCTGATTTGATTTTGCACCGAGTTATTCGCTACTTACTGGCTAAGCAAGAAAATATAGCGTTAACGGATCAGTGGACGCCAGATGGCGGCTACCACTATAAGATTGAAGAGCTAGATCAGCTTGGTGAAGAGTGTTCAACCACCGAGCGCCGTGCCGATGAAGCAACGCGTGATGTAAATGACTGGCTAAAATGCGAGTTTATGCAAGATCATGTGGGTGACACCTTTGAGGCGGTCATTGCTTCAGTGACACATTTTGGTATGTTTGTGCGTCTTAATGACCTGTTTATTGACGGCCTAGTGCATATCTCAAGTTTAGGTAGTGATTATTATCAATATGATAATATGCGCCAACGTCTAGTGGGTGAAGCTTCTGGGCAGGTATATCAAATTGGCGATACGGTCACTGTAAAAGTGGCTGGGGTTAATCTTGATGACCGCCAAATTGATTTAATGATGGAAGGCGACTCTGCTGGTGGTAAGCGCCGCAGACCAACCAAGCCAATGACGGCACGTGAACGCGTTAATCGCGAAGGTGCCAAGCTAGGTAATCGACGCGACTCTTCAAGAGGTAAAAGTGCTGAAGCAGGTTCTGAGGAATCTAAATCAGCGGATAAGCGTAAGCCTAGCAAGAGTCGCTCTGGCAGTAAGTCGAGCGGCGGTAAATATAAGAGCGGCAGCAGTGCTGCGGCTAAAAAGACCAAGACCAAAGCTTCGGCTAAAAAATCTTCAGCAAGTAAAGCGAAGTCAGCCAAGCGTAAAGCGAGTAAGAAATAGATGAAAAAGCAAGATATGACCTTTGGACTGCACGCTGTTGAAGCGGTACTGAAAAACAGCCCTGAGCGTGTGATTGAGATGTGGGTACTTCAAGGTCGTGATGACGCAAGACTGACTCCTATCCTTGCAATGGCTGCTGAATGGGGCGTGTCAGTGCAGTATGCTTCGCGTAAAGCATTGGATGAAAAGTCTGATGGCGGTCAACACCAAGGTGTGGTTGCTAAGGTTAAGCCTGCGAAAATACTTAGCGATAATGAATTATCGGCGATGCTAGAAAAGACTGAAGTGCCGTTCTTGCTTATCCTTGATGGCGTGACAGATCCACATAACCTAGGCGCGTGCCTACGTAATGCAGACGCAGCTGGCGTACATGGCGTTATCGTACCAAAAGATAACTCTGTTGGCTTAACGCCAGTCGTGAGCAAAGTCGCTTGTGGCGCGGCAGAAGTCGTGCCTTTATATCAAGTAACTAACCTTGCCCGTACTATGCGTAGTCTGCAAGAAAAAGGTATTTGGATTATTGGTGCAGCCGGTGAAGCAGATTGTGAGCTATACCAAGCGAGCCTAACAGGCCCGTTAGCTATCGCAATGGGCGCTGAAGGCAAAGGTCTGCGCCGCTTGTCACGTGAAGGCTGTGACACTTTAGTGTCTATCCCTATGGCGGGTAGCGTTTCTAGCTTAAACGTATCGGTAGCGACTGGCGTTTGCTTGTTTGAAGCTGTGCGTCAACGTTTAGCCTAATACCGGTTGGTGTAATAACTACGCTAGGCTCTACGCCAAGTAATAAAACAATGCCGATAAGATAAATGCTTATCGGCATTTTTGTATCTGTTATTTGATTGTCCATCATTGACGTTTCAATGGTTTTGAAAGCCTAAAGGAAACCCTTTGTTACACCTTAAAAGGTGCCCGCGTCGATCATCTATTCAATTATTTACCAAAATACAGTAATTTAAGCCCATAAAATCTAATAACAGGATGTTTACATGCGTAATCAACTTTTATCTTTGTGTGTGCTTGGGGCTGTTACTGCCGCCCCGGCTTGCGCTGAAGAGGATAACTACCTTTGGCTAGAAGATGTCGAAGGTAAGAAGCAGATGGAGTGGGTGAAACAGCAAAATGCCATTTCAGCGAAAGAGATCAAAGCCTATGAAGGGTTTGATGGTTTGGTGAGTAATAGTTTAGCTATTCTCAACGATAAAGAGCGCATTCCCTACGCCAGTCGCATTGGTGATTACCTGTATAACTTTTGGAAAGATGAGAACCATGTTCGCGGGATCTATCGCCGTACAACCATGGAGGAATACCAGAAGGCTTCTCCTAAGTGGCAAACCGTACTCGATATCGACAAACTGGGTAAAGATGAAGGCGTAAACTGGGTTTATAAAGGCTTTAATTGTCGTTACCCTGAAAATGACCGTTGTTTTGTGTCGCTTTCTCGTGGCGGCGCTGATGCTACTGAAGTGCGAGAGTTTGACTTAAATACGTTGGAGTTTGTCGCAGAGGCAAAGCAGCCATTTTTCTTACCAGAAGCAAAATCAAATCTAAGCTGGATTGATAAAAATAATGTTTTTGTTGGCACTGATTTTGGTGACAACAGTATGACAGATTCTGGCTACCCTAAGATCGTAAAACAGTGGCAACGCGGCACCCCGTTATCGAGTGCCAGAACGGTGTTTAGCGGTGCTCAGAGCTCAGTTGCTGTATCAGGCTATGTATTGTTTGATGGTGATAATTCGCTTGAAATCGTTACCGAATCATTAACGTTTTATACCGCGGATCACTACGTATATCGTGATGGCAAACTTACTCAGCTACCACTGCCTCAAGATGCAGATATTAAAGGTTTCTTTAATGGTCAGTTGTATGTTGAGCTAAAGAGCGACTTACAACATAAGGGTAAGCAGTTTAAGCAAGGCAGCATCATCTATACGCCTATTGAGCAACTGATTGCACAACAGCCAACATTTACTACCTTGGTAGAGCCGTCAGCTACGGCGTCTATTTCACAGGTGAGCTTTACTAAAAGTGCAATTTTAGTGACTTGGTTAGATAACGTTAAAGGTAAGCTGATTCGTTACACTCAAGCGAAAGATGACCAATGGAAAAGTATGCAAGCGCCGTTTGACGCTAATGGCACCATTAGCGTGTTCGATGTTGAACGTGATAGTGATGAGTTCTTTGTTAACTTCACCAGTTTCTTGGAGCCTTCAAGCTTATATAGTTTTAATGCGGTGACCATGAAAGCTGACAAGGTTAAAGGCATGAAGCAGCAATTCGCTGCTGATAAATTTGAAACCAAGCAATACTTTGCCACATCAAAGGACGGGACTAAGGTGCCTTACTTTGTGGTGATGGCAAAAGATTTAAAGCTTGATGGTAGTAATCCTACTTTGCTTTATGGCTATGGTGGTTTTGAAGTTTCGTTGCGTCCATTTTACTCGGCAACAATCGGTAAAAACTGGTTGGAGCAGGGGGGCGTTTATGTATTAGCCAATATTCGTGGCGGCGGTGAATACGGCCCAGCATGGCATCAAGCTGCGCTTAAGCAAAATCGTCACAAAGCTTATGAAGATTTTGAAGCTATTGCTGAAGACTTAATTGCTAAGAAGATAACCTCAAGTGAGCATTTAGGGATCCAAGGTGGCAGTAACGGTGGCTTATTAATGGGCGCAGCATTTACCCGTCGACCAGAACTCTACAATGCAGTTGTTTGCCAAGTACCTTTACTTGATATGAAGCGTTATAGCCAGCTTTTAGCGGGGGCTAGCTGGATGGGTGAATACGGTAACCCTGAAGTGCCTGCGCAGTGGGAGTACATCAAAACTTTCTCGCCATATCATAACCTGAAAGCCAATACCGCTTATCCAAAGGTCTTTTTCACGACATCTACTCGTGACGACCGAGTGCATCCAGGTCATGCTCGTAAAATGGTGGCTAAGATGGAAGGCATGGGAATCGATGTTCTATATTACGAAAACATCGAGGGCGGACATGCAGGCGCTGCTGATAATAATCAAGCAGCCGAGCTAAGCTCCATGGTTTATGCTTACTTGATGCAACAGTTGAAATAGACGTTTGTCAGCTATATGCTGATTGAATAACCGTAAAAGCCTGCAACTGTTTGCAGGCTTTTTTGTGTTACTGGAACGTATAAAGCAGATTGAAGGTGGTAATCGTATCGGTTTGTTTTGAGCCTTCTGGTACCACTTCAGTGTATTTGACGTTAACGCCAATCTTAAATGCCCAATCTTGAAATAGGGTGTTTTTATAGCTCATGTCTAACGCAAGAGTGTTATTATCTTCGCCAGTCTCAGCGGTCAAATCGGCGTTAAGACTGGTATATTCTTGCAGTTTCATCTCAAACTTTGCTGCAGTACGTAAGATGACATCTTTGTTCGCTTCAGGAATGGGGTCGTCGTCCGTCGCTATCGGTAGGTTATAACGATAACCGGGACCAATTTCTAAACTTAGTTTAGTTTTTGAGGTGCTGACAGCATCGAAACCGTAACCACCAGAGACCGTTGATATGCGGGTATAACTACCAAATTGATCCCAAGTGAAATCACCACGACCGAAAAAGTAGCCGCCGTTGATTTTGTAGCTCGACTGCAATTGTAAGTCGTACTTTTCCGCAGTTGTTTTCTCATCATCAGCAGCGAAGTAGGCTTTAACCGTACCTTCTTGACGAGTCTGGTTAGTGTCGTAAACCAGTTTAGTTCTGCCGTTAAAACTGCTGGATTCGGTGTTACCCGTATTGAGCTGAAAGCCCGCTTCAATTTCAGCGGTTAGATCACTAGGTGGCTCTTGGTAGTCCGGCGGCACGAGCGCAAAAGCTGCCTGCGGAAACAATAGCGCAAATACAACAGTGAGTTTTTTTAGCATTATTCTTATTCTTGGTGTTGTTTCGATTCAAATATCGTCATTTTATCCCTGCCACATAATACCTAGAATCAGTCTGCACGCAAACTAGATTACTTTGGCTTTTCAGCCTATAGCGTTCAGCATGACAAACCGTTGCAGTTAGGTTTATCTGAACTTAGGTGCAGCCATCTTTGGGGCGTAAAAATAAGACGCGACATATTACTTGAATTATTGCTCTGGTTTATGTAATATTCCGCGGCTTAATTCAGTCACTTTAATTAGTTCCTTGCCTCTATTAGGTTTGACTGAGCCAACAACGAGGCTAGATAACCGTAAGGAGCAAAAAATGCGTCATTATGAAATCGTATTTTTAGTTCACCCTGATCAGAGTGAACAAGTGCCAGGTATGATCGAACGTTACACGGGTATTCTTACCCAAGCTGGCGGTCAAATCCACCGTTTAGAAGACTGGGGCCGTCGTCAATTGGCTTACCCAATCATCGAATTGCATAAAGCTCACTATGTTCTATTGAACGTAGAGACTACTGCAGAAGCGGTTGAAGAACTTGAAACAGCTTTCCGTTTCAACGACGCTGTTTTGCGTAGCATGGTTATGCGTACTAAAGCTGCCATCACTGAAGCATCTCCAATGGCTAAAGCTAAAGACGAGCGCGACACACGTCGTTCATCTGAAGAGCGTGCACCACGTGCAGAAGCTGCTGAAGAAGTAGAAGAAAGCGCTGAAAACACAGCTGAGTAAGTTTTTTTGACCACGAACAATTTGGTATTAGCAGGAACCATTACGCGTTCTAGGCAGTTTGATAGCCCAGCAGGTATTGCCCATACGGTAATCATGTTGGAACACAAATCGCAGCGTTATGAAGCAGAAATGCTCCGCAACGTTTATTGCCAAATCCAAGTTGTATTAAGTGGTGAACGCTTTAATAGCGTTGCAAAAAACTTAACAGCCGGCGTTGAAATACAGGTCGAAGGCTTCATTAATCTGCAACAGAGCAGAAATGGTCAAAATCGTCTGGTTTTACACGCTGAAAATGTCGAATTGAAAACTTAGGAGACTGTCACATGGCACGTTATTTCCGTCGTCGCAAGTTCTGCCGTTTCACTGCAGAAGGCGTTACCGAGATCGATTACAAAGATATCGTAACTTTGAAGAACTACATCACTGAAAGTGGTAAAATTGTTCCTAGTCGTATCACTGGTACAAATGCTAAATATCAACGTCAACTAGCTCGCGCTATTAAGCGTGCTCGTTATCTTTCTCTACTGCCGTACACTGATTTACATCAGTAATACTGCATTAATTCAGAGGAATATATAATGAACGTTATTTTACTTGATAAAATCGCTAACCTAGGCAACTTGGGTGACCAAGTTTCTGTAAAAGCTGGTTACGCTCGTAACTTCCTTTTACCACAAGGTAAAGCTGTTGTTGCTAATGCTGCTAACACTGAAGTTTTTGAAGCACGTCGTGCTGATCTAGAAGCTAAGTTAGCTGCTGACCTAGCTGCTGCAACTCAACGCGCTGAGAAAATCTCTGCACTTGAGTCTGTTGTTATCGCTTCTAAAGCTGGTGACGAAGGCAAGCTATTCGGTTCAATTGGTAACCGTGATATCGCTGATGCAGTTACAGCTGCTGGTGTTGAACTAGCTAAGAGCGAAGTTCGTCTTCCACTAGGTGCTATCCGCACTACTGGTGAATTCGAAGTTGAAGTTCAAGTTCACACTGAAGTTAAAGCAATCGTTAAAGTTTCTGTAGTTGCAGAAGCTTAATAATTTGCGCTAAGCAAATGCTTTAATTTGAAACGCCGTATTAATTTATTAATACGGCGTTTTTTTATGCCTGAAATTTAGCATTGTAGGAAAGTAGGAAAGTAGGAAAGTAGGAAAGCGCAAATTAATGTCATGTTGGTTTAAGCACAACTAGAGCAAACTTTCTGTAGGTCGGGCTTTAGCCCGTCAGCATTGTTACTAATACCAATCAGTATAAGAATAATAAATAAGCTCATTACCGATCTAGATATCAAGATGAAGACAATAGGGCTGACTGACTCATTTAAAAGCAAATAAAAAGGCATATAAACGAGCTTATATGCCTTTTTGCAAACGATAGATTTGAATTAGTTATTCACTAAATCCAGCTCTTCAATGAGGTTTTGTGCATTATCAACTTCATCCATCATCCAAAGGATGTAACGAATATCCACGTGCACCGCACGAGTAATGGTAGGGTTAAAGAACCAATCTTTAGTAATCGCTTCGTAAGTCGAGTCGAAGTTAAGCCCCACTAATTCGCCTTTACCGTTAAATACTGGCGAGCCAGAGTTACCACCAGTGGTATCAACGCTCGATAGGAAGTTAACCGGTACAGAGCCAAACTCTTCAGGCTTGTCTAAACAAGAGAATAGACGGCATAACCAAGATGCAGGATCTTGATATACGCTATCAACTGCATGAGTGCCATAACGCTTAGCTTCAATGGCTGCTAATAGCTTAGCGGGGGCGTTAAACGGCTCAACACCAGTATGCTTAGCGGTAATGCCTTCTAAGCGCGTAAAAGGCTGCTTATAAAGCGCATCTGTAGATTGATAACCATCGACCATACCGTAGGTAATACGCAAAGTGCCGTTAGCATCCGGGTATACTGGCCAGCCATTGGCTTTGTTGTAGGCGATAATCGCTTTCATGTAGTCAGGGCGCGCTTTAGATAACTTACCTGCTAGCGTCTTGGCATCTTTCTCTGCTTGCATATTTTGCGGGTAAAGCGCTACCGCAAGGCGAATGAAAGGATCGGCGCTGGTTTCAAATGCGTTAGCATCGGCGTCCATCCAGGCTAAACGCTTTTGTTTATCGGTAAGCGAGCTAAGCGCATACAGTGCATCAAGCTTGTCGCTAAGCGCTATTTCACTGTCGCCTTCGTTAAGCATGGCATCAAGTTCAGCAACGCGGTTATCTTGGGCAAGGTATGCTTCTAGGTCTTGCATCCACAGGGTTTTATCAACGCTAATAGCAAAGCTTGAATCTAGGCGTTTAAGGCGAGCCTTAAACATCTTCATGTCGCGTTGTTGATAACCTTCTTCGCGCTCAGCATCGGGTTTTTGCTTCTCTTTGGCTAAGCGGTAAAGCTTATTTGCCGTTGCTAGCAATTCACTGCTTTGCGCATTATTAAAGTAGTAACGACCTTGACGTTGTTTGCGCTGTCCAACCAATAGTGTTTCTAGCTCATTAAACTGTGCTTGGAATGATTGATACTCAGTATCCTTTGCTAGCCAAGCGAGGAAGTCATCTTCACGGCTTTGTTTGATACCGGTAATATCAGTTGCTTTAAAACCATCTAGCAAACCGTTGTACTTTTTCATGCGGTTTGCCATGCCCGCTAGCGTGCCAGCATATTTGATTTTAACGTCTTTATCGTTAGCGCTCATGGCCTCGATAGTATCGATACGTAGCTGGTAACGCGTGGCAAGGGTAGGATATAACCAGTCACTGGCAAACTTAAGCTCGCTGGTTAAACGGTAGCGGCTGGTTGAGCCTGGGTAACCGGCTACAAACACACCGTCGCCAGCTTTAACGCCATCGGCATTAACTTTTAAATAACTCTTCGGTACGTAGGGTACGTTGTCTTCGGCAAAAGCGGCTGGCTTACCGTCTTTACCCACATAAGCGCGCAGGAAGGTAAAGTCAGCTGAGTGACGCGGGTACTCGTAGTTATCGATATCACCGCCAAAAGCACCTGCGCTTTCTGGTGGCGCGTATACTAGGCGTACATCGCGTATAATAAGCTGCTTGATAAGGTAATATTCAAGACCGTTATGGAAGCTTCTTACTGAGCAGCGATAGTTATCATCGCTTTCACACTCTTTAATTAGCGCTTTGCGGTTAGCTTGAATGTTTTCATAACGCTGTAGCGGATCTTCACCGATATCTTTTTTTACTTGTTTTGATACGTCGGTTACCGCTTCAGTGATATATAAGCGCTCATTCGGGCCAGCTGTTGGCTCTTTATCTTTACTGGTTGCTAAAAAGCCATCTGCAAGATAGTTATGCTCTTTTTTGCTGTTATATTGAATAGCACGGTAAGCGCAATGATGGTTTGTGACAACTAAGCCTTGGGGCGAAACAAAACTGGCGGTACAATAGCCCAGTCCAACTACTGCATTCATAGGGTAGCTGGTTAAGTCCGCTAACTGCTTAGCTGGAATATCTATGCCACGTTCAGTGAGCTTATCGGCGATAGACGGCATTTGATAGGGTTGCCATTGTCCTTCATCGGCCAATGCCACAGCTGATGGCAGCATCCCTGTAGAGAGAGCGATGGCGGCGATCAATGCATTGCGCATGTGCTTTCCTTAATATTGTTATAGTATTTTTTTAGGTGCAGGTCGTTAGATGTTAAATACCTGCTTTGCTTGACCCCAGTTTTATACCACATTTTGCTTAAACGTTGGAATTTTGGAGATTTAATGTCACAACAACGCGCCTTTAAGGGCAAAGAGAAACCAAGAGATCTTCAGATGGACGCGCTGAAGATGCCGCCGCATTCAATTGAAGCTGAGCAATCGGTTCTCGGTGGTTTGATGTTGGACTCTGACGCTTGGGACAGAGTGGCAGAAGCTGTCGTAAAAGAAGACTTCTATTCGCGTGCCCATGGCACCATTTTTACAGCGATGGAGTCTTTGATCAGTGCGGGTCAACCAATCGACTTAATTACCGTATCTGAGCAGCTTGAGCTTGAAGATCAGCTCGAAGATGTGGGTGGCTTCGCTTATATCGGTGAAATCGCTAAAAACACCCCGAGTGCGGGTAACATCCACTCATACGCTAACATCGTACGCGAACGTGCGGTTGTGCGCGATATGATTAAAGTGGCTAACGAAATTGCTGATGCAGGTTTTAATCCGGAAGGGCGTAATTCAAGTGAATTGCTTGATTTAGCCGAAACCAAAGTCTTTAAAATCGCTGAGCAGCGTGCCAATGCTAACGAAGGCCCTGAAGGCATTAAAGCGATTCTCGAAAAGACCGTTGATAAAATTGAAGAGTTATATAACAACCCAACCAGTGGTGTCACCGGTGTGTCGAGTGGCTTTGGCGACTTAGATAAAATGACCGCAGGCTTCCAGTCTGGTGACTTGATTATTGTTGCCGCGCGTCCATCGATGGGTAAAACCACCTTTGCGATGAACTTGTGTGAGCAAGCGGCACTGCACGAAGACAAACCCGTGCTTATTTTCAGCTTGGAGATGCCTTCAGAACAGATCATGATGCGTATGTTGGCCTCACTTGGCCGCGTCGATCAAACCAAAATTCGTACTGGTCAGCTAGATGATGACGATTGGGCGCGCGTATCTTCAACCATGGGCATTATGCTTGAGCAAGGTAAGATGTACATCGATGATGGCTCAGGTCTTACACCGACTGAAGTTCGAAGCCGAGCACGACGTATCGCGCGTGAATATGGCGGTCTATCGATGATTATGATCGATTACCTTCAGTTAATGCAGGTACCAGCGCTTAAAGATAACCGTACCTTGGAGATCTCGGAGATTTCACGCTCGCTTAAGGCCTTGGCGAAAGAGCTGGAAATTCCGGTTGTTGCACTGTCACAGCTTAACCGCTCGCTTGAGCAACGTGCTGATAAACGACCGGTTAACTCGGATTTGCGTGAATCGGGCGCGATTGAGCAGGATGCCGATTTGATCATGTTTATTTATCGTGATGAAGTGTATAACAACGATTCTGAAGATAAAGGTACCGCAGAGATCATTATTGGTAAGCAACGTAACGGCCCAATCGGGCGTGTGCGTTTAACCTTCCAAGGCCAATTCTCACGTTTTGATAACTACGCTGGTCCACAATTCGAAGAGGATTAATTATTGTCCATAAAGTCATTTACGGACCATGATTAATTACAATAGAGCCTCATAGAGGCTCTTACTTTTTAATAGAGATAACAAGGTTACTTGTGAAACCATTTCCACGAGCAGAGATCAGTCGCCAAGCATTGAAGAATAATCTGGCTCGGCTGCATGAATTAGCCCCATCAAGCAAGGTGATGGCGGTTGTAAAAGCCAATGGCTATGGCCATGGCTTGCTTAATGTCGCTCAGTGTTTAGATAATGCCGACGGTTTTGGCTTAGCGCGTTTAGAAGAGGCGCTTGCGCTTCGTGTCGGTGGCGTTACTGCAAAACTGCTTTTATTGGAAGGCTTCTTCCGCGCGACAGATCTTGCCACGCTAGTTGAACACGATATCGAAACCGTAGTGCACCATGAGTCGCAAATCGAGATGCTGGAGCAAGCTGAGCTCGATAAGCCTGTTAACGTGTGGATGAAAATAGACTCTGGTATGCATCGCTTAGGTTTTGTGCCAGATGAATTTGATGCGGTTTATCAGCGCTTAGTGGCGTGTAAAAACATCGCTAAACCGATTAATTTGATGACCCATTTTGCTTGTGCCGATGAGCCAGATAATAATTACACTGCCACGCAATTAGCGACATTTGAGCAGTTAACCAAAGACTTACCTGGAGAGCGCACCTTAGCGAACTCAGCTGGCGCGCTGTTTTGGCAGCAAAGCCAAGCAAATTGGATCCGCCCGGGGATCGCGTTATACGGTGTATCGCCAGTTGTAGGCGATCTTGGCATTAAGCACGGACTTGTTCCTGCCATGGAGCTAGTTTCGCAACTCATTGCGATACGTGATCATAAAGCCGGTCAACCGGTGGGCTATGGTAGCCACTGGCTAGCAGATAAAGATACTAAGCTAGGTGTGGTTGCCATAGGTTATGGCGATGGTTATCCACGTAATGCACCACTAGGCACACCGGTATTAATTAACGGCCGTTTAGCGCCGATTGTTGGCCGAGTGTCGATGGATATGTTAACTGTCGATCTTGGTGCTGATGCGAGTGATAATGTGGGCGATAAAGCCGTACTTTGGGGTAAAGACCTTCCAGTAGAGGAGGTGGCAGAGCACATTGGCACTATCGCGTACGAGCTTGTAACTAAATTGACTCCACGAGTCGCTGTTTGCCTAGATTGAGCAAATAAACAACTTATTTATGTTGATACTGCAATTTGAGGCGGGATGCCCGTTGCAGTTGAAGATGTCTTAAATTGAAAATAAATCCATTAACTATATTTGTCGCTTTGGGCTTAATGTCTCCCTTTGCGAGTGCAGAGTCATCAGCAGAACAACTAGATGGTAAGCCGTCTGGTGAAGAGCAAGTCATTATTGAATCAGTTGAGTCTAGTGCTAACAAGCAGAAAAAAAACAACGATAACCAACTGCCCGATTATGAGTCTGAATTTGTTGCTGTGCCTTTTGCGTTTTCAAGTGAGAGCTTAAGTACTGCTTTTGGTGGCGCCGGTGTGCTTAAACATGCTGGGCAAATTCAATCCTCTATATTGGGTATTGGCGTGTATAGCACCAATAATAGTTGGGTTAGCTATTTGCGTTTTAACGACTATCAAATTCCTACTCTTGATCAATGGTTGTTCTCAGTCGAAACCTATAACGCCCGCTTTAAAGAAGGCGTTTATTATGTGCCTAATCAGGCAGATATCAACGGTGACAGCGAGCGAGTGGTTACTTTAGGTGATGAGTCCTTTACCAAGTTTCATGCTCGATACGTACTGCCGATTGGCCGTGGTAGTCAAGGGGCGGCTCGTAGTTTAGGCCGCGCAAGAACCGATATTAGTTGGAATCCGCTAGAGTCAGGTGTTACCAGTGTTAAATTTAGTCCTTTTACTCAGAGTAGAGAGCTCGAAGGATTTGAGTTTTTAGAGGATGAAGCCAAAGGTTTAGCCGTTGAGCTTGAGTGGGATAACCGCGATAACGGTAAAAACAGCACTCAAGGTGGGCAAACAAGCTTTAAGGTCACCCGCGACTTTGGTAGTGACTCACGCAATAGCTGGACCACCTGGGAGTTTGATCAAAGCACGTTTGTTTCTATCGACTCTAATGAATGGTTTGGTCAGCAAATTATGGCGTTTAACTTTTACTTAGCCGATACACCAACGTGGACTTCAGACTCTAATGATGATGCTCATCGTCCGCCAAGCTTTGCAGGTGTTAGCTTAGGTGGCTTCGAGCGTCTTCGCGGTTACACCAGCAAGCGTTTCACTGGTCGCTCTGCAGTGCTATATAGCGCAGAGTATCGTGTGCAACCAAGATGGCAACCATTGCAAGAGTGGCCAGTATTTAACTTATACGATATTCCGTGGTGGCAGTGGGTAGCGTTTGCAGAAGCTGGACAAGTTAGCGATGAATTTAGCGCAAGTGCACTGCACGATGACCTGAAATGGTCTGCAGGTATTGGTGCGCGCTTTGAAGTTGAAAGTGTGGTAGTACGCGCAGAGCTAGCCTTTAGTGAAGAGTCAAATCAGTTTTGGATCATGGTGAATCAGCCGTTTTAGTTAGTGTTTTAATTGGATTAGCTAAAGCTAAATAAAGGCGCCTTCCGGTGCCTTTAGTTTTGTTGGGGTGGAGAACTTATTGACCTCAGAGAGAAGTAAGTTGCTCACTTCTCACTGTTACAAGTTATCGAATGGGCGCGTTGCTGTATGAGCCTTAAGTTTGCCATTTCAATTTTCATTTAGTTTGAGGCGAGCTTGAGCTAAATGATTGGAGAGCTAGAGGTGGTAATTTATTCTAAACACTCAACCAGAAAGAGTCGTTGTCAAAATCAATTATTTAGTATCGAGGTGGTTAGCTTATTACTCGAGACGGACTTCTTATTCTGCCAACGGCATATTTTTGGTTAAAGTTTGCATAATAAGGGAAGGTATTTGCGCCTTCAAAAGCGTTGTTTTTAATAGGGGTGGGATTCTGGTAAGTGTCTGATTTTATGAAGTTTAATGTGCAGTGGCAACCTGCGCCACTGCATTAATGTTATTGATTTTTTATTGCTAGTGAGCGAGCTAAGATCCCCAAGGTTGTACCATTATGCAACAGTGCACTCATGGCTGGGTTAAGCCAACCAAGCGCCGCAGCAAGCATAATGCCGCTGTTTACATATTCAGCTATTTTTATATTGTTATTAATCATACCCATAGCAATTTTAGC
Organism: Shewanella sairae; assembly: GCF_023283535.1. Lineage (GTDB taxonomy): Bacteria > Pseudomonadota > Gammaproteobacteria > Enterobacterales > Shewanellaceae > Shewanella > Shewanella sairae. The sequence continues at coordinate 29,885 of NZ_JAKILT010000005.1, read as the reverse complement.
CAAGTGATAAGTTTCAGACACGCCTGCTAACCTATCTTGAAGCAGCACCACATCAGCAGCTTGCCTAGCTAATTCAGTACCATTACACATCGCTATACCAACATTGGCTTTGGTTAAGGCTGGTGCATCATTAACACCATCGCCAACAAACATCACCTTGTGGCCTTGCTGTTGCAGAGAATCGATAATAGTGGATTTAGATTCTGGGGTTGCTTCAGCAAATACGCGATCTAACTTTAGATCCTCACCTAGCATGTTAGCTTTATATACACTATCACCAGAGATCATCATGATTTGTTTGATCCCCAACTCTCGGAGTTGATTTAAGGTTTGCTGTACGTCTTCACGTAAATGATCACGTAAGCCAATCATTCCCATTAACTCGCCTTTATGAGAGATAAAAATGAGGTGACGACCTAAATCTTCATAGTGACGTATTTCAGATTCAAATTCAGTAAAACTGACCTTTTCATGAGCTTCTAAAAAGTGGCGACTGCCCATAACAAGACAATGCTCATTAACTGTACTCTTTAAACCATGAGCAATAACATACTCCACTTCACCGTGATCTATATGCGGCAGTTGGTGCTGTTTGGCTGCGTTAACAATTGCTTGGGATAGTGGATGATTACTGTGTTCTTCAACAGAGGCGGCAATGGCTAATAGATCTCTAGCGCAGCTGACTCCAGAGCAATTAAAAGGGATAACATCAGTCACTTCCATATCGCCGTATGTAAGTGTGCCGGTTTTATCAAATACACAGATATCGATTTCCGCAAGCTTTTCTATAGCGCTACCGCCTTTAAGCAAGATGCCTTGTTGGGCTGCACGATACATAATTGACTTAAACGTTACTGGCGTGCTGAGTTTGAGCGCGCACGAGTAATCGACCAGAAAAACAGATGCAACTCGGTTTATATCTTGGGTAAGGGCAAATACAGCGGCACCCATAGCAAGGGTAATTTTTACCCTTCGATTTGCCATATCTTGAGTAACTTGCTGGATTTCACTTTTTTCACTAAGAGAGTCGTAAATCAGCTGGGCAATTTTGGCCGTTGTAGCTTCACTACCAACTTTTTCTACACGTACTTTTATCGTGCCTTCATGTACGCTGGTTCCTGAGTAGACATAAGCATCGAGTTCTCTGCGAATGGGTACACTTTCACCTGTTAGGCTAGATTGATTAATAAGGGCGGCACCAGCAATAACGATACCATCAACCGGAATAGCGCTTCCCGGTGTTAACTCAATAATATCGTCAACAACTAAAGTCTCAGAGTTGACTTGTTGTTTACTGCCGTCGGCATTGATGCGCCACACAATAGATGCTTGTGGCAGCATGAGTTCGGCGAGTAATTTATCGCTCTTACGGCAGGTTTCTTGCTCCATGTATTCGCCAAGGCTAATCAGCGATTGCGTTATCATTGCAGTACGATAGTCACCGCGGTACGCAGATAAACCAACGGCAATAGCGTCCAGAGCTTCAACGGTGACTTGTTTGTTTTTTAGATCTGTAATGCCCTCAAAGATTGTTGGCGCAATTAAGGTTGCTGTTGATATCGCGCTCCACTTACCAGGCAGCAGCGCAGCAGATAAAGTGCCGATAATATTCATGGCGATGTCGCCACGAGTGAATTGGTGTTCAGCAGGAGTAAGCTCGGCTTCAGCGAGATTGAGCTCTGTGAGCCTTTCCTCAATTATACTTGGGTCGATTAAGCTATCATCATAGTCAATGACGATAGAGTAAGCGTCTTCATTAACTCTTACTGCTCTAAGGCCCTGTATTGCCATGAGGCTGTGTTTTATCCACTCACCACAATCAGTTAGCGTTTGCGAACGATCCAGTTTAAAGCGGATCCGTCCTGGAATATGATGCTTAATTCGCAATGAAAGCATTAATCACCTTTTTGTAAATTACGGTAATAATCGAGTTCGGCTTGGGTGTCTTCTAAGCGCTCTTTTAACTCTTCTAGCTCGCCCTGTACTGACGACCAGGCTTTTTCTCCCGTTGAAGCAACACTCTGTTGGATTTTTTTGTTGGTTAACAGATACGCCACGGCAGCACCTGCAGCTAAGCCCATTGCAAAGTGGGTTTTGCTATTTTGCGTCTTGTACTGAGGTTGCTGGTTTTCAGGCGGAACATGAAAATGCCCGTAGCCATAATGAGGGTGGTTATTCATGATTATGTTTCTCTGATAGTTGATCGACTAGATAAAGGCTAGCCGCGCCAGCAGCAAGAATAGTGAGTAGCGACAATGCAGAGCGACCAGCCATTTTCTCTGCTGCATATGTTGTCAGGCCGCTAATCGCAGCTGCTTGCACAGCAGATTTTGTGGTGTGCCAGACTAATTCGTTAATTGCTAGCTGACCTTCTTTATAGGACTGCCAGCGTGTCGCTACCGCGGCACCACCGCCAACCATGGCGCCAACGAGTGAAGCTCGACTCGCTGGGCACAATAGATTTCTTGAGTTACTCATGCAGGGGTAACTTCTTTAGTGGTAAGGGGAGCAGGTTCAACAGGCTCTTGTTCGGCAGCTGGTATCGCCTCTGCGGGTTGATAATGACGCTCGACTGACTCATTAAAACCTTGCTTGCCTGCGCTATAAGTATCTTTGAAAATCTCACCACTGTTAGTGACATTTTCTTTTACGTTTTGTGCAGTATGACTTGCAGCATCTTTCACTTTTCCGCCACCAGTTTTCAACATATCTCCGGCACCAGAAACAACATCAAACAGCTTACCGCGGACTTTATCGTTACTTAGTAATAAAGCTGCTGCAGCGCCAATCATTGCACCTTTCCAAAATTCTTTATCGTTCATACCTAAACTCCCTAAAATATCTTTAAACATACCTGCATCTTCACCCAGAGCTTGTTCAAGCATTGCTTGTGCTTGCTCCATAAACTGACCGTTATCTTCAGCCGGAGGGTTGGGTTGTGCCGGTGGTACTTGGTGTGGAACATAAGGTGGATGCATCATATGTGGGTGATGACACATAGGATGGTAGCCATGTTGAGCAGCATAGAAGTGCGGTGGGTAATACTGCGGTGGATATGGGTATTGCCCATGACTTGGTGTCATGTGTGGCGGATAAAAGTTGGGAGGAGCTGCGTGGTTACTCGCTCCATAAGGCTGACCATAATAAGCAGGGGGAACATAGCCTGGTGGATATTGCTGGTTATGCGCTGTAAATTCCGGTTGCTGTTGTGGTTCTGTCGAGGGCTCATTGTTTGAAGTCGCCTGATGTTGCGGCTGGTACCCCTCTGGTGAATAATAATGGCTCATTGGGTAATTCCTTCAGCTTGTAAATATTCAGAAAGCAGGTAATAAGCGTCTGCGACTCGATCATCTGACTCACCAAAAAGATCATTTATGGTGGCAGCTGATACGAGTTCTGAGTTGTACTCAATGACTATACTGCCAGTTGACTTATTGAGTTTATAGCTTAAAAAGGCAGGGATTTGAGCAACCACCTCATCAAAATCTTTTAAGTTATATTGCATGAGTTGGGCCATTAACCCGACTTTATATTTGAGACGAATACGCCCTGGTATGTGGTGTGCTATTTCCACCCAGCGTCTCATCTTCAGCACTTTTGTGAGATATTTGTCCATCCAACCATTATACGAATGTGACACGAGTATATTTTGTTTGAGATCACGTTTCTGCCGAGTTATTTACAGCATTGATACCGAGTTATAATTAATTTAGTAGTTTGATAACATTAGTGGTTTCTTATTTTAATTGCAGAGTCACTTATCTTAGGTGTTTTTGTTTATTAAGCGATTTGTATACTTTACGTGCACTATAAAGCGGTGATAACATCTATTGGAATGATAATGATTATCAATTAAAAAGGCTGCGCTAATGAGTGTATATGTCCACAAGACAAAGCAAAGATTAAGGGTTCGCTCTGCTTTTATTCGTACTAACAGACAAGCAGTAGAGACATTGTTGGAACAATTACAGTTGATTGAGGCTGTTAAGCATATCAAGCATCAATTGCACGCTGGATCGGTTGCAATCACTTTTGATGATAAAGAGATTAGCTGTGAGGATTTACTCGGTATTCTCGAGAGTCATGGATGGTTGGAGCAAGATCAGCCACGTTCTTTTATAGAAAATGCAGCCATTGTTGGCACCAAAACGTTAGTAAAAGGCATGGCCGGCATTGCACTGTCACGACTGGTTGGCCCTTCTTTTAGTAGAGTAATCTTGAACGCCTAAGTTTGAACTAATTAGCAACTAGATTGACATTAAAGGTTGATATTGAGTTTCTTGGCGGCGCACTTACAATTGCCTCCCATTTTTGCTGGACAGCGTTTACAGGGGGGAGATTTTAGTGGGATTTGCAAGATAGACACTGACTTTTTCGGCATCATCTTTATCGACGTTACCGCTGGTAAATTAGCATCCGTGGCAGGTTGAATAGCAGGCCTTATAGATCCCCTAGCTTGATTGACAGCAATGCCATCATTTAGCCACGAAAGGATAGGCGACAAAGGTGGAGTGAGCTCTTGAACAACATTTCCAATGACTTTGTATGACAGTTGATTGAGCTCTGCGGCCAAATTCGGGGAGATGTGCTGCTTTTTATCGTTATTGGCTGCGAGTGAGTTAAGTTGTTTCAGTGAACGACTACTGACTTTTTGGCTTTTCTTCATCAGTTTTTTTAGCGCACTTTTAGAGCCCATTACGACCACCAATTTGATTATGTTGTAGACATAAAATAGCAAATTTTTCCTTCTAAATAAATACCATTCTCATTTGTCTATTTGTCTATTTGTCTATTTGGCTAGCCTTGATTTTCTTGCGGAAATTTTCGGTTGCATAGCGTTTGTATGGAGTTTTTGGAAAAGAAGCATACGGGTGTATAATGCACGTCCATTTTTCTATGCGAATATCCCATAACTTTTAAAGCTAACTCTTCATTGAGTAATGAGCTCATCAAATGATTTGACCTTGCTAGACTGAGTATACAGCTAGCTTGCAGTTAAATATTGAGGAAAAGCATCGCTAGACTGAATTTAATATTGAAATGAAGAGTTAAATGAAATCACAAGTAAGTCAAAAGGTTGATTCAAATATTATGCCGATTAATCGCACATTTTCCATTGCGCCCATGCTGGATTGGACGGATAAGCATTACCGCTATTTTGCCCGCCTAATGTCTTCGCAAACATTGTTATATACAGAGATGGTCACTACCGGTGCGATTTTGCATGGTCGTGGTGATTACCTTGGTTATAATCAAGAAGAGCATCCATTAGCATTACAACTTGGCGGATCTAACCCGACTGATTTAGCGGCTTGTGCCAAGTTAGCTGCTGAGCGTGGTTATGATGAGGTTAACTTAAACGTAGGTTGTCCATCAGATCGAGTACAAAACGGCCGCTTTGGTGCATGCTTAATGGCTGAGCCTGAGTTAGTCGCTGAGTGTGTCTCTGCGATGAAGCAGGTGGTTGATATCCCTGTTACTGTAAAAACACGTATTGGCATCGATGAGCAAGATAGCTATGAGTTTTTGACTCAGCTTATTGATACTGTCCATGCTGCAGGTTGTGAAGAATTTACTATTCATGCCCGTAAAGCATGGCTGCAAGGTTTGAGTCCGAAAGAAAACCGTGAGATCCCACCGCTAGATTATGAACGTGTATATCAGCTTAAGCGTGATTACCCTAGGCTAAACATTTCAATTAACGGTGGCGTAAAGACGCTGGACGAATGTAAAACACACTTGCAGCAGCTTGATGGTGTGATGGTTGGGCGTGAAGCTTATCAAAATCCCTATATTATCGCTGAGGTAGATCAGCAGTTGTGTGGCATTGATGCACCCATTCTTAGCCGTGATGAAGTGCTAGAAAAGTTGTTACCTTATATTGAGGCTCACCTGAAGCAAGGTGGTCGCCTTAATCATATCTCTCGCCATATTATCGGCCTTTATCAAGGTGAGGTTGGCTCACGTATATGGCGCCGCTATATCAGCGAAAATGCGCATAAACAAGGCGCTGGTATAGAGGTTATCACTCAAGCTCGTGCAGCGATGGACGATATCGTTAGCTTGTAATCTGCTCCATTTAGTGAAATTCACCAGTGCTTGGTGAGTTTCACTACTATCTCTTGTTGTTCAAATATCCTTCAATTTAATTCCACTCTAAAATCTCTCCACTTTTTGTTTTTTATTTAATATTTTTAGCTAGTTACAGTTTATATTCAAAGTTGGCACGCTGCTTGTATTAACCTATATGTAATTAAGAAATGTGTAATTAAGAACCCTGTGAATCAGACCTCTTTAATGCACATACATACAATTAAGTTAACTCGAAAAGGAAGCCATTATGTTTAATTCAACTGTATCTAAAACCATTAAAGCGTCTTTACTAACAGCGGTAATCTTAGGCGTAAGCGCAACAGCTCAAGCAGATAACTCGCTTATCTCTGATGTTGCTAGCAACATCGAGCAGAATATCTCTTCACAGATGCAAGAGATGATGAGCAAAGCACAAACGGAATTGAGTCTTTCTATTCAATCACAAATGTCTGAAATGATGTTTGATATGGACTCTGAGCAAGAGCTGGCAAATAAGCAAGGCGCTGCTACGCTAAATGAGCAACCGCTAGTAACGACTGCGGTAAGTAAGGACTAATTATGTGGTTCTTTGCTCAATTTATCGCATTATTATTATTGCCCGTTATTAGCCTAGTGATGTTTGCATGTTTAATTTGTTCGCTAGAGTGGCACAAATTAGAAGACTAAATTAGAAGACTGGATTTCCAGTCCGAGTTTGAAACCTAAATAAAAGACTAAAATGACGAGCTGCAAAGTTAGCGTTGAAGTCTATTAGAGACAACGAAAGGGAGTTTAAAATGAACAGTTTTGTTGAACGCTTAAAAGATCCTCGCTCAATCGTATGTGGTGTTACCGCTGCAATGGCTGATAAATTTGAGTGGTCTTGCATGTGGACCCGAGTGGTATGTGCAGTAGCAATTTTCTGTAATCCAGCAATGGGATTGCTCACCTATTTTGTATTAGCCTTAGTGCTACCAAAATGGCAAAACCATGTTAATTAGCCGTTTTGATTAATGCTTCAGAGGAATTTTAGATGAGAGTGCTAACCACCTTGAAAAACATCGCCTCAAGCCATTATCAAATGCATACAACTAGTGTGGTGATAATTCTAATCAAACGCGGATGCTGAAATCTATAACTAGCATCCGCATTTAAAACTAGATTAGCGTTTTAAAAATGCCGCAAATCGAGCTTTAGCTTCATCACTGGCAAGTCTTGCCTCAAACTCAATCAGTTCTTTTTCCATCTGTGCGCGCACTTCTTCCTTGTTGTAGCGGAGCAGTTTCTTTGTGGATTGCAGTGAGATAGGCGGTAGAGCCGCTAATTGGTGAGCACGTTGTAGGGCATATTCAAAAATATTCTCGCTTTCTATAATGTCATTAATCAACCCGTAAGCGTGAGCTTGGCTGGCATTAAAGCTTTCACCTAGCATAAGTAATTCGCTGGCTTTTGTTTGGCCGACGACTTGCGGTAATAATAGGCTCGCCCCAGCTTCTGGCACGAGTGCAAGCTGGACAAATGGCAGCTGAAATTTAGCACTATTATTGGCATAAACTAAATCACAGTGTAGCAACATGGTTGTGCCAATTCCGACTGCAGCGCCTGTGACAGCTGCAACGACTGGTTTTTTTAGATCGAGTAGACAAAATAGGAATCTAAAAGCTGGATGATCAGCACCTAAGCCACTATTTTGTAAAAAGTCAGCGACATCATTGCCGGAAGTAAAGCACTCTGCTTGTCCGCGAAACATAAAGGCTCGAATTTCGTTGTCCGACTCGCCTTGGATAAGGTATTCTGTTAGCTGTGTATACATTTGTAGGTTAAGCGCATTGCGTTTATCCGGGCGATTAAACGTAATGACCCTTACGCCATTATCGTCCCTAACTTGAATCGTGCTCATTCGTTATGTCCTCATTCTGCGAATTGGGTTTTACATGGAGTTTATGACATTGAAGCTAATATTCAAACAACTGTTTAACATCTGTCTGTTAAGTTGCCTATCGTTCACTGCTATGGCGCAAATAGTGCTGGTAGATGGATATGTTCGTGCTTTGCCTGCAACAGTGCCAAATAGCGCGGCCTATATCACGATTGAGAACCATGGCGATGCAACTCGTTTAGTTGCGGTAGATGCGTCTTTTGCTGCTGAAGCACAATTACACACCCTTATTGAAGAGAATGGCATGATTAAAATGCGCCAAGTGGAGGGCTTTGACATAGACTCTCATGGTAGTCTCGTGCTGTCTGAATCCGGTAACCACATTATGTTGATGGGGCTTACTGAACCGCTAGTGGTCGACTCTGAAGTAGAGATGACTCTTGAGTTTGCTGACGGAACAGTGCAGGAAATTAGTCTGCCTGTAAAAAAACAAGCACCGCAAAGTGATGATGCGCACAAGCATCACCATCACCACCATTAAGGAATTAGTACGATGCAAGTGACATGGAAAAAAGTCTTAGCTGCTCTTATTGCAGTTTGCTTTATTGGTTATCTTATTAGTGTGTGGTGGAGTGTTGAGCCAGACCCTATTGAACAGAATGTTTATAGCCAAGAAAATAGCCGTAATGTAGTTGGTTATGCCACAACCACCTCATTGATTTTGACTGTGGAAGCGCTATTGAATAAGTCTGGCGGTTGGCTGTCTAATGATGTTACGCCACCGTCAATCTTTATGGATAATATGCCTGCATTTGAGTTTGGTGCGATTGAACAAGCGCGAGATCTCGCGTTGATCATGCGTAAAGAGTTTAGTCGTTCGCAATCACAATCTACAGCAGATAAAGACCTGCTTGCAGCCCATTCTAAGTTGAATATCGAACATACTAGTTGGCTAGTACCCAGTGCTGAAAGTGAATATGAAGACGCTATTAAGCTATTGAAGCTATATCGCGCTCGTATGATGGCTACAGAAAACCCTGATGCGCAGTTTTATGCTCGCGCCGATAACCTCAATGAGTGGCTTAAAGAGGTGCAAAAGCGTTTAGGTAGTATGTCGCAGCGTCTTTCCGCAAGTGTAGGCCAAGACAGATTGAATACCGACCTATCAGGTGATAGCGCGGCTAGACAGTCAACGCCTGGCTACAATGCACAGCAAATTAAAACTAGTTGGTGGAAGATTGATGACGTGTTTTATGAAACTCGTGGTGCGACATGGGCACTACTGAATTTCATGAAAGCTGTTGAAGTTGATTTTGCCGATGTTTTAAAAAAGAAAAATGCTCAAGTAAGTCTGCGTCAGATTATTCGTGAGCTAGAAGAAACACAACAGCCTGTTTGGAGCCCAATGATCCTAAACGGTTCAGGCTTTGGGGTTGTGGCTAATCACTCGTTGGTGATGGCAAATTATATCTCCCGCGCAAATGCTGCGGTTATCGATTTAACTAACTTATTAACTCAAGGTTAACTATGAAAAAGACGTTATTGGCGTGTGCACTATTAGGTTCATTAGTAGGCACTTCAGCCCAAGCTGCTACAGTTGTCGGTTTTAAAGTCGGCGGCGATTACTGGAAAGCTGATACTAATGGTACTTTTGCTGAGCGCGGTAAATCACAGCAAGAGTTTAACTATGATTCATCTTCTCAAGGTAGCATCTGGGTTGCTGTTGAGCATCCAATTCCGCTAGTGCCAAATGTTAAGATTAGACAAAACAGCTTAGAAGCTGATGGCAAAATGAGTGATGCTGACTTTAACTTCAATGGCCATGATTTCCAAGGCAATGTGAATGCGACTTCAGATCTAAGCAATACTGACTTTGTACTTTACTACGAGATTTTAGATAACGATATCGTAGCACTTGATCTAGGTGCGGCTTATAAGAAGATGGATGGTAAGTTCCGCGTAGCTGATGCTGGCCACCCTGAAACTAAAAATATCGATAGCGGTATTGTTATGGGTTATATCGACGCACAAGTTGGTGTTCCAGGTTTAGGCCTTTACGGTTTTGCTGACATCATGATGGGTGTTGATGAGTCTAGCGTTTATGATTATTCATTAGGACTAGGTTGGAACTTTGATGGTACGGCATTAGATTACCGTATCCGCGCTGGTTACCGTGACTTTAAGTTTGACGTAAATGGTTTTGATGGCGTAACAGCGGATATGCAGTTTAAAGGTTACTTTGCTGGTGTTGAACTCGTATTCTAAGCTAATTATCTCTTCTGTTGTCGCGGTTCAATTAGCTGTGGCGATAAGATTATAAGAATATTAGCCCATAAAAAAACCGCCATTTGGCGGTTTTTTTATGTTTTAACAAGCAGGCTTAGTTTGTTGTTGGAGCAACAAGGCCATTGTTAATTGATGCGATATCATCTTCATTCAATGTCCCCGCAGCTTGCTTAAGCGCTAGGATTGAATTGATATAGCCATAACGCGCATCAGATAGTTTACGCTTTGAATCGTAAAGGTCACGAGTACGGTTTAATACATCAACAATAGTACGTGTACCTACTTCAAAACCAGCTTGAGTTGCTTTAAGCGCACTTTCTGAAGAGATTACAGACTGCTCATAAGCGCGGATTGAGCTGATAGAAGCGCCAACGTTGTTAAAGTTATTACGTACATCTTTAACCACTTTTCGGTGCGTCTGTTCTAGCTTCTCGCTTGCTTCAACATATTGGTACTGAGCTTGATTAACTTTTGAAGACACCTTGAAACCTTCAAAAATAGGAATACTTAGTGTTACGCCAATTGTGCCATTGTCGAAGTCGTTACCAGGCTCTTGCTCTATGCCTTTATTGTAACCTGCATTTAAGCTAAGTGAGGGCATGTGGCCAGCTTTATAAAGGGTAATTGTTTCTTCAGCGATGTCTTTACCAATACGTGTTGTCATTAGGTCAACACTGTTGGTTTCTGCCATTTTTATCCAGTCTGTTGAAGACGCTGGAGCAACAGCAGATGCAGAGAAACGATTGGTATCCAGAATATTGATGTTCTTATGATCAATGCCTGTGATTTCACGCAGTGCTTCGTAGCTATTTGCTAGGGTGTTTTCAGCCAAAATTTCAGTCGCATTAGCTAAGTCATATTGAGCTTGTGCTTCATGTACGTCGGTAATTGCTGTAAGGCCCACTGCAAAGCGTTGTTTAGTCTGCTCAAGCTGACGCTCAATTGCACGCTTTTCAGAGCCTTGGAACTCGTAGTTGTCCTTGGCTGTTAGTACGTCAAAATAAGCGTTGGTTACGCGAATAATAAGGTTTTGTAGCGCTGATGCGTATGCAGAGTCTGCTTGAGATGCCGCTTTTTCAGCAAGGCTTAAACCAACCCATGCACTGTGGTCGTAAATTACCTGATTTAAGGTTACGCCACCGACAATACCGCTTGAATCTTCGCTTGGGTCATTCCATGCTTTGTCGTAACCTACATTAGCACTGATTGTTGGTAGTAATGGAGCACGGTTTTCTTCAATCTGTTCGTACAGAGCATCACGTTGAGCTTTAGCTTGAAGCGCAACAGGATCACTCGTCAATGCTTGTTGATATATTTGAAGAAGGTCATCGGCATGAGCAACTTGCGCTGTCGCTGCAAGGGTCAGTGCGGCACATAGAGAACGGATCTTGAATTTCATTTGCTGTCCTTTTAGACAAAATTCCCCATTGAGGAGCGAATTTAACTTGTTATGTTTAGCTTTGCCTTACATATAATAAAAAGTAAGGCGGTTTGCGCTTCCCGACGCTTCCCAATACATCTAAACTTAGTGGGTTAAATATTAAAAACCTACAAATTCTAAGTCAACTCAGAAGTGTAACAGTTTTTGATGCTTATGATTAGTACTGCATGCATCATAGTATTAATATTTTTATTTGACTTTATTGTGGCATAAATACCTTTATAAACAAGTATATTTAGGACAAGAAATGAACAGCACCTTCAAGCGTGATGATGTAGAGCTATTGAGCAAGAAACCTTTGTATAAAGGCTTCTTTAAAATGGAAGAGTATCGCTTCAAGCATAGGTTGTTTGCTGGTGGCTGGAGTGATGTTGTCACGCGTGAAGTGTTTGAGCGTGGTAATGCCGTGGTTGTTTTACCTTATGATCCTGTTATGGACCAAGTCGTTTTAATAGAACAAATTCGCATTCCTGTACTTGAAAACGCAAAAACACCTTGGTTATTAGAATTAGTGGCCGGAATGATCGATAATGGGCAGACATCAATGGATGTCGCTCATAGGGAACTACTTGAGGAAACGGGATTAACCGCAAAAAGTGTTACTCAAGTTAATCAATACTTTTCTAGCCCTGGCGGCACAAGTGAGCGTTTTGATTTTTATTGGGCTAACGTAACAGCAGCAGATGCTGATGGTGTGCATGGACTTGCTGATGAGCATGAAGATATACGTGTGCATGTTGTTAGTCGTGAGCAAGCTTATCAAATGGTCGTAGATGGTCAAATAGACAATGCGTCAACCGTGATTGGACTTCTTTGGTTGCAACTTAATTATCAAAATATCGTCAAACAATAGGATTAACGGCATCAAGCGGTTACTTTCATTGTTCTTATTCAATACATTTATATAGATAGCGTTGGTTTAATTTGTGTCATATGTCACTTTAGCGAAAAAGAATAAGTATCAGCCTAATGTCAGCCAGTTTCTGGCACTTTGTGGGCGTAATTATATGCATATTCAAAGATGGCTGACTTTAGAGCCAAGTGAAGGCTCACAGTGGCGAGTGAAAGGTGAGTTTGGTCAGTTAGATGTGCAGTTGCTGGAAAATACTAAATATACTCAGTTAGTGCAGATCTCACGCTGCGTTGGTAACCATGAGTTAGTGTCAACACCTAAAGTCTCTGTACGCATTTATCATGATGCTAAATTAGCAGAAGTGTTAACTAGTCAACAGATTTACCAATTGCGACCAGTGTATGATTATCCAAATATGCATATGCATCATCGGGATGAAAAGTACCAAGTCAATGCTTTTCTAGAAGAGTTATTGAAGATTGATAACTTAACTAAATTTGTCAGTTGATCTGATTATTGGGTAACTAATTTGCTAAAAGCAGCTATCTCTTATTCAATTTCTGAAGCTAAGAGTGTGAGAATTGTGCAAGTCACAGATCCTCACCTGTTTGCTGATCCTGAAGCACAGCTACTTGGTGTCAATACTGCTCAAAGTCTAGGCGCAGTGTTAAACACTATCTCTGCGGTTAACTATCCTGCGCACTTTATGCTAGCGACAGGCGATATAAGTCAAGATTACTCTATTGAGTCGTATCATAACTTTGTTAATGCTATTAAGCCTTTAGATATGCCGTGTCATTACTTGCCGGGGAATCATGACGACCCTCGCATCATGAATCTGCACATGCAAGGCTCGCAGGTATTTGGGCAGAAGCGCATTTTAGCCGGTAATTGGCAAATCATTATGTTGGACTCTACGGTACGAGGACGCCCAGGTGGGCATATGTCTGAAGCTGAGCTAGCACTTATTGAAAATGCGATTGCAGAAGAGCCTAATCGTCATACGCTTTTAGTTATGCATCATAATCCAGTTTTAGCAGGCTGTACTTGGCTTGATCAACACTGCATGGATAATGGTGAAACCTTTATTGCCCAAGTTGCGCAATACCCACAAGTAAAAGGGTTACTTTGGGGGCATATCCATCAAAATGTCGAAACAGAACATTTTGGTCCCCATGGAGCAATTAAGCTGATGGCTACGCCATCAACATGTATTCAGTTCAAACCTAAGTCGCCTTATTTTGCACTCGATGCGTTGCAACCGGGATACCGTTTGCTGGAGCTCAAATCCGATGGTAGCATTCTAACCAATGTTTACCGGGTACCGGGTGAGAACTTCTCACCAGATAAAGATGCAGGCGGTTATTAGTAGCTAAGATACGCCGCAGTGTGAGGAAATATGCTGCTATACATACATGGATTTAATAGTTCGCCTTTGTCAGATAAAGGTTTGGTTACCGCCAGCTATATCGCGGAACATCATCCTCAACTCCCATTTTTTCAGCCACAATTGCCCAGCGAACCGCTTGAGGCGATGGCACTGCTAATCGATATTGTAGAAAAAGCGCAAGCTGAGGGTGAGCCGCTGACTTATATTGGTTCTTCATTAGGCGGATATTTCGCAAGTTATTTAGCCGAAACTTACGGTGGACGCGCAGTTTTAGTTAATCCTGCAGTAAAACCTTTCGAACTATTTGATGAATTCATTGGCACTCAGTACAATCCCTACACGGATGAAACCTACCAAGTCGTTGCCGAACATAAACACGACGTCGGGCGCTACAATACGCCCGCAATATTAAATCCTGATCGCTTTTATGTACTGTTACAAACAGGCGATGAAGTGCTCGACTACAAACAGGCCGTGCAGAAATATCACTGTTGTAAGCTGTTAATAGAACCCGATGGCGACCATAGTTTTATCGGTTATAAAGACCAACTTGCTTCTATCTGTGAATATCTGTTTTCTTGACAAATAGACCCGTAGGGCCGCAACATGGCCTGAATAACAAAATAATATGTGTGCCATGACAAACCAATACACCTCAGATGCTATTGAAGTCCTAAATGGACTCGACCCTGTAAAACGTCGCCCCGGTATGTATACCGATACTTCGCGCCCGAACCATTTAGGACAGGAAGTCATTGATAATAGTGTCGATGAGGCATTAGCAGGGCACGCGAGTCGAATCGACGTGATTTTACATGCCGACAACTCTTTGGAAGTTATCGATGACGGCCGTGGTATGCCGGTTGATATCCACCCTGAAGAGGGGATCCCCGGTGTAGAGCTTATTTTAACTAAGCTGCATGCAGGTGGAAAGTTCTCTAATAAAAACTACCAATTCTCTGGTGGTCTTCACGGTGTTGGTATTTCGGTGGTTAACGCGCTTTCAAGCCGTGTTGAAATCACTGTTAGACGTAATGCTGAAGTCTATGAAATGGCTTTTGAGCATGGTGAAAAGGTTGAAGACCTGCACGTTACTGGTACATGTGGCCGCCGTAATACTGGTACAAGCGTACATTTTTGGCCTGATGCAAGCTATTTTGATTCCGGCAACTTCTCTATAACTAAACTGGTTTACCTATTAAAAGCTAAGGCTGTACTTTGCCCTGGTCTGCGCATTAAATTTGTTAATAAGCAAACCAATGAAACCCAAGAATGGTTTTATGAAAGTGGCTTAGAAGATTACCTTAGAACATCAATTAAGGGCGTGCCAACACTTCCTGAAGTGCCATTTGTAGGCAGTTTTGCGGGAAATTTAGAAGCCGCCGACTGGGCGATAACTTGGCTACCTGAAGGTGGTGAATACCTTAACGAAAGTTATGTAAACCTTATTCCTACCCCACTGGGTGGTACTCATGTTAACGGTTTTAGACAAGGTTTACTCGAGTCTATGCGTGAGTTTTGTGAGTTTAGAAACCTAGTGCCTCGCGGTATCAAGTTAACGCCAGAAGATATTTGGGATCGCTGTACCTTTATCTTATCGATTAAGATGCAAGATCCACAGTTTGCCGGTCAAACGAAAGAAAAGCTTTCTAGTAGGCAGTGTGCTGCATTTGTCTCGGGGATTGTTCGCGATGCATTTAGCTTGTGGCTAAATACCAATACTGAGCAAGCAGAAGCCTTAGCAGACATGTGTATTAATAATGCACAAAAGCGTTTGAAAGCGGCTAAGAAAGTGGCGCGTAAGCGTATTACTTCTGGACCAGCGTTACCTGGAAAACTGACCGATTGTAGTGGTCAAGATCCTATGCGTGGCGAACTATTCTTGGTGGAGGGTGACTCTGCGGGAGGCAGTGCTAAGCAGGCTCGTGATCGTGAGTTCCAAGCGATTATGCCGCTACGTGGTAAGATTTTGAATACGTGGGAAGTCGATGCTTCTCAAGTGTTGGCTTCGCAAGAAGTACATGATATCTCGGTTGCGATTGGTTGCGATCCTGATAGTGCTGATATTTCAGAATTACGTTATGGAAAAATTTGTATTCTTGCCGATGCAGACTCGGATGGTCTGCATATTGCGACCTTGTTATGTGCACTATTTATGAAGCACTACAAGGTATTAGTGGAGCAAGGACATATTTATGTGGCTATGCCACCTCTGTTCCGTATCGATATCGGTAAAGAAGTATTCTACGCCTTAGATGAGGCTGAGAAAGACGGCATTCTTGATAGAATTGCCGCAGAAAAGCGGAAAGGAAAAGTCCAAGTAACACGATTCAAGGGATTGGGTGAGATGAATCCGCTACAACTGCGTGAAACAACGATGGATCCAAATACACGTCGACTAGTGCAATTAACCATAGATGATGCTGATGACACTATGGCTCTTATGGATATGTTACTCGCCAAGAAGCGTTCTGGGGACAGAAAAACTTGGTTAGAAACAAAGGGTGATCTTGCCCAGCTCTAATCGGCAGTTTGTGATTATAATCAGACAAAAGAATAATAATGACGTTTGAAAACTATCGAAATCAAATCGCTGCTGGGGTTTCGCTGCTGTGCGCGCAATTAATATTTAGTTTTAGTGCACTTGCAGCGGATCCTATGATGATCACTGTCTCTAAAGGCTTTGGTTTAACCTTATACGCTTCTAACTTAGGTGATGCTAAACAGCTAGCTGTTGGCGATAATGGCACGCTATTTGTTGGCTCCTACCGAGACGGTAAAATCACTGCGCTGGTTGATGGCGATAACGATGGACGAGTCGATAAACGTTATGTGATTGCTAAAGGGTTGGATTACCCAGAAGCGATAGCGTTTTCTAATGGCTCTTTGTATGTTGCCGAAGAAGAACGTATTTTACGTTTTAATCAAATTGAATCCCGCCTAAAGCGTCCTGGACGTCCAAAAGAAGTTTACAACCGTTTGCCTGGCGAAAGTAAAAAGAGTCGTCGGGCAATGCAGTTTGGTCCTGATGGAAGACTCTATATTGCGATTGGCGCACCTTGTAACGTGTGTGAGTCAGAAGCGCCTTATGCCAGCATTATCGCAATTGATGTTGAAACAGGTGCGAGTGAGCAAATTGTTAGTGGCGTAAGAAAAGTATTAGCCTTTGATTGGTCTGTGAATGATAACCAACTTTGGTTTGCAGATAATGGCCGCGATTGGATGGGCGATAACTTACCTCCAGATGAAATTAACAAAGTAGAAGTTAAAGGTAGCCACTATGGCTTTCCTTATATTCATGCTACGAACGTGATTGAGCCAGCATACGATAAGCCTAAAAACCTTAAAGTGGTTGCGCCAAATTATGAGTTGCCAGCTCATGTTGGTGCCAAAGGGATGCACTTTTACCGTGGTAGTCAATTCCCTGAACGTTACCACAATCAAATGTTTGTGGCGGAAAATGGCTCTTGGAACCGCTCAAGTAAAGTGGGTTACCAAGTGGTAATGCTTGAAATTGAAGCAGGCAAAGTAATAAAACGCAGTACAGTTGTTAGCTTTTTAGACGGTGAATTTCCCGTCGCAAGACCATATTCATTGGTCACAGCACCCGATGGTGCCATGTATATATCTGATGATCTAAAAGGCAACGTTTACCGTTTGTTTTATAAAGAGTCAGCAAAGAATCAGTCACAGGATAATGATTAATGAGTGATGCGATAGATTTAAGCCTTGATGGCGTAGAGCAAATGCCGCTACGCCGCTTCACGGAAGAGGCATATCTGAACTATTCCATGTATGTCATCATGGACCGTGCATTGCCACATATTGGTGATGGACTCAAACCGGTTCAGAGACGTATTGTCTACGCCATGAGTGAGCTTGGCTTATCTGCTCAATCTAAGCATAAGAAATCAGCGCGTACCGTTGGTGACGTATTGGGTAAGTACCACCCCCATGGTGACAGTGCCTGTTATGAAGCTATGGTGCTGATGGCACAGCCATTTTCGTATCGTTATCCACTCGTTGATGGTCAAGGTAACTGGGGCGCGCCAGATGATCCTAAGTCATTTGCTGCAATGCGTTATACCGAAGCGAGACTGTCTAAGTTTTCAGAGGTTTTGCTAAGTGAGCTAGGTCAGGGCACTGTTGATTGGGGCGTTAACTTTGACGGTACCATGAAAGAACCCCTGGTTTTACCTGCGCGCTTGCCACACATTCTGCTTAACGGTATTACCGGTATTGCTGTTGGTATGGCTACTGACGTGCCACCACATAACGTAAAAGAGTTGGTTGGGGCTTGTGTAGAACTGCTTGATAATCCTAAAGCTGATTTAGCGCGCATGATGGAATTTATTCCTGGCCCAGATTACCCAACTGAAGCTGAAATCATTACTCCCGCTGCAGATATTACTAAAATCTACCAAACAGGTCGTGGCTCTATTAAAGCCCGCGCTGTATACACAGTGGAAAATGGTGAAGTAGTGATTACTGCACTGCCGCATCAAGCAAGTAGCGGTAAGATTTTAGAGCAAATTGCCAATCAGATGCAGGCGAAGAAGTTACCTATGGTAACGGATTTACGTGATGAGTCTGATCACGAAAGCCCGGTACGCATGGTGATTGTGCCACGTTCAAACCGCGTCGATTGCGACCAAATGATGGCGCATCTATTTGCAACCACGGATTTAGAAAAGAGCTACCGCGTTAACCTTAACGTACTTGGCTTAAATGGTCGTCCACAAGTTAAAGGTTTGCTCCAGCTATTAACGGAATGGCTTGAATTTAGAATGACTACGGTTAAGCGCCGTCTAGAATATCGCTTAGATAAAGTATTATCGCGATTACATATTCTAGATGCGTTGATGGTAGCCTTCTTAAATATTGATGAAGTGATTGAGATCATTCGTTATAACGATGATCCGAAAGCTGAATTAATAAAGCGCTTTAATCTATCAGACAAACAAGCTGACGCGATCTTAGATCTTAAACTGCGTCACTTAGCTAAGCTTGAAGAATTTAAGATCAAAGCTGAGCAAAGTGAATTAGAAGCTGAGCGTGACAAACTACAACTGCTGCTAAGCTCTGAGCGCCGTATGAAGACCTTGATCAAAAAAGAACTGATCAAAGATGGCGAAGACTATGGCGATGCACGTCGTTCCCCATTAGTTGAGCGTAGTGAATCACGAGCGCTGACCGAGCAAGAGTTAGTTCCTGCAGAATCTGTGACTGTTGTGCTATCTGAAAAAGGCTGGGTGCGTAGCGCTAAAGGCCATGATGTTGATGGTCAAAACCTATCTTATAAAGCGGGTGATAGTTTCTTACGTTCGGCGCAGGGCCGCAGTAACCAACCTAGTGTGTTTATTGACACATCGGGTAGGGCATTCGCCACCGAAACCCATACTTTACCGTCTGCGCGATCCCAAGGTGAGCCTATCACTACTCGCTTTAATTTAGCGCCAGGTGCGACGATGGAGCATGTCTTACTGTCTGATGAGGAGCAATGTTACTTATTGGCCTCTGATGCGGGTTACGGCTTTATCTGTGCCAATAAAGACATGGTATCGCGTAATAAGGCGGGTAAGGCGCTGTTGAGCTTGCCTACTAATGCTAAAGTGCTGTTACCCAGAAAGGTCGATAAGACTAAACCAAGCTCAATATTAGCCATTACCAATGAGGGCCGCATGTTGCTGTTCTCGCTTGATGCTTTACCACAATTGTCTAAGGGTAAAGGTAATAAGATTATTGGTATTCCAACTGAACGCGCTAAGAGTCGTGAAGAGTTATTGCTGCACCTTAACGTTATTCCTGAAGATATGTCGGTCACCCTTTGGGCAGGTAAGCGTAAGCTGACACTTAAGCCAAGCGACCTAGAGCATTATCGTGGTGAGCGTGGTCGTCGTGGTGCTAAGTTGCCACGGGGATTACAACGAGTTGATAGTGTTGAACTAGGTGACGGTGAGCCTGTCATTTAGGGCATGTTGAACTAAGCGTTAAACAAAAAATGCAGCCAATTGGCTGCATTTTTTATGTGAAGACATTGCCGAATGTATACTGATGAGTATTAGGCGACTTCATAAAAGTTGGGTTCGATCTCAACTTGTCTTTGGATGATCTGGGTTGCCATTTTTGCACATTTACCACATTGATCCGCCACACCAAGACGCTTTTTAACGTCGGCTAATGAAGCATCGCCTTGGCTAACAGCTTCTTTGATCTGCGTATCAGTAATTGCGTGACAAAGACAAACGTACATGAAATATCATCTCTAAATCGAACATAGCCCGAAGTATAAATGAAAATGATTCTCAATGCTAATAACTGCTAAATATAATTATGGGCTATTTTGCTGTAGCCAGTTATTAAAAAGCGTGCCTATATCACGTTATTGCTGAGGTTGCAGGCAGCTTCATAGAAACAGTAGCACTAAATCTTGGTTTAATAGCCGCGTTCAAAATGGACCCTATGAGATAATTTTTCACCCTTAATCCACTTGTGAAAGTTTTCTGAGAATATCTCAACCACTTGTTCAGGGAAGCTTGGCGCAGCAATATGTGGTGTGATAATGACGTTATCTAATGACCAAATAGGGTGATTATCGGGCAAGGGTTCTTGATTAAATACATCTAATATCGCTTGTTGCTCGGTATGAGTAACCAGCTGCTGATAAAGTGCGTCAAGATCTAATACATCACCGCGACCAAGGTTAAATAACACCACTTCGTCTTTTAATAGCGATAAGGTTTGCGGATTTAATGCGCCTTTGGTTTCAGGTGTACTGGGTAAAATACTCGCTACGGCATCGGCACGGGGAAGATAGTGGGTTAGATTCGCCAGGGTGTCGACTTCATCAAAGCCCCTTGTGGGTTTGGAGCCGCGATTAATGCCAATTACATGCATGCCAAAGTGTTTTGCTGTTTGAGCGATATGCTTAGCAATAGAGCCAGTGCCTAGTAGTAGCAATGTTTGCCCTTGCAGGGTCTTAAAGCTGCCAGGTAACCAGACTTTTTGCTCTTGTTGAGTTTTATATTTTCTATGCTCACGCTGGTATGCAAGCAAATAGCCAAATAGGTACTCACTCATTAACGGTCCAAAAATGCCTCTTACATTGGTAAGCTCATAGTCTTTACGCTGCCTAGGCTTAACTAGTGCATCAACGCCGGCAAAGGTTGACTGCATCCATTTTAAGTTAGCAGCATGAGGCAGCAAAGGCGCAGCAAGCTTAGGTTCGGCTAACCAGATGTCGGCGTTGAATATTCCCTGGGGATCATCATCTAATATGATGGTGTCTGGCAGGTGACACGAATTTAATAGCTGGCGATAGCGCTCATTTTCTCTGGTGAGCAAGAGTAACTTGTGTCCCATACTAACTCCCTATATTCTATGTTTACCTGAGTTTTAACTTGCTGAAAAATGACTGATTTTATTGATAAGCTCATTGCGCTTTTAAACTATTTAGGGGGATTATTCACCCCGTGGCTTACCGAAGTCGCAACAGCCATTATAGCTTGTTGTTTGGTCGTTTTTGGCGCTGATATTAATCGTTTTCTACGTCGTTACCTTGCAGGCCGTTCATTTCTATTGCGCACGTTAATTTTTGTTATTGTTAACGCGTTTGGCTACGGTCTCATTATCATTCATTTAAGCCCATTGCTGGCGCAATATATGGCAAAAATACCGGCCCATTGGTTGTTTGTATTGGTGGTTGCCATTTTCTTTGCTATAGGCAGCTGGGCACAACGTAATCGACAAGTCTAGATTGAATGTAAGCTGTTAATTTAAGTCTAGTTTATATTGCTGGCTTTACGCAAATCTTGCTTTCTATCAGCAGTAAAAACTTAGGCTAAATGCAAAATAGCTTTATCGGGGAAATTGGTAAATATGCCATCTACGCCCATGCTGTTGAGCATATCAAGATCTTCAAGGTTATCGACGGTATACACATAAACTCTGGCGCCACGTTGGTGGGCATCATCAACCATTTGTTGAGTGGTAAAACTTAACCCAAGATGGATTGAGTAGGCACCGAGTTGAGAGACGATGCCCGCCAAATCCAACGGCACCCCCTCTATCAGCGGGGCGATAAAAGACTCTGGGTATTGCTGTTTGAACGTCGCTAAAAATGGATGATTGAAAGACGAGATCAACAGCTTTTCGGCTGGATATTTAAGTTCGTTAATCAGTGTGGGGTAAAGTGCAATAAACGCATCGAGGCAGCCTAGACCTTTTAACTCGATATTGACTAAGGTGTTATGGGGTCTAAGTAATTGCAATACCTGTAATAAGGTCGGTATTGGCTCACCTTCAATTTTAAGCTGACTTAAATCTGCTTTGGTAAACTCTTCTATCAGCCCGTATCCAGAACTTTTGGGCTCTAATCTTCTATCATGAAACACATAGAGTTCATCTTCGACCAGATGAATATCTAGCTCAACCGCTGTTGCGCCTAGTTCTATTGATTTAGCAAAGGCGGCTAAGGTGTTTTCGGCGACGTAACCGCTGGCACCACGGTGAGCAAATATCATCATATTGGTTTTGATCCCTGTCATTAGCTTCTAATTAAGCTCTGTACGTCTTTACTTTGGCTCGAGGATAAGTGCACCTCTAACTGAGGGTAGGCGAGCACAAGGTTGTTTTCATTTAACTTCTTAGTAATTTGTTTATGCAGTTTATGTTTTAGTGGCCAACGCGCACCCATATCTTTAGCGTAAGCTCTTACTTCAAAGTCTTGAGTATGCTGGCCAAACCCTGCAAACCAGACCTCTGGTTCAGGCGATAGCAGAGCATCATCACATTCTTGCACCGCTTGATAAAGTGCTGCTTCTACTCTCGCTGGATCAGAGTCTCTTGCCACTGACACGTAAACAATCACGCGGGTGATAGGATCGGACAGTGACCAGTTGATAAGTTGCTCGGTAATAAATGCCTTGTTGGGCACAATGATCTCTTTACGATCCCAGTCAACGATAGTGGTTGCTCGGATCTGAATTTTACTTACTG
This sequence comes from Shewanella sairae, assembly GCF_023283535.1. Taxonomy (GTDB): domain Bacteria; phylum Pseudomonadota; class Gammaproteobacteria; order Enterobacterales; family Shewanellaceae; genus Shewanella; species Shewanella sairae. The sequence goes on along the minus strand of NZ_JAKILT010000005.1, from coordinate 6,967 downwards.
TTCCAGTTAGATCGCGGATTGTCACGGTATCGCCAATACGCACTGGTTTTTCAAACAAAATAATCAGGCCGGAAATAAAGTTTGCAAAGATTTCTTGTAAACCAAAGCCTAAACCAACTGATAAGGCAGCCACAAGCCATTGCAACTTAGACCACTCCATTCCTAGGGTGGAAAAGCCCGTTAACACGCCAAATAACACCACTAGATAGCGACTCACGGTAGTCAGTGCAAATCCGGTTCCTTGGCTTAAATCTAGCCTTTGCAGGATGGTTAATTCAATGAGGCCGGGCAGATTAGTGGCGATCATCATAGAGAAACCGACAATAATCAGAGATAGGAGTAGCGACTTTAACGTAATAGGGATCTGCTGCTCAATGCCATTTACCGTGGTATTACTCGACCAAAGGGTGACACCATCAAGTAGAGAGAATAGTGCGGTATGGGTTTGAGTCCATAGGCCAACAATGCTGGCTAAAAAGGCCAGTAGCAATAAAGATCGCACCAAACCTAATGACTGACTTGAAATGGTTTCTAGATCGACAATAGGTTCTTCATAGGTATCACTTTGATCGCCAACGCTGACTTCTCCCTTTTCACGCTGAGCCAGCAGTTCAGCACGTTTTGCTTTAGCGCGTTCAAAGGCAATGCGGCGTCGCTCTATTAGCATCCAGCGTTTGATTAAATTAAATAGCAGTAAGAAACCAAGACCAAATATCATAGACAGCTGTAGCTGCAGGAACATTTGGAATGCGGTGTAATAGTAACCTTGGAAAGCCAGTACAGCACAGGCAAGGGGCATTAATATCAACATTGCCCATAATAGCTTTTGAAGAAGCTTTTTATTCTTGCTGTGCTCTGCGGTATTTTCTTTGTTAGATAAGCTCAGCATATCTTTGTAAAACCAAAACAGCATTAGGCAAAAAATAATAAACGCGCCGCGACCTAAGCTATTTCGCACCAAAGAGGTATCGATAACTTCCGTAAAGGTCATGATGGCTAAAAACGGTGTCGCCATTATGGTGAATTTTTTAAATCGCGCTTGTCCAGAGCGGACAATAGTTTGCGGTGCCTTGAAGTGGTTGATCAACAAACCTCTATCTAACGATAGCAAGAAAATAAAGCGATAAAGTTGGTATAAAATCCCCGAGGCCATAATCCCCATACCCACAGCTGATACGAAATTATGGCTCGATTGATAGAAAATTCCGCCTGCCAAAACGATGGGTAAGGGTTTAAGTAAACTGTAGCCAAATGAGTTGATTAATACATGGAAGGTATAAATAAACTTATCTTGGGTTACGTTACCGACAAAAGGCAGTTCACGACGCATCGCCGATTTAAATTTAGGGGTCAGAATATCTTGAGCGAGCATGCTGACGACAAACAAGATCAACCACCATGACCAAAGTGTACTTTGCTCATTAAAGGAGCTTTGCATTTGGCTCCAAGGTGCTTGTTGCAACATCCACTGAATACTTTGATGTAAGTCAGTTATCCATAACCCCCCAATACTATTGGCGTTGGGAACCCAAAATAGGTGCTCGTTGAGTATGCTCTTTAAGGTCAGGTATTGCTGATTAAGTTGCTCATAGTTAACCCTTAGATCGGCGAGTTCACTAAGATATTGATCATAGCTTTGGATTAACTGTTGTAATAGCAACCCCTGCGCTGCAAGTAACTTGGCTTGCAATGAACTTTCAGCGCCAATATCGGTTACCATTTGGTGATTAAGTGTTTGTGCTTGCTCAACCTGATAACGGCCAAGTCGAGTATTGGCTATCTCACTTTGCACCGGATCTTGGTTAGGCGGCTTAGGCAGTGCCTGTAGCATTTGCAAGAAGCGCTCACCAAAAGCAGAGTTCAGTTTTATCCAACCTATTTGCTGCTGGATAGTTGTTAGTTGCTTGGCTTGTGCTTGATACTGGGCTTCAGCCTGCTCCTGTTGGTTTAGGGTTAGGCTAATTTTGTGGTTAAGTTCTTTTAAACTTTCGCCATAGATACGGTTGCTGTCGCTAAGCTCTTGGGTCACTGGATCGTGCACTTTCCCCTGGGGCAGTAAACTACCCGCTATGGCCGCTTCTGTTTGTGCTTGTCTTTGTTTTACAACGAGTTGATTTAGTTGTTCGATTAGCACCTCTTGCTGTGCAAGTTGTTCACGAACCAGCGTAAGTTGCAACTGGTTTAAATCAATCTCTTTTTGGCTACTAGCAAGCAATGCTTCTAATGTTTTTACATGTTGTTGATAGAGGCGTTTCTGCGCAACCAGGGTCTTATTAGCGATGCTTTGCTCATCAGTAATACGGATTTTCTTATGTTTTTGTAGGGTTGTTCTCGCGCTAATTAGCTCGTCAGGAAGTTCATTGTGAGATTTTATTAACTGGTTAACTTTTTTCCCTAAACTGATCTCTACTTCTTTAAGCTCTGATAATCGCAGATAAGCAAGAGATGCTTGCTGCTGGACATCTTGTTGTTCAGAAATGCTCAAGCCTTGTTTCGCATCTTGAATTTGCGCTAATAGATTTTGTTTATGTTCGCTGTAATTACCAACCAGCTCCTTAGCATTGGTTTCGGCCAGCGCTAAATCATTGGTTCGATCTTGTAATAGAATTAACTGCTCTTGAGGTGTTGATTCTTCATTGTTTGAATTAAGCCCTAAGCGTTTTTCAAGTTGAAGTGGATTAGCATTCGCAGATAACGAAAATACGCATAGGATGAGCAATAAAAAACGATACATGATAAGAATTTGAACAAGCAAAAAAGACTTATTTATAGTAGCCAAGTTAGCGGGATAAATAAATCGCTCTAAGCAGTCTTTTTTACGCTATTTGATCTATGACTTTGTTGAGTTTCAAATAAGGCGGTGGCGACAACTAAAGTCCCACCGATAACAGTTTGTAGGGCTAAATCTTCATTGAGGATAAGCCATGCTAACATGGCGCCATAAAAGGGTTGTAGGCAAGAGACTAAACCTACCGTTTTTGCGCTTAATAATCTTAAGGCTGATGTAAAAAGCGCGTGGGGCGCAGCGGTAAATACCACGCCTAATAAAATAATTAGCCACCAAACATTTTGTTCTATGGTATTGAGCTCGACACTCATCCAAGGAGCGAGGAAAACCACCGCCACCGAAGACTGATAAAACATGGCCTGTTGACCGCTGTAAGCTGAGAAATAGCGCTTATGTAATAGGTTGCGGGCGGTAAATAGCACTGCAGACAAAATACCAATGGCAATGCCTAGAGTAACGTCGTTGCCAAGGCTTGCTTCTGGAATGAGCAGCGAAACACCAATTAACACCAATACACCGCTGATAACGTCGGCTAACTTTAGTTTAGTTTTGGTGACTATCGGCTCGACCAGTACCGTCATAACGGGATAGGTGAAAAAGGCAATCATACCTATCGCTACTGATGATAGCTGCATTGAGGCAAAGTAAGTGACCCAGTGCAAGCTAACGAGAATGCCTAGACCAATAGCAATAAAATAGTCTTTGGACGCATTGAGAGATAAAGATTGCTTACTGATTTTAACGATTAAAGCTAAAACTGAGGCGGCAACGACGCAACGTAACAAGGTTATATCGAGTGCGCTTAATGGGATAAGCTTTGAAAACAAAGCGGTACCACCAAATAGTAGTACCGCAAAGTGAAGTTCTAACAGCCCTGTTTTTTTACTGTCCATGCCTGCCTTTAAGAAGTTAATCTTCGATTTTTGCAAAAGCTTGACCCATACGAGTCACGCTTTTTGGTTCTACTCCATCGGCAAATTCATCTAAGGCGTCTTTAGCAAACAGCATTACGACTGTGCTACCTAGTTTGAAACGGCCCATTTCAGCGCCTTTTTCTAGGGTTAATGCGTTAGGGCCTTCAGTTGGGTAATCCCAAGTAAATACCTTTTTGCCGGTTGGTGGTGTTACTGTGCCAGCCCAAACCGTTTCTATGCTCGCCACGATTGTTGCGCCAACTAATACCATGGCCATTGGGCCGATTTCAGTTTCAAAAATAGCCACAACACGTTCGTTACGAGCAAAAAGGCCTGGTACATTTTCGGCTGTTAGTGGATTAACTGAAAATAGCTCGCCTGGCACGTAGGTCATCTTAGACAAGGTGCCTTTAATTGGCATATGAATACGATGGTAGTCCTTTGGTGCAAGGTAGATAGTGGCAAAGTCACCGCCTTCGAAACGCTTGGCATCATCAGCTTGATCGCCTAACAGTGCAAGTGAAGAATAGTCATGACCTTTAGCTTGAAAAATACGGCCTTCTTTAATAGGACCTAATTGGCTTACTGCACCGTCGACTGGATGTACGATGTAGTCATTGTCTTCACAAAGTGGGCGCATGCCTGGCTTTAAGGCGCGAGTGAAAAAGTCATTGAATGTACGGTAAGCAGTTGCTTCTGATTGTGCAGCTTCGCTCATATCAATTTTATATTGTTTAATGAACCAGTTGATTGCTGCTGTAGTGACAGAGCCCATTTCAGCCGCTGCTAGTTTGCCTACAAGACGAGAAAGTAAGTGCTTTGGCATAATATATTGCAAGGCAATTTTAACTTTATCCAATTTCAATATCCTTTAATCTTCCACCTGAAGTTAGGTGCTATCTATTATTTATTGTGCATCTTATCAGCTCCCCCCTTTTGCTATGCTAGATGCCTAGGATGGCGGAGCTGTCGGGTAAATGCTTAATTTATTGTAATGCTTTATTTGCCGAGTATAACTACTCGTCTGGACCCGCTCTAAAGTGACGAGCGTGTCTTTGCTCATCTAGACTGGCGATAATACGATGATAATTATTGTATCTATCTTCAGTAATTTCACCGGCTTTAAATGCTTCGGTAATTGAGCATCCAGGATCGTTTAAGTGTTTGCAGTCTCTAAACTTACAAGTGCCTAAGTAGTCTCTAAACTCAATAAAGCACCAACCGACTCTATCCGCAGGTAGATGCCACAAGGCAAACTCACGTACACCTGGTGAGTCAATTAGGTCACCGCCTGTGGCAATATGTAATAACTTGGCAGTAGTCGTTGTGTGCTGACCTAGACCAGAATTCTGAGAAATATCACCAGTTAACAGTTCTGCGTCAGGCATCATGGCGTTAATCATTGAAGATTTCCCCACACCAGATTGCCCCACAAATACACTGACTTTGCCATCCATTAATGCGTGTAGTTGCTCGACCCCTTCACCAGTAATACTGCTAACGCGGTAAACTTGGTAGCCAATGGATTGGTAACGTTCGAGAGCCGCATCAATTTCTGGTGCGTCTTCAGGTGTAATTAAGTCCACTTTATTTAAGATGATTACAGGTTGGATGCCTGTATCTTCAGCCGCAACTAAATAACGGTCAATGATCTGAGTTGTGAAAGCAGGCTTGACTGAAGTGACGATCAGGATCTGATCAATATTAGAGGCGATAATCTTTACACCATCATAAAGATCGGGGCGCGATAGTTGCGAATGCCTTGGGTGAACGGCCTCCACAATACCTTCAATACGACTCGCACCTGACTCGCTGGTCAGTGCTAAGCGTACGATCACCTTATCGCCAGTCACTAGACTTTTAATATTGCGGCGGATATTACAGCGAGCAAGATGGCCGCCGTCGGTTTCAACGTCAGCATGCTGACCGAAACGGGAAATAATGGTGCCTTGCTGCTCAGGCCCTAACGTACTGTCTTGTAAGTCAGTCGTTTCGCCTGCATCGTGGCTCTGTAATTTCTTTTTTTGGTTGGTCCGCATTCTGCGTAATTGACCATGGCTTAGCGGTTTCTTTTTACTCACGTATTAGTCTTCAATGATAAAGGTGATTTTGTGTTGCTTAAAAAAGCAGTATGATACACGGTCTTAAACAAAAAAGCCTGAATTTAGGCTAACAGGAATAACGGGTCGCATTATGGCTATAGATGAAAACAATCTAATTTGGGTCGATTTAGAAATGACAGGACTAGAGCCTGCCGTTGATAAGATTATAGAAATGGCCACAATCGTCACCGATAAAGAGTTAAATATTATTGCCCAAGGCCCGGTTATTGCGATTCATCAATCGGATGAACAATTAGCTTTAATGGACGATTGGAACCAAAAGCACCACGGTGAATCAGGTCTTGTTGAGCGTGTTAGAGCGAGTACGATCAATGAAGAGCAAGCGATTGCAGAGACAATTGCTTTCTTATCCCAATATGTACCGGCTGGTGCTTCACCTATGTGTGGTAATAGTATTGGTCAAGATCGTCGATTTTTAAACCGCTACATGCCAGAGCTTGAGAATTACTTCCATTATCGAAATATTGATGTAAGTACGATAAAAGAGCTTGTTCGTCGTTGGGAGCCGAAAGCGATGGAAGGGTTTAAGAAGAAGAATACTCACCAAGCTTTGCAAGATATCGAAGAATCTATCGCCGAATTGCAGTTTTATCGAGCTAAAGCATTTACTATTTAACCAATCAGTCAGATTATTTGAAAGAAAGGGTTGCAGAGTAGGGAAATTTTCATATAATGCGGCCTCAACTTTTCGCTAAGGACCAAACTTAGTGACTATGTAAAAAAGTTGAAATGCGACATTAGCTCAGTTGGTAGAGCGATACCTTGCCAAGGTATAGGTCATCGGTTCGAACCCGATATGTCGCTCCAAATTAAAGCTTATGGGAACACCAAGTCCGGTAAGTAAAAAGATTTATGCGACATTAGCTCAGTTGGTAGAGCGATACCTTGCCAAGGTATAGGTCATCGGTTCGAACCCGATATGTCGCTCCAATTTAAAAGGTTTACGCGACATTAGCTCAGTTGACTCTTTATGAGAGCAAAAGGGCGATACCTTACCAAGGTATAAGTCATCGGTTTTTGTTTCGAATCCGATATGTCGTTTCAATCAAGTAAAGATTTATGCGACATTAGCTCAGTTGGTAGAGCGATACCTTGCCAAGGTATAGGTCATCGGTTCGAACCCGATATGTCGCTCCAATTTA
>NZ_JAKILT010000004.1 GCF_023283535.1 Shewanella sairae | reverse complement strand
ATGAGTTTTACGTGGTTTATTTGTTTTCATAAGTACCTCAATGGTGATTGTACTTACTTAGTGGAGTGTCTAAAAGTAGTGGCAGGGATCATTTGTTCTAACAAGCTCTGAATAGAACGGCAGCGATACTAATAGACATAGTCGGTTTTCCCGGCCATTAATCAATCTTCTTTCAAAAGCAAAAATCCAGCGTACTCAGGCTTAAGTAACAAACTCTAGACAACTATAGCGTCACTGGAGCAGATTTAACTCTTGGGCTTAAGAGTACAATCCATAAGATTCTAATAAACCTTCTTAAAATTGGCTAACTGCAATTTAAAACCATTTTATATGCATAAAAAAAGGAGCCTATTGGCTCCTTTTCAACAATTGGAAATATTACTTCCAGCTGCGCATCTTATGACCCTTTAAGGCATAGAATAAAATGAATAAGTAGCATGGTAAGCCAACCCAATAAGCAACCTGAGTATTGTCAGAAAAGTGAGCAACCTTACCAAATACTAGCGGTAGGATAGCACCACCAGAAATACCCATAATCAATAATGCAGATCCTTGCGCTGTATATTTACCAAGACCTTCTAATGCTAGCGGCCAAATAGCAGGCCAAACGAGTGCATGAGCTAAGCCCATTAAGGCTACAAAAGTCACGGTATCAGGGATCACAGGAATACCACTCCAACCCCACAATATGTCGGCCATCATAGTGCTTTCACGAGATCCTAGCGCTGCACCTGCAACACATAACATACCTGCAATTGCTGACCCTAACAGTGCTTTTTCTTGGCTGATGAACTTAGGAATACAAGTCACACCAATAATATAACCAATGACCATAAATACCATGGTGTAAGATGTCAGTGAAGCGAAGTTATTCACCCCTAACGTTTCACCGTATAAACCAATAGTATCACCAGCAATAACTTCAACACCGACATAAGCAAATAATGCAATTGCACCTAATACCACTTGAGGGAAATGAGTAATGCTGCCTTTTTCTTCATGTTCGTCTTCGCCTTCGAACTCTAATTCTGGTAGAGAAGAAAATTTAACTAAACCGATCAAGAAAGCAAGAGCAATAGCCATATATACATAAGGCATTACTAGACGTGATGATAATTCACTGATCTGTGCTTGGCGCTCGGCTTCAGAAAGTGCTGCTAGATGTTCAGCAGTAAAGTTTTCGAAACCAGAAAGCACTAGCGCAGTAAACAGAATAGGTACTATTACCCCTGCGCCTTTATTAATCAGCCCCATAATACTAATGCGCATTGCGGCACTTTCTTTAGGACCAATATGCACAACGTACGGGTTAGAGGCTGTTTGTAAAATGGTTAAGCCTGTACCTAGCACAAACAAAGCGCCTAAAAATAAAATATAGTTGGCACTTTGTGCAGCAGGTATAAACAGCAGTGAACCGACCACCATAATGGCTAAGCCAATTGCCATACCATTTTTATAACCAGTCTTTTTAAGAATGGATGACATGGGTAATGCCATCACAGTGTAAGCAATATAAAAAGCAAACGTAACAAACAACGCTTGGAATTCATTAAGCTCACAAATGATTTTTAGAAATGGAATAAGTGAGCCATTAAGCCAAGTCACAAATCCGAAGATAAAAAAGAGCACACCTATAATGGTCATAGGCAGTAAACTGCTCTTAGGGCTAGCTTGAGCCTGAGTCGTTGCTGTCATGTATTTAACCTGCTTCTTATAGTAATTGATTTGATGATACCAGATTAAACTGCTATCCCATCCTTCATTAGCTGTTACTTCGCGTTGCAGACTGCAGTCTGCTTATTATTTCGCTATTACACTCAATATCAGTGCCAATCCTTTGTTGCTCACTATCGCCTGATTTATCCCTACACCAGACCATTGTTTCATCGATGTTAAAACATTGAGAAAAAAAAGACAACGCTGTCATTTTATTTTATTGATGCCTTATGCTTCTATCTTAATCGATAAACTTAACCGCTTTTGGTATTCAATCTAATGATTAAATCGCCGTATACTAAGAAAGATAATGCTTTAAGATTTTGAATACTGAACATAAAGCAAAAGCTGATCTTTTAAGTTCAGTTAACTTCAAAACACTATACCTTAACGAATACACCTCGCTTATACATCCAGTACAGCACTAACCATTGCACCAACAATAATGCAATTACGCTCATTAGCGTCTGCGCATTTTCTGGAAAGCTGTTGATTACGCCACCGAACACACTTTGCGCAGTGTACTTCCAGTTAACTATGCTGCTAGCGATATAGATCACGATAGAGTTACAGCCAATGACTGTGAAGAAGAACGCCCATTTTTGCACTTTAAGCACATCAATAACGGCATAAAATAGTGCTAACAGCAAAATACTCCATCCCGCTGTAACTAAAGTAAAACTGCTAGTCCACAGCGTCTTATTAACAGGAATAAGTGGAGAGGCTAACCAGCCAATAGCAACTAGAGCTGCACCTGCAGCAGATAATAACCCAAGCTTAAACCACTCTCCTTTTACATGAGGCTTCACAATAAAGTGGCCAACAAATACACCGAATAAGCCATTTACAACAGCTGGTATCGTCGACAAAACCCCCTCAGGATCAACTGCCGCGCCTTGATATGTAATACCCGGTAATAACAGCGTATCAATCGCTGCGTTAATAGAACCGGTTGCGCTAAACGCACCGCTATCATCTAAGGTAATAAAAGGAAAAGCTTGCAGCAGTGCATAACCAATTAAAATAGCGATAGCAGTAATAATTTGAGTTCGTAAGCTAGTATGCCAAACCAATAAAGCACAGAAGAACCATGCAAAAGCAATGCGCCCTAACACACTGGCATAACGAATCTCTCCTGCAGCAAAGGGAGCACCTGTACCCCAGCCATGGTTGTATATCACTCCAAACAGCAGCAATAACAACAGTCGCTTAATCGCATGTTGATATAAAGGCTTACGCTGAGGTAAAGGCAATTTGTCTAATCGCTTTGGCGACAAGCCAAGGGCTACACCTGAAAGGAAAATAAATAGTGGAAAAATTAAATCGTAGAAGGTGAACCCATGCCAAGCACTATGATGCATTTGCGCATCGAACCATTTAAAGCCTGCCCAGCCAGTCAAGATAAGTAAAGCTGCAAATAAAGCCTCGCCGCCTAAGATCCAGAACATATCAAAACCACGAAGTGCATCAAGTGATTTTAATCTAAGTTTTTTTACCGGTTTGCTATTAGCTTGTTCAGCAACCTTAGCAGATTTTGTTGTAGAGTCAGCTGACGAATTATTAGTTATTGTTGTCATCTAAACAGCCTTTTATATTATTTTTAGTTTGGCTTTATCAAGATCAAGCAAAGCCTCTTTAGCTGTCACTCCAGAGGCTTATATTGTTTTATCTAGCTCTTGTCCTCTAGTGCTAACACTTGTCTTTACTCACAAGTAATCAATCACTAACCTTTAAAAACTAGTTCACCACCAATGTAGGTGCGTCTCACTTTATAGTTATCATCAACAAGCGCCAAGTCTGCTCGGCCACCTAAACTAAGCTGACCCATTTTATCGCTTAAACCAAGATACTGTGCAGGATAAAGCGACGCCATGCGTATTGCTTCATCAGCAGATAGCCCCAACATATTAATGCTGTTAGCGACAGCGCCTGCCATATCAAGCACACAGCCAGCAAGCTCCCCAGTAACAGCGTTTAGCCTATCTCCCTCTCTCAGTACTTGGGTACCGAAAAGCTTAAAACTAACTTCGTCATCAAGTCCTACTGGCGGCATAGCATCTGTTACTAGCATTACTTTGCCTTTAGGTTTTGCATTAATCGCTACACGGGCTGAAGCAGGATGAACATGATGACCATCTACAATTAAACCACACCAAGCTTGTTCACTTTCAAGCGCCGCGCCAACCATACCTGGGTTTCTTGAATCCAATGGCGACATTGCATTAAATAGATGGGTAAAGCCATTTGCGCCTGCAGCTAGCGCCGCTTTAACTGTGTCATAGTCTGCATTAGAATGACCTAAACAGACTTTAACACCCGCATCTACCAATGCCTTAATAACATCAGTAGAAACATTTTCAGGGGCTAGAGTAACCACTTTAATCCCTAAATCTTGTCGACTGAATATATCTAACTCAGCATCTGAAATACGACGAATGAAAGGTTGCGGATGAACACCTTTTTTAGGCACACTTAAATGCGGCCCTTCAAAATGCACACCTACTACACCTGCTGTTTTTGCTTCAAGTGCTGCAGCAACTGCATCAGCGGCTTGATGCATTACACTTACATCGTCAGTAATTAACGTTGGTAAAAAAGTAGTAGTGCCAAACTTTGCATGTGCCTGACCAATTGCAGCAATGCCTTGTACACTTCGTGACGCATTAAATAACACCCCACCGCCGCCATTAACTTGAACGTCAATGAAACCTGGCGTAATCAAGCCATTTACCCGAGACTCGTTCGCACCTTGTGCGGTATCAAATGCCACGATATGGCCGTCTTCAAACGTGATTGGCAAGTCAGTATGGAAGCTTTGTCCATCAAACACGCGATCTGCAATTAGCGTCTGTTTCATCTTATTCTCACTTACTAAAATATGCTGCGGCGGTAACATTAAGCCACAATACATAGAGTTAATTTAGTTAGGCTTTAGCGTGCTGCTGCTTTGCAAAGAAGGCTGCGCCCCACTCTGGTGGCTGTAAAATAGGAGATGTTTTAGCTAACACATCTTCATCAAGCCAAGGTGACAATGGCTCAGCTAAACCGCCAATCATTGAAAACCGTGGTGGATTAATCGCAAATAGTTTTCGAGCTAACTCACTAATATAACCTGCGCCTTCTGTGACGATATCTAAAGCAACTCTATCTTTATCCAAAGCGCTTTCAAATACCACTCTCGCTAATTTGGCATAAGTACTTGATGACTGACCAGCCAAATTCTCAACTATGCCTAATGCGTTATTAACGCCGAAATAATCAAACAAGCGCTGGCTAAGCTGTGTTTTCTCACCAAAACCATCTAAGTCTAATAATGCACACTCGCCAGCTTTAAGACCAAGCCATGCACCACTACCTTTATCGCCAAGTGCAAATCCGTGACCACCAAGAAATAGCTCTTGCTCTGCAACTCGAGCATAACCACAAGAGCCTGTGCCAGTAATGATTACAGCCCCCTCTTCGCCCTGATGAGCGCCAATACATGCAGTGTGCAGATCGGTAGTTAAATACATGCTCGCAAATGGATGTTGCCAATTGGCTATATCTTGATACAACCTCGGCACATTAACGCCCGCCAAACCTAAACCTGCGATTAAGCGTTTGCTATCACTTGGCGCTAAGCCTGCATCAGCTAATGCAAGCTGAGTTGACTCTTCAATTGATTGAAACGTTTGAGCTAGGCCATGAAGTGGATTCGCGCGACCCGCGACTCCAGTGCCTAATATACGATAGTCACTAGTGTAAATAGTTGCACGGCACTTGCTACCGCCGCCGTCGATCCCTATATAAAGGGACTCTTCTTTCGTCTGGCTCATGCCCATGACAGACCTCTTTATCGTTCTCATTCTTCAACTGCAGAATGGGTGTAGACTTTATATAAAAGCCACTAAGTTAATTCCATGTTACAACAATAATGACAGCGTTGTCATTTGTTTTTTAAACTTGCCAAACAAAACATAAAAAACGCAGCAACACCAAAGATGCTGCCGCGTTCAAGCTTAGTTATTACTTACACGCCTAACATAAACACCTGTTAGGCATTTGTTATTTAACAACGAGAGTACGCCCTTTACGCTTACCGTCAGCAGCAATCACTCGCACTTCAACAGGAGCTATAACCTCAACGCCCTCTTCATATGCCAACCAATCGCCTCCAGTTGTGCGATATTCCATATCAAGCCCAGGGAAAATCACATTGGCAAACAGCTTACCGTCTTTTATTACAGCACCAGGTGTCGGTACACGATAAGCAATATCGGCTTTATCTAACTTAAGTAATTCTTTAGCACCAACAGTGTTTGCGACTCGATACCAGTCTTCAGTCTGCGCCTCTCGCATTTCTTCAGTAAAGAAACCACTTTGTTGATTGTAAACTGCGCCTTGATACTGATAAGCCACTTCCCATTCAGGCTTATGCCAAGCTCGCTCAGCTAGCATTAGCACTCTTGGGTACATCATGTATTCGGCCACATCATCACTACGGACGGTTTCGCTCCAAAGTTGACCTTGGATCCCTGCAAAACCAATAGACTGTTTTAATGGACTGCTAGTGACTTTGCCCGATTCATCTTTTTGAACGGTGTCGTCAGCCTCAAAAGGGAGATTCTCAATATCTGTCCACTGCTCTGCATTTGCCGGCAAGTTACCCGGCATAAAGCTGTGGATCTTTTTCGAATTGGTATTACGGCTTGCCCAGTAATAGCCGTGCTCTTTTGGGTCTGCCTCGTAAGGGAAGTCAAAATACAAAACTTCAGGTTGACTTAATACCGCATGCCAACCCAAGTTTGCTTGTTGATGTGCTCGCTTGTGTCCCCCATGGGCAACAACATCCCAGATATTAGACTGCGCTTTACTTGGCATATTCTCCGGACGAGTATGGCTCATACCGTCACTCCAGCCCGCAGCTTCTATACCTTTATCAGCCAATAATTTAGCGGTTCTTTCGATAAAGTATGCCCCTAGCTCGTCCATGCTAGTGACTCCTTTGTCATTATTTGCGACAAAAGCCTTACAAAGCGGAGACTCAATCCAAGCTCCTGCGGTTTCATCAGCACCTATATGATATAAATCAAGTGGCACACCTGCCGCTTTGTGCATAGCCGCTATTTCATCAATCACCTTATCAATAAAGGTAAAGGTAGACTCCATACACACATTTAAGGTGTTATCGTTGTAATACTGGATTGATGAGTAAACTGTTTCGTCTTGGCTGTCAGATAGCAAAAATTGATCTGCCGCTTGCTGATCACCTTGGGCAACTAATTTACGGTACCTTGCCTCCATCGACTTAATCGCGGCGCGCGAATGACCTGGCATATCCATCGATGGGATAACCTGTATTTGTCTTGCGTTCGCGTATTTAAGAATTTCTATATAGTCGGCTTTGCTGTAGTAACCATTCACTTTAGCGTCGCTAAATGGCCCACTACCAAGTTGTGGCAACAAACAAGTATCTTCATTTAGGTCGTGACAACGTTTGCTGCCCACCTCGGTTAACTCTGGTAGACCATCAATTTCTAAACGCCAACCTTCATCATCAGCCATATGAAGGTGTAACTTATTTAGCTTATAGGCTGCCATTTGATCTAACAGATCTAGGATTAACTGCTTACTGTGGAAGTTACGTGATACGTCAACATGCATGCCACGAAAGTCATAGCGCGGAGAATCGCTTACTATGACAGGACTTACGGTCAGTTCATTGGCATCAACTAAAGCCGCGATAGAGGCTAAACCGTAAGAGAAACCAGCGTTATCTGCGGCAAAGATTTGGATCTTGTCTGCCGAAATATCCAAATGATACTGGCCTGCAGCAGTACTTGAAGTTAATGGTAATAACTCTGTTTGAATACCTTGCTCGCTTTGACCTACACCAATAGGTGCAAGCCTTTGTAAAGCTGCATCGACAGTAGCTGAATCAACATCATTGAACAGCAGATTTAAACCCTGTTTTAATGAAACCGCAGGCTTATCAGCTTTAACTGTTAGCTTGGTTGGCGTGGGTAAAATGCTATTGGTAGCTAAGGCAGCATTAACCGGTGTGTCGAGGTTATTTTGGTACAGTACACTACTTGTTGCCCAGTTAAGTTTATCTGTCTCACGGCGCTTATATTGGGTTTCACTGTCAGTGAACGCGGTAACATACGGGCGCACTTCCATTCCAGTTTCAGGGTCAACGCCTAATTGTGTGCTACGAATAATGACCGGTTCTAAACCGTCAGCAACAATGTAATAGTTTGGCATACCGTCGATTTCAGATAATTGCCAAAGCTCTCCACGAAACTGGATTTTAGTTGTTTGACCTTTTTTAAGGCCTTTAAAACCCGCGGAAGGTGTTATTTTGTGCAGATCACCTTGTACTCGAGCGATCTCAAATTCATCGCCAACAATGCTTTGGATCGGTCGCATTTGCGAATAATAGATAGACCAGTCTTTACTGTCGATATCGATAGCTGAAGTTAAATCAATTTCAGCAAGGAAGCAGCGGCCGTCACTTGCGTCTTTATCACAGTTCTCATCGGGAACATTAGAGATAACGCTATAGCGTATATCCAGTGTTTCACCCATTTTATTTAGCAGCGCTTGAGTTAATCCAGTCTCAGAGTTAGTGGCTTCAGCACTAACGCTCGCAGGGGCACTTTGCTCATCGACTTCCTTCTTTGAGCACGCACTTGCCGACATTGCAATTGCAACTGCTGCAACGACCAATTTAATCTTCATGACTTTCCTTATTCTATATTCTTATTTATAAGCGGAACGATTTAACTAACTCTCGTAATTTCTCCCCCTGTAGAAATAGTCGATCGCTAGATTGAGCTAACCTTTCGCTATCCGTTGAAGCCGCCCCAGACGAGGCAACTAAGTCATTTAAGCTAACGGATATACTTGATGTAACTTCAGTCTGCTCTTTAGCTGCAGCCGATACATCAAGGTTCATATTGCTAATATTTGATACAATTTCAGATACTTTTGTTAGTAAGCATTTTATTTCGTTTGAATGCAATACAGCTTTATCTGACATATTTTTGCTTGAATGCATGGTTTGCACTGTGTTTTTAACACTGAGCTGCACCATCTGGATCATCTTTTGGATCTCACCTGTTGCTTGTTGAGTCCGGCTTGCGAGGGTTCTCACCTCATCAGCTACAACCGCAAAACCTCGGCCTTGTTCTCCAGCTCTTGCCGCCTCAATAGCCGCATTTAGCGCTAGTAAATTTGTTTGCTCAGCAATTGCATTGATCACTACCACTACTTCATCAATCTTTTGCGTTTCTAACTGCAACTGCTCAACAGATTGCGCTGATAATGTGAGCTCTTGAGCAAGACTCTCACTTAATGCTAGCCCTGAGTCAAACTCACTATAACTATGTTCGACCTTTCTATCGGCATCTG
Organism: Shewanella sairae; assembly: GCF_023283535.1. Lineage (GTDB taxonomy): Bacteria > Pseudomonadota > Gammaproteobacteria > Enterobacterales > Shewanellaceae > Shewanella > Shewanella sairae. The sequence continues at coordinate 142,376 of NZ_JAKILT010000004.1, read as the reverse complement.
TGGCGGCATCTGCAGTTGCGCCAGCATAAGCAGCAACATCATTAGCGCGGCTATTTAGCTGCGTCATCGCGGTAACAGCGGCTTCAGCATCGACTAACTGTGACTGAACACGTTGATGGTTAACACTTGATAGTTTTCCAAGCGACTCTGCATCGCTAAGGATCTGTTCAGAGGTCTCATTAACTTTGGAAATACTCTGATGAATCTGACTGACAAACTGATTAAATGAAGCGGCAAGCCGGCCCACTTCATCTTGGCTTTCTACAGGTAACTTATGACTTAAATCGCCGTCACCACAAGCTATTTCATCCATTGCATGAACAATATGCGCCAACGGAGTTGTTACTAATACCCTTAATATGATGTATATAGCGCCAAGGCTAAGCAATAGAATCAAGGTAGCCATTAACATATAAGTCATTAATAAATCGCTCAACGCAGACTGCATATATAAGGATGAAAATGTAATATCCATGAGGCCGGTAGATTTACCGTTATTAGCGAAGTTAAGCGTATGCTGACTCAAATTATCAGAGCTAACGACTGCACTTTGCCTCACTGAGCCTATATCTTGACCACGATGGTCTTGCAATGAAATAGCATAGATCTGCGGTGATTTTAGTAATGCTGATAAAACCGCGTCTATTTGCTCAAAGTCATAATTGAAGACTGGCTGAGCCAAAGTCACTTCAAGGCTTGCTAATGAGTTAGCTTGATAATCCACAAACTCTTGCTGCAACCTAGACTTTTCCAGCCAATAGGCACCCGTGAATAAAATACTAATGACAATAAATAGTGCGCTGGCTAAACCAACCTGAACTTTTAATGAGATAGACTTCATTTAATTCACACCCTCAATATCAAACAAATCCAGCCATAATTCAGGGCGATTAACCGGGGTTAACTTATGCAAACCTGGCGTGTCGATTCGAATAATAGCTCGCTGGTTAAAATTAGCTTTTGCATAAAGCTCTTCGATTTTAAAGTACTGATTATATTGCTTATCAAAACTGCCATCCGTCACCATAGCCTCTAATCCTTGTAATAAATCTTTAGCTAATTGCGGCTGCGACGGTGAGACAAAGAAATAAGCTGGAGAGCGATATTGCAGCAGTACGCGCTCATCTACTTTAAGGGCTGGGTCTGGGTGTTTATCTAACTCCAGCCAAATTTCTTGAGCGCCCAAGGCCAGGTAGTCAAACCGTCCGCCCTCTAACATTGGGTATAAGTTCTTATATTTATAACTGGTGACGATAGGTAAATTGGCAGACTTAATAATGTCGGCATCTGGCCAATAATGATTTTGCCCTGCTGTAAATTCAGCAAAATCTTGGCGATTAGCAATGGCATTAAATTGTTGTTGCGACTCTTTACGGATGATAAGTAATCGATTACCGAGCAAGCCTTTAAAGATTGGAATACGGATTGGTAAAAGCTGCTCTTCAAGTGGTAATGAGGTCATGCTCCAAAATACATCAATGTTCCCCGCTAGCGACTCTTCAACTTTGCGTTTTTGGTTCATTTCAGTGGTAATTTTGGTGATTTGATACTCACTATCAACTCTATTTAATGCAGCATTCATAAGCTGTAATTGCCAGCTATCGGGTATGGTGGTGTTTACCGTCTTTGCGCCAACGGCATGACTTGAGATAAGGACTGGAAACAACATCAGTACTATGAAAAAACGTGTTTTAATCATCTTTTAGTACTCCACTTAAAACCTGAAAATAGACGTTAACGCTCCGATGCTATAGCAGGTAAAAATATCTTTAAGCTTATAATTGTTATGGCCTTTTGAAAAAAATGGCCGAGTGCTATTAAACACTCGGCCCACAATAGTTTCTGGGGAGAGACTATATAGGAGTAACAAACATATTCGTTTGTTTAAAAACATAAAGTAGGAGACCTCATCCTCTTTATGTAGACCTTACAAACAACCTGTCACACAAGCAGATGACAACGCTGTCATTTATGAACATACACAAACTTGAACATTATATCTACATTTTTTTGACACTTTTATTTCTTTATTTAACTGAGCGAACTTAATAGCTGCTGAACTAAGGTTCTAAAGCATAAAACTGATGTGGAAAACAATATCATGACAACGCTGTCAACAATTGATAACATCGAGTCAATTCAACAAAGTCATTTAGCAAAAGAGCAAGGTTTAAATAACGCTAGAGGTTAACATTCAAGTGCGGCTAGAACGGCAAGAGCATTCAATTACTTATATATCCATTGCTATCATGTTGATAGCATTTTGGTTTGTATTTGTTTATAGCAAAACCGATGGTATAGAGTTAGTAACTCAATACCTACACTACTGTGGTTTAGGCATATTAGGTGCTATTTTTGCAAACTCTACCGGGGCCGGCGGCGGTGTAATATTTATACCCGCTTTTAATAGCTTAGGCTTTAGCAACGAACAAAGCTTGGCTACATCTTTTGCAATACAGTGTTTTGGCATGACCACAGGTGCAATTAGTTGGTTGCACTATTATATGCAAAGTCAAAAGCAAAAGTGGCAACAACTCCCCCTTCTATTAGCTATATTAACACCGCTTTCTATCGCTGGATTATGGACTGTAGAAGCACTAAACATTTCTTCTATCAACAATCTAGAACAATCTTTTAGCCTATTTTCTATTGCTCTTGGCTGCGCCCTTCTTTTTAACCACTTTAATCAGGCAAATAGGCGTAATAGCTCACAACCAACTTTTAGCATCAAAAAAGCCGACTTGGTAATTCTTGGGGCAATCACTTATTTTGGTGGCATGCTCACCGCTTGGTTATCCGTTGGCGTGGGCGAACTCATTGTTATCTATTTACTTTTAAAAAGAGTTGAAGCGACGTTAGCGGTTGCAACGGGAGTAATAGTGACTGCAGCAACAGTATGGAGCACAGCTGGGCTGCATTTTAGCACCACCAGCGATACCTATTTTAGCGTTGTAGCCGTAGCAGCACCTGGTGCGGTAATAGGAGCGCTTATGGCTAAAAAACTTGCACTATTTTTACCGATAAAAACATTAAAGTTATTTTTCGCAGCTTGGATCATTCTATCAGGAGTTGCAATTTTAATAATGGAATAAGAAATTACAACTTAACTAAGATAAAGACAAACAAACTTAAATAGAACTCAAATATACAAATAATAAGTAGAGGTAAGTCAACATGGCAAATATCGTCCCTGTAAACTCAACAGCACATTTAAACAGCTTAGTGAAAGAATCTAAGGATTATAGCCGCTTTAAAAATCAAAGCCTTATACCTGTAGTCGCACAAGAGTTTGCAACTCTTGCTAATGAGTTTCCTATCGTTTTCGTTAAAAACTCTGAAAATGGTCAATTTACACCTATTGCAATGATGGGAATTAAAACAGACGAAAACCTCTATTGCCAAACTGAAACTTGGTCGAGTTCAGTCACGCCGCTAGGTTTTAGTAAAGCGCCATTGTCACTCATGAGAACATCCGCAGAAACAGAAGAGCTAATGGTATTTGTTGATGAAGATAGCGAACTGCTCAATACAACAGAAGGCAATCGACTATTTGATGATGCAGGTGAACAAAGTGAATATCTTAAACAACGCTCAAATGCATTATTAGATCTAGCAAGCTTTACTCAGCAAACAGCTGCTATCACCAAATATCTAGCAGATCTCAAGCTTCTAACGCCAAAACAATTAACGGTTAAGCTCAGCGATACTAGCGAAGATGTAAATATTAACGGTATTTATATTGTCGATGAAAAAGTACTCAACGAGCTTAAAGATGAAGACTTTATTGCAATTAAAAATAAGGGGTTACTGCCGCTCATCTACGCCCATCTAACATCGTTACATCAAATTGCACGCCTTATTACAAAACAACGCTCATTTGAGTTAGCTGCAAGCTAATTCAACCTGTTTAAAAGGTGCTTTTATGTCGATTACGAGCACCTTTTTAAATGAATAATGTTGATTGTGATGCTAGGAGGCTTTCATGTTTAAGTTAAACGAAAACTCTTTAGTTTCCGTGATATCGCCTGAATGTAATTCATGCCAAGTTACTATTATTGACAATGCACTCTCCTCACCCAACGCTGTAACCCAATATGCAAAAGAAACGGCCTATTTTAATGACGTAGGTGCTGACAACACATTCTATCCGGGTGTCCGAGACAAAATGCCACAGCCCTACTTAAGGTTTCTAACCTCTTTAATTGAAGGGTTAATCATCAAAGGCGCTTTGAAAGGCGATGTAAATACGTTAGATGTGTTTCGCAGCGAACTTTCTTTAACCACGCTAGCACCTAACGAGCTGAATCTATATCAAAAAATGCCGCATATCGACTGCTTAAATAACGATGAATATGCTGTTGTGCATTACTTTTGTTCAGAAGCTCATGGAGGAACTAGCCTATATAATTTCAAACCATTAGATCTCGTTGCTCTGACAAAAGAACACCAAGTTAAACAAATGATTGAGCAGGTAGCGGCACAGCCTAGTAATCATCAGAGCTATATTGATGGCGATACGCCATTATTTCAGCGCGTCGCACAGATCCCAGCCAAATTTAATCGCATTGCAATTTATAAAGGTAACTTATTACATAGTGCCGATCTGAGTAACCCGATAAATCAAGTTAACGATCTTGATGATGGTAGGTTGACTGTCGCGTCATTTTTTTATTTAGCGTCGTAGCTTTCATCTTCCTGTACAGGTAAAAAATGGAGTAAACGAATTAATGGAACAAGTAAAAACAGTTCATATTATCGGTGGTGGTACTTCTGGCTGGTTGTCAGCAGCAGTGTTAGCCAGTAGTTTTAAGCGGACAGGAAGAGATATTGTCGTCACACTCATAGAATCTGAAAATATACCTACTATTGGCGTCGGAGAAGGTACTTTCCCAACAATTCTGAGTACCCTTAATGATATTGGAATTTCCGAAAAGGAGTTCCTCAACCACTGCCAAGCTAGTTTTAAACAGGGCGCTATGTTTAAAAACTGGCTATATAATCCCTCTGAACAAGAGCATAGCTACTACCACCCTTTCGACCCGCCTGCTATGCCTAAAGGAATAGACCTTTCATCGTACTGGGTTGCAAAAGAACAAAAAGGACAAAACCAATTAGACTTTGCCCACAGTGTTTCAGTACAAGCAAAACTTTGTGACGAAAACTTAGCCCCAAAATCAGCTGACACGCCAGAGTATGCTTGGATGGCTAAGTACGCCTACCACCTTGATGCTGCTGAACTAGGTAAACTTTTGAAAAAGCATGCTATGGAAAAATTGGGCGTTCAGCACTTGTATGCAGATATAGATCAAGTAAAGTTAGATGATGAGGGCTATATAGAGTCAGTAGTCTCTAAAAGTGGTACAAGCTATGCTGCGGACTTTTTTGTGGATTGTACCGGCTTCTCATCCCTGTTACTTGGCCAAAGCCTTAACGTGCCATTTGTATCTAAAGCGGATTATCTTACTGTTGACTCTGCAGTGGTTTTGCAAGTTCCACACGCTACTGAGGAGTCTGATATTACAACTCATACAGTATCGACAGCACAAGAATCTGGCTGGATTTGGGACATCGCCTTACAGAGCCGACGTGGAACGGGCTATGTATATTCATCAAAGCACTCAACTAAAGATCGCGCAGAAGAAATACTCAAGCAGTACCATGGTATCGCTGATTCAGAAGCACTAGAACTAAGACATATAAAGTTTAATGTCGGGTACCGAGCCCAATCCTGGACTAAAAACTGTTGTGCAATCGGCTTTTCTAGCGGTTTTGTTGAACCTTTAGAAGCAACCGCAATTGCGATGGTCGAAGCTGGTGCAAAGTCACTCGCAGCTCGATTCCCATCAACCCGTGCGGCAATGGATGAAAGGCAAAAACAGTATAATGAAATCTTCATCTCTCGTTGGGACAACATCATCGATTTTGTGAAATTGCATTACTGCTTAAGCCAAAGAAAAGATACCAAGTTTTGGCAAGAACACACAGATGAAAAAACGATTCCTCAGTCTTTGATTGAAAAACTTAAAGCTTGGAAACTATATGGCGCAAGTGATGGCGACTTTCCGAATAAATATGATTTATTCAATATCGCAAGCTGGCAATATATTATTTATGGAATGAAATATATTCCTGAATATATAGAAAAAAGCCCTATTCCTGACAATATTGTCGATGCAGCTTTTAACTCGATTCAAGCTTTAGGTGAGAATGCCAAGGTAAAGTTGGATTCAAATAGACAATTGATACAAAAATACCGCTAAGCAAAAGGGCCATCAATTGATGGCCCTTTATTTTACCTAATTAAATTGCAGTTAAGCCATATTGCTTTATTTTGTCTATGAGCTCACGTTGCTCGGTCAGTTCTGCAGATAAATACTCAGCATGCTGTTTAACCTTAGCCTCTATCTCTGCCATTTTATCTTCCTCAACCGAGTTAAGCTGTTGAGGCCTAGTTAAAAATTTCATTCCGTACAAAACATAGAGATAATTTTCAATATCAAACACTTCATACTTAGAAGTGAAATCAGTTGATTTGGGAGAAAAATACTTCCAGCGTAATAACTTATTTCTTAAGTCTTCTGAAAGCATTTGTTCATTTTTAACATCTTGCCAGAATGCAGAATCGACTCTGTCTGATAGATAATAGTGTAGCTGAACAAAATCAATTACTTTGCTCCAAGCATAACTTACATTGTCATTGAATCGTTTAGCGAGATCAGCAAGAACCTCTCTGTCTCTTGGGAAGCGCTCTGCAAGGTGTTGGGCACAAAAGTCTGTCACAAGTATTGCTGTTGCCTCTAACGGCTCTACAAACCCTTGAGATAAGCCAATAGCAACACAGTTGTCTTGCCAAAATCTTTCTCTATAACCAACTTGCATTGGGATTTCACGTGTCGTTAATGATTCAATATCTGGCCCTACATAATGACTTAATTTCTGCAGTGCTTCTTCATACGACATATAACTAGAGGCATAAACAAAACCTACACCTCTACGATGGGGCAATGGAATATCCCAAATCCAACCCGCCTGATGCGCCACAGCTCTTGTATAAGGTTTTAAGCTTTCTTTACCATTAGTGGGAACTTGAACCGTAATAGCCCTATCTATGAGCAGTTTACTAGACTGTTCAATGAACTTAACCCCCAATTTATTACCCAATAAGTATGAACTAAAGCCACTACAGTCTATATAAAAGTCAAACTCTAACTCACCAAAGTTATCCGTAATTAACGAGCTAATTCCTCCCGTTTTATTCAACTGAACATCTGTTACGTTACAGATAACATGGGAAACATCAAAATTTTGAGTGGCATTTTCAGCGAGTAATTTAGCGAACTTTTTAGCATCGAGATGATAAGCATAGGTGGTTTGCCCTGCATATTCAGGATCAGTTATATGTTTGGGAGAAAGGTTATTTTCGCACACAGCTTCTTGAAAGCTCACCGTTTGACTGTATGTAGATGTAGCTGCTTTATTCAACCAGTAATTCGTTAAGTCTTCTCCCATTGGAAAAGGGTAATCGAACAAATGATGGTAGAAATTGTTGTCACCGTGCCTATCTTTATCTAGCCAATTTTCGAATTTAATTGATTGTTTAAATGTTGCGTCACATCTAGAGATAAACTCAGCTTCAGATATACCGAAGTGCTGTAATGTATCTCTCATCATTGGAACTGTACCTTCGCCAACCCCTATTGTCGGAATGTCTAGAGATTCAATAAGGGTAATAGATGCCGACTTGTCCCCTTTTAATGCTTTTCCTAAATGATTAGCTACTAACCAGCCTGCAGTACCGCCACCAACAATCGCTATTTTATTAATTTTCATAATCAACCTTCGAAATCAATTTGAATTGCAAGCAATAAAAAGCCCGGATAAACCGGGCTTTCATCATATCATCTATATCAGATGATAATTAGTAACGGAATTGAAGTCCTACTGAGTAACGAGCTTCACCTTGGTAAGAGTACGCTGGGTAACCATCAGATGTACGAAGGTTTACAGGTACTGTACCTTGGTCACGACCAACATGAAGCTGATCTTCCTCAAGAATGTTTGACACATCTGCAGTGATTGTGAAGTGATCTAAGAAGTCATATGTTAGACCTAAATCAAGAGTGCCGTATGGCTGTACTTCACGAGCACCATAGAATCCTGTCTCACGGATCATGTACTCACTACGCCATGTGTAAGCTGCACGTGCAGTGAAAGAATCATTCTCATAGTAACCCACTACGTTAGTAGTATGCTTAGATGAATCAGAGAAGACATCGTTACCATCAACATAATTACTTGCATCAGCAGTTGCTTCAGCAAAGGTATAGTTTAAGACACCGCCAAAACCATTACCCATGTCATGTTGTAGCTGGAATTCGATACCTTCGATTCGACCACCTTGGCCATCAACATAAGTTTCGATATCCCATGAATCTACTCCTGAACCTGGGTCTACTAAACCAATTTGCTGATCAGGTACTGAGGTGAAGGTGGTAAATGTGTTTACTTCTTTCAAGAAGTAAGTCATTGCAAGTAGGCTAGCGTCATTGTAATACCACTCAAAGCCTAAGTCAGACTGAAAAGCTTTAAATGGACTTAGGTTCGGATTACCAATTGTAACTGCTTCGTTACCTGTTGAATTATCGTTATAACCACTGATAGCACGGTTATTGAACATGTCGTTATAGTTAGGACGACTCATTACTTGCGCAGCAGATACACGAACAATAACATCTTGAGCAACATCAAAAGCAATGTTTACGCTAGGTAATACTTCGTTGTAACTACCTTCTTCAGTGTTGATGTTATTAGTGAATGCTGCGTTAATCGGAATTAGCTCAACATTACCACTGTCACCAGTTGCATAAGAACTAGCTTCAACTTCAGTGTTTACATAACGGAAACCAACATTACCGCGGAAGCCATCACCTTCAAAGTTAGCCATTAAGTAAGCAGCAATGTTAGTTTCTTCTAGCTCACCGTAGCCACTGCGATCTTGAACCCATTCACCAACATTTTCATTTGTATAAGCATAAATAGCACCAGCATTAGGTCTTGGAATAACAAAACCGTCCATACCAGCAGTCAATGTGCCATCTTGGAAATCAGAACCGTCGTAAATTAAGCTATCTGCAGCGCCATCATAGTTACTTAGCGTTGCACGTAACTGATCTTGTTCGACAGTATGTTTAGACCAACGAGCACCTGTCTTGATAGAGCTAATAGCACCGAAGTCTACATCGAATGTTAGATCTGCTTGTACATACTGCTCTTTATCTTCACGTGGTTGCTGTACAACGTTTGGCTGTAAACCTTCCCAGCTCATGTACTCACCTTTCGATGGTAGCTGGTAATCATTAGGTGCCATATCGAAGTCTACTTGATCACCAGTAGCGTCAATCGTTCCAACAGCTCCACCAACACCTGAGATATACGCTAAATTAGTTTCAATACCTGTACCGCCGGTTGCTTTTGAAGCACCGACTTCAGCTTCTAACTTATAGCTATCACCTTGATAAGCAAAATCAAAAGAAACTAATTCAGTTTTCATGGTAGCTTGGCGAGGACGAGTTTCCCAGTAAGCATTACCACCAGCGCCATTCGCATCAACCCATGCTTGATCAGTCGTACACTTAATTGGTGCACCTTGAGCATTCGTTTCACAGTTGCCTGTATCTTGTGGGATCCAAACCTGAGTGTTAACACTGTCAGCTGCTAAGTCTAAGTTCATATAATGCAGACCAAACTCTAAATCTTCAGTTGGTGCATATTGTAGAGTTACATCGGCAGCTGTACGGTCACGGTTTTGCTCGAAATGAGTTGGCGCAATACGACCTCCCCATACAGGTAGTGCTTCATTACCACGGCGTACTAAAGAATAATCTGATTTGGCCAGAGCAACTAACGCACCAAATGTTTCGTCATCATTCTTCCAGCTTACAAGACCTGAAAGGCTAGGATCTGTCTCTTCTGAAGCAGTAGAGTATGTCCCTTTAACTGAACCAAATACAGTGAAAGAATCCATATCTAATGGCTTACGAGTATTAACAACTACAGTTCCACCAATACCACCTTCAAGTAAGTCTGCTTGAGATGACTTATAAACTTCCATACCAGCAATCAGTTCTGGTGGCAGCATTGAATAGTTAAATGTACGGTCAATTGCTTGCTGTGAATACCAACCTGTAGAAGCTACATTTTGGCCATTTAACGTAGTCATTGTCAGTGCATTTGAAGCGCCACGAATCGATACAGCAGAGCCTTCACCAAACTGTTTTGAAACAGTCACACCAGGCACACGGCCTAATGCCTCTGCCACATTGTTATCTGGAAACTTACCAATGTCTTCAGCATTTACAGCATCAACAACAGCATTTGAAAAACGCTTAGAGTTGATTGAAGCTTTCATTGAAGCACGTAAACCACGAACTTCTATTTTTTCAATGTTTTCATCAGCTGTAGCTGCTGAATCCGCTTCTGCAGCAACTGCAGACATAGAAACTGCAGTCCCAAGCATTAACGCGATATTTGTTGCTAGAACACTTTTCTTAAATGTAGATGGTCGCATCTCGTTTTCCCTTCCATAACTTATTATCTTTTTTTATATCCATAACCATTCCAGAACCGGAATGACAACGCTGTCATGCCTAGTGCAAACATTACACAATTATTAACAGCTGCGCCACAACAAAATAACCAATAGCGCACTCACACCCAAATCAAGCAACATAAGTATGCTACACATTTATTAATTGTTAATTAAATACAGTAAGTTAAGCTTTGTAAAAAAATGTAACTAGCAATTAGACTTTTTTTTTACTCGATGTTTAAACGTAAAAAGTTGACCTATTCTCATTGCTAAATGGCGTAAAAGTTCGCACTATATCGTTAATTATTCGGGCTAAACGCCTGTGAAAAACGCCATTTGTTAATTTTATGTTGCACCCACTAGTAATCAAAAGTGAGTAACTAACGAGAATACGCTTAATGAAAGTCACCATAAATGATGTCGCTAAATACGCTGGCGTATCGATAAAAACAGTGTCACGAGTTACTAATAATGAACCATCTGTAAAACAGCTCACTATTGATAAAGTCAATAATGCGATTAAAGAGCTGAATTACCAGCCTAATTTAGCAGCTAGGAACTTAGCGGGAACTAAGTCTTATGTCATTGGTTTTATTTATGATAACCCCAACGCTTACTATATAATTGATATGCAAAATGGTATTTTGTCAGCCTGCAAAGATCTTGGTTATGAGTTGTTAATTCACCCTTGCAATTCAAAAGCTGACAATATATGCGAAGAGTTAACCACGTTAGTTAAACATAATCGTTTATCAGGCTTAGTGCTAACACCACCATTGTCAGAAGACCCGGTTATTTTGAATGCTCTAGATAAAATTGATGCTAGCTATGTAAGAATCATCGCAGGTGAGAAAGTAGCAACAGGTAATGGTTTAGCCGTATTGGTAAATGATAGGTCTGGCGCAATTTCAATAACCCAACATCTAATCGATCTTGGCCATAAAAATATCGCCTTTTTAAGCGGTGACTATGAGCATGCATCAACAAAAGAACGCTTAGCTGGCTATAAACAAGCCTTAGCTAATAATCAGCTAGCTATCAATGAAGATTTTATTATCAGCGGTAAATACTCTTTTGAGTCAGGTGTCGAAGGTGCTAAAAATCTATTAGACAAGAGTGTTAGACCGAGTGCAATTGTCGCTTGTAATGATGAGATTGCAGCTGGTGCATTATTTGCTGCAAGGCTTGAAGGTGTTGATATTCCATCTGAAATATCCATAGTTGGTTTCGAGGACAGCCCATTTTCTCGTCAAACCTGGCCGAAACTAACGACTGTCCACCAGCCAAATGAACAAATTGCGCAAATTGCAACGGAATTATTAATAGCAAAAAGAAAAGAGAAATCGACTCAATTAGGTAAAGTTTTCTTACCAGAACCAGTGATTAGAGATTCAACTGCGCGGCCACAAAACTAACAAAACCTTGCTAATAGCATTCTACTTTTTCGCATTACCTAATTAAGCCTAGGTAATGCGAAAAAGTGAAAGAGTTAAACAGCCTCTTCGTTCTCTTCACCTGTACGGATACGAATAACACGTTCAATATCGGTTACAAAGATTTTGCCATCACCAATCTTACCTGTTCGCGCGGTGTCTACTATCACTTCCAAAGCTTGCTCAAGTAGTTCATCTTGAATCACTAGCTCAATTTTCACTTTAGGTAAAAAATCAACCATATATTCAGCGCCGCGATAAAGTTCAGTATGTCCTTTTTGACGTCCAAAGCCTTTCACCTCTGAAACTGTCATACCAGTAATACCGATATCAGCAAGTGATTCGCGCACATCATCTAACTTGAATGGTTTAATAATGGCTTCGACTTTTTTCATTTTAAAACTCCCTAAGAACTTGCTGAAATACGCTATTTGATTGCGCAGTAGCTTATCATGCACTAGCAAAACACTGAAGCGTAAAGTGTTTATTGAGTGCTTCAAGAAACTAATCCTACCTACTAAAAATTGAACCATTATTAAAATTGTAAAATGCTAACTATACTTGGCTAAAACGAAGTTTTTCCATATTTACAGGAAGTAAATATGCGTATAACAAAAAGGAGTTTATATGTTAAAAAAGTCGGCAGGATTTACTGTGACAGAGCTTATGGTCGCTATGGTAGTCGTAACTATATTAATTTCCATCGCAACTTTATCTCTCAAATCTATTTATGCTCATGTTCGTTCCGATTCAAATATACGAACAATTCAACAATCAATTCAATTAGCTAGAAACTATGCTATTGCGTATGGGCTGAGGGTTACCGTATGCCCTTTACAAGCGCAAATATGTACTAATAATTGGCAACAAAAAATAACTGTGTTCACCGATTCATCTACATCCAATACACTAGATGGCGTAGATCAAGTTATACACACACTAGGTCCATTCAGTAAAAATGACTTTGTCACTTACAACCGAGCAGCAATTAGATTCCAACCTGAGGGCCTAGCTTCAGGAACGAACGGGACACTACGCTATTGCCCTGACGCGTTTGATAATAAATATTCACGTTCAATAATTGTTAGCCAATCAGGACGAGTACGGCTATCTACAAAACCAGTAATATGTGCCAAAAGTTAATCCTAAAAACCGACCTCTTTGGTGATTAAAATCAATCAGCGCATGCTTTAAGTTTAATCACATCGTTGACTTTGCTAGTATTGATTAGTTACCAACATCAATAACAATATAATGACAATTTGGTAAGTCAAAACTTGAGAGGTTCGTAATGCACATTAAACAACTAGGACTCACGCTTGTGGAGTTGATGGTTACCATTGCGATTGCCGCTATTATGCTGACTATGGGCGTGCCTTCATTAACTTCCATGTATGAGAGCTACCGAGCAGAAAGTAATATCCGTACAATTCAGCAAGCGATACTGTTCAGTCGAAATCATGCTCTTAGCTATGGCTCCCGTGTTACATTATGCCCCTTAAATGGCAATACTTGCAGCAATGACTGGATTAACGGAGCAAGCGTATTTATCGATAATGGCACAATAAATACAATTGATGGAACAGATCAAGTCCTGCTAGAGCTCGCTAGTTTTAACGATAATGATTTTATTGACTATGACCAAAATAGTATCACAATCGGAAATGATGGTTTTGTAAGTGGCGGCTTTAGCTCAGGAAGCTTTAACTACTGCCCTGGAAGCCAGACGAGCACCGACTCAAAGGGGCTAACATTGAGCATATCGGGGAAAGTAAAGTTTACCTCAGGCACCATAGTCTGTAACTAAGACAGCGAAATCAAATATCGTCTTTAAACAGAATTTAGCTTGAGGAAGTTACTGATTAAACTAAATCCCCCTCTCAACAACTAACGGGCTAAATTCCTATCTAATTCATTCCCTGCAGGTTTGCTAAAGTCACGATCACTCTCCACGCACTCTACAACATCTCTAATTATAGGTCGGACTCCTGGTCCAGATTTAGGTACTTTCTTCATAGGTAATCTACTCATATTCACTTTAACCCTATCCGCTGGCCACCTATAAAGCGTTATCTGCTCTCCAAAATCTGTAATAACGTAACACTTATATTCTTTCAGCTCTTTCACCGAAGCAAAAGCACCTGTAGACGTAAGTGCAATAATACCAATTATTCCCCTAATCATTACCAACACTCCTGTGGGCTGCGGCTGCCTGTTTCAGTAATCTGTATTACAGCACATTGGCTATCCCTCGAAGCTTGAGCCCCTATAGCGGTTGCCGTTGCAATAAAACTAGTTGTCCCTGTAGAGTCAATACGATAAAAACCATTCTCAACAACATACGGGTCAGCGTTTAATCCCAAATCTGTCATATCAGCAGTGTACTGCCGATTATCTAAATAATATTGTTCTTGTAAATTAGCGACATTCATTAAGCCTGCAACGCCATCTGCTCTGGCGCTTTTAGCAACATGCTGCACATAAGACGGGTAAGCAATACTTGCCAAAATCCCAATAATAGCAACCACTATCATTAACTCTATTAAACTAAATCCCTTCTGTTTCATAACCTACTCATTTATATGATAGTAAATACGATTAACACCCAAGCTTCCACCCACACACTTATTATCGCCTGGTAAACATGAGTCATTATTTCCATCAGGGTCAGGAACTTTAACCATATCATCACCCGCTTTGCCTATCCCTATAAGATACATATAAGAATCATCAGACCCATTTGGTGGTATAACTAAGTCAGGCGTATCCGGTACTCTTTCGCCAATTTCTATATATTCATGTGTATAAGAACGGGTACCTTTATGCAAGTCAAAGCCATATAACCTCCCCATACCAGAAACTAAACACTGACTAGCACTGGAGCTACCACTAGGCACATAAGATGTAAAAAATACTCGCCCCTCGATAATTGTCGATGCAGCTAAACTTTTTTCCCCCGTCGAACCGAAAGTGTAGTACCAACCTCGCTTACCTCCAAAGGTAATATTCTCCTCTTCTGTAGATGGGGGAGCACTTGTTACATTATATAAGTCAGCGAGGAGAAGTGTATCAGGTACAGGATACGCGCCAGCTCCAAATGAACGAGTAATTACATTGCGATCTTGCAGAACATAAAACATATCAGTCCGCCCTAAATCACTTGGGTGCGGTCTATGTCCAGAGCCAATAGTTACTGCGTCGTAAGGCACATTCTGATATGTTGTTGTTGTCGTTGTATTACCATCAACGGTAACACTAACCTCAGAAATATTTGTAAATACAGTTTGAGCGACCACAGGCTCAGCAAAAAAGCGCCTATCATTTGAAGTAGTATTGCCACCTAAACTTGCAAACTTATAGCCAGTCCAAGGGCTTGCCGAACTTGAAGGAGAGCCTGATGGTAAATCCATTCGCCATACATTTCCGCCGGTATCAGTGGCATATAACCTATCCGTTAATGAGTCACCATCTGAATCTAGGACTGCAACAGAATTAGGAATACTATCCACTATCCCCGGAAGGGAAGTTAAGCTACCAGCCCCCCCCGCTCCAAATGCATGCACTAAATTGCCAGTTTCAGCATCAACAATAAATACTCCCCTCCCTTGAGAGTCGTTTGTCCCAACCGACGCAGGGTCCTTATTAGATGGCTCATAACCTGCCCCGAAAATAATAACGGGTTTAGCACTAGAGGGATCAGTATTACCAATTGGCCAACCAGGTATTTTTGTTACAACAGGTTCCGCCCAAGTCTGACCTAACTCCCCCATACCTGTCGAGCTTGGATCGATCTTCCACATAAAAGTAGGCGAATCAGGGTTAGTAATATCTAAAGCATAATAAGATTTACCACCGCGTCGCATCCCTATAAACACCCAAGCCTTATCAATACCTCCATCTGCTGACTCCTCTGTATAGGCTACAGGTGATGAGTCCAAGCCGTATACGGAGTGCACACCAGTAGGTATATTTGCTTTTAACTCAGCAATATTAGGCAACAACTCATAAGGCATGAATGCCCAAGTTTCCTCTACAGAGTCCCCTAAATCCTTAAGCATGTGAAGAAAACCATGATTCGTACCTATTAACACTCGAATATCAGGAGAACTTTGGCTACCAAAGTTTAACGCTAGAGGTTTCGAGTGCAGGGGATCACCAAATATATCTTCACGTTGCTCAGTTGTATTTGAGTTATTATTATCGTCATCAACATCTTTACCTGATGCCCAACTAAAAGTGTCCTCTAATTGGCTTTTATCAACGCCCATAAATCCGGCGAGTAATGTCTCGCTCCCCGCCATATTTTGAGCATTTTCTTTGGTAAAAGACTTTAATGCTCCCCCGGAGCCAAAATTCCCATACAGCACTCTAGACGTTGTATCTTTAATGGCTAAAGCGGCGCCACCACTGCGGACATCATTGCCGTCTCCACCACCAGAGGCTGAAGCACAAACAGAATTCGGAGTCCAATAAGAGCAAGCTGATGATTTTAAGTTGCCTTCATCATCAATGGCCAATACACCATTTTTGTCAACGATATCACCGCTTCCTGTCACCTTAAATTTTTTAATATTTCCAATCCAGCGAGCTCCCTTACTTGGCAAGAACATGGCGTAATAAGCAGAGTCAAACGTTTGAGTTCTATCAAAGTTATTACTCGCGATAGAGGGAGAGGTGAAGCTAGAATTAATTTCAAGGATTTGGGAAAATACGTTAGAAAGGGCTGACTGCAGCTCAGAAGCATCGCTAGCAGCAAAATACTTCCCGCCACCAAGTTCTGCAGCTTTTTTCAAAATGGGCTCAGCACTTAATGCGCCATCACTAAAACCAATTGTAAAGGTAGTGACGAATTGCTCTCCATCTACAGAGGTATTAATATCCTCTGTATTCATAATACTGGCTAATGCCGGTAAATTACTGCCATCAACCTTATTGTCAGAATCATATCCCGTCATCCCACTTACAGTCGTATCTGCGGCGCTATCTCTAGTTGGTGCCCCATCCGTTATATAGACGACATAGGCTCGATCTGAACATTGGTTTCCAACGAATGGAGAAGTATAGTTACCATTTTTTTCTATACTCGTATCTCTTGCAGGAGATGCTCCACCGGCTTCGAGTGCAAAATGAGGAGATTTCCCCGCGAAGTATCGATAAGCCTCATATAAAGTCTCACATAGAGGCGTCCATGTTTCAGCGTTTAGATTGCCGACGGTTGTGATAAGCGCTTTTTTCTCGGTAGTATTAAGGCGCTTAATACCGGAGATGATACGACCACCATCATCACTACTACCATTATTGTAATTAAAAACTGCCAACCCAAAATCTACACTTGGAGTCGTTACAATAGTATCTTCTATTACTCTTTGCGCAATTTCTAAACGAGAGATATCCTGTTTGCTTTTCGAGCTGTGGTACCACGATACATACTTCTCAGTATAAAACGTTACTGACTTACCAATACCAAAGTTTGTCAGCAAAGCCTTATCTAAAGCAGCTTCTTGCTCAAGAGCCGTAGAGCTATTTGAAACTAACGTATAAGGGATTGGAGAAGCCGATGTACCCAAGCTATCGACCGGCAGTCCCTCATCAATACTATTCGCATTCTTATAAGTTATATTGCTCGAGTCATCAAAGTCTTCGAAACAATCAGTATGAGTAATTGTTGAGGCTAGTGAGTCAGGTAATTCAGACCAACTGCCATTTTCCCCTACGAAGCTATATTCCCGAATAAAACCTGTAAAAAAACCATAATCTTTTAAATAAGTCTTAGAGCGCTTACAACCATTTATTTTATTCAGTAAAAAGTTTGGACTCGATAACTCTGGTACACCAGTACCTTTGCTATAATAAAGCTTAGTTGACCCTTTAAGGTTTTCATCGCCTCGAGAATAAAATGTATCTGTATTCTCATCCGTCCCCATACTTCCGGAATTGTCAAAAATGATAAGAACCTGAGGACGAGAGTCTGAACGCGCAGTAGAACCAAATACATATAATTCGGTATCGTCACCAAACGTCATTCCTGATACGACTATCGCCAGCCCGGTAAAGGCGCATAATATCCGCTTAATCCTTAGCATAATTTAATTCCCTGCTCTAAACTGTTGCTCTATTCCGGTCACAACTGTCAGCTCCCCTAGATCGTTTCGACCAAAAACTGCAGTACTGGAAATATCAATCTTATTACACCCAATTTTCATACCATGCGCCTTCACAATGCGTTGGCATGCGCTACCTACAGGCTCCAAGGTATTTGTAACTCCTAGAGCAACATCATTTGTAACCATCTGGCTCGATAAATTAATTAGAGTTGTTCCCTCATTAATATCTATAACCCGATCCTGTGCACCCTGTGCAGCGGTCATAGCTTCAATTCTTTCTGAACCCGCACCAGCCATTTTAATAGACTGATTTGAATTAACAGCCAATGCGACCCCAATGACAGTCATAATGATCAAGACAATTAACGAAAAAAATAACACCATCCCTTTTTGCTTTCCCATTCTGCATCCTTAATTAACTGTCATTAAAGGGTTTTCTAATACCAAAGTCGTTGAAATAACTTTGCGCCTAAAGTTATCCCCTGGCGCAACAATAATCTTATCTCCAAGCTCATAGGTATTATTATTTGTGTATTTACTGTCATCCTCTATTGAACGGATTAACAAGAAGATTCTCAATGCAACAATCCGTTGAGTTAAGCTGTTATCCCACATTAAACTTGTTACATTTTGCACCGGCATAAAACTGTCAGCACTATTATCACCATTACTATCAAAACCATATAAAATGCGCATATTTTCAACCCCTTCTACAAGCTGTTCAAAACTTGAAGAAGTATTCATGCCACCTTTACGCAATACTCTACGCTTTAGCGTGGGTATCCCAGCTTCATCCTCAATATAGTAAATATGGTGCAAATACTCCCAATAACGACCATTAATTACGAATGGAGCAGGCTGGTCACCACTAAATAACGTACCACCCTGTACATTTGCTGCTAGGTAGTACCGATTAGCATCATTTGGCAAAGCTATTGAAGGTCCTGACAATCTTTTGATCTGCAAAACATCTGTAGCTGTTCGAGCATTGGTTAAGCATGTTAAAGACTGTGCTGACACACCGCTTTCATAACCCCACAATAATCGAAAGTTACTCGCTACTGCAGTAGGAAAGGACGCATTATTCACACCACCGCCAATACAATCATCACTTGCTGAAATGGGGACAGCATCAATATTAATATTTGTGCCTAGAGTTAATGCTGTTCCTGTTAAATCCCCCAAGAACCCCAGTTGACTTACGTCCCGCTCAATCAATGCTAGTGCTATACGTCCATTTTCCTGCAATTGATTAAACTGACTTGTCGTTGTCACATTGGCTGCAGACATAATAAACATCGTAAAAACACCAGCAGTCAAGAAGAGCCCTACACCCATTGCAACCATTAACTCAACTAGTGAAAAGCCCTTCACTTTCATATTTCTTCCTTAAATAATGACAGTTTTCACACTGTACACTCTGCGCCTATCGCTTGCAGTTCCGCAGTTTCGTACAAAAGAGTCTAGATTATTTGAAGCTCCGTCTGACAGTTCTCGAATTCCACGCCAAGTTATTACAACTGTCACATCGCCGTTTGCTAAAGCACTAACACAAGCAGAAGGGCTATCTAGTCCACCAACATTCAGAGAGTCGGCATTAACCTCTGAGAAACCGAGCATTTGTTGTTCCCATTTATACAAATCCCAAGCCAAAGTCTGCGATACACTACAAACAACACTGGCTCCTACAGTAACTTCGCAAGCTGTATTTGGGTGAGCTAAACTCCCATTATAGTTACCGGTGTACGCGATGAGTTGAGTACGATTTAACTTCATTCTATTAATAATATCTTGTGCGAAATACGAAGCCTGGCTTTGCTGAAATGACTCAAAACTTCCACGCTTTGCTACTAAATGTAAATTAAAAACACCAATAAGCCCCACCACTAATATAACTAGAGCCACTAGCACTTCTATCAAAGAAAACCCGTTTTCTCTGGATCGCATACTGTCAATCCTTCTTCTTTCGACACTTTATTGACGTTAAAAATACTGTTTTATCTTTCTAAATCGGTGGCTTATGCTAAGACAAAATAATACACCTTAACAAGCTCGCAGTCTAACGTTAGCAAATAAGTAACAGTGATTTAATTTATTATCGATATAACTTGCCGAAGATAATTGTCTAAAGCACAAAACAAACCAAGGTAAAGCACTGTTTAAAAGGAGAGATCATCAAAAAGTAAAGGCAGGATAAAGGTTTGATCTATTCAGACCCATTTTTGGCAAGCTAACTCAAGGCAATAATAGTTATTTCCTTATAAAGCTACTCAGCGCCGAGGTCGGCAACCCCAAAGACTCCGGAATGGCGATTAAATGTTTATACTGATTAGTATAAAAGCTTACTTTTCATTGCCCCCTAAAATTTAAAGCAAAAAAAAGAGACCTAAGTCTCTTTTAAAGTGTGCATTGTTTAGCCTAACTATCTAAGTTCAGCTGGAACCGCAAAAACAGTATCTTCTTTTCTGCCTTCAACTTCAGTCACCACACTCGGTGCCATATTAGCGATAGCATCAACAACCTGTTTAACCAGTACTTCAGGAGCTGAAGCGCCTGCAGTAACTGCTACACGTTGTACACCGTCAAACCAGTTCACATCAACATCATCAGCGTTATCCACTAAGAAAGCTTGTGTACCTTTTTTCTCAGCTAACTCACGCAAACGATTTGAGTTAGAGCTATTTTTAGAACCAACCACAATGAACAGTTCTGCTTGCTCAGAAACATTGCGTACCGCATCTTGACGGTTTTGCGTCGCATAACAAATGTCATCTTTACGCGGCCCTTCAATTGAAGGGTACTTGTTTTGTAGAGATGCGATTACATCCGCAGTGTCGTCCATCGACAAGGTCGTTTGGGTAACAAAGCAAAGGTTATCAGGATCTTTAACCACTAGGTTGGCGACATCTTCAGGTGACTCAACTAAGTGAACGCCCCCTTCAGGATTGTCATATTGTCCCATAGTGCCTTCAACTTCAGGGTGCCCTGCGTGACCAATCAAGATACATTCAATACCTTTACGGCTAGCACGCGTCACCTGCAGATGCACTTTAGTGACTAATGGACATGTTGCATCAAACACTTTAAGCCCGCGGGTTTTAGCCTCTTTACGGACCGCTTGCGACACACCATGAGCACTAAAAATAACAATGCTGTTGTCTGGCACTTGATCCAGCTCTTCAACAAACACTGCACCACGATCTTTTAGGTTTTGCACCACATAACGGTTATGTACCACTTCGTGGCGAACATAAATAGGTGGGGAGAACAACTCTAAAGCCCGTTCCACAATGCTAATTGCACGGTCAACGCCTGCACAAAAACCACGTGGGTTTGCCAAAAGAATATTCATAATTAAAGTACCTGTACCACTTCAAGTTCAAAAGTGAGCACTTGTCCAGCGAGCGGATGGTTCAAATCTATTGTCACAGAATCGCCAACAACATCTCTCACCATGCCAGGGATCTCGCTACCGCCTGGGCCCGCAAAACTGACAATAACACCAGGTTCAAGTGCCATGTCGGCAGGAAAACGGCTCTTATCCATATGATGCACTGCATCTGGGTTAGACTCACCAAATGTATCTGCTGGTTGCAAAGTGAAATTATGCTTATCCCCTTGTTTAAGGTTAATAATTTCAGATTCAAATGCTGGACTTAAGCTTTCATCACCAACATTAAACCGTGCAGGCTTACCGCTAGATCGCGTGCTTTCAGCGGTTGAACCATCTTCTAGTACGATATTCATGTGACATAAAATTGAATGCATCTCTGACACCTAAGTTACTCCTTTACACCATTTGCTTTTTTATCATCTTTACCCGTTATAAATGAGTCTAAAATAATTAGTGCTGCGCCGACACAAATTGCCGAGTCGGCGATATTAAATGCGGGAAAATGGCTGCTATTCCAATAAAAATGCAGAAAATCGACAACATAGCCATGTTGCAGACGATCAATAAGGTTACCTAAAGCCCCGCCTATCACTAGAGTATAAGCCAGGTTTAAACGCCACATCTTACTTGGTTGCTGGCGCAGCCAAACAGATAACAATACACTAAAGCCTACTGCAACAAAGGTAAATAACCACCGCTGCCAACCACCTGCATCACTTAAAAAACTAAATGCGGCGCCATAGTTGCGTACATAAGTAAAGTTAAACACTGGCAGTAACTGAATCGACTCGTACAGTTCAAAGCTCGATAATACCCATTGCTTAGATATCTGGTCAGCAAGAAATACCAACACAACTACCCAATACCAACGCAGACCACTGTCTTTCCAGTTAGTTGGCATTAAATGTTCCTTTTCCATAAATAGCATCAACTCGCATAATTTAAAGATGTTGATAAACAATACAAAATTAACAGACAAAAAAACAACGGCTCTATAAAAGAGCCGTTGCTATTGCGTGATTAAGCAAACTGGCGGGTTTCGCCATCGCCTTCAATGTTAGTTACACAGCGTGTACATAGCGTTGGGTGCTCAGCAACAGCACCAACATCTTCTCTGTGGTGCCAGCAACGTTCACACTTCTCAGCTTCAGACTTCTTCAGGCTAAGTTTAAGTGAAGCAAGTTCAGTCTCGATTGCATCAGATGGTGCAGATGCTAGGGCAACAACTTCAGTCTTAGAAGTTAGCAACACAAAGCGTAATTCATCACCTAAATTCTCAAGTGCTGCTTGCAAAGCTTCGTCAGCATACAAGGTCACTTCAGCTTCTAGTGAGCCACCGACTTGCTTTTCACGGCGTGCGTTTTCAATCACTTTGTTCACTTCTGCGCGAACGGCAAGTAATTGGTCCCAGTACTCATCACTTAAGTCTGACTCTAATGTCACCGACTTAAAGTCTTCATACCAAGTTTCGGTAAATACATACTCACCGCGCTCACCAGGAAGTAACTTCCAGATCTCATCAGCAGTAAAACTCAAGATTGGTGCAATCCAACGCACCATAGCTTCAGAGATAAGATACAGTGCAGACTGACAGCTACGACGCGCATTGCTGTCTTCTTTTGCAGTGTACTGTCTGTCTTTGATGATATCTAAGTAGAAGCTACCTAGCTCAACTGAACAGAACTGCATAAGCTTTTGAGTGACTAAGTGGAAGTTGTACTGGTCGTATGCTTCTAATAACTCTTGCTGCAATGCAGCAGCGCGGCGAACAACCCAGCGATCCAATGCAACCATGTCTTCAACTGCAACCATATCAGTTTCTGGGTTAAAGCCATTGATGTTAGCAAGTAGGAAACGAGCTGTATTACGAATACGGCGGTATGCGTCAGCACTGCGGTTTAGGATCTGATCGGAAACAGTCATCTCACCGCTGTAGTCTGTTGCAGCAACCCATAGACGTAAAATGTCAGCACCTAACTTATTAGTCACATGTTGCGGAGCAATAACGTTACCGACAGATTTAGACATCTTACGGCCTTGACCATCAACGGTGAAACCGTGAGTCAATACTTGCTTGTAAGGTGCTTTACCGTTCATCGCAGTCGAAATCATTAGCGACGACATAAACCAACCACGGTGTTGATCACTACCTTCAAGGTATAGATCAATTGGGTGACCATTAAATTCTGGACGTGCAGCAACCACTGACGAGAAAGTAGAACCAGAGTCATACCAAACGTCTAATGTGTCAGTCACTTTACGGTACTGGTCAGCTTCATCACCTAATAGCTCAGATGCGTCTAGATCCCACCAAGCTTGAATGCCTTGTTGTTCGATACGAGCAGCTACGCGCTCCATCAAAGACACGCTGTCAGGGTGTAATTCTTCAGTTTCACGGTGTACAAACAAGGTGATAGGTACGCCCCAAGTACGTTGACGTGAAATACACCAGTCTGGACGGTTTTCAACCATCTTCTCGATACGGCTTTGTCCCCAATCAGGGATCCACTGAGTTTGCTCAATTTCACCTAGTGCTTGCTGACGCAAACCTTTTTGATCCATAGAGATGAACCACTGTGGCGTTGCACGGAAGATAATAGGTGTTTTATGGCGCCAGCAATGTGGGTAGCTATGCTTAATCTGTACGTGATTAAGTAATGCGCCTTTCTCTTCTAATAGCTCAACTACGTTCTTGTTTGCTTTAAATACATGCAAACCAGCAAAGATTTCAGTATCAGCTTTATAAACGCCGTTGTCCCCTACAGGGTTAGCCACTTCTAAGCCGTACTTTTGACCAACCACGAAATCGTCTTGACCATGACCAGGAGCGGTATGAACCACACCAGTACCAGAATCGACTGTCACGTGATCGCCTAGAATAACTGGCACGTCGAAATCATAGAACGGGTGGTTAAAACGCAGTAGTTCTAAATCACTACCCGCAGCAGTACCCAATACTGTGTGTGATTCTGCGCCAAAACGCTCTACACATGATTCGTATAAATCTGTTGCTAATACTAATGCTTGCGCTTGGCCTTCTTTAACCATTTCAACCAAGGTGTACTCAACATTAGCACCTACAGCTAACGCGCGGTTAGCAGGTAAAGTCCAAGGTGTTGTAGTCCAGATAACCATTGAAATATTGTGCGCGTAATCACTTAAACCAAACTTTGCTAATAAAGCAGGTTTATCAACCACAGAGAAAGCAACGTCGATAGCTGGAGACATTTTGTCTTCATATTCAACTTCAGCTTCTGCTAACGCTGAACCACAATCTGTACACCAATGCACAGGCTTAACACCTTTGTGCAGGTGACCGCTATCAATCACTTTAGATAGTGAACGAACGATGTTAGCTTCAGTGCTGTAATCCATCGTTAGGTATGGGTTTTGCCAATCAGCAAATACGCCTAAACGGATAAAGTCATCACGCTGACCATCAACTTGCTTAGCCGCGTACTCACGACATTTTTGACGGAACTCTGCAGCCGTTACTTTATGACCAGGCTTACCGACTTTTTGCTCGACTTTTAACTCGATTGGTAGACCGTGACAATCCCAACCAGGAATATATGGCGCATCAAAGCCAGACATGGTCTTTGACTTAATAATAATATCTTTAAGAATTTTGTTTACTGAGTGGCCAATGTGAATATCGCCGTTCGCATATGGAGGACCATCATGCAAAATAAACGGTTTAGCATCTTTACGGCTTTCACGGATCTGTTGGTACAGTCCATTTTCGGTCCAAGATTTTAACATCTCTGGCTCACGATTAGCCAAATTACCACGCATCGGAAACTCTGTTTCCGGCAAATTCAAAGTAGATTTATAGTCGCTCATTGATCCTTTACCGTTTTGTTCGCTAAGCTGTTCAGCCTGCATCGCTACCAAGTAGGGCTTTTGCTCTATTGGCATCATCTTTAATTTGTTTTTTCAGCGCATCTAACGATCCAAATGGCTGCTCGTCTCTAATCTTTGCCACTAGTTCAACTTCTACTGCCTTCCCATACAGGTCACCATCAAAATCAAACAAGTGGACTTCTAACTGACATACCTGACCATTGACCGTTGGTCTAAAGCCAACATTAGCAACGCCTTCGTATATATCGCTATTATCCCAATACAGTTTTACTGCAAATACACCTCTTACCGGTGTGACTTTGCGCTTTAATGCAATATTAGCAGTAGGGAAACCTATTGTACGCCCTATTTTTTGCCCATGAGCGACTCTTCCACTTAATGTAAAAGGGTGCCCTAGCAACCGCCTTGCTTGTTCTAAATTACCTTTCGCAAGCAACTGCCTGATTTCTGTAGAGCTTACGCGTTTATCACCCAAAATAAAGCTTTGGGTGCTCACGACGGCAAAACCGTGTTTTTCACCCGCTTTACGTAACATATCAAAATTGCCCTGCCGATGTTTCCCAAAGCAGAAATCATCGCCGACAACCAAATATTTTACGCCTAGTGCTTTTACCAGCAGTTGTTCAATAAAGTCTTCAGCACTATAACTGGCAAACTTCTTGTTAAAGTTTACACATAATAAGCGGTTAACTTTTAACTCATCAAGCAACACGATTTTATCGCGCAACAAGCTCAGACGCGCAGGCGCATCTTCACCTTGAAATAACTCTTGTGGCTGCGGTTCAAATGTCATCACAGCCGCAGGCAAACTTAAGTGCTCAGCCTTGGCAACTAAGCGACTAATCACTTCAGCATGACCACGATGAACACCATCAAAGTTACCTATCGTTAATACGCAACCATGATGCTTAGGCAAAATATTATGAATACCGCGAATTAATTCCATTATCTTACACGACACATGAGAGTAAATGGGCGGATTATATACCAGCTAGCCGTCATAATCAGCACTCATACTGCAGCTTTCATCTTCCAAGGTCGAATTCCCAACAAAACTAAGCAAATAAAGTATGAGATTGCTGCAAATGCAATCAACTTCGCCAAGGTATAACTGCGCTCAACAAATGAAAAGTCCAACCATTGTGCTAATGATGGATCAAACTTAAATATTACCAACACCATTACCGTTGCGGCAATAACTGCCTTGCCAAAGAAATATAATGTACCTTTATTAAATCGGTAAACGTTGGCTTTGTGTAAGCCTCGATACAATAAGAATGCATTCAACAGCGCAGACATTGACGTCGCAATCGCGAGCCCAACATAACCAAACGGAATTGCAAAAATCAGGTTGAACACCATATTGCTGACCATAGCGATGATGCCGTAACGCACCGGCGTTTTAGTGTCTTGCCTAGAGTAATATCCTGGTGCAAGAATTTTAATCATCATAAAGCTTAATAGACCACTACCGTATGCCATTAAACTGTAGGACGCCATTTCAACATCATCATAGCCAAATGCACCACGCATAAAGAGTACCATTAGCATAGGTTTAGCTAAAATAATCAGGCCACACATTGCCGGCAGACCAAGCAAAACGATGGCCTTAACTCCCCAATCCATGGTTTTAGCAAATTCGCCACTTTCAGCATTAACGTGCCTTTTAGATAAAGCTGGTAGAATAACCGTAGCAATAGCAATACCAAACAAACCTAACGGGAACTCAAGTAAACGATCTGAGTAATACAACCAACTGATTGATCCTGTCATTAAGAAGCTGGCAATAAAAGTATCTAGTAACAAGTTAATTTGTGATACCGATACGCCAAACAACGCTGGGATCATTAGGGTTCGAATTTTTGTTACTCCAGGGTGATTCCAACCCCAGCTAGGTTTAACCAGTGCCTTTTCTTGTATAAGGAAAGGGATTTGAAACAAAAACTGAATCAATCCGCCTAAGAACACCCCACAAGCTAAGCCTATTTCCGGCTGTTGCATATTTGGCGCCAGAAAAATTGCGGCGCTGATAATGGCGATATTCAAAAATACCGGTGTAAAAGCGGATACCGCAAAGCGGCCTCGAGTATTAAGAATAGAACCGGCTAAGGCCGTAAACGTAATAAACCACAAATACGGGAAGGTAATTTTTAACATTAACGAGGCAAGCTCGAATTTTTCACCATTAGGCTCATCATTAAGCCAAGCAAGAAACCACCCGCCACCGAATAGTGCCGTTAACACTGGCGAAGCAATAACCCCCACCAAAGTCACTATGCTTACCAATATCCCTAAAGTACCGGCTACTTTACCGATTAATTCATTAACCTCGGCACGAGTGTTCTTTTCTTGATACTCAGTTAACACAGGCACAAAGGCTTGAGCAAACGCGCCTTCAGCAAAAAGACGCCTTAAAAAATTTGGGATCTTATTTGCAAAGAAAAAAACATCAGCACTGCTGCCTGCCCCCATGAGATTGGCAATGACCACATCTCTGACCAAACCTAAAACACGGGAAATCAATGTCATGGCACTCACTATTATGCCTGACCTTAGTAACTTCTTGCTCAAAACGCCCCCTGCTCCCATAACGGAGCTAAATAACTTTGGCAATATCACGGAAAAATCGGTATTAGCCCTATTGTCTTATTGTAATACCTGCTAGAATTGCGCCACATATTACACGAGTTAGGTTGAAGATAGCCAAGCTGGTTGGATTATTTTGAGTTAATCGAACTGATTCAATCATTGTCATTGACAAAGTGACATAAATAGGGCATATTCCTCGACCTTAAAAATACCAATCCCAGTTTTAGGAGTTGCACCTTGGCTAATAGCAAGTCTGCAAAGAAGCGCGCGCTTCAATCTGAAAAGCGTCGCCAGCACAACGCTAGCCGTAGCTCAATGCTACGTACTTACGTTAAAAAAGTAATCGCTGCAATCAATGCAGGTGACCACGCGACAGCTACTGCTGCTTTCGCTGTAGCACAACCAATTGTTGACCGTATGGCGACTAAAGGTCTTATTCACAAGAATAAGGCTGCTCGTTATAAGTCACGCTTAAACGCTAAAATCAAAGCAATCGCTGCTTAATTTTTAGCTTTAAAGCAAGATAAAAACCGGCCTCGGCCGGTTTTTTTATATCTATTACTTCCTAGAAAAGCAAACTGATAGCAAAATCTGCGCAATACCACCACTTTCACAAATTACAGGCATAAAAATAGAGAGGCACGCCTCTCCATTAGTCTTTCAATTCTACGTTCAGATAACCAAGTTATAAATGAGTAACCCAATGCAATCGCATTTAAAAGCGAGCAGCATAAGTTTCCAGAGTAATATCTAACTAGTTCTTCTAATTTACAAAACTCTACTAACTTACGTGATAACCTCCACGCTTAGTTACTCACTATCTCAGTGTTATTCCAAACAATAAAAACCAGCTGCTCGGCAACTGGTCTTCATTTGCAAACACGCTTACTAAGCAACTGTTTTTAAACTTTCGCAATAGATATTGTTAAGCAATTTAATAATTTCAGCGACTTCGTCACTCTTTAACGAATAATAAACCGTTTGAGCTTCTTTGCGTGTTTCTACCAAATTATCTTTACGTAACCAAGCTAAGTGCTGAGATAAAGCTGATTGGCTCAAGCCCAGTTTTTTGTTCATTTCACCAACACACATCTCGCCTTCATTTAGAAGGTAACACAAAATAAACAGACGACGTTCGTTGGCCAACGCCTTCAAAAGTACAACGGCATGATCTGCTCGTTGCTGCATTAATTCTATATTCATTACGAGCCATTTCTCCTAAAACAAACCGACCCCCCTAATATAGCGTCGCCTTACAGATATAGTCGGGACATAAAGCACACTTTTTGCTAGATTGTTTTTAAAAGTGAGATATACGTAATAAAAACAAAGGAAACTTATGAAAAACAACTATCTCAATGTACTTTTTGGCCTGATTTCGCTTAGCTTAATTGGTTGTCAAACGACCGGTACGGACTCTGCGGATAAGCTTGTGAGTCAAGAATTACAACAAAAAGCACTTAGCTCTAATCTCGCCTATGAATTAGTTGAATCATTAACGGTAGAAGTTGGGCCTAGACTCGCCGGAAGTGAACAAGATTTGGTTGCTGTCGCCTGGGCTGAAAGTAAACTAAAAGGACTAGGGTTTGACAGAGTTTATAAAGAAGCTGTTCAGGTGCCTGTTTGGCATCGTGGTGAAGCCAAAGCCTCAATAACAGCGCCCTACCCTCAACCTTTAGTAATCACAGCATTAGGGGGAAGTGTCGCCACACCGACAGAAGGAGTCGAAGCAAACATTATTCGCTTTGATAGCCTCAAGGCATTGCAAGCGGCAAACGCAGCCAGTGTTGCCGGAAAAATCGTTTTTATTGACCATGTGACTGAACGCCATAAAACCGGCAAAGGTTACGGTCAAAGCGTTGGCGGTCGTTCAAAAGGCGCCATTGCTGCTGCGCAAAAAGGCGCATTGGCAATAATCATTCGCTCAATTGGTACTGATCACGACCGAATGGCGCATACAGGTATGATGCGTTACCAAGAGGGCGTGAAAAAAATCCCCGCTGCAGCCATGTCTAATCCTGATGCGGATCTGATTAATGCAATGCTTAAGCGCAGTAAAAATATTAGCATTAAGCTACAGCTGTCGGCAGAAAACCAAGGCGTAGCTACCTCATACAACGTCATCGCTGAAGTCACCGGTTCAACTAAGCCTACC
The DNA here is from genome assembly GCF_023283535.1 of Shewanella sairae. Taxonomy (GTDB): domain Bacteria; phylum Pseudomonadota; class Gammaproteobacteria; order Enterobacterales; family Shewanellaceae; genus Shewanella; species Shewanella sairae. Next base: position 112,249 of record NZ_JAKILT010000004.1, on the reverse strand, counting down.
GAGATAGTATTAATTGGCGCGCATTTAGACTCATGGGATGAAGGTACTGGTGCTATTGATGATGGCGCCGGTGTTGCCATTGTTACCGCTGCTGGAAAACTAATCCAAGATTTACCCCTTAAACCCGCAAGAACAGTGAGAGTGGTTTTATATGCCGCTGAAGAAGTTGGTCTCATTGGCGGTAAGACCTATGCTAAAGCCCATCAAGCAGAGCTTCAGCAGCACTATATTGCTGCCGAATCGGACTTTGGCGCGGGTCGTATTTATCAAATCGATTTCAAAGCCAGTGAGCAAGGCTATAAAGAGCTAATTAAGCATAGCCAACCTATGACGGCAAATGGCGTGGTTATGGGCAACAACAAGGCCTCTGGAGGCCCTGATGTATCCATGCTACCCTCAATGGGCGTTCCAGTTGCATCGTTAAGGCAAGATGGCAGTGACTATTTTGACTATCACCATACCCCGAACGATACCTTGGACAAAATTGACCCCGCAGCACTGCAGCAAAATGTGGCTGCTTATGCGCAGTTCGCTTATTTAATGGCGCAGTCAAAAATAGAGCTACGTCCAATCGCTACAAAGTAATGGCAAGTAGTTGAAACAAAAAAGCAGCCATTAGGCTGCTTTTTTGTATGAGTTGGCTTACTGCTCTTCACGTAAGAACACAGGCTCATTCATACTAGAGTCTTTCTCACTATAGTAATAACCTGCGGTATTGAACTCAGTTACCCCCTCAAGAGAGTCTACATTATTGTCGAGAATGTAACGCACCATCATGCCTCGGGCCTTTTTTGCAAAGAAGCTAATCACCTTGTATTGGCCATTCTTACAGTCTTTAAACACTGGCGTAATTAAGCTTGCATTAAGCTTCTTAGGTTTAACCGCTTTAAAATACTCATTAGACGCTAAGTTAACAATAAACTCACTGCCCTGTTCTGCGGTTGTTTGGTTCAGTTCGTCAGTAATGATATCGCCCCAAAACTGATAAAGATTAGTACCACGTTCGTTAGCTAAACGCGTTCCCATCTCCAAACGATATGGTTGCATTAAATCTAATGGCTTCAGTAATCCATATAAGCCAGATAAAATTCTTAATTGCTGTTGAGCCTTATCAATTCCTTGAGGAGAAAGTGTATCGGCATCTAGACCCGTGTATACATCGCCGCGAAAGGCAAACACCGCCTGCTTGGCATTTTCTGGCGTAAACTCTTTCTGCCAAGAGCTAAATCTCGCTACGTTTAAGCCCGCAATTTTATCACTCACTTTCATTAGGGTCGCAATATCTGCTGGCGTTAACTTTCGACACACCTCAATAAGCTGTTCACTTTGCTCCAGCAATGTTGGCATCGTGTAGCTATCACTGCCCGCTGGGTTTTCAAAATCTAATGTTTTTGCCGGAGAAATCAAAATCAGCATGCCTAAGTCCTTTAAAGAGATATTTTTCAATTGCCACAATCATACTGATCAAATACAAAAAAACCACGCTTAAACAGCGTGGTTTTTTAGATTGGGCTAATAAAACTTATAGATTAGCCTCTAGCTGCATCGGCCTCGGCCTGAGCTTCAGCTTTTGCTTGTGCCTTAGCTTCTTCCTCAACAGTTTTGCTGGTCCAGATCCCGCCTTCTAAGTTTGATAGTTCAGGAAACTTGCTAGCGTCAAATGTAGGAGTAACCCCACCCTTTAGTTGCTGGCGATAATCGTTAATCACACGAACTGCCAAACCCGATAAAAGCAGCAAAGCAATAATGTTAACTGTCGCCATTAATCCCATAGAAACATCGGCTAAATTCCATACAAGACCAATTTTTGCAACTGCACCAAACATTACCATACCAAGCACACAGACTCTGAATATTGGCAATGCTTTCTTACTATTACCAGATAAGAAAATAACATTGGTTTCAGCATAAGAGTAGTTGGCAATGATAGAGGTAAAGCAAAACAGTAAAATAGCTAACGCTACGAATCCACCACCCCATGGGCCAACATGCTGAGTTAACGCCTCAATGGTTAACTTAATACCGTCACCATCAGAACCTAAGTCACCCGCTAACAAAATAATTGCAGCGGTAGCCGTACAGATAACGATAGTATCAACAAATACGCCCATCATCTGCACAAAGCCTTGTGATGCAGGGTGATTGGGATTTGGTGATGCACTTGCCGCAACGTTCGCAGCACTACCCATACCCGCTTCGTTAGAGAACAAGCCACGAGCGATACCTGCTTGCATCGCTTGAGCAATGGTATACGCCACGCCACCAGCAACCGCTTCTTGTAGACCAAATGCACTTCTAATAACCAGCATAAATACATCAGGTAGCTTTTCAATGTTCATTGCAACAACAACAAAAGCAATCAAGATATAAGCAACAGCCATTATCGGCACAACAATTTCTGATACTTTGGCAACTTTTTTCAAGCCACCGACAATCACAAATGCACTAACAAATACAATCGCGATACCAACGTATACTGGGTCAAGACCAAACACCTGGGTCATCGCACCAGTAATAGTATTTGCCTGTACCGCGTTAAACACTAGACCAAAGGCTACGATCAGGAATATAGAGAATAGAATCCCCATCCAACGCTGACCAAGGCCTTTTTCCATGTAATACGAAGGGCCGCCACGAAACTGACCGTCTTCATCACGCACTTTATAAACCTGTGCTAATGTCGATTCAATCATCGCAGTTGCCATACCTAAAATAGCGATAAGCCACATCCAAAATACAGCTCCTGGACCTGCTGCTGTAATCGCTACCGCAACCCCAGCCATGTTACCTGCACCTACGCGAGCAGCCATACTGGTACAAAAAACTTGGAATGATGAAAGACCACTTCTTCCGCCACCTTGGCGGCTCTTAAGCATAATTTCACCTGAATGCTTAAAGTGAGTAAGCTGGATAAATGCCAGTCGAATGGTAAAGTACAGCCCGGCGCCAACCAGTCCGTATACTAATAGCTTTCCCCAAAGCAGCGCATTGAGAAAATTAACCGTTGTTTCTATCATATAATTTCAATCCCCATGACAAACTTAATCTAACGAATCACTAGATTAGGTTTCCCCTGTGTTTGTCCTTCATAAAGTATTTAAATAACAGCAGATTTTATTTTCAAATTATCTTAAACGTGGAAAAGCTACATCACGCCTGCTGTATTCCGCGCAGCAAAATAGCATAGCATTGCTTCAACCCCGAGCGATATAGATCACAGTTTCTCATTTAGCTGACAACCACATCACATTGCTCTTTATATGCCGTTAATCATTTTAACCAAATTAACACAACAACTACATGCAATTCCCCTACATTTATTTGTACAAAAAGCTTTCAAAAAATCAGAGGTACCACACGTTTTTGTAATAAAACTACAAATATAGTGCTTAGTAAGAAATTTGTTTAACTTTATGATTACGTAAATGGGGTTATTTATGGCACATCAACAAGAAATCATCGCACTTAAAAAGTTTGTTCGAGCAACTAACTTTCTGGCGACGTCACAAATTTATTTAAAGCAGAACGTGCTGCATAAACGCGCACTTGAACACAGCGATATCAAGCCGAGGCTACTGGGACACTGGGGAACTTGCCCAGGAATCAACTTTGTCTATGCAAACGTCAACCGGCTAATCACTAAACATAACCGCTCTTTTGTGTATCTTGTTGGCCCGGGTCATGGTTTTCCAGCAGTGCAAGCAAACTTATTTATGGAAGGCTCTCTGAGTCACTTTTACCCCGAAACGATTCCTTATAATGAAGTCGGCATTACCGATATTTGTCAAAAGTTCTCTGCCGCCTACGGTTACCCTTCACATGCAAACCCTGAAGCACCGGGACAAATTTTAGAGGGCGGCGAACTTGGTTATTCTTTGTCTGTTGCTTGGGGAGCTGTTCTCGATAATCCAGATCTGATTGCTGCTTGTCTAATCGGCGATGGTGAATCGGAAACGGGTCCGCTTGCCGCCTCTTGGTATGCTAACCGCTTAGTGTCTCCTAAGAATAACGGTGCCGTACTGCCAATTGTTCATATCAATGGCTATAAGATCTCAGGCCCAACGCGTATGGGACGCATGAGCCATGAAGAGCTAGATTTAGAATTTAGAGGTTTAGGTTATCACCCAATCATTGTTGATGATCAACTAGAAGAAGACGTATACCTGCAAATGGCTGCCGCCATGGATACCTCTTATGCAATGATTAACGATATTCAAACTCGTGCACGTGCAGGTGAAGACATCGTAAAACCGCGTTGGCCTGTGATTTTAATGCGCACAGCAAAAGGTTGGACAGGTACTGCTGAGTTTAACGGTAAAAAACTTGAAGGTAACTGCGAGTCTCACCAAGTTATCGTCAATAAATGTGCTACAGACAAAGCCCATCTCGACGCGTTAAATACTTGGCTTGCTAGCTACAAGTTTAATGAACTTTACTCTATCAATGACAAAGGTGAATTAATCTTTGATGAAGACATTCAAACATTACTACCGCCTAAAGAGCTCACCTGCGGTCGCCAGCACCTAAGTTACGGTGGTGAAGTTGTTCGCGCCTTAGCAAACCCAGATCTCGCTAAACTTGCCTACGGACCCGAAACTCCTCGCGGCCACCGTGGGTTATCTATGTACAAGATGGGACAGTGGATGCGTGATGCATTCAAGCTCAACCGAGATCAACGCAACTTACGTATTTTCTGTCCAGATGAAACCTATTCCAATCAGCTACAAGCGGTATTTGAAGAAACAAGCCGCGCATGGCAATGGCCAATAGAAAGTTGGGATGAAGATATGTCTCGTGATGGTCGAGTCATTGAGCTGCTATCCGAGAACTTGCTATTCGGTATGCTCCACGGCTACACAGTAACGGGTCGTCACGCTATGTTCCCAACTTATGAAGCATTTTCTCAAGTTGTGTCTTCAATGGCTGACCAATATTGTAAGTACGTTTACGCCAGCCAAGGGGTGCACTTCCGCAAACCTGTACCTGCGTGTAACGTGGTTTTGTCATCTCTCCTTGAGCGCCAAGATCATAATGGTTACTCACACCAAAACCCATCATTCTTGGGCGCTATGCTCGAGAAGCATCCAAAGATTATTTCAGCTTACCTTCCTGCAGATGGTAATAGCACACTGGTTTATACCGAGCGCGCTTATGCCGACCGAGATAAACTCAATATCTTAGTTGCTGGTAAAAAAGAATTGCCACAATGGCTCACCCTTGAGGAAGCACGCCAACAAGCTAAAGATGGTGTGATGGTTTGGGATTTTGCCTCTGATGAAAACCCTGATGTCGTACTAGTGGGTTGTGGTGATTACGTCACTCAAGAAGCCATGGCATCGCTTGTACTCATTCGTGAACTGTTACCACGAGTACGCATCCGTTTTGTCAGCGTGACAGAATTAACTAGCAGTGGCTTAGGTAGCTTAGATTTCCAAAGCAAGCCATGGTTAATGGATGAAATCTTCACCGCTGATAAAGGCGTAGTATTTAACTATCACGGCTACCCTAACACCATTAAAAAGCTAGTATTTGATTATAAAGGTAGTAAGCGCTTTAGAATCAAGGGCTATGAAGAAGAAGGCTCTACAACAACACCATTTGATATGGGGGTACGTAATGGTACATCACGCTATCATTTGGTCATTGATATGGCCTATAAGCTCTTCCAACAAGCTGTCATCGATGAAACCCAGCACGTAGCGATTACCACCGACATGCTACAGCGCTTAGTTGATCATCGAAACTATATTAAAGCCAATGGCGTCGATCCTGAGAGTATCGAAAACTGGGTGTGGACACGTTAATACAGACACTTTAGTCAACTATCTATTAGGGCGCTTATTCTAAGCGCCCTTTTTTACAACCAAAATTTAATCAAATATTTACATGCAAAAGTGGAAAATACTACATTTGCAACAGATAATAGTGTCAGCCAGCTAAAATATAAAGGATCTCCGTGATAAGTGCTGGCACTGTTTAAAATAATTTCAAACAGACGGAGGGGTTTTAAAATAAAACATAAGGATTTTGAATGATGAACAATACACTCAAAGCAGTTCTGCTTACTTCGATGTTACCTTTTGCTGCTAACGCAGCTGACGGCATGAGTCCCTGGTACGTAGGTGGCGGTGTCGGCATCAACAACTACCAACCTAATTGTGACCAAAAAACCATGAAGACCTGTGGTGAAGACGACCCCTATGCCTGGGACGTATTTGCAGGTTATTTATTTAATGACAACTTTGGCGTAGAACTTGGTTACCGTGACCTAGGGCGAGCGCAATGGGTCGATTACTCAAACAAGCTAAATGATGTTGGTGCTAAAGGGATGAACCTTGGTCTGGTAGCATTTTGGCCGTTTGCTGGTGACTGGAGCTTGTCAGCAGAAGCTGGTGCATTTAACTATGTTATCTCTAATAACAAGCAATGGGGCACAGAATACTACAGTGATAACGGCGTTGCGCCCTATGTTGGCGCAGGTATTGGTTACAACATCACAGACAACCTAAAGCTGCAAGCTAAATACCGCCGCTATGAAAACCTTGACGAAGATAAATGGAAAACATTGGAGATGGAAAGTAACTATTGGGGTTTAGAGCTTAGCTACCGTTTCGGCAGTAAAGCTAAACCAGTAGTTGCACCTTTAGTCGTTGCGGATTCAGATAACGATGGCGTCAATGATGATATGGACCAATGTCCAGATACACCGTCTACCCACCAAGTCGATAACTATGGCTGTACTATTTATGAAGAAACTGAATACACCTTTGACCTAGAGGCTAACTTCAAAAATAATTCAGCAAAAGTTGAACAGTCATCGCTTGGCGACATTAAGACGCTAGCAGACTTTATCAATCAACACCCTGATGCAAAAGTATTGATATCTGGTCACGCCTCTAACACTGGTAGCCCAGCTTACAATATGAAGTTATCTGAGCGCCGCGCAGCAGCTGTTGCTGATATTTTAATTAATCAGTATGGCGTTGCTCCCGCAAAAGTGACTTCTAAAGGCTTTGGTATTACTCAGCCATTGATTGAAGGTAGCTCAGCAGAAGCAAATCGCGTTAACCGCCGTATCGAAGCGCATGTTACTGGAACAGAAAAGACTGCGGTCTTAAAGTAAGATAATCTAAGTTGCGAATAAAGCTCACGAACTTTCATAAGTCGTGAGCTTTTTAATTTGATGCTTTAATAAAACCGCTATACTTCTTGACTACACTTTTACCCAACACCAATTCTTAGCAAAATTTCGTAGTTAGATTACCAAAAACGCCCGTTTAAATGATTTTTAGCAACTTTTGTGTAATTTTTTTTCATATATAGTTGGAATGTTCATTAAAATGGCTTTTAATAGCTGCTAAATTAATTGTCCAATTCGATGCTGTTCATAGAGTAAGGATGTAATACCAATGGCCAACACATTAGAACAACTCAAACCATTCACTACCATTGTTGCCGATACCGGTGATATTGAAGCCATAAAACGTTACCAGCCAGAAGATGCCACGACGAACCCGTCTCTGATTTTAAAAGCGTCTGAAATTCCTGAATACAGCTCACTCATCGAAGATGCTATCAACTATGCCAAAGGGCAAAGCAACGATATCACTCAGCAAGTCGAAGATGCTGGTGATAAGCTTGCGGTTAATATCGGCCTTGAGATCCTAAAAATTGTTCCTGGTCGTATTTCAACAGAAGTTGATGCGCGTCTTTCATTTGATCAAGCAGGCTCAATTGCTAAAGCCCATAAGCTAATCAAACTATACCAAGACGCTGGTATCGATAAGTCTCGTATCCTGATTAAACTAGCATCAACTTGGGAAGGTATTTGCGCCGCCAAACAGCTAGAACAAGAGGGTATCAACTGTAATCTAACCTTGTTATTTAGCTTTGCTCAAGCACGTGCATGTGCTGAAGCTGGCGTTTACCTGATTTCACCATTCGTTGGACGCATTCTAGATTGGTATAAGAAAGATACCGGTTTAGAGTACTCAGCAAGCGAAGATCCTGGTGTGGTTTCAGTAACCGGTATTTACAACTACTACAAGCGCCATGGTTTCAATACCGTGGTGATGGGTGCTAGCTTCCGTAACACAGGCGAGATCATTGAATTAGCGGGTTGTGACCGTCTAACAATTGGTCCAGCACTTCTAGAAGAGCTACAAAATAGCACGACACCTATTGTACAAAAGCTATTGCCTGCAACCGAAGTTGTTGCACCAGAAGCTGCAATGACTGAAGCACAGTTCCGCTGGGAGTTTAACGAAGACCCAATGGCAGTTGAAAAACTTGCTGAAGGCATCCGTAATTTTGCCATCGACCAAGGCAAACTAGAAGTGATGCTAAAAGACAAGCTTTCGTCTTAACGGAATAGGACTCAAAATGACTGAACTCACTCAAAAAGCCACTTGGCAAGCATTAGAGCAGCACAGAAATACGCTACCTCACATGCGCGAGCTATTTAGCACTGAACCTCAGCGTTTTAATGACATGTCGATTCAGGCTTGTGGATTGTTGCTCGATTACTCTAAAAACCGCGCCTCAAAAGAGACCCTATCTCTTTTATTCTCGCTTGCGAAAGAAACGCAACTTGAAACCAAGATTAAGGCGATGTTTGCAGGCGATATCATCAACAACACCGAACAAAGAGCCGTATTGCATACCGCTCTTCGGGCGCCTGCAGACAAAGTCATTAATGTTGACGGCAACAATATTGTTGCTGAAGTGCAGCAAACCCTGGCAAAAATGGGGGAGTTCGTTGACTCATTAACCACTGGCGATTGGAAAGGCTACACAGGTAAAACCATTACTGACGTTGTCAGCATTGGTATTGGTGGATCTTTTCTGGGCCCGAAAATTGTGTCACAAGCGCTACGTCCATACTGGAGCGGTCACTTAAACTGTCATTTTGTCGCTAACGTTGATGGAACTTCTATTACCGAGAAGCTAAAAGGCTTAGATCCGCAAACAACCTTGTTTGTTATGTCTTCTAAATCTTTTGGCACCCAAGAAACGTTAACCAACACACTGACTGCCAAAGAGTGGTTTTTAAGCCAAGGCGCATCACAAGCAGATGTCGCTAAGCATTTTGTCGCTGTTAGCTCTAATGTTGCTAAAGCAACAGAGTTTGGTATTGATGCGAACAATATATTCCCTATGTGGGATTGGGTTGGCGGTCGTTACTCGCTTTGGTCAGCAATAGGTTTACCTATTGCGCTACTGATTGGCATGGATAACTTTCGTGAGTTACTAGCCGGTGCTCATGAAATGGATGAGCATTTTGCCAATACACCTTTAGAAAACAATATGCCGGTAATTATGGGCTTGTTCTCTCTTTGGTATGGCAACTTTTTCAATGCGCAGTCACATGTTGTACTGACTTATGATCATTATTTAAGAGGCTTACCTGCTTACTTCCAGCAATTAGACATGGAAAGTAATGGTAAATCAGCCACCTTAAACGGCACCGATGTTGACTACAGCACTGGCCCAATTATTTGGGGCGGAGAAGGTACTAATGGTCAACACGCGTACCACCAGCTATTGCATCAAGGTACCGCACTTGTGCCTGCTGATTTTATTATGCCGCTTAATAGCCATAACCCTGTAGGTGAGCATCATGTGCAACTTGCTTCAAACTGCTTTGGTCAAACCCAAGCGTTAATGCAGGGGCGCACTTATGAAGAAGCGCTTGCAGAGTTAAGCAATAGCAGCCTTGATGATGAGCAAAAACAACTGATTGCCAAACATAAAGTCATGCCTGGCAACAAACCAAGCAATACTATTTTGATGGATAAACTTACCCCATCAACTTTAGGTTCACTGATTGCTCTTTATGAGCATAGAACTTTTGTTCAAGGTGCCATCTGGCAAATCAATTCGTTTGATCAATGGGGCGTTGAACTCGGTAAGCAATTAGGTAATGACGTACTTGATCGCCTAACAGCAGATAAAGATGCTAGCGAGCTAGATGCATCAAGCAATAATTTAATTAACCTGTTTAGACAGGGTAATATCTAGCAACAGCGCCAAAATGTAAAAAGCCAGTTTCGACTGGCTTTTTTGTTTTTTAAAGCAAAGCATTCTAAATACCCCCTTTAAAATCTCATTTCTAGCTCCCTTAAAGCAAAAGTAAAACATTAAAACTTCATCCCGATTTAACATTTTTGAAACATTTAAGTTGCACTATGAACAAAAATCATGCTATTTATTTGAAAACAAAATAAACAAAATAAACAAAATAAACAAAAAGGAGGTTGCCATGAATCGTCTTGATTATGGTAGTGCGCTAGATAGTATTGTTGAAAAGCCAAGCCGCTCGAGAAGCTCCAATAAAAAGCGTAAATGGCGAGAAATTGAAGTACTAAAAGAGAAGCATCGTTTACTCAAAGAACTTCAAGAAATGGATAATGGTTTTGATGGCGAGTTAGACAGCCTCCTAATGTAATAAGTTAATACCATTAAAAAGAGCGCTAGTAGCGCTCTTTTTTGATCTTAGGCTTGCACTAATCAGCGCAATCTAAATATTCCCTCAGTTCTTCAAACAACGCTGAGTCGCTTTCATTAAATAATGGGTCGTCAACTAAACGTGCTTGACACATCTTGCGAACATTTTGCCACTCATTGTCAGCAATCACCTCCCGCCACTTAGGAAATACCACCGTTTCTTCAAACTGCATATGTGTCTCTTGCAAATTAACGTAGCTAATTAAATCGTTAATCAACTGCTCTTTCGATACTACTATATCGCTGAGGATCAAGTTTAAGGTTGCCATTAATGATGAAGAAGCTTTGCCCAGCCGCTCATGTTCATCAGTCAACTGCTGATTAATCTGTTCTGAGCCGACTTTGTCCCTATAAAACTCATCAATTACTTCTTCTAAAGGGTGATGGCTATGTTCAGCGTAACTTTGCATATACTCAACAATATCGCGCACAACATTGTAGTTAATTGCCTCCCCAGCGGCTAATTTTGTATGTTTATCGGTTAATACCTTAAGCAAAATCGTAATGTGTTTATGATCGTGCATGAGCCTCGCAAGCATAATTGTCTCCACTTTCATTCTCACCTACTACCTTCAATATTAGTAAAGCGTATAAATAACACCCAATATAGCAAGCAGTGAAAAGCTAACTGAATGATGTAGATCAAGCTGTTTTGAATTAGTGAACAATCACTTGCGTACAAAAAGTATTTATAAAAAACATCAACCAACGACAAAGTCGTCTATGCAGACGCTATCCCATGGCATAATGGCAGCCATCAACATACGTTAACGAAAATGGATCAAATGCAGCAAACTCATTTTATCGGTGCCCATGTAAGTGCCTCTGGAGGTATAGCGAATGCCCCACTCAATGCCGCCGCAATAGGCGCCAATGCATTTGCTCTATTCACCAAAAACCAACGTCGTTGGCAAGCTAAAGAGCTTGAAACCGAGCAAATAGATCTATTTCAACGTCACTGTGATGATGCCAATATCTTAATGGAAGCCATACTGCCCCATGACAGCTACCTAATAAACCTAGGTCATCCAGATGCAGAACTACTGGCTAAATCTCGGTTAGCGTTTTTTGATGAAATAAAGCGCTGCGAGCAGATAGGTTTAACCCTGCTTAACTTCCATCCTGGCAGCCACTTAAGAAAAATCTCTATTGATGACTGCTTAGCTAACATTAGCGAGTCAATAAACTTAGCGTTAGATTGCAGCTCAGGTGTCACGGCTGTGATTGAGAATACTGCCGGGCAAGGTTCAAACCTAGGGCACTCGTTCGAACAGCTAGCACAGATAATTGAAGGCGTTGAAGATAAATCTAGAGTTGGAGTATGTATTGATACCTGTCACCTGTTTGCTGCAGGTTACGATATCCGTACAAAAGAAACCTGTGAGCAAACTTTTGATTTATTAGATAAAGTCGTTGGTAATCAATACTTAAAAGCGATGCATTTAAATGACAGCAAAACACCGCTGAATAGCCGTGTCGACCGCCATCAATCTTTAGGCCTAGGGGAAATAGGTCAAGAGGCGTTCGCAAGTCTTATGAAATTAGAGGTTATGCAAGGGATCCCACTGATTTTAGAAACGGTGCAACCGGAGATTTGGCAACAAGAGATAAACTGGTTACGCTTTCTTGCAAAGCAATAACGCTAACAAATCCTTATACGTGCCCTAACCTCTTAATCTCTGCATAAGCCTTCAATGAGCACTTAATAAAGGTGCTCATTAAAGGTTACATTAAGCATTTATAGATGACGGCAACCACTTTAGTCGGTTCGCCTAAGTCTGATTGTAACCAAACGATATGGGTGCCCTTAAGCTCTTCGCCTTGCTTAATAGCGCTTAGCTTAGCCTCTGCTAAAGCATTATCACCACGACCAAAACCTGTCACCATGGCGAAACTATCGCAATGGGTGACTTCAAAATCATAGGCTTCATTAATCCGATGATACAATTCAAAATCTTCAGTTGCACAGCCGCTTAACAGACCCGCACATAAAACAGCTAGAACAAAACGAAACACAATGCAGACTCCTCTATAAAACTGCGGCGCACAATATAGAAGTTAGCCAGCAACATTTGAGAGATAGATCACACTACGTCAGGTTTGGATGCTACAAGGCGCTACGAATGTTAATAACTATGAGTTGATAATTCAAAGCTAAAACCCAGCATAACAGACAAGTGTATATTTAAATGATTAAACACATTTTACCAACAAAAAAAAGGAAGCATTAACAGCTTCCCTTTTTACGTAACATCAGACTTTTAAACAGCTAAAACCTTGAATAAGTGCTGCTTTAACTGACCAAAATCAGCTTCAAGTTCAGCAGATAAAATAGCTTTAGGAACCACTCTAGCAAGCGCCTCTGGTAATTCGAGATCAATTTGTAAGATATCTTCCACCACTTCATTAAACTTGGCAGGATGCGCTGTGGCTAAAAATATCCCTTGCTCATCGGCGGCTAAGGTTTGCTTAAGCGCAAATGCCGCAATTGCCGCATGGGGCTCAGATAAATAACCTGCGTTATTGAGCGCCTTTACCGAATCAGCAGTATCTGACTCTGAAATCCCAACACCCACAATATCGTCAAGTGACCAGCCCTTTGCAGCTACAATTGCCTCGACTCTTGGCCAGTTACTCGGCTCTGCAACATCCATTGCATTAGACATGGTAGCGACTGTCGCTGCTGGTTGCCAAGCCCCACTATCTAAGTAGCGTGGCACAGTATCATTGCTATTGGTGGCAGCCACAAAGCGTTTAACTGGCAAGCCCATCGCTTTAGCAAAGAGGCCTGCTGTAAGGTTGCCAAAATTACCACTTGGCACTGCAATCACCGGATCAGCGTCATGATGCTGCTTAAACTGCGCAACCGCTTCAAAGTAATAGCAAATCTGAGCCAGTAAGCGGCTGATATTAATCGAATTAGCAGAGTTGAGGTGCAGACCGTCACGTATATCTAAATCTTCGAAAGACTGCTTAACCAGAGTTTGGCAAGCATCGAAATCAGACGCGACTGCTACCGTATGGATATTGTTTCCTAGAGTAGTAAACATTTTTTCCTGCAGCAGGCTAATTTTCCCCTTAGGGTAAAGCACCACGACATTAATATTGTCGAGTCCATAAAAAGCATCAGCTACCGCAGCACCAGTGTCACCTGATGTCGCCGTCAGTATATTTATCTTTTCCGATTGTGCTAATTCATTTAAACACTGCGCCATAAAACGCGCGCCAAAGTCTTTAAATGCTAATGTTGGTCCGTGAATAAGCTCTAAGCTATATAAGTTATCATCAGCTTTCACCAATGGCACATCGAAGTTAAATGCCTTTTCAACTAACCGATCAACGGTATCTTGGCCTAACTCTGATGCTAACCAAGCGCCTATCACCTTTTTGCTTCTTTCAACAAATGGCAGCGCTAATAGGCTATCTATGTCTTGCAGCTCTGGGATCTGTTTCGGAAAAAACAGGCCACGATCTTTACCTAAACCTAGCTTAACGGCTTGTGTAAAACTCACCACCTGTGACGGGTGCTTTAGGTTATACAGTTCCATGATGACTTCCTTTAATTCTGTTATTAATTCTTTTTTAAGCGCCGTTAATCGACAACGCGTGAGCCCTGAGCATCGATACGACAAATATGTGAAAAGCCTTTATCAGCCTCAATATAATGCTCGTTTAACCACTGCTGAGCGCGGTTGGCGACTTCTAAGTCGTCGGTAATACTGAATAAAGTTGGCCCACTGCCTGAAATTCCAGTCGTCAGCATCCCAAGTTCAGCAAGAGCCGCTTTAGCTTGTGAGTATTTAGGAATTTCACCAGCGCGATAGGGCTCAGCAAGTACATCTTTCAATACAGTAATAGCCAGTTCTGCATCTTGCTTATAAGAAGCATGCACAAATGCACTTAAGTAACGGCCAAAATCAATCGTGGTTTGCTTATTAAACTGCTCTGGCATTAATCCACGCATTTTAGCCGTTGATAATGAAATCCCCGGATAAGCAACCACCCAGTACCACTGTTTAAAATCAGGAATCGCTTCACATACTGATTTGGGCGTATCTAGCATTAATTGCATACCGCCTAAGTAACAAGGGGCCACATTGTCATAATGGATAGAGCCGCTGATCTTGCCTTCGAACTCGCCCATTAAACGCAGCAATTCTTGCTGGTTAAAAGGCTTATCAAAATACTCATTTAACGCCATCAGTGCTGCGACGACCGAGCTTGCACTTGAGCCTAGTCCACTTCCCACAGGCAAGTTTTTTTCAAGCGTTAACTGTAAGCCCGCATCTTTATTCAAATGTGCTAAAAAGAACTCAGCACATTGATAGACGATGTTTTCTTGCGGGTTTTGTGGCAACTTATTTGCCCAATAACCCGCCAAAGCGAGCGAAATGCCGCTATCAGCCGCTGCAACTGTCACTTTATCGCCCAGTAAGCTGCCATCAATTGGCGCTAGGGCTGCACCGAGTAAATCAAAGCCAACCCCAACATTTCCCATAGATGCCGGTGCATAAATTGTTACGCTCATACGCCAACCTCACGAGTCCAATTTAAAGTACGTAAAATATCAGCAAACGCCCCCGCAGCTGTCACATCGGTACCTGCACCATAACCACGTAATACAAATGGAATAGGCTGATAGTAACGGCTATAGAAAGCCAATGCGTTTTCACCGCCTTTAACGCTGTATAATGGGTCAGTTGCATCGACTTCCGCTATTTTCACTTTGCAGCCTTCGTCATCAATTTGGCCAACATAGCGCAGAACTTTACCCATCGCTTTTGCGGCTTCAATACGCTGAGCAATTTGTGCATCGACTTGTGGCAACTTAGCCATAAACGCTTCAACATCACCGGAGGCGTCAAATGACTCAGGTAATACTGACTCAACATGAATGTCACTAAGCTCAAGATCCATTCCCACCTCACGAGCAAGAATTAACACTTTACGCGCAACGTCCATACCACTTAAATCATCACGTGGATCGGGCTCAGTAAAGCACTTATCTCGGGCTATTGAAGTGGCCTGAGACAAAGTCATACCCTCATCCAGCATGCCGAAAATGTAAGATAAACTGCCTGATAAAATACCGTTAAATCGCAGTAACTTGTCACCAGCAAACAGCAGTTTCTTCAAGTTATCGATAACCGGTAAACCTGCGCCCACTGTAGTTTCATACAGGAACTGACGTCGCTGCTTAAGCGCTGTTTTACGCAGGTCTTGGTAATAACCCATATCTCGTGTGTTGGCTTTCTTATTTGGCGTCACCACATGCAAACCAGCATTCATTACATCAAGGTATTTATTCGATACCAACTCACTAGAAGTACAATCCACCAGCACAGGGTTGAGTAACTGCTGCTCTTTCGCCCACATTAGCATTGCATCAAGATCCGCCTCTTGCTCACAATCGGCTAATAAACCCTGCCAATTGCCTAAGTCAACGCCTTGAGGATCTAACAACATCTTCTTAGAGTTAACGATGCCACAGACACGCATGGCTATGTGTTGTTCTTTTAACATGTTACGTTGCTGCTTTATCTGCTCAAGTAAACCTGCGCCCACATTGCCACAACCGACCAAGAACACATCTAAATAGTGCTGTACGTCGAAGAAAGATTGATGACAAGCCGAAATTGCATGCTTAGTCTTACGTTGCTCTACCACTGCTGAAATTGAACGCTCTGATGAGCCTTGAGCAATGGCAACAATATTGACAGTCGCCTGTGCTAACGCTTGGAAGAACTTAGCCGCTACGCCTTTATGAGTGCGCATCCCATCACCAATTAGCGACACAATCGCTAAGTGATGGCGCATCTCAATCGGCTCAAGAATATCGCTTTTAAGTTCAAGTTCGAATTCGAGTTCTAATGCAGATTTGGCTTTACTCGCATCTTCTGTGGCAACACAAAAGCTAATGCTATATTCAGAGGAGCTTTGAGTGATTAAAGACACTGATACACCCGATCGAGAAATCGCGCCAAGTGTGCGACTTGCCATGCCGACCATGCCTTTCATGCCTGGACCTGATACATCAAACATCGTTTGATCATCAAGATTAGAAATCGCCTTTACATTTAGCCCTGTTTCATCAGGCTGATCAGATACTAATGTACCTACAGCTGCAGGGTTAAAGGTATTACGGATATAACAAGGAATATGATATTGCGCGATTGGGGCAACGGTTTTAGGATGCAGTACTTTAGCGCCAAAGTAAGAGACTTCCATCGCTTCTTGATAGCTAAGCTGCGACAACAATTTCGCATCCGCCACAACACGTGGGTCGGTATTGTAAACACCGTCAACATCGGTCCAGATCTCGCAGCAGCTAGCACCTAAACAAGCAGACAATACCGCAGCTGAATAGTCAGAGCCATTACGCCCAAGAGTGACGATGTTTCCTTGGCTATCGCCAGCAGTAAAACCTGGCATCACCCATACTTGGGCAGAGTCCAAGTTAATTGCTTTGAAACGTAACTTACTCGCCTCAATATCAACTGCTGACTCTAACTGAGGACCGTATCCCACCAGCAATGACTCAGGCAGCAAAAGGTCAGCACTATGATTAAATGATTTCATAACCTCAATCATTAAGGCTGCTGATAACTTCTCACCACCCACCAACACTTGTGCTTCAACACTCGCGGGGCATTCACCTAATAAACTTACCCCTTTAAGCTTGCTATCCCAAAATTGCAGTTGCTGCTGTAATTTCTGATTCAGTAAATGGTTCTGCTCCGCGTTCAAATTCACTGCAGCTGCGCTATACAGGTCATTGAAAACCTGCTCAACTTGAGCCAGAACTTTAGCGTGTTCGCCGCCGCTTACCGCCACTTCAACCATTTCAATTAGACCATTAGTCACAGTAGCGGGCGCTGACAATACAACAGCAGTAGCTTCTACTTGAGCTGATTGGTTAACGATCTCTGCCGCGTCTTTAAATCGCTGCCAATTTGCAAGCGATGTACCGCCAAACTTCATAACTTTCATTGTAAACTCCTTTTACCACGCCCGCCCAAGAAACAAAAAAGCCCGCTCCTTTTGGGGGAGCGGGCTTGATATTTAGCTTATATCAGGTTGTGCTTAGCCCGCCCCCACGTTGGTAATCGTGGTGGTTGTAATAATGGTTGTGGTCATTAAAACGTGGCTAAACATAAAATTAGGTAATATCCAATTGGATTAATTTGTGTACTAACAGAATTGCTTTTTACGGGGACGCTGTCAACCCCTAAATTTAACTAAATTGTTATTATTGAGCCTTTTAGATTAAAAGGTAGCAAAAGTGTCATAAACTCTCATTTATAAGCATTTGCTGACTCATTACATCAAGGATTGTTGATTTACGTTTACGTAAACTAAAATACAACGCGATTTAATACTCATATTAAACAGTAACTTATATAAGTTACAAATGTTAGATATAGAACATAAATAGGGAAAACATAATATTGAGAGATAAAACCTCCCAACAGCATATTCTCAACAATTTGACATTAAGCTAATTAACAAGCTGTTATGGAAGGTTATCCAAATAAAATCGCACAAAGTATACAGATAAGTTCTATAACGGATAAAACTTAGGCAATGGTTTTGTGCTTTCGACAGATAAAAGATGTGGTTTAGGTAGCATAAGTGCATTGACTCTATCGCTTATAGCGTTAAAGCAGGCTAGAATGCGCGCAAATTTCCGATTGGAGCGAATATGAAAATCACCGAAAAATGTGCTGTTAGCATCCATTACCGATTATCAGATGCAAAAGGCCAGCTTGTAGAAAGTTCTTTTGAAGGCGAGCCAATGATCTATCTGCATGGCGCAGAAAACATGCTCCCAGGCTTAGAAGCGGCTCTTGAAGGTAAAGTGCAAGGTGACACCCTTGATGTCACTGTAGATGCAGAGCAAGGCTACGGTGCCTACCATGATGGTCTTCGTCAAGAAGTACCACTATCTGCATTTGGCGACATTGAAGACATCGTTCCTGGTATGCGTTTTATTGCTGAAACTGAAATGGGCCAACGTCCAGTTCAAGTTACTGAAGTTAAAGATGATGTTGTCGTTGTTGACGGTAATCACCCATTAGCAGGTCAATCTTTAGTATTTAACGTTGAAGTACTTGAAGTACGTGCAGCAACTGAAGAAGAGATCGCACACGGTCATATCCACGCTCATGGCGGCGGATGTGGCGGTCACGATCACGGCAGTGAAGGTGGTTGCTGTGGTGGCGAGCATAAGCACGAAGGCGGATGCTGTAGCGAAGATGAAACTAAAGAAGCAAAAGAAGGTTGTGACGGCAACGGCGGCTGTGGTTGCAGACACTAACGAGTAGCTAGTAGCCATTAGCACTCGTTCTTTAGATTGAATTTAAGCTCGTTTCATTAATGATAATGAAACGAGCTTTTTTATGTTCTAGACTGCAACATTGATCAAGTTATACAACGCCTAATATAGCTCAAGATTTTTAACTTCACTTTGCAAAGGAACTGCGAATGTTATCGAAACCCATATACGAGGCCCTGCCTCTTAGTTACGTAATTCTCGGTGGATTAGGGATCACCCTACTCGACTCAGTATTAGCCCAAGCCGCATGCATCGCCATTTTCCTATTTGGTAGTTGGATTTACTCCCTTCGCTCCCAAAATCGCCGTACAGACCCGTCAAAACGACGTAAAAAAGGGATCTTACCTCACTCTATTTACGAACATCTACCAAGCTTGTATTTGTTGACGGCCTTATTAATCCAAAAAGTTGACTCAACACATATACCTGTCATCACTTTAGTATTATTAAGCTATGCAGCTTATTTAGTGGTAAGGCGCCGCCAATACCGGAAGCATAAAGTCATCAACATAAAATTAAGCTAATCTAATCAGAGAACACTCTTATCTAGCCAAGTTTTAGAGACAATCACTCATCCTCTTGGGCATATGATTAAGATTGCTACTTTGATAGGCTACATAACACATAAAATTGCGTGTTTAATTCAAATAAATTGATAGTTGAGCACTAGCTACATGATTAAGTGCTTTATAGAGTTCCGCTGCTCAACTGGCATATGCTTAAGGTAATTGGAACAGCGAGTAATGGTTGCAATACTAATCTCAAATTCCTGCGCAATTTGACGCTGACTCATCTCGCCTTGCAGTAACATTTGAAATACTTTCAACCTACCTGC
This sequence comes from Shewanella sairae, assembly GCF_023283535.1. Taxonomy (GTDB): domain Bacteria; phylum Pseudomonadota; class Gammaproteobacteria; order Enterobacterales; family Shewanellaceae; genus Shewanella; species Shewanella sairae. The sequence goes on along the minus strand of NZ_JAKILT010000004.1, from coordinate 92,573 downwards.
AACGGCGCTGCGCTCTTCTTCCGTCAGTAATAGCTCAAATAACACGATTAAGCTTTGCTGATCAGGTTGCATTAACACCTTCTCTAATACTGAATCCCACTCTGCGCGCATAAATTATCCTCACCTCAAGTTAATCACGTACTAGTGCGTCATTACACAGCGATTGTAGCAAAAATAGCGAACCAATACACTTTTGCTAAATGGTTAGGATTTGCTAAATATCACTCATTTGTAACTAAGAGTAACTATTATGAAAAACGATTGGTGCACATAGGATAAAACTATATACAATGGCGGCAGAACGGATCACATAACACAATAAAAACGTGAGAAATAACCATGAATAAAATTGCAAAGATGAGCCTTATCGCACTAGCAGCAACAGCAACGTTCGCAACCAGTGTTTACGCAAATAACTTTAAAGAAGCAGAAGATGCAGTGCATTACCGTCAATCTGCTTTTAGCATGATTGCCTATAACTTTGGTGACATGGGCGCCATGTTAAAAGGTAAGAAAGAATTTAACGCTGAAGTATTTGCTATGCGTGCTGACAATGTAGCAGCGCTATCTAAGCTGCCACTAGAAGGCTTCATCGCAGGTTCTGATAAAGGCGATACGGAAGCACTTGCTAAAATTTGGACAGACAAAGCTGATTTTGACGCGAAGATGAAAACCTTCCAAGAAAATGCGGCGGTTCTTGCGCAAGTTGCAGCTAAAGGCGATAAAAGAGAACTAAAAAAAGCTTTTGGCAATACAGGTAAAAGCTGTAAAGGCTGTCACGACGTATATAAGAAAGACTAATTAGTCTTTCTGCCACAAAAAAAGCCTGTTTAATTAAACAGGCTTTTTAAATTATAAATGCTATACCTTACTTAAAGCATATCAATCACAGGTAACATTAAGTAATTCACAACAAGAGCACCAATCACAGCCGCAATAACAACCGCTTTAATTACAGAGGCAAAGGCAAGTTCATCAGTGTTTACAGCCGCAGCCTTTGACTCAGGTAATTTCTTATAACCGCTAAACATAGCCCCAAGAATTTTATCGCCTTTAATCATATGCACCCCAACCGCTAATACGTGCACTGCCGCTAAGATTAAAATCAAATCAAAATTCTTTTTATGTAACCATGTAAGCCAACTTGCGGTATCAGAGCTGACTAATCCATAAAGTGGGCCTTCAGTAAAAATCTCATCAGTGGCGAATAATCCCGTGCCTAGTTGCACACACACAAGGGTAATTAAAGTCACAACCATATAGCCACCAACAGGGTTATGACCAAGCGATGTTGAAATCCCTTCGCGCTTTGTTTTGCCAAGGTAGTTCAAAACCGTTTTTGGCGAACGAACAAAGTGGCTAAACTTTGCAGTATCACTGCCAATAAATCCCCAAATCAGTCTGACACCAATCAGTACCATCAAACCGTAGGCTAAAATCTGATGCCATTCCATTTCACCCGCATCGGCGGTCCACCATAATCCTGCGAGCAAGCACAACATACCCCAATGGAAAACGCGAGTTGGAATATCCCACACTTTAACTTTGACTAGATTTTGTTCCATGTTACGGCACTCTTGAAAAATAATTCATCTGGTGGCGACATTATAGAGCGGGAATTACCTGAGGGCTATCGAGTTATTTACACTGGGATTTTTGCGAAAAAGGCTAAAGTAGAGTCAACTTATCTAATCCAATATGAGCCAATTTTTCAGGGTTTACAAGGAAATTTGCCCAGTTATTGTCTATATTTGTCTAAGTGATCAAATAAAAAGCGAACAGTTTAAAAGAGCCAACGAAACGTGATTTAGATCACGACTTTTGATTCTGAGATTGGTAGTCTGAATTCAAGGAAACAACAAAAGGTTCGAAATATGATAAAGATTACTAGCAAGCACTTTGAAGTTACTGAATCTATCCGCGAACGTATTGAAACCAGACTAGGTAAGTTAGCAAGACACGATGTGCAGCTAATTAATCCGCACGTTATTATTGAACAGGAGAAGCAAGGGTTTAAAATTGAAGCTTCTGTCGGCATCCCAAGTGCCAAGTTATTTGCCCAGGCGAAACACGACGACCTTTACGCAGCAATTAATGCAATGGGACAAAAGCTGGAGAAACAGCTAAATCGCCTGACTCATAAACCAGAAAGTCAACGTCACGCAGCGCTTAAAGTAGAAGATGATGCCATTGATGACGACTTTGATGACAACTTAGAGGAGGAATACGCAGCTTGATATCATTGTTAAATTTACACGCAAAGCGCACCCTCGGGTGCGCTTTTTAATGCAAAAAACTCAATAACAACAAGTTTTGATTGACACTCAAGCGCCCCACCTTTAGTTTTAATTGCATGAACAAAATCCACACTGCATTTTTTACTTTCTTTTTTATACCCCCTACTTCTGGAGGCGGAATTTCGGTGTAAAAACGAAAGTGAAAATTCCAAAGCCTCCCACATGGGAGGCTTTTTTATGTCAGCAAAGGCAAGTTCTAATTTTTAACTTCAAAAACTCAGTGCGCATTAAAAGATACAGAGGCCAAGATGAACAAACCACAACCTTTAGATCACACTCGTGAACAGATCACTAGTCTCGACAATGACTTATTAGCGCTACTCGCAAGACGAAGAGAACTTAGCCTAGATGTAGCACGCAGCAAAGAGGTCGATGTTAGACCTATCCGCGATACTATCCGTGAAAAAGAACTGCTTTCAAGACTCGTCAAGCAAGGGCGGGAACAAGGGCTAGATGCCCACTACGTGATTTCACTGTATCAAAGCATTATTGAAGACTCTGTGCTCAATCAGCAAGCCTATTTGCATGGTCGTGCCAACCCTGAAACCCAACAGCAACAATATTGCATTGCTTATCTCGGAGCCCGTGGTTCTTATTCATATCTAGCAGCAAGCCGCTACTGCGATAGACGCCAAGTGGAAATGCAAGACTTAGGCTGCCAAAGTTTTGATGAAATTGTGGAAGCTGTAGAGTCTGGACATGCGGATTATGGATTCTTACCAATTGAAAATACCTCATCAGGCTCAATCAATGAAGTTTACGATGTTCTGCAGCACACCAGTCTTGCTATTGTCGGTGAAACAACTATTGAAGTAGGCCATTGCTTATTAGCAAATAGTGGCAGCTCCATTAACGATATCAAAACCGTTTACGCCCACCCGCAACCAATAAGTCAATGCAGTCGCTACCTGAGCCAACACAGCGAATTTAAATTGGAGTATTGCTCAAGCAGCGCTGAGGCAATGGAAATGGTCTGCAATGCCAATGATAATAGTGTCGCTGCAATCGGCAGTGCAGAAGGCGGTGCATTGTATCAATTGGAAGCGGTTGAAACGGGTCTTGCCAACCAAAAAGTCAATCAGAGCCGTTTTATTGTGGTAGCGAGAAAAGCAGTTGAAGTACCGTCACAATTACCGGCAAAGTGCACCCTGATTATGGCTACAGGCCAAAAGCCTGGCGCATTGGTTGAAGCCTTATTAGTCCTTAAAGCTCGCAACCTAAACATGAGCAAACTTGAGTCACGCCCAATTCCAGGCACGCCTTGGGAAGAAATGTTCTACCTTGATATCGACGCAAACCTTTCCAGCGAGCCAATGCAGGCGGCATTAAAAGAGCTTGAGCGCACGACTCGCTTTATCAAAGTACTGGGATGCTACCCCTGTGAAACGGTAAAACCGACTCAGCTTAGCAATAGCCAATTAATGATTGAGCCAAATACGTCTAAATCAACTACCGCTCCTGTTGCTATTGACCAAAAGCAGCAGCGCTTTAGCAAACAGTACAAGAATGAATTAACCCAAGTCATTTGTGGCCAATTAACGCTAGGGAATGGCAGCTTAGGCGCAGTTGCTCAAGTGCAGCTGCCCATTGACTTGCAACAATTTGAACAGATGGCAAAAGAGTTAAAAGAGTCAGGGTTCCAAGCGGTTGTGATCCAAGGGCTTAGCCAACAAAGTGATCTGATTAGTTCAATCGAGAAGTTTAAGCATGCCCTAAGCCAATTTAACCTGATCTGCATTCTCGCTATTGAACACGAAACCGACTTAAGCATGGCTATACAGTTTGCAGATGTGGTGATGCTCGCTGGCAATTTGATGTATAACCAAGCGATACTCAATCAACTTGGTAGCCTGCTTGTGCCCGTAATTTTAGAGCGCAATGCCATGGCCAGTGTGGATGACTTATTAAATGCGGCAGAAGAGATCCTCAGCCAAGGCAACCAGCAACTCATTTTGTGTGAGTCAGGGGTAACAACCTTAAATAATTCTGGTAGACCGTCATTAGACTTAGCGGCACTGGTAGAGATTAAAGCACTGAGCCACTTACCGGTTATCGTTAATCCGAGTTATGCCATTGATGCAGAACAACTGCCAACGTTTGCTAAAGCGATTAAACAGCTTAAAGGTGATGGCGTAATGATGAACTTAAGTGCCATTGAGCCTGCAACTCAAGGTGACTCTTCGATGCTAATTAAAGCAGTATTAGGTAACTTGTACCACTAACTCAACTCGAACTTAAGGTTTACGCTGAATTAGGCGTTACGCTGGGCTTCGTGCTCAGCGTTACTTTTATCTATTAAACTCGGAATCGTAGTGCCTTGAACCAGAATCGAGAACACCACCACCGCGTATGTCATCACCATCAGTAACTCACGTAAATCAATATTACTGCCGCTAATAATCACCACCCCAGTAGGCAAACTCATTGCCATAGCCAGTGCTAAACCGCCGCGCAGCCCACCCCATACTAAAATCTTCTCTGCGTATGAGTTATAGCGCCTAAAACGCCGAAACCCAATATAGGGCAGGTAGATACTGATCGTGCGCCCAATAAGGACTATCGGCACAGCCAGTACCATAAACCACCATAATTCTGCATCAAAATGGATCAGCAGCAGCAACAAGCCAAGTAGCAAAAACAATAATGAATTAAAGAACGACTCAATTAACAGCCAAAAACTATCAAGATGCTCCCACTCACTCTCTTTGAGTAATCTAGGCACACTGACATTGCCAATAATTATCCCCGATGCCACCATAGCCAAAGGCCCTGACACACCAAGCATATCTGCGCCAACGTAGCCTGCACTAGGCACAAGTAGTGTCATCAATAAGTACTGAGTTCGCTCTTCAGAAAAATGCAGCATACCATGCAGAATTGCAGCTAAAATGCCGCCATAAAGCAGCCCACCAAGTGCTTCACGAATAAATAAACCACTGACCCCAGCCACAGTTAGCGGCTCTGTCGAAAATGCCACTTGTGAAATGGCAACAAAAATAACCAAACCAATACCATCATTAAATAAAGACTCGCCTTCCACCTGAATAGCAATATCTTCCGGTGCGCCAAGCTGTTTAATAATCGCGAGCACTGCAATTGGATCGGTTGGTGAAATCAACGCGCCAAACAGCAGGCAATAGCTAAATTTAAGCTGCAGCTCTAATAAACCTGACAACAGATATAACAAACCACCGATAATCAATGTCGAGATCAAGGTGCCTACAAAAGCCAACACAAAGATCTCCCAACGCTGTTGTTTGAGTACATTCAATTTTATCTGCAGCGCGCCAGCAAATAATAAGAAACCTAACATGCCATTAAGCAGTAAGGCTTTAAAATCAAGCTGCTCGAGATCGGTCACCAAAGTCGAATAGAGCTCCACACCAAAGATTTTACCGGCAATTAAAATCACTAAGCTCAAGCCTAAAGCTAATGCCGTAATGGTGATGGTTTGCTGCCAACGGTGTAAGCGAGAGGAGATCAATGAGATCACTAAAGAAAGCGCAGATAGCAGGCAGAGGATTTCGTAACTCGTCACAGGCGATTCTCAGTCAGATGTAATAGTAAGGGGAGTTAGATGTTTCGACCTTCAATAAGACTAAGCCAACCTTTAAATACACGCCCAATAAACCATACTGCAGCAGCAACATAAAGCGTAGTACTGAGCCATTGGCTGCTAACAAGATAACCTATAAGCATAATAGTGAACATGCCAACAAGGGACCAGCGCTGCCAGCGTAAATGCACGGCAAGAGCACTATCGGGGTGATGTTGTGGCTGATAAAAGTTGATAAGCAGGCTAAGTGCTGCTGGAACAAGAAAAAGCGGAAAACAGGCCATTAAGCCATATAAGAGGTGCGCAAGACTCTTGTCTTCTAGTGCTAGCGGTTGAGAATGTAAGGTTGATGCCATACGCCACTCCATAGAGATATATTATCTAAGACGATAAGAGACAGGCGCTATTCCATCAAGGCCTGTCATTAACCTTACTTTCTCAAACTGAGTTACGCAACTTTCACCGCTGATTTATTTCAGATTTACGTCGGTTATAAAGCTCAACAAACGACTTTTAGCTCTCAAAGTTCTAAGGTTACATCTGACTTTAATTTAGTTGAGCAAGCAAGTACGTATCCTTGCGCTATTTCATCCGCTGTCAACGCCATTTGGCTTGATGACTCGACTTCTCCCTCCACTACTTTGCACTTACACGCGCCGCACACCCCAGAGCGACAAGCGGCAATAATCGGCAAGCCTTCAGCTTCAATGCCGTCCAGCAGTGTTTGCTCAGCAGATAAGGGGCGATTTCTGTCAGCAACACTCAGCATAAAGCCATTCGTTTCTGCACTATTATTTTGAGTCTGCACTTGAGCTGCATTGAGTTCTGCACTATCGCCTTTAAAGCTACCAAAGCTCTCTTGGTGAAACTTGCTCATATCAAAGTCTAATGACTCAAGTAATGCCTTAACAGCGTTCATATAAGGCTCTGGACCGCAGACAAATACAGTACGGGTTTTAAAATCTGGCACTAAACGCGCAAGGTTTTCAGCATTTAAACGCCCTGCTTGTTTGTCGGTAAACTTAGCGCTAATGCCAACATTAGCGAATATGCCAAGCTCCTCTAAAATATAGTTAAGCTTAAAATCACCACTACGCTCAGTCATCTGCGCTATAGCGGATTCAAAAATCAAATCTTTATTGGACTTTGCATTGTGTAAAAAGCTGATATCTGGCCCCATTTCGGTATCAGTTAACCAACGCGACATCGAATACATAGGCGTAATGCCGCAGCCCGCGCTCAAAAATAAATATTTCTGCGCAGTAATATCCACCAAGTTAAATGCGCCATCTGGGCCTAAAGCGCGCACAACATGCCCGACTTCAAGGTGATCAGCCAGGTAGTTAGACACCTTGCCGCCAGCAATTCGCTTTACAGTTAATACAATCGAATAAGGGCGTGAAGGTGATGAGCTAATGGTATAACTGCGGCCAATTTTCTCGCCGTTAATTTCAAGCAGCAGTGTCAAGAACTGCCCCGGTTTAAAATGAAACTTAACCGGCTGTGTTCCTTGAAAGCGAAAGCTCATCACGTCATGAGTTTCATTCCACTTTTCAACACAAACTAGCTGATGCTCACCCGATTGCCACTGCTGGGCAGAAAATGGATCTGGCTTAGAAACTTGACTATTAATTGCTACATTCATACGACACCTACCTATCACACATTAAAGCGAATAAACTTTAAAACTAAAAAAATGGTCACACTCTGGTGACCATTCTTGACTTAATTTTCACCCAATTAGTTAACGCTACGCGACGTTAAGCACACGGTTTAAATCAGCTTCAACTGTGGTGGTGTTACGCAGACCAAACTTCTCTTCTAGCACTTTAGCTAGATTCGGCGTTAAGAATGCTGGCGCTGTTGGACCTGTCATGATGTTTTTCACACCCAGAGACAATAGCGTTAGCAGTACAACAATCGCTTTTTGCTCAAACCAAGAAAGGACTAAAGTAAGCGGCAGTTCATTGATGTCACACTCGAATGCTTCAGAAAGCGCAATCGCAAGCTGAATAGCCGAGTAAGCATCGTTGCACTGACCAATATCCAATAGACGTGGAATACCATTAATGTCACCAAACTCAAGCTTGTTGAACTTATACTTACCACAACCTAGGGTTAGAATAACTGAGTCAGCCGGTGCTTGAGTCGCGATATCAGTGAAATAACCACGCTCTTGCTTATCACCGTCACAACCGCCTACCAAGAAGAAATGCTTGATTGTACCACTCTTCACATTTTCAATTACGGTAGGAGCCGCTGCCATTAGCGCGTTACGAGCAAAACCTATGGTGATTAGATGGGGGATCTCATCATAGATGAAGCCTTCTAAAGACTCAGCTTTAGCAATTACTTCGCTGAAATCGTCACCAATGATGTGAGTCACACCAGGCCAACCCACGATACTACGAGTGAAGATACGGTCAGAATAATCACCCACATTTGGGTCGATGATACAGTTAGACGTCATAACAACTGCGCCAGGGAATGTCGCAAATTCTTTTTGCTGATTCTGCCATGCACTGCCGTAGTTACCCACTAAGTGTGGGTACTTTTTAAGTTCAGGGTAAGCCAGTGCAGGCAGCATCTCACCGTGAGTGAAGACGTTGATGCCCTTACCTTGGGTTTGCTCAAGAATAAGCTCGAGATCTTTCATGTCGTGGCCCGACACTAAAATCGCCTTACCTTTAACAGACTTAGTATTCACTTGAGTTGGCTCTGGATGACCAAAGGCGTGAGTTTCACCTTCATCTAGCATTGCCATTACGCGGTAGTTAAGCTGACCAATCTGCATTGCAGTATTAAATAGCTTATCAGCATCAACAGAGTCTTCACCAAGAAACGCCATGATCTGGTGGAACTCACCAGCCACTTCATCGCTAGTTTGTTCTAAAACACGAGCATGCTCCATATAGGCTGCAGCGCCTTTAAGACCGTATAAGCAAAGTAAACGTAAACCCATGATATCTTCATGAACTTCGTCTTTACCGCGATTAGGCACAGCTTGTAGCGCTTGAGATAGCATTTCAGGCTTGCTAGCACCAAGTACCAACTGCATTGGCGCATTCATTGGTTTAGCTTGGATATTGAGCTCGCTGCACTTAGCTTCATAAGCCGCTTTTAAGCGATTACGGAAGGTTTCAGCTTGAGTGGTGTAAGCGATAATACGCTCATCATCAAAATTCACATTGGTTAGTGTCGCAAAGAATGCTTTAGGCACGAAGGTATCAATCTCATGATCAACAATACCTACTTCACGAGCAAGGGCTGCGTATGACGACACGCCTTGTAAGATATAAATAAGAAGATCTTGTAAGTCTGAAGTATCTGAAGACTTACCGCACATACCTTGCGTGTAGCTACAGCCATTACCCGCAGGTGTTCTAATTGTTTGCTCACATTGAATACAAAACACGACACTAACTCCTATAATTTTAATCATGCATTTAATTTGCATGTTTTAAAGTTAGTCTACGCTTCTTGAAAATTTGCAAAAGGACTTTCTATGATTAAAGGCTGAAACTATGAAAGAGATCACTTTTAGTTTTCACTAATAAAGACTGAAAGCCCTAATGTGACCGCGAGTTAAAACGTTTATTTTCAATAATTAAGGTTATTCATATAAGGGGCTAAAAAGAGGAGTGACTAAAAATACTCCGTCAGGGAGGAATTTAAGGAGTACTGATAAGCATTATCAACTGCAGCCTGAATTCAATAGCAAAACACAAAAAAGGCGCCTAAGCGCCTTCTATAAAATATATTCATTTTTGCTAAAAGCCGATGCTAATCACCAGTCTTAAACTTAACACTTTGCGTTAGCCGGTTTTCATATCGTTAACTGATTGCAACATCGCCCGGCTCTCTCGTTGGAACTGTCGCGCAAAGTCACCAAACCAACGCGACACTTCAGCAAACTGCTCAACAAAGGCATCACGATTACCGGACTTTAGAATAGATAATGCTTGGGAGTAGTTATCTAAATAGTCACCAATCGCTACTAAACTTTCTTCTTGAGCAAAAATAATGTCGGCATATAACTCTGGGCTTTGAGCAAACAGACGCCCTACCATCGCCAGCTCTAAGCGGTAAATTGGCGAGCTAAACTGCAGTAATGACTCGATATCCGCTTCTTCTTTGTATAGGTTAAGACCGTAAACAAAAGAGGAGAAGTGCCGCATCGCCTGCACTAACTGCATGGCTTTATCATGCTTACTCGCCTCAGCCTCAACTATACGTGCGCCCCAAATTTCAATCTGTTCAATCAGCCATTGGTACGCATCACTATCGCGGCCATGGCACACCACCACAACTTGTTTAGCAAGGCTACCAACATCCGGACCAAACATTGGGTGTAACCCAAGAACAGGGCCTGAGTGTGCAGCAAGCATTGCCTCTACCGGCGCGCCTTTAATCGATGTGAGATCTGCAAGAATACAGTCTTTAGGCAAATTGGTTAGCTTGTCAGCAATCAATTCACAGGTAATATTGATTGGCACGGTGACTATCACTAGGCCCGCACCATCAAAAATGCTTTCGCTATTGACCCAGTCATCTTTATCTAAGCTTTTTACTTGGTAACCAGACAAAGTCAGCATTTGCGAGAACAAGCCGCCAAGCTTGCCTTCACCGCCTACAATTACTACATGGCCTAAATCTTGTTTTACTTGCTTAAAGCCAACATCTTTCTCGTTGAGGTAAGACTCACGCATCAAGCGGCGCAGGATATCTTCAATCAGTTGCGGCTCAACATTCATGGCTTTGGCTTCAGCGCGGCGTTTAGCGAGCATATTAGCTTCACGCTGCGGTGCATAAATCGGTAAACCTGTACCATGTTTTACCGCGCCAACTTGGGCGACTAAATCGAGACGCTTTCTAAGTAAGTGTAGAAGCTGCTGATCAACACCATCAATTAAGCCTCTTAGGTTTTCAAGCTCTGCTGTCGTCTTCTCATTCATCAATCTTTCTTCCATCAGCCATTTGCTACTTTGAGCATATCAAATCGAGTCGGTAATATTGGGGCTAATAAGCTAGCACCATCGCGCAACAAGGTTTCCGTGGTTTGCCAGTCGATACACGCATCTGTTACCGATACACCGTAAGCCAGTTGACTCATAGGTATGTCACTGCTTTGCTTACCCGCATTTAAGTGACTTTCAAGCATAACACCAATAATCGATTTATTACCCAAAGCGATTTGGTTAAATACGTCTTCACAGACAGGCTTTTGTTTGTTGTGATCTTTTGACGAATTGCCATGGCTGCAATCAACAATTAAGCGTGCGCTTAAGTTAGCAGCATGCAGCTGCTGCTCACACTCTGCCACACTCGCGGCATCATAGTTTGGCGCTTTACCGCCACGTAGAATCACATGCCCATCAGGATTACCTGCCGTTTGTAATAGCGCAACCTGGCCTTTTTGGTTGATCCCCATAAAACGATGACTACTTGCTGCAGACTCAAGTGCATTAATGGCGACACCTAACTTACCGTCGGTGCCGTTTTTAAAGCCTACTGGCATCGAAAGGCCTGACGCCATCTCACGGTGAGTTTGCGACTCAGTGGTACGCGCACCTATTGCAGACCAAGTGATAAGCTCTGACATGTACTGTGGGCTAATAGGATCTAATGCTTCTGTTGCAACAGGCAGCTCAAGCTCTGCTAGCCAAATCATCAACTCACGGGCTTTTCTTAGGCCTTTATCCACATCAAAGGATTCATCCATATCAGGGTCATTAATCATGCCCTTCCAGCCAACAGTAGTGCGCGGCTTTTCAAAGTAAACCCGCATCAGTACAAAGAACTCATCACCTAATTCCTCATGCAGTTTTTTAAGCTTAAGCGCGTACTCTTTAGCTGCATCAATATCATGGATAGAACAAGGACCTGAAATCACCAATACTCGGTTATCACGTTTATGCACTATGTCTGCAACCGTTTTGCGGGCATTAAGTACGTATTGATAAGCATGCTTAGACAAAGGCAGATCGCGTTTTAGTTCTTCCGGAGTTACCAGCACTTGCTCGGAACTAATATGAACATTGTTGATTGTGTCTTGTTGCATGTTTATCACCTGTATTTATCGCTTACTGTATTTCGCTGCCAGTTTCTATTTCACTGAAAAACGTCTCAATTGCTGTTCTTGTGATTGTTATCAAATAAACCACAAGTAATACTGTAACGGTACACCATTACACCTTGAGAACACTATGCCTATTCGTGCTGTTGAGATCAAGCACTGATTTTAAATAATGAAAAAATTTGGCGGTAAGGGAAGTGGAGGACGGGTTACTAAAATTTAGGCAACAAAAAACCGCCATATAGGCGGTTTCTCGTGCGAACACTGCATCTTTTTTTTAGCGAGTACTAAATTACTTAGTAGCAAGCTTCTCACGGATACGTGCAGACTTGCCTGAACGATCACGTAGGTAGTAAAGCTTAGCACGACGAACACGGCCGCGACGCTTAACTTCGATGCTAGAGATGATTGGGCTGTGAGTCTGGAACGCACGCTCAACACCTTCACCATTAGAGATTTTACGTACTGTGAATGCAGAGTGAACGCCGCGGTTACGCTTCGCGATTACAACGCCTTCAAACGCCTGTAGACGCTCTTTACCGCCTTCTACAACACGTACTTTAACAACTACTGTATCACCGGCACCAAATTGTGGTACGTCGGTTTTCATTTGCTCTTCGTTGAGCATTTTGATGATGTTATTCATTAAATAAACTCCATACTAGTAATAACTGCGCTTCGACTAATCATCTTGTTTGATGCTGTCAACAAATTCAGCTAAAAGCTTCTCTTGTTCGCCAGTCAGAGCTAGATTTTCAAGTAATTCTGGTCGTCTCAACAAAGTCCTACCTAGGCTTTGCTGTAAACGCCAGCGTCTAATATGTTCGTGGTTGCCACTTAGTAATACGGCTGGAACATCCAGTCCATCCAAACTTTCAGGACGCGTATAGTGGGGACAATCCAGTAATCCGTCAGAGAAAGAATCTTGCTCTGCAGAAGCTTGCTTTCCTAGCACGCCAGGAACCAATCTTGAAACTGAATCAATCAGAGTCATCGCTGGAAGTTCACCGCCCGAAAGCACGTAATCTCCTATTGACCACTCTTCGTCCACTTCAGTTTGAATAATGCGCTCATCAACACCTTCGTATCGACCACACACTAAAACCAAACTGGATGATTGTGCTAACTCTTCAACGCCTTGCTGTGTCAGCTTACGGCCTTGAGGAGACAGGTAAATCACCTTTGCATCTTTTCCGGCTGCAGCCTTAGCTGCATGGATGGCATCACGTAAAGGCTGCACCATCATTAACATTCCTGGGCCACCACCATAAGGGCGGTCATCCACAGTTTTATGTTTATCATGGGTGAAATCACGAGGATTCCACGTTTGCAACTCTAGTAACCCTTTACTAACTGCACGACCCGTTACACCAAAGTCTGTTACGGCACGAAACATCTCGGGAAACAGGGTTACTACCCCTAACCACATATGTTCTACCTCGACTTAAAAGTCCGGATCCCAATCCACTAAAATCTGTTTTGCTGCCAAGTCCACCTTTTGGATGAACTGGTCAGTAACAAAGGGAATCATACGTTCCGCTTTGCCAAAGCCATCTTTCGCATTTGCTTTAACTAAAAGTACGTCATTTGATCCTGTTTCCACGATCTCCTGCACTGTACCCATGTTATAGCCTTTGGTATTGGTAACTTCACAGCCGATAAGATCTCGCCAGTAGAATTCATCTTCTGGTAAGTCTTGCATCTGATCCGCAGGCACAGCAATCTCACAATTAGTAAGCGCTTGCGCCTCATCCCGTGTTGATACGCCTTCAAGACAAGCAACTACGGCTTTACCTTGGAAACGCCACTGGGCGACCTTAACCTCGCGCCATTCGCCTTGTTCTTTAATAAGCCAAGGTGAATAGTCAAAGATACCTTCAACAGAGTCGGTATAGGTAGTGATCTTCAACCAACCTTTAATGCCATAACTTGAACCGATTTTGCCAAGGATGACGGGTTCTTGTTTACTACTCATCAATCTATACCTTAACGCTATTAAGCAGCAGCTTTACGAGCGTCTTTGATCAGTTTTGCTACACGATCAGTAGTAGCAGCACCGTTAGCAACCCAATGCTCAACACGGTCAAGATCTAAGCGTAGAGCTTCTTCTTGGCCACGAGCTACAGGGTTAAAAAAGCCAACGCGCTCGATGAAACGACCGTCACGGGCGTTACGGCTGTCAGCTACAACGATGTTATAAAATGGACGCTTTTTTGCGCCGCCACGAGCTAAACGAATGGTAACCATGCGTTTGGTATCCTCTAATGATTTGCTTTTTATCAAGCAAAAATAAAAACTGAAACTCCGTGTTCGCGGAGAGCCCCAGATAGAAAGCCGGCAGATTTTACCTGACTGACCGACGAATGCAACCGTAATCGGCGTTTTTTACACCTAAAACGATAAACAGACCAGAGCAAGTTTTACTCTAGTCTGTAAATTTAGCTTTGCAGAATATTAATAATGCCTAGCGGCCGGGCATTTTCATGCCTGGTGGGAGCATACCGCTCATACCACGCATCATTTTTTTCATGCCGCCTTTTGATGACATTTTCTTCATCATCTTCTGCATTTGCGTAAACTGTTTCAATAAACGGTTCACGTCTTGAATTTGTGTGCCGCTGCCCATCGCGATTCTGCGCTTACGCGAACCTTTGATGATATCAGGGCGTTGACGCTCACCTGGCGTCATAGAATTGATAATCGCTTCCATCTGCCCAGTCATCTTGCCGTCTTGAACTTGAGCAAGTGCTTCTGGGGGTAATTGACCCACACCCGGTAGCTTCTCAATCATGTTCATCATGCCGCCCATATTCTTCATCTGCTGCAGCTGCTCACGGAAATCTTCTAAATCAAAATTTCCGCCTTGCTTAACTTTAGCAGCAAGCTTCATAGCTTTTTCTTGGTCAACGCCGCGCTCAACCTCTTCAATAAGAGAAAGCACATCGCCCATACCAAGAATACGTGAAGCTACACGATCAGGGTGGAACGCTTCTAGTGCGTCGGTTTTTTCACCCACACCCAAGAATTTAATTGGCTTACCAGTGATATGCCGAATCGATAACGCCGCACCGCCGCGTGCATCACCATCAACCTTAGTTAGAACCACACCAGTAAGTGGCAAGGCTTCATTAAAAGCTTTAGCTGTGTTTGCCGCATCTTGACCTGTCATGGCATCAACCACAAACAGAGTCTCAACAGGCTTAACCGCCGCATGAAGGTCCTTAATTTCGTCCATCATGGCTTCATCGACGTGCAAACGACCTGCAGTATCGACAATAACCACATCAATAAACTTAAGCTTTGCGTGCGCAATTGCTGCATTAGCAATATCGACTGGCTTTTGGCTAACATCTGAAGGGAAGAATTGAACGTCTACTTCAGCAGCCAAGGTTTCTAGCTGCTTGATTGCTGCAGGACGGTATACGTCGGCAGAAACCACAAGCACAGATTTCTTCTCACGCTCACGCAAGAATTTAGACAGCTTTGCAACACTGGTGGTTTTACCCGCACCTTGCAAACCCGCCATCATGATTACAGCTGGAGGCTGTGCCGATAGGTCTAAAGCTTCATTCGCTTCGCCCATCGCATTTTCAAGTTCGCTTTGAACGATCTTAATAAAGGCTTGGCCTGGACTTAGACTCTTAGAAACCTCTTGTCCAACAGCGCGTTCTTTAACGCTATTTACGAATTCACGAACCACAGGCAAGGCAACATCGGCCTCAAGAAGTGCCATGCGGACTTCGCGTAAGGTTTCCTTAACGTTTTCTTCCGTTAAGCGACCACGGCCACTGATATTTTTCAGAGTCCGTGACAATCTGTCAGTTAAGTTCTCAAACATTATCCAGTTCTTTACCGTTTAAAATTTACATTGATGGGGCTGTATTATAGCGATGCCCAGATATTATGCTACAGAATGACGCAAGTAACTTTTATAACTAGGCCTTACAATCGATAAATATTTAACAAAAATCGCTGTTAGGACAAAGAATCAGCCAATTTTTGCAATCAAGGTCACTGCCCAAAAGACCTTTGCTCATGTTATTCTAGTTGACAACGTTATCGGTGAATTCTGAGATAAAAATCCTAATAACGTAGGCAAAGAGACCTAAAGCGATAATTTCGCTCATTCTGCGATTTAACTCCTGTTTGAATCAGGCTAGTATGCAACTCGTTTGGTCAGCTTTAGTTAAACGTTATTAAGTATGCGTAAAGCATCAGATTCATAAACAATAGGTTAATACTCAATGGTCATTTTTTCTGCTTCAGCCATGTTATTTTATAGTATTGCTTTGGTTCTCGTCGCAAGTCGCCTGTTTCATGTAGACGGACCAAACAGAAAGCTCGTCGCTGGGTTTGCTGCTGTAGGCGTGGTGTTGCATGCTGCTGCACTATCGCAAACCATTATGACTAGTGACGGGCAAAACTTTAGCTTAACCAACGTAATTTCGATGGTTAACTGGATAATAACCTTCAGCTTTACCATTTTGTTATTCAGGCTTAAAGTCATCGTTGTCTTGCCTGTGGTTTATGTCTGCTCAATCATTTCAGTGGCGCTATTATGGCTAGTGCCACCAGAATACATCATTCACTTTGAAGTTCACCCTGATGTGCTAGTGCATGTTGTCTTATCACTTATGGCATACAGTGCCTTGATGATTGCAGCGCTTTACGCGATTCAATTAGCAATAATTCAGAATCGCCTTAAGAATAAGAAAATTGTCATGACATCGGCTATGCCGCCATTAATGACGGTTGAAAAGCAGCTTTATCACTTAGTGATTGTTGGGGTGATTTTATTAAGTTTATCTTTAGCCACTGGCTTTATCTTCTTAGATGATATGTTTGAAGAAGGTAAGGGTCACAAAGCGGTATTATCGATTATGGCTTGGTGTGTTTATATCGCCATGTTAGCTCAGCAATACTGGGTTGGTTGCCGTATTCGCACCGCCGTTGCTTATACTTTAACAGGCGGCGTACTGCTATCACTTGCCTACTTTGGTGCGCGTATTGTTAAAGAGTTAATCCTCCGCTAAGCTTCATTTTCGTTAATTGACCCATCACCGCTTGATGGGTCAAACTTGACACACTTTAGAAAGTTCTGTAATTAGTTATTTTTATAGTGCTTTATCTAGCTAGAATTTTCGCCCTTTCTTTAAACAACAGCGGAGCTCCAACTCTTGGACGATATATCCACTGGCGTACTTTTATCTATTCTGTTCGTCTTAATCCTACTGTCTGCTTACTTCTCTGGCTCAGAAACAGCCATGATGTCACTAAACCGTTATCGTTTGCGCCACTTAGCAAATAGCGGCCATAAAGGCGCTAAGCGCGCGATAAAAATGTTAGAGCGACCAGATAGATTGATTGGACTCATCCTAATCGGTAACAATTTAGTTAATATTTTAGCGTCTGCGATAGCGACCATTATCGGCATACGTTTATTTGGTGACGTGGGGGTCGCCATCTCGACCGGTGTATTAACGCTCGTCGTGTTAGTATTTGCCGAAGTTACCCCTAAAACTGTTGCAGCGCTTCACCCAGAACGTATCGCCTTTCCCTCCAGTGTTGTCCTACGAGTATTACTCACAGTACTTTCTCCTTTCGTAAAGGTCGTCAACTTTATTACCTCAGGTTTTTTGCATTTACTCGGTATTCACTCAGTCAAAACCGATGATGCACTTAGTCAAGAGGAGCTACGCACAGTAGTAAATGAGGCTGGCGCCTTAATTCCACAGCGTCACCAAGAGATGCTGCTATCCATTATGGATCTAGAGAAAGTCACCGTTGACGACATCATGATCCCGCGTAACGAGCTTTACGCCATTAATATCAACGACGACTTTAAGAGCATTAATAAGCAGGTTATTCAAAGCCCACACACAAGGGTGTTGCTATATAGAGACACGATTGATGATGCCGTTGGTTTTGTACACTTAAGAGATGCGTTGCGCTTACAATCGAAAGGCCAATTTAGTAAATCTTCGTTGCTGCGGGCAGTAAAAGAGCTGTACTTTATTCCTGAAGCGACACCGCTTAACGTGCAGCTGGCCAACTTTCAGCAAAATAAAGAACGTATTGGACTCGTTGTAGATGAATATGGCGACATTCAAGGACTCGTGACCCTTGAGGATATTTTAGAAGAGATTGTCGGTGACTTTACTACGTCTATGGTGACTACGCCGAGCGAAGATATTACCCCTCAGCAAGACGGCAGTTTCCTGATTGAAGCCACAATAAACATACGCGATCTCAATAAAGAGATGGAGTGGCACTTCCCGATTGATGGCCCTAAAACAATCAATGGTTTAGTACTTGAGTACTTAGAAGATATTCCTGAGCCAAACACCTCAATGCGTTTATATGGCTACCCGTTGGAAGTGATAGATGTCGCTGACAATATGATAAAAACGGTTAGAGTGATGCCACAGCATTACCTTGCGCCTAAAACTGCAGATTAACCGTGCGATACGCTATTCACAATAAAAAGGCGCTGTCGCGCCTTTTTACTTATCTATGTTTATCTCTAATAGCACTTAAGCGGCTTTTCTTGCAGCCTCTAGCGCTCTACGTTTATCTCGAGCTAGAGGCGTAATATCTGCGAGTAACTGCTTTTCTAGCCCGAACATAAAGTAAACCTCTGCCATCAAAAAGAACGGTCCTATTAGCAATTGATTTAAGTCATCGACAAATGCAGGCTTGGCTTTCTCGTAATGATGGCCAATAAATTGAATCACCCAACCAACAAAAAACACTACGATAGCAATCCAAAATGCATGGGGTATTTGCGCCACAAGGCTTGATGTATAAAGTACTGGAATAATAAAAATCGTTAAACCAATGGCTAGTCTAGCATGTAAAAGGAAGTAATAAACAAGCACACCGACTGTAAAAATCGTGGCAACATTAAACGTGATGACGGGCTCATTAGACACGGCAAAATTAAGTGGGATTAAATTCAGTAATAAAAATAGTGACCAAATAATCAAAGGTACGCCCACAAAGTGAGTCCGAATATTTTTAGGGTTTAAATGAACACTTTTGTAGGTTGATAACTGTTCTTCGGCGGATTTCATCTGCTCTTCTCCATATAGGCTTGCCAGGATAGAAGCATTGCTAGGATTTGTATTAGCTAGCGCTTCTAACATGGCGACTGTATTTGGCTCAGCGGGGGCATAAATCGCACTAGTCTTTCCATATACGTATATTGATAGGCTTATTTTCAATGCCCCGTTAACACCGGCCAAATTTAACTACATCTTAACCTAATGGATTTTATCGCATTTTAATAGAGTAAAAATTCAAATGAGCCCTTAAAGCTGCATTACTCTGCAATAAAGCAGCTTATGCTAAGTCGCCGCCCTCTTCGCAAGGAGAGAGTATATCTAGCAACTAGTCTGATGTTGAATAAGTCACCCATTTAGCAGAGTCATCATCAAAGTAGCTTTCTTGGATGATCTTACCTTTGCCATCAAGCTTTTTTATCACCACTGCCAGGCCATTCTCATCATAGACTTTAATCTGTTTATCTGTCACCACGCCGTTTACATAAGTACGCTTGGATATTAACTGGCCATTACAGTGATATTTAGCAAACTCACCATCTTCTACGCCCATGTTGTAATGCTCGCGAGAATCAACCTGACCATTTTCACCACAAAAGGTTAACTGCACCCCATGAAGGGTATTGAGTGGGTTATAGCCATAATGCTGCTCTGAGCGCCGCTTGCCATCTGAGCCGTAGGTTTCTAATATGCCGGTATTGGTTACCCTGTCGTAGTTAAATTTGCTTCTTAAGCGACCATTACGATAGTAAGTTTTCTCATTGAGCTTTTTATAATCGGCATAAATAAATTCACTCTCGCTCTCAAGCAGGCCATCTGCATAATAGTCCTTGTGACGTTGGCGCTTTTCGCCATCAACAAAATAGTACAGACGCCATTCTCGGCCTTTTTCATAACTAATGCTCTCGACTTCTTTGTCGCCTTCGAATCGCTTATAGCTGAGGATTACGCCCTGCTCATCATAAAGCCAATGCTCCGTTTTTACTCCTGCTTGGTAAAGTCGCACCCACTGCGGCTTTCCAGTGGTGGAAAAGTGATAACTAATCTGCTTTCCATCTAACTTACCCGCCTTATACCAAGCCGTTTCATTGAGTTGATTGTTTAGCGTCGAGAAGCTATAGCCGTGTTCGAGTCCATCTTGATACTGAGTCACTCTATAAAACGCCTTACCATAAGCATAATTAGTCGCAATGCCGGTAAATAACTCACCTCGATAATACTCAGGACAATCGCTTTGATATTGCGCGTCACACTTAGTTTGATTTAGGTCGTCCTCACTAATTGGCAGGTGTGCGTTGCCACATGCCGATGCTAACCACGCACTTATCAGTAGTATTATTAAGGGAGCTACTCGCTTTAGTCTGTGGGGGGAAAACATAATCATTACTCAACTGGGTTAGAGATATTTGGCTAGCAAGTCAATGACAAATGAAAAGTCTATGACTCAATGCACACAGTTCAAACACGCTGATAAACATCAACTTAGCTAGCCGCACCATACACAGAGTTAACAGGCTTCTCAAACTGCCTTGCCAACAGCGATGACTTTATTGGCAATTTCTTAACTCATGTCACTTTATTCAATCAAACCCGGTCAAAATATCTATCCGTTAACGGGTCCAAGACAATGATTAACACTAGTTAATTTCACATCTATAATTAAAGGCGTATAGTTTTTTAAGTACTCCAGCCTGTTGTGTCATATCTTTAACAAAGGTGTTTTTTGCGAAGTACACCAGCAATAGGGATTGACGCAATTACCTTAGCTAACCTTTTCTGATGGGGAAACTTTAATGACAGCGCTTTGCTCACTCGCACAATCAGGGGTGTTATCTAACCCGACCTCCCACGTTGAGTACCTCACCTTTTGCCTCAAACAGGGCTCAGCCTTATCGGACTCAATAGCTGATTGCATCGCTGCAATTAGTGGTATTGAAAAGTCCATCAACCATAAAGATCTTACTGCAGGTCTTAGTATTTCTATTGGGTTTTCGGCAAACGCTTGGCCACAGCTTTTCCCTGAACACCCCATGCCGGCTGAGTTACACCCTTTTACAGCCATGAGCAATGGCGAGCGCGTATTTCCCGCTACTGCTGGCGACATCTTTGTGATGATAAAGTCTGAGCGTATTGATCTGAACTTCCAAGCAGCAAAATATATACGCAATAGCCTGGCAGATATCGCAACCCTTACCGAAGATATTCAAGGTTATAAGTACTTAGATAACCGTGACATGATTGATTTTGTTGATGGTACAGAAAACCCTGACGGTGATGAAAGAGTCGAAGCGGTGTTAGTCGCTAATGACATTGAATTACACCAAGGTGGCAGCTATTTACATGTACAACGTTATATCGACCGTCAAGGTTTGTGGGACAAGCAGACGACAGAGTATCAAGAGCAAGTAGTTGGCCGTACTAAGATGGATAACGTAGAGCTAAGTGATGATGTAAAGCCTGCTTGGGCGCACAACGCCAAGAGTAAGGTTGAAATTAATGGCGAAGAGATAAAAATGCTCAGACAAAACCGCCCCTATGGTAACGCTATGGAACATGGCACCATGTTTGTTGGCTTTGCCGCTACGCCATCAATTATCAACACCTCTCTAAGTCAAATGATTAATGCCGATGCGGATGGTCACTACGACCGTCTATTAGACTTTGTTGAGGCAAAAACTGGCTGCTTGTTCTTTATGCCTTCAAAGGCCTTTTTGGAGCAATTTGACGACGAATAAGCCTCGTTCGCAGCACAATGTTTAAATAAACACATTGTGCTGCCAAGCACCTGTCGAACTAAGAATTGAGCTATTTATTTAACTTGAGTCTTAGTTCGATTAAACTCCGCATAAATCATTGCCAACAAATCCAACATGAACACCCTATCCCTCAGTATCCAAGCAATTGATATAACCAATCAACAAACTGTTCTAGCGCTAAAGCTCAATACGGATCAAAATAGTTTTATTGAGTCAATTCCCGACTGTTTACAAGAGGCCAAACAAGATCCTCGCTTCACACCTGTAGCCCTTTACTATGGCGAAGATATTGCTGGATTTGCCATGTTCGGCCAATTTGAAGAATGCGATCAATTAACGGTTGATGAGCAAACAAGACAAGCCAATAAGAAACCATCGAGTAGAGTGTGGTTTGACCGATTTTTGATTGATAAGCGATTTCAAGGAAAAGGATTAGGCAAAAGATTCGCCAAATTATTACTTAACACTCTTTTCGAGCATTTTGCTTGCCAGCAAATGTTCCTCAGCGTTTATCCCAATAACCATAAGGCTATTGCGTTATATAAACAGCTTGGTTTTGAGTTTACTGGTGAGTATGTTTGTGAGGGTGAGCGAGTCATGAGCTGTCAACGCGATGCATTAAACACAAACTGCTAGCTTTAAAAGCCTCTTTTAATGCAGCTATTCAGCTGCATTAACAGCCCTGCGATAACAAACTAAGATTCTAAAATAACCGTTGCTGTGGCATAACGCTGCTCATCTGCAATAGAAAGGTGAGCATGTTTACCACCTATTTCTTCTAGCCTTGCTGCTGCGCCATCAGTAAACGCTATTAGCGGTGCGCCATTCGCGTTGTTACTGATCTCAATATGCTGGAATGATACCCCGCGACCAATCCCTGTGCCTAACGCTTTTGCCGCTGCTTCTTTCGCTGCAAAGCGCTTAGCAAGATAGCGCCCAGGCTGAGCACTGCTGACAAATATGCTAAACTCAGCAGCTGTTAATACTCGCTTGGCTAAACGGCAACTTAGCAATGCCTCATCTCCTACAGCAGGGATCCGCTCTTCAATCCGCGCTATTTCAACAATATCAGTGCCTAAACCTACAATCATTTTGAGCCTTTATAACAAGCTATGTGGCGGTTGTTTGCAAACAACCAGCTAGAATAAACAAAAGCCGAGAGCAAAGGCCTCGGCTATTAATAACAATTAGATACTGGCTTTAGTCGCCGCGACGGCCTTCTAACATTAACTGTTTCATGTCACGCACAGCTTTATCCAAACCATCGATTGCCGCACGAGCAATAATGGCATGACCGATGTTAAGCTCATATAGCTCAGGGATAGCAGCAATAGCTTTAACGTTATGATAATGCAAACCATGACCCGCATTAACCACTAGACCTTTATTGTGAGCATAGCTCGCCATTTCGGTAATGCGCTTAAGTTCTGCAGCTTGCTCACTATCAGTTTCAGCATCCGCATAGCAACCGGTGTGAATTTCAATAACCGGCGCGCCGACTGCCACAGCCGCGTCAATTTGCGTGCTATCTGCATCAATAAATAACGACACCTTAATGCCTTCTTTGCTTAAGCGAGCCACAGCCGCAGCGATCTTGTCTTGCTGCCCGGCTACGTCAAGGCCACCTTCGGTGGTTAGCTCTTCGCGCTTTTCTGGTACTAAACAAACGTAAGCAGGCTTAATTTCACAGGCAATATTAAGCATCTCTTCGGTAACAGCCATCTCAAAGTTCATACGCGTCTTTAAGGTTTTTGCCAGCGTATACACGTCGCGGTCAATAATATGGCGACGGTCTTCACGCAAATGAATCGTAATGCCTTCTGCGCCAGCGTGCTCCGCTACGGCCGCAGCATGAACAGGATCGGGATAATTTGTACCGCGTGCCTGACGTAAAGTCGCAATATGATCGATGTTAACGCCCAATAAGATCCGGCCCATGTTTGTTCCTTAAAAAAATAAGCAGAAATAAGAGACGATATTGTACTGATAGGCTTGCTGTTTAGCCAGTATCGCGAGCTAAACAGTATTTAATACCAATCAGTATAAACATTTAGTCACTCAGCGAGAGTTTAGCGGTTTTGAGGCAAGGTCATTAAGTGCTCCTGCTTTAATGACATTCGCTGCATCCATGCAGCTCGCAACGAATGAAGAGCATAGTTGTTCTACGTTCAAGTTCGTTAACACAGCATCAGAATCGCTAAAACTCGCCAGTCTGGAACGT
Organism: Shewanella sairae; assembly: GCF_023283535.1. Classification (GTDB taxonomy): domain Bacteria; phylum Pseudomonadota; class Gammaproteobacteria; order Enterobacterales; family Shewanellaceae; genus Shewanella; species Shewanella sairae. The sequence goes on along the minus strand of NZ_JAKILT010000004.1, from coordinate 68,606 downwards.
TTTTGGCTGCCTACTTCTGCGTTGAATAGATTTATAAGGGAATAACCATTATTACAGCTATTCGCCTTGAATTAGTTTGCCAAAAATCGTTCTGAGCTGATCAAATTCTTATACTGATTGGTATAATTTGTTGTTGCTGAGTCTTGACAGGAATAAGCTAAATCTTCGGTTTCTTGGCAAATAAGCTTCTTGAATGCAGTGGCTTATCGCCAAGTACTGGCGCTAATAATTGTCGCATTAATTTCTTGGCTTCTAGATAGTGCTCTGCAGTCAATGTCCGCTGATTTAAGGCAACCAACATTTCGCCAGTAAAAAATCGATGCTGGTTGTAAGCGGTAGCTATAACTGGCGTAAAACCATGATCTGGCTCTAAACGGTAAAAACCACTTGCAGTGATCGGTGCATCACTTGGGTCAAAATCGAGTGATGGCATAGTACCTAGCTCTTTTAAAAGTGCATGCTCAAAGTATCTAAGTTGGCTTTGGTTGAACTCTGTCGCCATAGCTATTAAGGTGCGATGGTAGTCAAAAAACAAGTTCTCGGCGCTATGCTGTACGCTTAGGCAGCGTATAAGCAGCTCATTAAGGTACAAACCGGAATAAAGACAATCTCCAGCTAATGGCACTGCAGGGCTCGCAGCCTCCACTTGTTTGAGGTTTTTAAGATCAGTTTTACCGTGCAGCTGAAAGATAATCGGCTGGAAAGGCTGAATAATACTACGAATAGAATTTTTAGCGCCGCCTAAGCGTGCAACGGCATCAACACGCCCTTTACCATCAACCAATAAGTTAACGATAACGCTGCCATCACGAAAGTGTCTGCTATGAAGAACGTAGCCACGCTCCATATTGATTATTCCAATTCAATAAGCCCATTTTGCTATGAGCAATATAAGACAATAAAAACGTAATACAAAATTCAATTATAACCAATAAAAATGCCCCTTCTTATCACTAAAAAGAGGCATCATTCACAGCTAAGCTAACAGCGACTATTCGTCACCGTAACCTAAGCTGCGTAATGCACGTTCGTCATCAGCCCAACCAGATTTAACTTTAACCCACATTTCCAAGAAAACCTTGTTATCGAACAAGACTTCCATATCAACACGAGCAGCAGAACTGATCTTTTTAATGCGTTCGCCTTTGTTACCGATGACCATACGTTTTTGAGTTTCACGCTCAACCAATACCAAAGCATTGATCTGGTATACGCCGTTTTCCATCATCTTAAACTGTTCAATTTCTACCGTACAATCGTATGGCAATTCGTCGCCCAAAAAGCGCATTAGCTTTTCACGCACGATTTCAGATGCCATGAACTTTTGTGAACGGTCAGTCACATAATCTTCAGGAAAGTAATGTGGTGACTCTGGCACAGAGGCAACAGACATATCTAAGATACGCTGTACGTTAGTGCCTTGGGTTGCAGAGATAGGTAAAATCTCATCAAACGGAAACTTCTTCGATAACTCTTCAAGATGCGGGAATAATGCTTCCTTGTCTTTGATATTGTCGACTTTGTTAATCGCTAGAATCGTCTTACGGCCATCGTCACGGCTTTGCAGCTTACGCAATACCATTTCGTCATCTGGCGTCCAGTTCATACCGTCGACAACAAATACCACTAAAGCAACCTCTGCTAACGAGCTCGCTGCTGCACGGTTCATTAAACGGTTAATGGCGCGTTTTTCTTCAATATGCAAACCAGGGGTGTCAATAAACACCACCTGACGTGGACCGTCAGTATGAATACCCATAATACGATGACGCGTTGTTTGCGGCTTCTTAGAGGTAATACTGATTTTTTGCCCTAAAAGCTTATTCAATAATGTTGATTTACCCACGTTTGGACGACCAACAATTGCCACCATGCCACAATAGGTCACCGCATATTTAACCGCTGATGATGGGTTGTTCATGTTTGCCAATAGTTCGTCTAAACTTGGCTCATGGCTTTCGGGTAAATCTTTGTTGTCACTCATTTCTTAATTAACTCCAACACTTGAGCAGCAGCACTTTGTTCCGCCTTTCTGCGTGAACTGGCTACTCCGATAGCGGCTTGGCTCAAGTCTTCAACAATACATTCAACGGTGAAAGTCTGCTCATGAGCATCACCTTCAGTATGGACTACCTTATAAATCGGCAGAGGTTTTTTAAACTTCTGCAGATGTTCCTGCAGTAACGTTTTAGGATCTTTTTGGTTAATTGGTTCAATCACTTTTAAACGTGATTCATACCAGCTAAGCACGAGTCCACGGCACTTTTCGATATTTGAATCGAGATAGATAGCACCAATAATTGCCTCTACGGCATCAGCAAGAATCGACTCCCGTCTAAAACCACCGCTCTTTAGCTCACCAGGGCCTAACTTTAAGTAATCACCTAACTTAAATTCTAGCGCAATTTCAGCAAGCATTTTTCCGCACACTAGTGTCGCGCGCATACGGCTTAAATCACCTTCCGTTGCTGCCGGAAATTGGTGGTATAAGGCATCTGAAATCACGATTGACAAAATTGAGTCACCTAAGAACTCTAATCTTTCATTGTGCTTATTAGATGCACTTCTATGAGTTAACGCCTGATCTAAAAAGCCTTGCTCACTAAATTCGTAGCCTAAAGTACGGCACAAACGTGGAATATTTTTAATTGGTTCCATATTAAACTATTCCGCCTACACGGTTAAAGCGAACCCCAGTTGGGATCCAAGTCGGTAAAAAGTCAGATGGTCTTCTATCGAATTCGAAACTAATCCAAATTGCCACCGCTTTACCTACTAAGTTTTCTTCTGGCACAAAGCCCCAAAAACGGCTATCTGTACTATTGTCACGGTTATCGCCCATCGCAAAGTACTGACCTTCTGGCACAATAAACTCTGTTAACGGCACATTTTCTTGACGGTAGAAATGATTGATTCTGTCTGAGATAGCTGGATTAACCAAAATGTCATGGCTAATATCGCCTAACTGCTCTTTATAACGCACCAAAGGCATGCCACTTTGCGAAAACTCACCACGATTAACCAATGCTCGATCAACCTGCTTTAACTCAGGACATGGGCTTTGCCCTTCTGCACAGGCTGGTTGGATATACAGATCTTTATTACGATAAACAATACGGTCACCCGGCAAACCGATAATACGCTTAATATAATCAACCTGTGGATTAATTGGATATTTAAACACAGCAACATCACCGCGCTCAGGCTTACCCGTTTCTACTAGGGTTGAGCGCCATACTGGATCTTTTATACCGTAGCTAAACTTTTCGACCAAGATGAAGTCACCAACCAGTAGCGTTGGCATCATAGAACCTGATGGAATTTGAAATGGTTCGTAAATAAAAGAGCGTAAAATCAACACGAATGCGATAACAGGAAAGATAGACTTAGATGTTTCCACGATTGCAGATTCACGCATGATCTCTTCAGCACTCTCGTCGCTTAAATCAGTGTGAGCAGCTTGTGCGCTTGCCAACTTTTCGCGGCGATTAGGTGCGAAAAATAACGCATCAATCAACCAAATTAAGCCGCTACCTAAGGTCACCAATACTAATATTAGAGAGAAATGGGCTGCCATTATAAATTAACTCCTGCCAAACATAGTCGGGGCATGACGAAATGCCATTGTCTTTAAGGTTATACGCCAGTAATGAAAGCGCCGCAAATTGCGGCGCTCAGTCTAGCGATATATTAACAATTCTTAACGAATCTGCTTAATCGTTAAGCTTCAGTACCGCTAAGAATGCCTCTTGTGGCACTTCAACGTTACCGACTTGCTTCATACGCTTTTTACCTTCTTTCTGCTTGTTCAGTAGCTTCTTCTTACGCGATACGTCACCACCGTAACATTTTGCTGTTACGTCTTTACGCATTGCTTTAATAGACGAGCGGGCAATAATTTGGCTACCCACAGCAGCTTGAACAGCAATATCAAACATCTGACGAGGAATAAGCTCTTTCATCTTATTCACAAGTGCTAGACCCTTAGTGCGGATCAAACCTTTGTGGATAATCATCGCAAGCGCATCAACTCTATCGCCATTGATCAAGATATCTAAACGTACCATGTCAGCTGGCTCGAAGCGGATGAAGTTATACTCAAGTGATGCATAACCACGACTCGTTGATTTTAGACGGTCAAAGAAATCCATTACCACTTCAGCCATTGGTAATTCATAAGTCAATGCAACTTGATTACCGTGGTAAACCAAATTGGTTTGTACGCCACGCTTTTCAATACATAGAGTAATTACGTTACCCAAATATTCTTTTGGAACCAGAATATTGGTTTCTACGATTGGCTCACGCATCTCGGCAATGTTATTAACAGCAGGCAGATCTGATGGGTTATCAACGTAGATAATCTCACCATTAGTCTGAACGATTTCATAGACTACGGTCGGCGCTGTAGTAATTAGCTCTAGGTTGTATTCACGCTCTAGACGCTCTTGGATGATCTCCATGTGGAGTAGGCCCAAGAAGCCGATACGGAAACCAAAACCAAGTGCAGAAGACGTTTCTGGCTCGAAGAACAATGACGCATCGTTCAAGCTTAGCTTGTTTAGTGCTTCACGGAAGTTTTCGTAATCATCGGTAGAGATTGGGAATAAACCCGCATAAACCTGTGGTTTAACCTTTTTAAAGCCGCCTAGCGGCTTTTCAGCACCGTGCTTAGAATGGGTTAAAGTATCACCAACTGGCGCGCCGTGGATCTCTTTAATACCTGCAATAACAAAACCTACTTCACCGGTTTTAAGATCGGTAGTATCTGTTTGCTTAGGCGTAAAGATACCCACACGATCTGCGTTATAGTTTTGCCCGGTAGACATCACCTTAAACTTATCGCCTTTTTTCAGTACGCCATTTTTAATACGTACTAATGACACAACGCCTAAATAGCTATCGAACCAAGAATCAATAATCAGCGCTTGCAGTGGGCCTTCTGGATCACCTTCAGGTGGTGGAATTTGCTCCACAATCACTTCAAGCACATCTTTAATACCGATACCGGTTTTAGCAGAACAACGCACAGCGTCAGTTGCTTCGATACCTACGATGTCTTCAATCTCTTCAGCTACGCGATCTGGATCGGCCTGAGGTAAGTCAATCTTGTTTAGAACAGGAACAACGTCCATATCCATTTCAAGTGCGGTGTAACAGTTAGCTAAGGTTTGTGCTTCAACACCTTGACCCGCGTCAACCACCAATAATGCACCTTCACAAGCTGCCAGCGAACGTGATACTTCATAAGAGAAGTCAACATGGCCTGGCGTATCAATGAAGTTTAACTGGTAAGTTTCACCGTCATTAGCTTTATAATCCAAGGTTACGCTTTGTGCTTTAATAGTGATGCCACGCTCACGCTCAATATCCATTGAGTCAAGAACTTGCGCAGCCATTTCACGATCGGTTAAGCCACCGCATTCTTGAATAAGGCGATCTGAGAGTGTTGATTTGCCGTGGTCAATATGGGCAATAATTGAAAAGTTTCTAATATGCTTCATTATGCTGGGATGACTTAACTCGAAGTTGATAAAAATTTTAAAGTGCAGAATTGTACCCGATTGCAGCTTTAATACCAATTTATATAGTGCAATTACTGCGGAAAAGATAACGGCAGCGCGATTGCTGCCGTTACAAGCTTACTTCTATTGGCTTTCCCAAAGACTTAATAATCACAGGTTGAGCCTGCTCTTCTAGTTTTTTGGCGGTTTTCTTACCTAAGGCCCAAAAACCGAGGCCACCAAGTAATGCTGAAATAATAGAAAATGAATCAGGGTGACTTGCTGTCAGTACAGCCAACTGATTACCGATAAAAGCACCAATAAACAGACCAATAAGCGGCAACATATATACCAATGCAGCCGCTTTCAAGATAACACTTTCAGGCAAGCCTAGCTTTAAACGTTCACCCTTAACAAAGGCTTGCTCTGTTTGGATTGAAAAACGTTGCACCTTGGGCGAAAACGCTTTAGAAACAGCGGATGTCCCGCAAGAGTCACCACTATCACAGTGATTACAAGCACTCTTTAATTCGACTTCGACGACTATCCAGCCAGAATTGCCGTTGGCGACAACTCTAGCAACTTCTTCCATCATGATTAAACCCTGATTACTGGAGCATGATGCTCTTAGCTATGCGACTTAACGTCTCAGCCGGAACCTTACCTACAGCAACGACTTCAGCATTACCAACTCGCTCTGTAGCAAGTGATAATCCATTTCGCGTAACCAGTTCTTCAGGTAAAGACGATTCACCCGCTTTAGCTACGTAAACAGAAATACTCGCTAAACCATCACTAATCGCAATATACTCAACAGCTTCTTTGCTACCAATTAAGCGGTGCTGATCTTTTACTAGTACTTTAAAGCCAGCAGGTAACCAACTAAATTGCCAATCTTCACCGCTATCACGGTCAGATTGTGACATAACTGCCGGCCACTCTTGTTTGTAAGCTTCCTTTAAAATCGCAGGCACTTCGTCTAACACTAATAGCTCAACGACTAGCAATTGTTCAAGTAACTGCTTATCGCCACTTATCATGTCAAAACGTAGCGGTAAGAAAGTATCCATATCAACCCAAATCTGATAACCATAACGATTATTGTCAGTTGGAATAATACGGATCAATTGTCCTGGGCGTCCGGCGATACGACTGCGTCCACCCAATACAAATTGGTAACCATCTTCTAGTTTAGACACATCATCAGCAAAAGCCGCAGGAATAACGCCTTGAATGCGATTAGCATGCACGCTATAAGCCGGTTGGTCATGCTCAATAAAAGTGACGGTATTGCCAACTCGTACAGCATTTTTAGGTGGCCCATTTAAATGCTCTAAAAAAGCCACTTCTTCATCATTCACTTTGCCATGGATATAAACCAAAGGACGAATGTGATCAGCTTGGAGTTGGATAAGGGATATTTTAAATTCTTGTTCTCGCAGTGCTTGGCTCATATTATCTAGCCAAGCTTTGGCGGGTATGTCTTCCCGCGCCATCGCGGGAAAACTCATGGCTAAGATAGCCAATAGGATTAGACGCAAGCTAACTCCTCACTATTGAGCAACAGGTATAGTATCGACCTCAGTATTGTCGTCGATATTGACCCCATTATTCAATCTTTGTTGCAACATATGATCTTGAATATAAGCATTAATGCGACGTCTCTGCTCAACCACTTGATCATTGGTATAGCTTTGATTTTGTTGTACTGCACCTGTTTGTAAACTAACAGGTGACGCGCTACCAATTAATGGTCGCGTATTAAGTACTGGCAAAGGTGAATTATCAACTAAGGTTTCTTGGTTATAATTCTGCACACCAACTACTGCAACTAAAGCAACTGATGCGGCAATTGCATATTGGCCGAATTGCTTAAATAACGGAATAATCTTGCCCGTAGATGCAACCTTTGTCTCAGCGACCTTCGGCTCTTCAGTTACTATTGGTTGAGGCGCCACAATAGCAGGCTCATCTTCAATAGCGGCCATAATGCTTGCGCTAAGATCCAAAGACATTGCCTTAGGAAGCTCTCCACGCATTGCGTCACCAATCATATGATAATCACGCCACTGCTCATGTGAATCTGCGTCAGCCGCTAATTCAGCTAACGTGTGCTCATCAATTTCACCATCGACGGCAGCAGACACCCATTCCTGACCTAACTTATCCATTATTCACCTATCTTTATTTAAGATGCTAACGTTCTAGCAACGGCTTAAGCTTCTTATCGATTGCTTCACGGGCTCTGAAGATTCGAGATCTAACAGTTCCAACCGGGCAATCCATAACGTTGGCTATCTCTTCGTAACTCATACCATCAAGCTCACGTAAAGAAATGGCCATCTTCAATTCTTCTGGTAATGTGTCTAAGGTATCGAAAACCACCTTTTGAATTTCTTCAGATAAAACGAGGCGTTCTGGGGAGGCAAACTCCTTCAACGCATCGCTACCATCATAATATTCAGCTTCTTCAGCATCGACATCATTGGCAGGAGCACGACGCCCCTGAGCAACCAGATGATTCTTGGCAGTATTTACTGCTATGCGGTACAACCAAGTATAAAACGCACTTTCACCACGGAAGTTGGGTAATGCTCGATAAGCTTTAATAAAAGCTTCTTGAGCAACATCAGCAACATCGGCCTGATTTCGTACGTAACGAGATATCAGGTTGGCAACCTTATTTTGATACTTCTGTACCAAAAGGTTAAAAGCGTTTTTGTCTCCACGCTGTACGCGCTCAACTAACTGTTGATCACTTATTTGTCCACTCATCCGAGCCGACTACTCCTAAATCTAATACTGATTTCTCAGCCGCTCGAATCATATTCACTTATGTAGACTAGCGCGTTTCAAAAAAGTTCTAATTAATTTCGCAAAGATCTTAAATTATTTTCTGCAGGCATTGATTTATTTATATGCGACCAATGAAAGTATCCATATTCAGCGGCATGGTTTACCATAGTCAGACTTCCTGATAACGCTATGATACCCGATGAAACAAGTAGTTGAACACCAATCTGATGTTTTGGTTATCGGCAGCGGTGCCGCTGGCCTCACACTCGCTTTGCATCTTGCTGAAAAATCAAAAGTTATTCTGCTTTCAAAAGGGCCTCTCAGCGAAGGCTCAACCTATTATGCTCAAGGTGGAATTGCCTCAGTCTTCGATGAAGAGGACACCATTGAGTCTCATGTTGCCGACACATTAGTTGCCGGGGCGGGTCTTTGCGATGAACCTGTCGTTAAGTTTACCGCTGAAAATGCCAAAGCTGCGATGCAATGGCTAATCACTTGCGGGGTTGCTTTCGATAAAGAAGAGATCCCTGCAGGTAGTACCGCTGAAGCGCCTTATCACTTAACCCGTGAAGGTGGGCACAGCCACCGTCGTATTCTGCATGCCGCAGATGCAACCGGTAAAGAAGTGCAAGTAACACTGCAAGATCAAGCGCGAAACCATCCAAACATCCAAGTACTAGAAAGATACAATGCCATCGATTTGATTACTACACGTAAATTAAATCGTCCAGGCAATCGTGTACAAGGTGCCTACATTTGGAACCGAGATGCAGAGCATGTAGAAACAGTTAAAGCACGTTTTGTCGCTTTAGCAACGGGTGGTAGTTCGAAGGTTTATCAATATACCTCTAATCCCGATATTGCATCAGGTGATGGTATCGCGATGGCATGGCGTTCTGGATGCCGTGTTGCAAATATGGAATTCAATCAATTCCATCCAACGTGCCTTTACCATGCTGATGCACGTAATTTCTTGCTGACTGAAGCACTGCGTGGCGAAGGCGCATTTTTACGTCGCCCAGACGGTAGCCGCTTTATGCCAGACTTTGATGAGCGCGCTGAACTTGCTCCCCGCGATATTGTGGCACGCGCAATCGATTATGAGATGAAGCGTTTAGGTTCTGATTGTGTCTATTTAGACATTACCCATAAGCCCGCAGAATTTATTATCAAACATTTCCCAACTATCTATAAGCGTTGCCTAGAGTTGGGCATTGATATCACCACAGACCCAATTCCTGTTGTACCTGCGGCCCACTATACTTGTGGCGGCGTGATGACAGACTTGCACGGGCAAACTGACCTCAATGGTTTGTACGCTATTGGTGAAGTGGCCTATACAGGTCTACATGGCGCAAATCGTTTAGCCAGTAACTCATTGCTTGAGTGCTTGGTATTTGCCAGAGCGGCGGCTGAAGATATTGAAAGTCAGCTAAACAAAATTCCTATGCCAGGCACTTTACCTGCATGGGATGAAAGCCAAGTGTCTAATTCAGATGAAGAGGTGGTGATTGCCCATAACTGGCATGAGCTACGCTTGTTTATGTGGGATTACGTAGGGATTGTTCGTTCTGATAAGCGTCTTGAACGTGCCCTTCGCCGCTGCGCTATGCTACAACAAGAGATCCAAGAGTATTACAGTAACTTTAGAGTGAGTAATAACTTACTTGAGCTACGTAACTTGGTGCAAGTTGCAGAGCTAATTATTCGCTGTGCCATGGAACGCAAAGAAAGCCGCGGTTTACATTACAATATTGACCATCCTAATAAAGATGCGTCGCCTAAACCAACAATCTTACAACCAGATTAATCGAAAACGGTTATTGCGTTGCTAATTGCAATAGACGACATAAATGTCGGTAATTTATGTCGTCTAGCATATCAGCCCAAATCACTATTCGACGCGTTTGTGTTGCAAGCTTAATATCAAACATCACTGCAAATGGCGTGATAACGGGTTTTGCTATAACGTTAAACGCTGTTTGGCCAGCTAACTTCCCCACCCCATCACTTCTCAGCACAAATTGGCAACGCCAGGTCCTTAAACACCATAATTGCCAAGCAAAAAAACTCACACAAATAATGAAAAGCACATATTTAAAACACAGGTAAAGTAGGTTATCAGAGTAAGGCCAAACGACAAATGAACTTAAACAAACGAGGGAAACGACGGTCAATGACAAACATTGACCGAAAGAGGAGTTTACATCAAAACTATGCTGCTGGGCGTCCACGAACTCTAATAATCATTTCAGCGAACGCTGGATTTGGACAGACTTCATGACCCATAAACCAGGCGAACAATTCAGGATCTTCACACTCTAGCAATTTCACAAAGACATTTTTGTCTGCTGCCGACATCGATTCGTAGTGCTGTTCAACGAAAGGTTGAAATAATACATCAAGCTCTAACATGCCTCGACGGCAGGCCCATTTAACTCTTGGTAACTTCATTGGTTCTGCGTTTAGATCAGGCAAAGTGAACACTCCAAGTATTGATATTGTTATAGTCTAACTAGTGTATCAGCAGCCCTGTATTAATGTCGATAATGTTAAATAGCAAGCTCACGAATAGTGCTGACTTTAATCGCAAAAGATCTGCGGCGATAATCGTTAGAGTTGTTGCACAGTTAAATCTTTACCTGCAAATAACTCAGTAAAATCGGTTTCTAATAACCGCTTTACCGCGGGATGTTGAATCATACGCTCAGCAAACATCACATGATAAACTTCTTTAATCTCTGAGGTTTCACCTAACAAGGTCATACCATGAGCCAAGATATCTTGTTTATATATCGAAGGCGCTACAAATATCCCTTGCTTAAAAAAGCCAAATGATTTCATCATCGCCGCATCATCAAATTCGCCTAGAATGCTGACGTTCAATGCCTTTTCATCAAACCAACGCACTAACTGTTGCCCCAATGAACTGCGCCTTCCAGGAATAAGTAACTTGCCTTGCTCTAAACATTGTGGAAACGGCTTAGAGTATTTTTCCGCCGAGAAAAAAGCCACCCCAGATTCACCTAACTGCTTCGATAAGATTTCGGGATACTTTAAACTTTCGCCCGCGCAATCAGACAAAATCATATCAAGCTTATGCTCGCGTAATCGGGTCATTAAATCTTCATGGGTCGACTCATAACAGGCTAAGTGCATCGAACCGTCACTCGGTACTACAGATAATAACACTCGGCTGGTTAATGCTTTCGATAGCGCTGCTGCAATGCCCACTTCAAACAAGATATTTTCATCTTTTTGGTAATTCAATAAATCGAGCATTTCATAGCTCAAGCTGAACATTTTGTCAGCGTAGCGAAACACTAACTCCCCAAGCTCTGTTGGCTCAAGCGAACGGCCCACGCGCTTAAATAAGCTGCCTTTTAAGCTCGTTTCAAGCACGCGTATTTGCCCTGTCACAGTCTGCGGAGTCAAACAAAGTGCTTCAGCAGCTTTAGCTACAGTGCCTTTTTTTTGGATCATCCAGAAATAATAAAGGTGATTATAGTTTAGATTTGACATGGTAAACACGGCCGTTTGGGATAAAAAAAGAGGCAACTAATATAGTTGCCTCGTTAGTTCACTTACAGTTACTTAAGACGCTGACAGTCTAATAATCCAGTCATCGCTGTCGTTAAATCATCTGTGGTTTTGATTTCGTTAGCAGAAAATGCTTCCGCTAACCCCGCTACCAACGCATCTCTATCAGGTAAGTTATCTTGGCAAAAAGTACGGTTAGCCTCTTGGAAACGCTTACCACCACGGTATTTAAGCGCGCGAGACTCATAGCCATCACTCTCAAGTCTCCGACCAACTGCTGCCGCTTTATACATCAAAGCACCATCAACCACGCCTTCAAGATAGTTTTGACATACGACACTATTGATATCTTGGTTACAAACTTCAATTTGTTTCGCCGATGCCACCGAGCTAAAACCTAGCCCGACTACTAATGCTAATAATGTGATTCTCATGCTTTCTCTCCTTTTTCAGGTAGCACCTTAGACAACCAGAAATAACCTATGAGTGCCGATGCTAGTGATCCCAATAAAATCCCCAATCTTGCATAGTCACCGTACATTTGACTATCACCTGTAAAGGCAAGTGACGAAATGAACATAGACATTGTGAAACCAATACCACACATCACAGCCACTGGCGTGATATGTCTCCAGCCCATGCCTTCTGGCAATACTGCAAGCTTTAGTTTCACAGCGATATAGCTAAATAACATAATACCGAGCGGCTTACCGAGTAGCAGACCAAGTGCAATACCGATAGGTACTGGCGACAATAGTGAGCTTAAGCTCATACCACTTAAGTCAACGCCAGCGTTGGCGAAAGCAAATATCGGTAAGATAATGAATGTACTCCAAGGGTGTAAACTGTGTTCTAGGCTCTCAGACGGCGATGAACCATCTTTTGCTCTAAGCGGAATACAGAAAGCAATAATAACGCCTGCTAATGTCGCGTGAACGCCTGACTTAAGTACTGCAATCCAAAGAATAAGACCTACTACACCGTACGGTCCTAAGGCTGTCACTCCTTTTAAGTTAAGCCCTATCAAACCTAAAATAGCCACGGCCGCAACAACCAAACTTATCGTCGACAAATCGGTACTGTAAAAAAGTGCAATAATCACAACAACGCCAAGGTCATCGATAATTGCTAGCGCTAACAAGAACACTTTTAGTGCTACAGGAACGCGGCTACCGAGTAACGCCATAATACCAAGTGCGAACGCAATATCCGTTGCAGCTGGAATCGCCCAGCCCACTTGAGTAATAGGATCTGAATAGTTAAATATTAAATAAACAGCAGCAGGGAAAACCATACCACCAATAGCCGCAAACGTCGGTAAAGATGCCTGCTCACGACTCGACAACGCACCTTCTAGTAACTCACGTTTCACTTCCAAACCGATAAGCATGAAGAAAATGGCCATCAGTCCATCATTGATCCAGTGGATCAAGGTTTTGTCGATATCTAGGCTACCAAGCCTAACTTGCATCTCTGTTTCCAGAAAGCCGTGGTACATACCTGATAAAGGTGAGTTTGCAAAAATCATCGCAATCACAACAGAGGCCATCAATAAGATGCCACCTGCAGATTCTTGGCTTAGAAAGTTTCTAATTGCCCGTTCCATTCATACGCTCCATAAAATCTTAATACTTCGAGTGTAGCTGAATACAATTAACCTGAATAATCGTTTGCGTCAGCCATAAACCTCGGAATATCCGAAGTATCAAATTTAGTCCTAGTGTGAATAAATATCAAACCTCAATAGAATAATCACGCTTTATAAAACCACAATAACAATAAAGTGCTGACGATCACACTTTTTTAGGAACTAAAACGGTGGTCTATATTACAAGTCTATTATTCACACAAAATATCAATTAACAAAACAATCTTTTGACGACTCGAAAATAACGAACTTTTGCTCACTTTTCAGTCACTACTCTCTGAATATAAACTTAAAGCAAGCTTAAACCACTAAGGTGGCAGTGATTTTACAAGAGGGGAATAAACAAGAGTTGAGGTTTGAAACGAGGTAAGGCGGAAAAGTTATTTAATAAAATGTTAAATCAAAAACTCGCTGTAAAGCGAGCTTTTGATTTGCAATAATATGTAAAAAGTCACACAGAAAACGGGTAACTAATGGCATCATGATGTTCATAGCCAGTCACTTCAAAATCATCCATTGTCACCCAGGTTTCTAAATCTTCTAATGACTTAATATCGGGATTAATGACCAATTGTGGCGATGCAAAAGGTTCTCGGGTTAATTGTACCTTTTGCATTAGCTCTAATTGGTCTTCATAGATATGGGCATTAACAATCTTATGGTAGGCTTTGCCCGCCTTATGACCGGTGATCTGCGCCATTAATGCCAACAGAGTAAATACCTGCACTTGGTTAAAGTTAAGCCCTAGTGGCACATCGCATGAGCGTTGAAAGCTCGTAAGATGTAAAGTGTCCCCTACTAACGAGAAGTTATGAGTGTGCATACAAGGCCTTAAACAGCCCATATGGAACTCACCTGGATTATAAAAGCTTAAAATTTCACCTCTATCATCAATCCCTTGTGATAAGTCATCAACAATTTTACGCAGTTGATCTATGCTACCGCCATCAGGCTTACTCCAGGCGCGCCCTTGTACTCCATAAACCCGCCCCATATCATCCGCGCCTTTACGATGTGAGTTATTCAGCCATGCTTGATTATCATTAGCATTGGCGTTCCAAGTATTACAACCTATTGCACGAAAATCAGCTGCGTTGTCATAACCACGGATATAGCCAAGCAACTCAGCAATGGCGGCTTTATAGAAACTTTTGCGAGTGGTAATCAGTGGAAACTCATTCTTATCAACATGGTAAACCAAATCAGCATTAATCACGGTAAGACAACGTTTACCCGTGCGGCTATTTTCAACCCAAGTGCCTTCGTCAATAATTCGCTGACAAAGATCTAAATACTGTTTCATGATATCTACCTATTATAAAGAATGGCTGAGTGGCTACTCAGTATTAAACTAAACATTAAACGACGACATATTACCGAATTTGATTCAACAGAGCATTACGCAAAAACAAGTTTTAAGCCAACAAGCATAAGGAACAGCGCAAATAACTTTTTAAGTTTTGCTGTTGGTAAACCGGTTGCGGCTTTAGCACCTATGGGTGCCATCAACATTGAAGTTGAGACAATACCAATCAATGCTGGTAAATAGATATAGCCTAAAGTCCATGGTGGTAAACCTGCAGCATCCCAACCAGCAAGGGTATAACCTATACTACCAAAAAGGGCGATTAATAAACCTGTTGCAGCAGAGAAACCTACGGCAAATCGCATCTGCAGTCCACACCAAGTTAAAAATGGTACTAATAACACACCACCGCCGATCCCCATCAATGCTGCAATAATCGCAATGCTTGTCGCTGCAAAGAATAAGGCAATAGGAGAAGGCATTGACCTGTTTGACTCAGTTTTAAATGGAAACGCCATTTGAAGTGCCATTAACACAACAAACAGCGCAAAAATTTGCTGCAGTGACTTAGCCGTAATCAACTCTGAAATAAAACCAGAACACAGAGCCCCCAATACGAACCCTGGAAGCATTGACTTAAATAATGGCCATGGAATATTGGCGCGTATATGGTGAGCGCGTGCTGAAGATAACGAAGTAAGAATTATCGCCGCAAGAGACGTGGCAATAGCTACATGGGGGACCTTTTCAGCAGAAATACCAACTTGTGGCAAAATGTGCAGTAATGCTGGTACCGCAATCAAGCCACCACCAATACCTAATAAGCCAGCCATGAAGCCTATTGCTGCGCCTAAGCCGAGACAAATACACATTATATAAAGCCAGCTTTCCACAAGTGCGACCTCTTGTTATGACTATAATCAACCCTATGCTAACAGGCTTACATTGGCGATTTAACTTATTACCGCTAATAAACCTCGTTGCTCACAATACTCAGTCACTAGCTTTTTGACGTCATCACCGCTGTTGAGGCGCAAAGCTTGGGCAAGTAATACACTTAACTCTTGTTTTGAAACGCGCCTTAATAAGTAATTAATGCGTGCTAAACTTGCTTGGTTCATGCTCAATTGCTCGTATCCCATCGCAATAAGCAAAATAGCCCCGATAGGCTCGCCCGCTAACTCACCACACACACTTATCGGCAGTTGATGTTGATTGCAGCTTTCAACGGCAAACTTAAGTGCTCTTAATACACCAGGGTGAAAACTATCAAATAACGGGCTCACGCTAGGGTTATTGCGATCCACAGCTAATAGGTACTGGGTTAAATCATTAGAACCAACTGAAACAAAATCGACCCTTTGTGCCACTTCATCTAGCTGATAAAGCAACACAGGTACCTCAAGCATGATACCCACTTTGGGCATACTGATACTCTTACCTAGTTCTGCCGTTAACTCTTGGCATGCTTGCTCTAAATAAATTAGCGATAAATCTATCTCTTCAAGATTACTCACCATCGGCAGCAAAATATGTAATTGCTCAGTATCGATTGCCGCTTGCAACATGGCGCGAAGCTGGATTAAAAATAACTCAGGGTGGTCCAGCGATAAACGTATGCCACGCCAGCCTAAAAACGGGTTATCTTCAATGATAGGGAAGTAATCAAGGGGTTTATCGCCACCCACATCCAAGGTACGCATAACCACCGGTTTGTCGCCAGCAGCCTTTAAAACCTTACGATAGATTTCAAGTTGCTCAATCTCACCGGGAAAACACTGCTTAAGCATAAACAGAATCTCGGTGCGATATAGACCAATACCGTCTGAATCTACACCGGTTTCAGAGTCGACACTGCTCAATAAACCGCTATTAATATATAGGTAAATCCGCTGACCATCTGTGGTGACAGTTTTTAAAGAGGACTCGCTTGCATATTGTCTTTGCTGTTCTTCTTGTGCAGCAATTAAGCTTTGGTATTCAGCTAAAACCAATGCCGACGGTTCAACTATCACCTGGCCGCGATTAGCGTTAATAATCAGCTGAGATTTTTCAATATTGGCATTGAGTATCCCTTCAACGCCAATAATTGCAGGCACTCCCATAGCTCTTGCTAAAATAGCCGCATGAGAGTTAGCGCCACCAAATTCGGTAACGATTCCCGCAAGTTTTTGTCTTGGAAATTCAGCGAGTAATGTGGTGCTCGCTTCTTTTGCAATCAATATTACTGGAGTTTCTGGCTCCAAAAATATCTTATCAGGCTCAATCAGTTGCCTAAGCACGCGCTGACCAAGATCGCGAATATCACTCGCGCGCTCTTTTAAATACAGGTCAGTCATAGTGCCAAAATGTTCGATATAACGTTTTGACACTATGCAAATTGCAGTTTCAGCATTCCAGCCGCCCTGCACTTCCTTTATGTACTCACCACCTAAACTCGCCTTTTCAAGCAGTAATAGTAGCGCCTTAAAAATCGATGCGGCTTCTTCATCTTTTTCGCGATCAAAGCGCTGAGACAAGCTGATAAGCAAGTCCTTACAACGAGCCATTGCATCTTTTAGTCGTTGTAACTCCTCTGCAACTGAAGTTGCTTTTACTTCAGCTTGGTTAAATGATATCTGCCCGCCCAAAACTAAAGCTTTAGCGATTGCGATACCTTTTGATGCTTGAGTACCGGTGTAATATCGTTGCTGTAATCCCGCACTCAGTTGCGCTCTATGAGTTAACCCTTTAATGGCGACCGCAAGCTGCGCCGCCAAAGTCATTAAAAAAGCTTCTTCGCCTTCGCTAAACTGACGTGCTTTAACTTGCTGGACAACCAGCACACCAATGACGGTTTTTTGATAAACGATAGGCACAGCAAGAAAAGCGCTATAGGCTTCTTCAACAACTTCAGGCAGGAGTTTAAATCTAGGGTGAGATGACGCGTCAGCGAGGTTTACCGCTTCTTCACGCTGGGCAACTAAACCAACGAGTCCTTCTGTTATTGGCAGTCTAACAGAGTGCACTGCTGAGAGGGCGAGTCCGTCGGTTGCTGACAAAACCAGTTGTTGCTCTTCTATTATATAGATAGAGCAACATTCTGTTGCCATTGCTAGCTTAGTTTGCGTAACCAGCTGCTGTAACGCATATTGAAGATCATGCGCTTGCGCAACAGCCTGGGTGATATCTCTCAGAGTTTTAAGCACTAACGCAAACCTCTCAATTTAATTTCTTCGCATACCTCGTCTTTTATTATTCGACTCTTTTACCTGCAGAGGTAAAGTAACCGGAGCAAATTCTTTCATTACTTTACGGTATACATCTCTTTTAAATGAAACAACTTGTCTTACTGGATACCAATAGCTGACCCAGCGCCAATCATCAAATTCTGGATGACCACTAGCACTAAGATCGATGGCATTTTCGGTACTTTTTAATTGTAGCAAAAACCATTTCTGTTTTTGCCCGATACACACGGGTTTACTATCTTGTCTGATTAACCGCTTAGGTAGCCTATAGCGCAACCATGATCGCGTAGATGTTAGAATTTGCACATGTTCTGGCTTTAATCCTACTTCTTCGTATAACTCACGATACATGGCTTCTTCTGCTGACTCTCCATCGTCAACGCCACCCTGAGGAAATTGCCAGGAATGTTGGCCGAAACGTCTTGCCCACATAACCTGCCCAAAGCGATTACAGATAATGATGCCCACATTTGCACGAAAGCCGTCACTATCAATCACATGGACTCCGAACTATTAACTATTAATCTTTTGATTGTTTCACAAAGCGTGTCCGGCGGCAAATATCAGTTTACCCATAGATTCTGGATAAAAATGGTTAAAGCGCGCTTATTCGTCAACTTTATCAACAGAGCTGTAGCTGACTAAGCAATTATATCCACAAAAACTGTGGATATCTCTGTTGGAAACTCCATTAAAGTCTAATAAGCTTCGCTTTTAGCATTGGTTTACTAATTTTACCTAAGGCCGAAAAAACACAGAAAACACCTAAAATACAACAAGTTAAAATTACACACAGCAAACCAAAATAAACCACCTACCCAACAAGAGCGTTTTTTGACCAGTGAATTTAAAACGATTAATCACCCCGGCTAGCAAATAGGGTTATTCACAAGCGCAACTTATTCCACGCAAAAAAAAGCAAATAATCGGTTATAATTAGCATTGACAGATCACATTTATTGCAGTAGCAACAACAAAAGTTTAAGTTATCCAATAAATCTGTGGATAACTATGTTGGAAAAACAGGGAAAGCACAGGTGTAACTAATAACAAATCAACCATCGAATAATTACTAATAGCAAGATCGTTACTTAATTCAGAAACTTAGCAACGTTAAATTAAGTTATCACCAACCCCCTTACTGACTGATTATTTTTTAAGCTATTTTGATATTGGTACTAACATAGGTAGAATTAGCTAAATGAAGAAAGCACTTAACTCCCCTAATAGCATCGAAGAATTAATGCAGCGCGCTGAATCAATGGCGGGACTCAATTTAGGGCTATTAGCAAACTACCATCAAATTGAAATGCCTAATGATCTTAAACGACATAAAGGCTGGGTGGGACAACTCATTGAGTTAGAACTTGGGGCACTAGCCGGTTCAAAACCAGAGCCTGATTTTGTTCATTTAGGCGTCGAACTTAAAACCATCCCGATTAGTCGTTCAGGTAAAGTGTTAGAAACAACTTATGTGTCAGTCGCACCACTAACTGATATCCAGGGGCTAACTTGGGAAAATAGCGTTGTATGCCATAAATTGCAGCAGGTATTATGGATCCCAGTTCAAGGAGATCGTGATATTCCCCTAGCTCAAAGACAAATCGGCTCTCCCATTTTATGGCAACCTTCACAGGAAGAAACCCAATTGCTCAAACAAGATTGGGAAGAAATAATGGAATTTATCTCAATTGGCCAAGTAGATAAAGTGACTGCCCGCCATGGCGAAGTCCTACAACTGAGACCAAAAGCTGCCAATAGCCAAGTACTAACCGACAGCATTGGCCGCAACGGAGAACTCACTCAAACCAACCCAAGAGGGTTTTATTTGAAGACACAATTTACCCAAAAAATACTTTCTCAGCTACTTTGAGTAAATTTCGGACCAAAACTCACACTCATTTGACTTAGATCACAAATACTACTGGTAAAAGTAGGGGGATTTTCTATAAACTAGCGCCTCCTAAAAACAAGTAGCATTTGGATACCCCCCTAATAGTGAAAGCACGTATACAAGCAAAGAAATTAACCTTTGCTATATTCGCTTGGACTTCGGCCATGGCGGCTTTCGTATTTTTTCGATACGCGCAGACTCCCGACCTTCCGCAGTGGGCCATTGGTTCCGCTGATTTAGCGACGCTTTCAATTTATATGGGAATTATTTTTGGCAGCCTTCATTGGATGTCGAATTTAATTGCAGACTTTAGCGCTATCAACAGATTACCTTATGTTTTTTCAGTTGTTTTTAAAGGGTTGTTTCTGCTGTTAGGTGCCACTACGTTGGCGTATATTACTCAATACCTAAATATGTGGGCCATTGAGAATCATATGACGACCTTGCGCCAAATGCTCACCGCCCACATTCTATATAGTCCATCATTTCAGGCGCTCATTGTTTACTTAGTTGTAGTACGTGTTGGATTAGCGTTTATCGAACAAATGGCGCTATTAGTCGGCCCTCGCGTACTGTTAAACATTGGTCTAGGTAAATATCATAAACCTAGGTACGAGCAGCGACTATTTCTTTACTTAGATATGGTTGCATCTACGACTCATGCAGAATCCTTAGGTGACTACCGCTTTAGCCGCTTAATTCAAGATAGCTTTAGCTTATTAGCCGATACAGTGACCAATAACGAAGCTGAAATATACCGTTACATGGGTGATGCTGTACTGATTCACTGGCCACTTAAAGACGGGATAAAAGAAGATAGATGCTTTAATATCTATCATGAATTTAGTCAGCAGCTAAGTTGGCAAAGGCAGTATTTTGAAGAGCAGTATGGCTTTGTGCCTAAATTTAAGGCTGCTGCTCATTGTGGACAAGTCGTTGCAGCTGTCGTTGGTGTACAAAAGCAAGAAATTAGTTTCTTTAGTGATGTGCTCAATACTTTGGCCAGATTACAAGACCAATGCAATCCATTAGGGCAACGCATGCTAATCTCCGGTTCCTTGCAATCAAGACTTGAGTACAGCGATTCACAATATAATCTAAACAGCTTAGGTCCAATTAAGCTAAAGGGTAAGCAACACTCAATTGAAGTGTTTGGTGTGACGCCTAAAACCGTAAAATAATAAAAACGCCGATATTACTATCGGCGTTTTTATATCTCTCATCACAAAGAATTAGATATCGTCTTCTTGCTCTAACAAGCTTTGAATTTCTAAGCCTAAGGTTCTAAAAGTCAAAATTCGGCTAGATGTTTGTCGCCAGACTAAACCAATATCTCGATAAGGCGTCTCACCTGGAGGCTCCATAGTGGTTAGATCAGTATTATTCAAAATACCTGCATCTATTGCCATTTGCGGTAAAAAGGTGGTTCCTAACTTACAATTGACCATCTGGACTAGCGTATGCAAACTGGTCGCTGCAAATGGATTGATTTTTTCACTTTCACCTAACTGACAAGCAGAAATTGCATGACCAGTAATACAGTGCTCAGCTTGAAGTAAAAAGATACTCTCATCAGGCAAATCTTGATAATCAATCGGCTCGTGGATCTCACCGGTTAAATCTTTATGCACAACCATTTTAAACGGGTCGATTCCCACTTTCATACTATGGAAACCACTGGTATCAACTGGCAGCGCCAGTAATAGCAAATCCAGCTCTCCTTTACCTAACGCATCAATCAAACGATCTGTGGTATCTTCTTTTAAGAAAAGCGTTAAATCTGGATAAGCCTGCTTACAATGCTGAACGACATTACTCAGCAAAAAAGGCGCAATAGTTGGAATACAGCCCAAACGGATCTCGCCAGTCATGGGCTCGCCCTGATGCTTAACCAGCTCAACCAAGTCATCAACATCGGTTAGCAGCTTGCGTGAACGCATAACCACTTCTTCACCTATTGCAGTAAAGATGAAGGACTTGTGATCGCGTTCGATCAATTGGTGCCCTAACTGCTCTTCAAGGTTTTGAATGCCACTCGACAAAGTAGACTGACTAACATGGCAAATTTTAGCGGCTCGATTAAAGTTCTGCTCCTGGTGCAAATTAACCAAATAGAACAGATTTTTTAAGCTGGGTAAATGTTTCATAAAGTAGATTACCAATGACAGAATTTATCTAATCGTTCAATCTAACTCTATCATAGATCCCTAACATAACTGCGCTTAAGTGCGGTTAGAGTGTGAACTGAATCAATAATGAGTTCGGCTTCGCGATTAACTACGGACAAAAAAATAGCGCAGTGGATAAATCCAACTGCGCTATTTTCAAAGTCCGGCTAAATTATGCCTTTGACTCTAAGTATTCTTTTAACTGCTGTAGATCTTTAGAAGCGAATGCCACAATTTCATTTAACCAAGTTGCGTGCTCTGTTTGCCAAGCTGCATCTTCACCATGTTGCAATAACTGAGCATATTGCTGAATACGTTTAAGACCTACTGAGCCTGCAGCCCCTTTAAACTTATGCGCTTCACTGCAAAGTGTATCTTTATCATTTGCTTCGTGCGCACTCACTAAATTGCCAACATACTCAGGCATTAGCTGTTCAAATAAGACAACGCTTTTAAGTAGCGTGCCGGCACCAATTGCACTGCAGTACTGCTCCAGTGTATTAAGATCCAAAATTGATTCTAATTCAGCTGTTGCCATTTAGGCACCTCTCAAAAATATTGCCGTATATACAGGGAAAACGATTTTACCACATAATACCCGCTAAAATCGCAGGTGCAACAACTTGTGCAATATGAAGCTGAAATTCTCTATATTTTAACTATTTAGCAACCAAGCATTAAACAATATTATCTAACAATTACTTTAACTTAGTCATATTTGTTCATTTTTTAAGCTTCGCTTCTAGCAAGCTCAAACTAAGATTGCAAATATGCACCTTGACCACCTTTTTGTTTTAAGTCGTCTACAATCGCAACTAAACCATTCCAGCGATAAGCGCACCAATCAGGTCCAAGTAACATTGGTTTTTTCGCGTATGCCGTCACTCGATGGAAAATAACATCGGTAGGCGTGTTACGGATAAGCTCGCCAACACTGTAAGCATAACTATCTAGCTCAAGTAATGTCATCTTATCATTGCGCCATGCCTTAGCCATTGTGCTACCTTCGACGATATGTAAAGGGTGTAATTTAAGTCCATCAACACCAACAGCTAACACTTTATTCAACGTCTCAAGATAGTCGGTATGCTCTTCGCCTGGTAATCCCAAAATTAAATGAGTACAGACCTTAATACCTAAACGTCTTGCTCGCTTAACAGTATCTTCATAAGCTGCAAAGTTATGTCCACGATTAATTTTCTTCAGCGTATTATCATTAGCTGATTGCAAACCGAGCTCAAGCCAAACATCTACGCCATCGTTTTGATAGCCGACTAACAACTCTAATACGTCATCTGGCACACAATCAGGACGAGTCCCCACACATAAGCCTACAATATCGTTATCTTGTATCGCTTCGCCATACTTCTGCTTAAGGACTAGGTATTCATCATAGGTACTCGTATAAGCTTGAAAATAAGCAATATACTTAGAAGACTTAGTCGATAACCGCTCACGCCCTTGGGCAAGCTGCTCTTGAATAGAAAGTTCGGTCTTGTGCTCATGGCTAAAAGAGGCAACATTGCAATAAGTACAACCGCCCTTGCCTAACGTTCCATCTCTATTAGGGCAAGTAAATTTAGCATCTATGGTCAATTTCCGGATCCGCTCTCCATACTTTTGCTTGCACACACTACCAAAGGTATTAACGTAACTGTCTAGTCCCAACTCTTCTATCTACCTAAAATCAAAATTTGCACTATTTTAACCAGTTCTCAATCGTATTAATTAGCGCTAGCTCAAATAACCGCAAAGAGCCAATGCAAGGTATGCACTTCCTCATCGTTCAAAAACAACTTATTCATAGCCCTTGCCATTTAAGTGCATAAATAGTCACACCTAATAGTGATTATCATTTCACTGTATATGCAATAAAAATCACTTTACGCAAAACAGATATAATCAACATTTTATTTACAAATCAACTAAAAAAATAAACCATAAATATTAAAATTCTTTTTATTCATAAGGTTATACGTGCAACTTAGCAGTTTACGTTAAGGTAAGGTTGGTTTTTTAAGTGCATAAAACAGTGAGCTTTAGTTATTTTTTATGCAATAATTTGGTTTGACCTTTATCCCGCATAGGGTTAATTTGATTGATTCGGGTGCATATCTATAGAGATTTTTTGCTTTGAACTCCCGAAGTAGTATCAGTTGAGGTTAGGGAGTGTAGTAATGAGCTTATATCATCCAAGTTTTGAGCGGGACAATTGTGGGTTTGGACTAATAGCCCAAATGGACGGTGAGCCAAGCCACCGTATTGTACGTACCGCGATTCACGGCCTAGACCGAATGAAACATCGTGGAGGAATTGCAGCAGATGGACGCACCGGCGACGGTTGTGGACTATTGATGCAATTACCTATTAATTTCTTTAAAGCTATCGCTGAAGAAAATGATTGGCATCTAAGCCGTCGTTTTGCTGTAGGGATGCTTTTTCTTAGCCAAGATGCCATCTTAGCTGCACAAACAAAACAACTACTAGAACAAGAACTTCAGAAAGAAACCTTAAGTGTTGCGGGCTGGCGCGATGTGCCGGTTAATGCCGATGTACTTGGCCCTATCGGTAAAGCAAGCCAACCTCAAATCGTCCAAGTGCTAATTAATGCACCTATCGGTTGGCGAGAAAAAGATCTTGAACGTCGCTTATATATGGCAAGACGTCGAGTTGAGCAACAACTCACTCACGATAAAGATTTCTACGTTGCTAGCCTTTCAGGTCAAGTCATTGTTTACAAAGGCTTGATGATGCCAGCCGATCTACCGGCATTTTACAGCGACTTAGCTGACATTCGTCTACAAAGCGCCATCTGTTTATTCCACCAGCGCTTTTCAACCAATACATCACCTAAGTGGCCATTAGCGCAACCTTTTAGGTATTTAGCTCATAATGGTGAGATCAACACCATTACCTGTAACCGCCAATGGGCCAGAGCGCGTGCCTACAAGTTTCACGCTCCATTACTGCCAGACTTACAACAAGCAGCACCTTTTGTGAATGAAACAGGATCAGATTCATCATCTCTAGATAATATGCTAGAAATGCTGCTCGCCGGCGGTATGGATCTATACCGTGCCATGCGCTTACTTATCCCACCAGCATGGCAAAGTAATCCAGAGATGGACCCTGAGCTAAAGGCATTTTATGACTTTAACTCTATGCATATGGAGCCATGGGATGGTCCTGCAGGCATAGTAATGACCAATGGCCGTCATGCTGCCTGCGCAGTTGATCGTAATGGTCTGCGTCCATCTCGATACATCATTACTAAAGATCGTATCCTAACGCTTGCATCAGAAGTGGGAATCTGGGATTACGCCGCTGATGAAGTCATTGAAAAAGGCCGGGTAGGTCCTGGTGAGTTATTGGTACTGGATACCTTAAACGGACAGTTATATTCGTCTTTTGAGATTGATAACGATCTGAAGCGTCGTCACCCATATAAACAATGGATGGCAAAACACAGTAAAGTGCTTAAACCCGCGGAAGAGTTTGGCGCCAACGAGCAAGGTAAACGTGAATTTGACAGCGCGCAGTTACTGCAATATCAAAAACACTTTGGTTACTCACGTGAAGAGCTAGAGCAAGTTATCTGGGTGTTAGCCCAAAAAGGCGAGGAAGCCACAGGCTCAATGGGTGATGACACTCCTATGGCTGTGCTATCGAAAAAGTCACGAACCATTTATGACTATTTCCGCCAAAAGTTTGCCCAGGTTACCAACCCGCCTATCGATCCACTGCGTGAAAAGCATGTCATGTCGTTAACCACCTGTGCTGGTCGTGAGCAAAATCTGTTTAACGAAACCACTGGTCATGCTTACCGAGTGATGTTCAACTCACCTGTGTTGTTATTTAGTGACTTCAATCAGTTAATGGCGCTCGATAGTACATACTACCGTGCTAATACCGTTGACTTAAACTACGACCTTAGCGAAGGACTCGAAGCAGCTGTAAAACGTATCTGTGATGAAGCAGAACGATTGGCTCGCTCTGGCACCACATTATTAGTGTTATCAGATCGCGCCACCGCAAAGTCTAAACAAATTATCCCAGCAGCAATGGCGGTTGGCGCAGTACAGCAAGTACTCGTAAACAACAGCCTCCGCTGTGACACTAACATTATTGTCGAAACCGCATCAGCTCGCGATCCACATCACTTTGCCGTACTACTTGGCTTTGGTGCCACAGCGATTTATCCGTACTTAGTTTATGAATGCATTTCAGATCTTGCCGAGCGCAATGGCGTCAGTAATACCCGAGACTTAATGCTCAATTTCCGTCAAGGTATCGATAAGGGTCTGCGTAAGATCATGTCAAAAATGGGGATCAGTACCGTTGCCTCTTATCGTTGCAGTCAACAATTTGAAGCTGTAGGGCTGGCTGATGAAGTGGTAGAGCTTTGCTTTAACGGCGTAGTCAGTCGTATTCAAGGTGCAAGCTTTGAGCTAATTGAACAAGATCAACAACTGCTGCACAAACATGCTTTTAGAGCTCACCAACCGTTATCACAAGGCGGCTTGCTTAAGTATGTAGAAGGCGGTGAGTACCACTGCTTTAACCCTGATGTCGTTAATACACTACAAGCCAGTTTACGAGATCAAGACTACCCAACTTATAAGCGATTTGCAGAATTAGTCGATAATCGCCCTACTGCCACCCTGCGTGATTTAATCAGCGTAAAAGGTCAATTATCGGCTGTTGATGTTAAAGACGTAGAAACAGCTAAAACCTTATACCCTCGCTTTGATAGCGCAGCCATGAGCATCGGTGCATTAAGCCCTGAAGCCCATGAGGCTTTAGCCGTTGCAATGAATCGTTTAGGTGGCCGTTCAAACTCTGGTGAAGGTGGAGAAGATCCGCGCCGCTTTGGCACCGAAGGTAACTCGGCGATTAAACAAATAGCATCAGGCCGCTTTGGTGTTACTGCGCATTACTTGGTTAATGCAGAAGTATTGCAGATCAAAGTCGCCCAGGGCGCCAAGCCTGGTGAAGGTGGTCAGCTTCCTGGTGACAAAGTCAGTGTTGAAATTGCCGCGCTGCGTAATGCCCGTCCAGGGGTCACCCTTATTTCGCCGCCGCCGCATCACGATATCTACTCGATTGAAGATTTAGCTCAGCTTATTTTCGATTTAAAACAGATTAACCCTAAGGCACTGGTATCAGTTAAGCTGGTATCAGAACCCGGTGTTGGCACTATTGCCACAGGCGTGGCGAAAGCGTATGCCGACATGATCACTATATCTGGCTATGATGGCGGCACAGGCGCAAGCCCTGTGACTTCAGTTAAGTATGCAGGTAGCCCTTGGGAGCTAGGTCTTGCAGAAGTGCATCAATCATTGGTTGAAAATGGTCTACGCCACAAAATCCGCTTACAAGTCGATGGCGGTTTAAAAACCGGTAAAGACGTTATCAAAGCCGCACTTCTTGGCGCCGAAAGCTTTGGCTTTGGCACAGTACCAATGATCGCTCTAGGTTGTAAGTATCTGCGTATTTGTCACCTAAATAACTGTGCAACCGGTGTGGCGACCCAGAACCAAAAACTGCGTAACGAGCATTATCATGGTTTACCAGAGCGGGTAATGACCTACTTTGAGTTTGTCGCCCAAGAGATCCGCGAATACATGGCTGACTTAGGTGTCACCGAATTCGAGCAACTTGTAGGCCGTAGCGATTGGTTAGCAGCGATTGAAGGTGAAACAGCAAAACAACAAGCATTAGATTTAGCGCCGATTTTATATCGTCCGACTGTACCGGAAACTTCAGCGGTCACATGGCGCGAAACTAACCCGCCATCAGATCTGGGTCAGTTAAATCAACGCTTAGTAGAAGAGTGCAAAGAAGCCGTATTAGCCGGTGTAGCCGTTTCTGAAACCTTTAGCATCAATAACACTGACCGCTCAGTAGGCGCGAGCCTTTCTGGTTTCATTGCGACGCATATTGGTCGAGACGGTGCAAAAGCGCCTATTACCCTCAAGTTTAATGGTAGCGCAGGTCAAAGTTTTGGGGTTTGGAATGCACCAGGCTTAGAACTGTTGTTGTGCGGTGATGCCAACGATTATGTCGGTAAAGGTATGTCAGGCGGTAAAATTAGTGTTTACCCGCAACTTGGTAGCCCATTTAAGGCGGAACGTTCCACCATATTGGGTAATACCTGTCTGTATGGTGCATCTGGCGGTAAGTTATTCGCTTCAGGCCAGGCTGGTGAGCGTTTTGCGGTGCGTAATTCAGGCGCCATTGCTGTTATTGAAGGTTTAGGTGATAACGGTTGTGAATACATGACTGGCGGCATAGTTGTTGTTCTGGGTAAAACCGGGGTGAACTTCGGCGCAGGCATGACGGGGGGCTTTGCTTACGTATTTGATCAATACGGTCACTTTAACCGCCGAGTCAACACCGAGATGGTCGATACCCACAAGGTACAATCGCCAATTCAGCAGCAACATTTACGTGGCTTAATTGAGCAGCATGTCAAAGAAACCAATAGTGAACACGGCAAAATGATCTTAAGCGATTTTGAAAACTGGATAGATTGCTTCGTATTGGTCAAGCCTAAGAATGTTGAGCTAAGCGATTTATTAAAATTAGAACAATCAGAACCTGCACTTGCAGTCAGAGCGGGGTAAAAACGATGAGCAATGATTTTCAGTTTATTGAAGTTGGGCGCAAAGACCCAACTAAACATGCTGCTAAACAACGTGCAACGCAGTTTATTGAGATATACCAGCCTTTTGCCCAACCACAGGTAAAAGAGCAAGCGGACCGCTGCCTTGATTGCGGTAACCCATATTGTGAATGGAAATGCCCGCTGCATAATTACATTCCTAACTGGCTTCAATTAGCCAAACAAGGACGTATTATGGAGGCAGCAGATTTGGTTCACGAAACCAATACTCTGCCAGAGATCTGTGGCAGAGTGTGCCCACAAGACCGGCTTTGCGAAGGTGCTTGTACCCTAAATGAAGAGTTTGGTGCTGTCACTATTGGTAATGTTGAAAAGTACATTACCGATACCGCTATTTCTCAAGGCTGGCGCCCTGATATGTCAAAAGTCACGCCACGTAAAGAGCGAGTGGCAATTGTTGGCGCTGGACCTGCAGGTCTTGGTTGTGCCGACATTTTAGCCCGCAATGGTGTTAACGCGGTTGTGTTTGATAAAAATGTGCAAATAGGTGGACTACTAACCTATGGCATTCCTTCGTTTAAGCTTGATAAAGAAGTGATGCAAATTCGCCGTAACGTGCTTGAGGGGATGGGCATTGAGTTTAAGCTAGGCGTCACTGTCGGCAAAGATATTGATTTTAAAGACTTGATTGAAGAATATGATGCGGTTTTCCTCGGCATGGGTACCTATACAGCAATGAAAGCTAACCTCGTTGGCGAAGACGCTGAGGGTGTGCATCAGGCACTGCCTTATTTAATCGGCAACACCCACAACGTGATGGGTACTGAGTGCAGTGAAAACCCTTATCTAAGTCTTGAAGGTAAGCGCGTCGTTGTGCTTGGCGGTGGTGATACAGCTATGGATTGTGTGCGTACGGCAGTGCGTCAAGGGGCCACTCAAGTCACCTGTGCTTACCGTCGTGACGAAGACAATATGCCAGGCTCACGCCGTGAAGTACAAAACGCACGCGAGGAAGGCGTAGAGTTTCTATTTAACCGTCAACCGAGTGAAATTAAAACTCAAGATGGCAAAGTTGTTGGTATCGAGTGTATCGAAACTCAGCTTGGTGAAGCTGATGAAAGCGGTCGTCGTCGCCCAGAACCGATAGCTGGTAGTGAGCAAATATTAGATGCAGACGCCATTATTATTGCATTTGGTTTCCAACCAAGCCCAGCTAAATGGCTCGGTGATTATAATATTGAGCTCAATGATTGGGGTCTAGTTAACGCGCCAAAAGTGGCCGATAATCCATTCCAAACCACTAACCCTAAAGTGTTTGCTGGTGGCGATATGGTGCGAGGTTCAGATTTGGTTGTAACCGCGATTGCCGAAGGTCGAGATGCCGCAATGGGTATTTTAAATTACTTAGAAGACTGATAATTAATTAGAAGATTAACAATTACGTAGAAGGCTTGCTCAGCAAAGACCCAATCACCGCCCTTTCGCTTAACAATCCTATGGATTAGCAAAATGGCTGTTTGGTTATAAAACTTTAGCTTGTAGCGGTTGTAGAAAGTTGCTTGTGAATTGCGCTCCGAAAGGGGCGCTTTTTTTACTCAAGTTGACCGCATAGCGACTGTCAACAGAGACTTAATTTGCATTTACGCTATTCAATAACACCATCAACCACACCAAGACACTGTTACGCCCCCACGACAAAAATCACCTTACTCTTAATTTGCGAAGCTTCTATTGGACCAATATCATCAATGCCAACGCTCTGCTTATTTTCACCTTTAAACCAAAATCGACCAGTATGGTCAATCCCTACTAACGTTTTGACTATGTAGCCATAACGTGGGTGTAATAACTTAATAATGTCACCGGCTTTTAGGCCTCTTCTATCAAAATGTTCTGACAATAAGACAAAGTTACCGCTTTTTAGTCGAGGGAACATGCTGTTCCCTGCAACTTTATTAAAACTAAAGCCAAACATGGGCGACTACTTAGATGTTAATATTGGATAGATAACTACCTCAGCTGGTGGATAAGGGCATGGAGCAGCAAATACCTCAATCCCCTTAGATAACCAGAAAATCTCAGCAAAGCGATTCACTTTAACAAGTAAGTCTAAGGTCGCAGCGCGATCAATATGTTGCTTAGCCTTAGAAGCGGCTAACATAATGCTATGGCTAAGTTGATGTAATTCTGGGTACGCATCCAGCTGCGGCTGCTTAATGTAATCGCCCCAAATAACCTGCACTTCATCTTTAACTTTACAGCCATGGAGCTCTTTTTCGCTCACCAAGCGATTGAACTGCGCTAATTGATTAGCTGTCATTACCGCAGGCTCTGGTAACTCTGCAAGTAAATCAACCATTCTTATCATGGTTAGTACCGCAAGCTGAGCCGTTATCGGATCGTAGATCTTACATGGGATATCGCAATGTGCAGACACCTCAGCAAAAGGTCGCTTACCGTCTATTTTGTTCAGTAAATTGGCTAACATACTCACTCCTACTCACAATCTTTAATTAACTGTTTGCTATGCATGATCTTTCGCAGATGATTTCTTCGCTAACGTATGCTTGATTAATTTGTAGCTTAATACTGCCGCTACCAATATTGGCGCCGCCCATAAAAGGTGGATTAGATTAGATGACTCAGCGCTATGGTCATGCCCTGGATGGGCTAGTACCGACGTTGAAAAAGTGGTGAGTGCAGCGCCAATCGCGCTGCTTAGGTATAATTTATTCATAAATAGTCCTTTATATAATCACTAATAATGATGGCGAATATTTAGCGGTAACGGTTTTAACACTGATACTTATCAAGCTAATTTAAACCTCTACTACTGCAATTCAGCTGCTACGTTGATTTAGCAAAAACAGCGCTAATGTACGGCAGTGTTGCGCATACCAATAATATCTGCCGTTTGCTCTAGCGCTGACACGCAGTCTTCACACATAGGATAGCGCTTAGCAAAATCCAATAATGGCGGGATAGTAATGCTTAAGCTTTGAAAAGCCGAACTGCGCACCTCTTCGCAAACCGTTTCATTGGTCGATAAGCTTTGCACTTCTTGGTGAGCATTTTTTAAATAATGCAGCGCCATTTCGCTTTGATTCTGACACTCATACAGATGCGCTAAGTTGTGCATCCCCGCGACCCATGCAAACAGCAATTCTCTATCGTCCACCTGATGTGACCACTTACTTTCAATCAAAGAAACCGCTTGCTGATAGCAGTATTGCGCATCCATCCAAGATGCATCTCTAAAATGTTGATTACCAGAACTCATAAGTTGTTGCCAGTTTTCCATTGCACCACCGCTTTCGTTAAATAAGGTTTATAGCCAATAACTGTTCCAGCCTATTAACCGCGATACCTCCGTCATCGATAATTTGTGTTGAAATGCACATTGAACTTAATACATTCAAAAAAACATTAATTACGAATCATTCTCATTAACAGTAGCATGAGTGAAAATTGTGCTCAAACAGCAAAGAGAAAATTTACTTATGTAAACGTTCGCGAAACCTAAATAGTATGAGTAAAACTGAGCTTACATTGTTGAGGTGATACGGCATAAATTTTAGGCAGCAAAAAGTACTACCCAATATGATTTAGACTTAGCTAATACATCAAAAGGTATCTATTCGTCGTTTGCGCTACTTAATATCCATTATTGGATTTAGCTAGTTTCCAGTACCTAATTTACGCTTTAACATATAATTGAATAACTGTTTGGCATCAGTATCGCTCGCTACACTCAGCGCATTGAACACGCCGAGTTGATCTACTGGGGTACGATGCTGACCTAGCTTTTCTTTGCCTTGGATCTTGGTAAGGACAATCTTAAAGCCGACAATGCCTTTACTGAGCTTTTGCTGATATTCCTTAGGAATAAAGTCTTTATCTTGGCTATGCTCAGGCTCGTACTTTTTAATCGCTATTGCTAACACCTCCGCAGTTTGTTGTTCACCAATCAGCTCTATTTTCCCAAAAGCATGCACGGCAGCATAGTTCCATGTTGGCACTGCAGGTTGAGTGTGATACCAAGTTGGTGAAATATATGAGTGAGGGCCAGAAAATATAGCGACTACGGGTTGATCAACAACAGACTGCCAATGTGAATTTGAGCGCGCAAAATGGCCATATAACACACCGAACTCACCTTCTTCTGCCACTAGCAGTAAAGGTAAGTGGGACGCTTCTAAATCCTGTGAGACTACAGTGGCGAAGCCAAATTCGTTGATAAATTGTTGTTTGTTCGCGAGTGAATCCATATCCCACTTGTCAGGTATATGCATAAAACGTCCTTGTAATTAATAAATAGTACTAAAGTGATTTGGTCATAAAACAGCTGTAAGGATCGAGCTGATAATCAGCAAAAGGTGGGCACTCTTTAAAACCAAACTGTTGATAAAGATTCTTTGCAGGTAAAAAAGCCGCCATAGTGCCTGTTTCAAGGCTCAGCCTTTGATAACCTCGAGACTTAGCCTCTGCAATAATGTGGGTTAATAGTTGCTGTGCCACACCTTGACGTAAAAAGTCAGCGGATGTGCGCATAGACTTAATTTCAGCATGCTTAAGGTCTAACTGTTTCAGTGCGCCGCAGCCTGCTAATCGCTCGCTTTGTTGCTGCGAAGTCCACAGGCTCCAAAATGTTACAGCCTTACTTTCAAGCCCTGAGACATCCAATGCATGCACGCTTTCAGGCGGCGAGTGGGATGCCATATCCTCATGATGGGCTGTTAATAACGCCAATACTTGAGAGTTATCTAATTGACCACATTTGATTTGCATCGGTTTATCTTTAATCATCTTTCCCTTAAATATACGGTTATGAGTGATTTAACTGCAGTAAATCCCACTTAGTGCCATATAGATCTTCAAATACAACCACTGTGCCATAGGGTTCAATTCTGGGCTCTTCAGTAAAGCTTATGCCTTGAGATTGCATAAACTCATAATCGCGCCAAAAGTCATTGGTGTGTAAAAACAAAAACACTCTGCCACCGGTTTGGTTTCCAACAGCAAGTTTCTGCTCAGCGTTACTCGCCTTGGCTAATAGCAAATGTGTCCCATTGGATCTAGGTGGGGTAATAAGTACCCAACGTTTGCCATCTCCTAAATCCGTGTCTTCAACCAATTCAAAACGCAATTTTTGGGTATAAAACGCAATCGCCGCATCATAGTCTTCAACGACCAGTGCGATAGAGCCAATTTTTTGTGTTATCGCCGTTTGCATGACGTTGTTACTCATCGTTAGTCTGTAACATGATGATAAGTCGAATCAGCGAGTGAGAACAGCGCAACATGTAAGTTACTCGCTAGCCTCCCTACCCTAGCGCATTACGATTAAGTGTTTTTATTTACTCGTTTATCTACTCGCCATGGCGGATTCAATCGATTATCTCCAGCCCAGTAGAGTTTGATTTTATTGCCTGACGGATCAAATAAAACAGCTTCACGCCAAAGATAACTCTGATCAGCAGGACTTGTTTCAAACACAATACCCGCTTGTTCGAGTTCACTAACCCATTCATCAAGCTGCTCATGTTCAAAATAGATGATGGCGCCGCAGCCTTTTTCAACAGCCTTGCCAGGCTCATCCTCTAAAGATAACGAAAAACTAGCCTCTCCTTCAGGGCATTCAAAGCGTGCATAATGCGCGGTGTCGACAATTTGCGTAAAACCCAAGCTTAAGTAAAACTCCACGGCTTTAACCATGTCATAAACAGGCAAAGTCACTTGATTTAGATTCATTACACTTCCTTTTGATTAGCCACGCCGCTAAGTGAGTCTTAATTTGCGTATTTATTGCTTAAAATCTGCAGCAGAAAAATCAAAGCAGACTAAACTCGTCGATAAATCTAGCATAAGCTTTTAACGCCGCATCCATTTTCATGGACTGACTATGACCCGTACCTTTAAGCACTGTTAAAGTTTTTTGCTCGCTAGCGGCAGCATCATAAAGCGCTTGGGAAAATGCGACAGGCGTTGTTTCATCTTCTTCTCCCACCAGCAATAACAGCGGGGCACGATAATTTTGCATTAACGCGATGTTATCAATGCTTGCCAACTCTGGCGCGACAGTCACAGTCGAAAAGATTTTACTCCAGCTAGGCACTAACGCGTCCACTAGCTCTGGCACCGAGCTAATCGCGCCATCAAGCACTAACGCATCAACATTTCTCTGACTGGCAGTATAGCTACCTATTAATGAGCCCATGGATAAGCCGTGGATCACCGAGGGTATATCGGCTGGCAAGCTAGCATTGGCAAAATCAAATACTGCCAGGGCATCACTTTGCAAATCCACCACCTTTAACGCCTCTTTTTTTTCACTCACGCCTGTACCACGGTAATCAAACCAGATCACATTTAGCTGTAACATAGCAAACTGCTTAAGGATCCCCGATGATGTACTGATTTTCATACCATTGCCGCCAAAAAAGAGTACATTAGCCAGTGCATCAGGCCGTAACAATTTCACCCCTTTTAACGTTAGGCCATCATCTGTTGTCAGTGCCACTGCACTGATTTCAATTTCGTTATCTTGTTGGTCTAGCTTAGATTTTATATCAGTTAAATCTAGGTTTTTTTCGACAACCTCATCTTGATAAATAAAGGTGTCTGGAGTGATCTTGATGGAGCAGCCACTGAGCAGTAACAGGGCGATAATTGGGACAATTTTAAGCATAAAACATTCCTTGTTTAGCCTGATTCAACGCCTTGTGTTGAACGCTTATTAAGCAGATTTGTATTTGCAATTAATCCTATCCACAACCCGAATGATAATCAAGCAGTAACTTATATAGTAAAATTCATCGCGCTTTATCTCCACAGTTAATGCTCCAAAAGCTCGTATACCAACAAGGCTGCACAGCAAGCTAACGCCCTACCTCTCATCTTATCTACAAGGCTTTTTCACTAACGTTAAATGCCGTGGTATATTAGCGCCCATATTCACTAAAGTAGTTAAAGGTCATTTCATGAAAATCGGTATTATTGGCGCTATGGAGCCAGAAGTTGCGCACTTAGTTGAGTCAATGCAAAACCCAAGCTCGACCACCATCGCGGGTATCGAGTTTGTTGCAGGTCAACTGGCAGGTAAAGACGTCATTGTGACACGTTCTGGCATTGGTAAAGTGACTGCGAGTATCGCAACCACACTACTTATCGAAAAGTACGCTCCTGATGCGATTATCAACACTGGCTCTGCTGGCGGTTTTGCCGATGAGCTAGCCATTGGCGATATCGTAATTTCATCTGAAGTGCGTCACCATGATGTTGACGTAACGGCTTTTGGTTATGAAATAGGCCAAATGGCGCAGCAACCTGCAGCGTTTATTCCGGATACAAAATTAGTTGCTGCGGCGCAAAAAGCGGTTGCAAGCCTTGGTGAAGTCAAAGCAATTGAAGGCTTGATCTGTACTGGCGATAGTTTTATTTGCGACCCAATTCGCACTAAGACCATGCTTGAAAACTTCCCAACCATGGCAGCGTGTGAAATGGAAGGCGCGGCAATTGCGCAAGTATGTCATCAGTTCAACGTACCATTTGTGGTTATTCGTTCACTGTCTGACAACGCAAATAACGACTCGCCTGTCGATTTCGACGAGTATATCGTTAAAGCTGGTCGTCACTCGGCATTGATGGTTATTGCTCTACTTGAACAACTTTAAGCAAAACAGCTTAAGTCGTTACATAAAGTAGATAAGACAAGGATAGCGCGGCAATATGGTTCCTGAGTTTACCAAAATCTTTTCTCAAGATAGTCAGCTTTACGTAGGTGCTTTGGTGCTCTTAGTGTCAATCTTATTGGCAAGAATTGCCCCGCTGCCGCGCAATCTACAGCCACTTGAATGGCTTTCTCAAGTGGCCAAAAACCTTAGCTTAAAAGTCAATCATACTCGGCGCGACCGTTCGCAACAGCTAATCGCTGGAACGTTAGCTATGCTACTGTTAATCATTCCTTTTTGGGCGGTGATTAGCTTTCTAGTTGAGCTGGCAGAGTTTCCATGGTTTTTTGAAGCGATTATTATCTACCTCTGTTTACAAGATGACCACTTCCGCCATATAGCCAATGAAGTTGTTATCGCCGTCAAACGTGATAATAAGACTCGAGCTCGCAACCTCTTGATGCCTTGGCTTAACCGTAGCACTTGCTCGCTATCGAGTGTTGGCTTATACAAAGCTACAATTGAGCGACTAACAACCACATCCATTTACGGCACCGTATCAGCAATCCTATTTTACGCTATAGGTGGTATCCCTTTATTAATAATCGCTAGAATGCTCAAGCAACTGGAGTTTTGCTGGCCGATCTACAATCCAGAGTATCGCTACTTTGGCATCCCCGTTTATGCTTTAAGTACTGTGATGCATTTTATTCCAGCCAAACTTTGGGCACTCAGTATTGCGATTCAAGGCGGACCAAAAAGCTTAGCAGCCTTATTCAATCCTAAAGTGAATGCTGTGCCTATGAACGAGTATCAAGCAAATGAAGTCATGGCTTGTGCGTTAACGGTAGAACTTGGTGGTCCGGTAAAGTTTAATGATACCCGTATTGAGATGAGCAAAATCAACTACGGACGTCACCCGACAGCAGAAGACGTATTAATGGCCATAAAAATCAACTCTATTGCCTTTGCGCTATGGGTATCTGCTATCGTTATTTTGCCGGGACTATGGGGCGCACTGCGTCTATTACAAAACTAATAAAGCGCAATACTTTGCAGTGCAAAGCAAATTAAAGTGAGTATTGGTTAAGTTGGCATGCTTATTTACGCAATAGCATTGTAATCGTCTTGTATAAACTGTTGGCGTTGTTATTATTCGTTAAACTCATTGTGTTGCATCTTCTAGGGCAAATCCCATTGTTTGATAATATTCACGTTTCACTTACAACGCCTGCGTTGCTGTTTCCAGCAATCTCTTTACTTTTATTGGCATACACCAACCGTTTTTTCTCACTGGCAGCACTGATCCGTAATTTAAGTGCCGACGGAAAACCTATTCACACAGATCAGATTAAAAACCTGCGTCAGCGCATTAGTATCATCAGGCGCATGCAAGAGTCTGGTGTGCTCAGTTTTGCACTGTGTGTGTTATGTATGATTTTTATTTATGTGGGTTTTAACAAAACTGGTTCGTTTATTTTTGGTTGTAGCTTACTGTTACTGCTCTATTCACTGCTGTTGTCGGTGATTGAAATTCGAATCTCTGTTGATGCGCTCAACATCCATCTTGAAGAGATGGACAAATGATCGATTGGATCTACTTTTTTGATCTTTGTGGCACTGCGGTTTTCGCCCTCTCAGGTGCACTCGCCGCAGGGCGACATAAAATGGATCCGTTCGGTGTGCTTGTACTCGCCTCTGTGACCGCAATAGGGGGTGGCAGCATACGCGATGCGCTATTAGGCACGACTCCTGTATTTTGGATTCAAGATCCCAGTTATATTATTGTCATCTTAGCAACAGTAGTACTGACTTTTGTTTTAGTGCGCAAACCCAAACGTGTTCCACGCTATATCCTGCCAGTTGCCGATGCTTTTGGTTTAGCGTTATTTACCACTATTGGCGTGGAGAAAGCACTGAGCGTCGGTCTAGATGGCATGACAGCTGTGGTTATGGGCTTAATTACTGGGGTCGGTGGTGGCATTATTCGTGATTTGCTCTGCCAACAAGTCCCTATGGTATTGCGTACCGAAATTTATGCGACAGCATCAATTGTAGGCGGTATCTGCTATACCATCAGTTTACACTTGGGCGCAGCGGATATGTTTGCCTTATTATTTGCAATGAGCACCGCACTCGTGATTAGATTAGCTGCGATTCGTTGGCATCTTTCTTTACCGGCTTTTGATTTAAAGACACCGCAATAATGAGATTTGGATTTTTAAGTTTACTGTTACTGTTAACTAGCTTTTCGGCCACTGCCAATATTGGTGATATGCCCAAAGAGCAGCAGCTCGCTATCAAGTATATTCAAGCGTTAACGCATCAAGACTACTCAGGTCTAAGCCACTTTTATAATCGTGATAGTGTGTTTAACGACAGAACTGCTGGCAGAAAATATACCGGCAAACGTCATATTTTGCAGTTCCTAAAGCGTGCCCACCGTGGAGTACTGGAGTATAGCTTTAATATTGAGCACATGTTCAACTCAGGCTCTCTCGTCGTGCTTATTGGTAATTACCGTTACAAAGGACCTGGCGAGCTTTTTGGTAAGCCAGGGCGGATTATTGATATTGCCATTCCTGGTGTGACGACATTGCGTTTAGATATGACCCATGAGCGCGTTAAAGAACATCAAGACTTGATGGATTACCAAACCATGGCGGATCAACTCTCAGTGCAGTAGACCTGCTTAGATCACATTTCAATCAAGGCTCGGGAATTTTTTTCGATTTCAGCAATCAGAGTATTTAGTTACTTTATCTGTTGTAGGTCACTATGAATTTGATTAATGCGCTTCGCAGCGCAATTATGCTTGCGCTACTGTTTTGTAGCTCTGCGTTTGCTCTAGAACAACCGATTGTCGTTTCTTATGCTGACCAGCCAATTCACCGTTTTAATCAAGAGCTACAACAAGCTCAACGCCAACATAGGCACTGGACTAACAAACCTGAAT
The DNA here is from genome assembly GCF_023283535.1 of Shewanella sairae. Taxonomy (GTDB): domain Bacteria; phylum Pseudomonadota; class Gammaproteobacteria; order Enterobacterales; family Shewanellaceae; genus Shewanella; species Shewanella sairae. The sequence goes on along the minus strand of NZ_JAKILT010000004.1, from coordinate 29,269 downwards.
CAATCTCCGCCCATTATGCTGGAACTGGCTTCAGTCTCGCCAAAGTCAAACAGTATCAAGGCAAAGTTGTTACGTACAATGTCAGTACTGCCGATACCAAACACCCTAAGATGTTACTTATTTTATCGATGGAAAAGCAGAATAATAGTTGGCAACTGGATGCGGCTCGCTTGACCTGGAAATGCAAAAACGGTCAGCACTTTAGTACTGACCGTTGCTTATCGAACCCATAAACGACCCAAGGTAGGTCGTTTAGTTATCAACTATACCAAAGTTATTTTTGCAAACTTACGCTTGCCCACTTGGAATACTGCCGTAGTACCGGCTGTAAGTTGTAAGCGAGTATCTTCAATCTTGTCGCCATCAATCTTTGCTGCACCTTGCTTAATCATGCGCATCGCATCTGATGTCGAGTTAACAAGACCCGCTTCTTTAAGTAGGTTAGCAATCGCGATACCTTCACCAGCGGCAATCTCTAGCTCTTCAATATCACTAGGAATCGCGCCTTTTTGGAAGCGATTGATAAACTCATTGTGAGCCGCTTCTGCAGCCGCATCATCATGGAAACGCGCGATAATTTCTTTAGCCAACGCAATTTTTACATCACGAGGGTTTAATCCCGCTTCAACGTCAACTTTAAACTGCTCAATTTCAGCTAGTGGACGGAAAGACAGTAGTTCGAAGTAACGCCACATCAGGTCATCAGAGATAGACATGATTTTGCCAAACATCTCACCAGCTGGCTCACTCACACCAATATAGTTATGCGCAGACTTAGACATCTTCTTAACGCCGTCTAGGCCTTCAAGCAGTGGCATCATGATCACTGTTTGTGGCTTTTGACCTGCAGACTTTTGCAGCTCGCGGCCCATTAACAGGTTGAACTTCTGATCGGTACCGCCTAACTCAACGTCAGCTTCTAGGGCAACTGAGTCATAGCCTTGTAGCAACGGATACATGAATTCATGAATAGCGATTGATTGACCTGAACCATAGCGCTTCTTAAAGTCATCACGTTCCATCATACGAGCAACGGTTTGCTGCGAAGCAAGGCGGATCATACCCGCGGCACCTAATGGCTCTAACCACGTAGAGTTAAACTCAATACGAGTTTTGGCTGGGTCTAGAATTTTATAGACCTGCTGCTTATATGTCTCAGCATTGGCAAGCACTTGTTCGCGCGTCAACGGTGGACGAGTGCTGTTCTTTCCGCTTGGATCACCGACCATACCCGTGAAGTCACCAATCAAGAAAATCACTTCATGACCTAGCTCTTGGAAAGTACGCATTTTATTCAAAATAACCGTGTGGCCAAGATGAATATCAGGAGCGGTTGGATCGGCACCTAGTTTAATTTTTAACGGGCGACCTTCTTTTAGCTTCTCCAGTAGATCTGCTTCGAGTAATATCTCGTCCGTACCACGTTTTATTTCTGCTAATGCTTGCTCTAAATCAGCCATATCGGCGGTTACTCCTGGGAGCCTAATCAAAAAATTCTGGGCACTTATGTTACTTGTTAGCAAGGACAAATGAAAGTGTGTACACTAAGGGGATCACTAAGAAAGGGCTAATTTGGTATCAAGGTCAATGGGAAAGGTTATAACTTTATTTAAATTACTGCCAAAATTACATCAAATGCTCTTGTGCGGTTTAGTTTTTGTCACGTTAATTATTATCTTTATGCCATCCGATGATGTGCAAGCTTCAAAACAAACCTCTGCAGTCGACGGCGAATATGACGTTAATAAACGTTATAACGTGCCATTAGCGTTTAGAGAACCAACACCACCTTCAGCATCATTAAGTAGCTCAGATCCTGCGCAGCGCAAACGCCCTGAACAACTTGCGCCAGCTGCAACACAAACTAATACGCCAGCAACTGAAGAAACTGCAACAACAGTATCTAACGTCCCAGCTGCGCCAAAGTTAAACGAAAAACACTTTCAAGTGAAAAGCGGTGATACGCTGGCTGCGTTATTTGAACGCGCGGGTCTTACTGCGAAAGATGTGTATGACGTCACTCAGTTGCCGAAAGCCAAAAAAAATCTACTTAAGATTATGCCTGGCGACGACTTAGTCATCGCCAAAGATAAAAACGGTAAACTGGTACAACTCACTTATCATTTAGATAAAATTACTACCTTGATTGTGAGTAACGATGAAAATGGTTATACCGAGCAAATTGTCACCAAAAAAGTGGAAGCTCGGAAAAAGTTTGCTGGCGCGACCATCAAAAACAATTTCTGGAATGCCGGCGTCAATGCTGGTTTGACGCCAAACCAAATTATGCAGTTAGCAACCATTTTTGGTTGGGACGTCGACTTCGCCTTAGATCTGCGCAAAGGCGATCAATTCTCCATGATATTTGAAGAAGAATATGCTGATGGTAAGTTCTTAAAAAACGGTAATATTCTCGCTGCAGAGTTTATAAATCAAGGCGACCGATACACAGCAGTGCGCTACAAAGATGGCACCTATTACTCGGAAGAAGGCCGCAGCATGCGTAAAGCTTTCTTGCGCTCACCTGTCGACTTTAAATATGTAAGCTCAAGCTTTAATCCTCGCAGACTACACCCTGTAACCGGACAAGTAAGGGCTCACCGCGGCGTAGACTATGTCGCGGCGGTTGGCACCCCCATTAAGGCTGCCGGTAATGGCCGAGTCATAAAGTCTAGCTATAACCAATACAATGGTAACTATGTGTTTATTAAACACAACGACACCTATACAACCAAATACTTACACCTAACCAAACGTAAGGTTAAGACGGGTCAATCTGTTAAGCAGGGACAGATCATTGGTACCTTAGGTTCAACAGGTCGAGTTACAGGTCCGCATCTGCATTATGAGTTCATTGTAAATGGTGTTCATAGAAACCCGCGTACGATAAAGCTGCCAAAATCCGATCCGATTGCCAAGAAGGAAAAGGCACAATTTGCTAAGCTGAGCCAAAGTATGATGGCTGAACTAGAGCACAATAAGCAGGTACAAATTGCAGCGCAATAGCGCTGCAACAACCTTCCCTTTACTATTACTCAGTTGAGTCACCCAAGCTTAAAAGGTATCAAGCGCATGAATAGCAGTTACTACATTGGTCTAATGTCTGGTACCAGCATGGATGGCATTGATGCCGTTCTCGTTAATTTTGACGGCGATCAACCAACCCTTATTGAGTCGCATACCGAAGCACTACCGCTCGCTTTATTAAAAAGCCTACAAAAGCTTTGCCTACCCGGCAACGATGAAATTAACCGTTTAGGTCACCTCGATCGCAGTATGGGCAAGTTATTCGCCAAAGCAACCAATGCATTGCTGGCTAAAACAAGCATTGATAAGTCGCAGGTAATAGCCATTGGCAGCCATGGGCAAACGGTACGTCATATGCCAAACCTTGAAATGGGCTTTACCTTACAAATTGGTGACCCAAACACGATTGCCGTGGAAACAGGTATTAATGTTATCGCTGACTTTAGGCGTAAAGATGTGGCTCTGGGCGGCCAAGGTGCGCCCTTAGTGCCAGCTTTTCATCAGCACGTGTTTGCCAACCCAAATCACCAGCGCATTATTTTAAACATAGGTGGCATCGCCAATGTGACTTACCTACCAGGTAACACGGAAGAGGTGACAGGCTTTGATACTGGACCTGGTAACGGCTTAAGTGATGCATGGATCCAGCATCAACTGGGTCAGCCTTATGATAAAGATGGCGAATGGGCAAAATCAGGCACCACAGATCAAAAGATGCTGCAGCACCTACTATCGCACCCTTATTTTGCGCTCGATGCCCCTAAAAGCACTGGACGCGAACTCTTTAACCAAGCTTGGGCTGAACAGCAGTTATCTGAATTTAACGACTTAAGCGAAGCTGATATTCAATCGACACTGCTAGACCTAACTTGTTATAGCATCGCAAATGATGCACTTAAGCTAAGCGAAAACGGTGAGCTTTATGTATGTGGTGGCGGCGCGTACAACTGCGAACTCATGCACCGTCTGCGTAAGTTGCTACCAAACTATAAAGTTGTTACCACAGCAGACTTAGGCATGGATCCGCAATGGGTTGAGGGCATCGCCTTTGCTTGGCTTGCGATGAGACATCACCTAGGTTTGCCCGGCAACCTTCCCGCTGTCACAGGCGCTTCTAAAGAGGCTGTGCTTGGCGCGCTTTACCCAGCAGATTAATACGATAATTTAACCAGTAGAGAACTACTGTGATTAGCCATGAGTAATCTAGTGCAGCAACCTATGCTGTAGCTTAATCACATCCCGCTTATAGTTCTGCGATAGCGTCATCAGTAAACTATTATTATTGGCGATATAAGTCATGGCGCCAGAGCGCGGAATACTGCCGGAAGGGAGCTTTAATATCGGTGTGATTAACCCAGTATTAAAACGCCAAAAGTTAATCAACTGAAATCCACGCCGAGTATTTCTAAAGTATATACCTTTGTCTGTTGCCACCCAGTTATACCCCTCACCAAAATGATGCTCACTTATCACCTCAGTGACATTATCAGGTTCAGAAAGTGCAACAGCCCACAAGCCCGCCTTATCAAGGCGAGTGAATACTAACTTGTCTTCGCTAATCATTTTCCCCAAACGCATATTCATTGAGTTGATGACCTTAGGTAAACGGTTATCAAGATAGAACTCGGTTATCCCATCTTTACTACGTGATAAAACCATCTCATCATTCCAGCCCCAGCTCGGACGATTGTGATCTAAATAAGGCGTAGCTAAGATACTGATGTTCGACGTGGATAAATCTAACACGTGGATTTTGTTACCTTCATTTTTATCATCAGGCGCTAAAAAGGCAATTTTAGTCCCGTCATGAGACCAACTTGGATACGCTACGCGTCGCTTAAGGTCAGTATGTTGACGCCGATTTTCACCGTTGATATCACTCGTCCAAATTTCATTGAATCCAGTTTCATTCGACACATAAACAATACGTTCAGTAATAGCCGAATAATCAGGATTGCGATAACTATAGTCGACTTGTAGCAGCGGAAAAGTCGCTGTAGGAATAGATTGCTCCAGCGCAAAAGAAGCCACTTGATAGTCTCGCATATAATTGGAGTATACCAATTCATCGGTATTAGGAATGGAGCGAGGATAGCTCATGCCCTCAACATCAAGCGGCAAAATATGCTTATCGTTAATACCAACAATAAAGCCATTTCTAACACCTGAGTTTTCGGTACTAAAAATCAGTCTCTCATTATCTTGATGCCAACTTAATCCACGAATATCTTCTAAACCAAAGGTTAAACGTCGCTCTTCTGCGGTTTTAGTATTTAAAATAAAGATATCTTCCGAGATATTGCCAAAGCGGCGAGCAATCGCTAGCCAACGACCATCGGGGCTAAATGCCAAATCTCTATCACGGTAACTGCAATGCTCTGCGCAGGATAGTCGCTTAGGTAATGCTTCTTCGGTTAACGATAATTCGTACAAACCTGAGCCATCCCCTTCGCCGGCATCCCAAATATACACAAGCCGACTACTATCAGGTGCAATATCAAGTGCAGAGCTATAGGTATAACACTCACCGAGCTTAAGCGCCTCGTTACTATCCAAGTTCAGTTTAGTTAGGTAGCACTTACCTTCACTACGGTGCTCGGACCCAAAATACAAGGCTTCACCGTCTGGGCTCCACACTGCACGGATCTCCGCCGTTTTGGTTGAGGTTAACCGTTTAGGCGTTTCTGTCGGCTTAGTTAAGTCCTTAAGGTATAAACTAGAGTACCGGTTATTGCTGCGGCTACCATAAACGAGCCAACGACCATCTGGAGACACTATGGGATATAACTCTGAACCTGCTGCGGTAGTTAAGCTCTGCTTTAGTGTCGGTACATAGCGGATACGATCTTGGTAAAGGTGATAAGCCCATGCACTAAACATAAACAACAAAGCTAAAGCTCCGACAGCTGCAATCCGTCGATTCAAGCTTGTGAGCTGTGCGATTTTCAGTTGAGATTGCTCAAATAAGTCCAGATCATCGACTAAGTCTGATTGGTTAAAACAAGGCTCAATTAACAAGCGGTAGCCCATTTTACGCACCGTCTCAATCGCATTGTCTTCACCGAGCTCTTGATTAAGGTGCTTGCGCAGGTGCCAAATAGCGTTAGTTAGTGCCTTACTGCCCACATAAGTATTACCTTCCCAAATATTGTCGATCAACTCCTCACGGGTAACCACTTCTGGATATTGCCGCGCGAGATAGCTTAATACCTCAATAAATTTAGGTTGAACTGACACCTTTTCTGAGCTGACGCCATCGACTGCAGAATTAAAAAAGCAAAGGCTATTGTCACTCGGGTTCACCTCACATTGGCCGAGTTTAAATACCGCTTCCTTTCTTATTCCCATCGTGGCACCTCCGGTTAAATAACAGATTTGAGTATTTTGGAACTAACCCTCTGCGAAAAATTACATCTATTCAACATAGACAATTCAATTATCACACCACAAAAACATACAGCAAAACCATGAAAAATAATACAATAGATAATAAATAGATATATAAACAACAAAGAAACGACCTGATTAGCATTGCTGTTAGTTTACAAAAAAATTACAAATAACTCAGTTGACAACCAGCAGCACAAAAATTGGAACATCGACAGTATTACCCCTGAGAATATTAGTGAAATTCAGATGATGTTGCGTAAGAGTAACTCGCACAGTCAGGGCAATTATAAAAATAAGGACTGCAATCAATGAAACCAAAAAAGATGAATCTATCCGCTATTAGTTTAGCTATCAGCATGGCAGCGCTAACCCCAACAACCTTGTTTGCAGCCGAAGCAGCAGGTAAGTCAGAAGCTAAAGAAGAAATAGAAAAAATTGAAGTCACTGGCTCGCGTATTAAGCGTGCTGACTTTGAAGGCGTTGCACCAGTGACAGTCATTACTGCCGACGACATTGCCAATAGCGGCCTTAACTCTATTTCAGAAGTACTGCAATCCTCAGTTGCCAACACTGGCGGCTCGCTAAACGGTGAAAGCGATGGCTTTACCGACAGCGCTAGCTCTGTCAACTTACGCGGTATGGGCGCAAATCGAACCTTGGTGTTAATTAATGGTCGTCGCCAGGCTTCATTTCCAAGTGCCGCTGGCGGTACCTCTAACTTTGTTGACGTCTCTGATATCCCTACAGCTGCAGTACAACGTATTGAAATTTTAACCGGCGGTGCATCGGCGATTTACGGCTCAGATGCAGTAGGTGGTGTAGTTAACATCATCTTAAAACAGCAGTATGACGGCGCTAAAGTCGCCGCCAAGTATACCGAGCCAACCCAAGGTGGCGGCGAGCAGTTAGATCTGTCTTACCTACAAGGCTTTAATACCGATAAAAGCCAAACCTTATTGATGCTCGAATACAAGAAAGTAGAATCTATTCAAACTTACCAGCGTGATGACCTATATAGCCCTGCTTACTATGAAAATGAAGATGGAGAACTGACCTGGGGTGCAGGCCCTTATGGCGATGCTTCACCTTCAAGTTGGTCTTCTCGAATTACCGATTACAGTAAGGTTTATCATGACGATAAATACGTTAATCTTAGCGAACAGCAATGTAGTGAACTGTTTGGTGAAAAAGGTATTTACAGACCCGATTACAAGTATGATTGCTACTATGATAAATACGCCGACCGCGGCCTAAAATCAGCTTACGACCGAGTGAACCTAGTCTTAAATTCAACCTATGATTTGAATGATGACTGGCAGATCTACGGCATGATCAACGCCTCTTACAAAGAAGCCACTAAGTACAAAGATGAAAAGGGCTTTGGCAGAAGTATTTATCAAGATGAAGCAACAGGTGCACTAAGTTACGACAAATATGAATTTGAAGATGATAACCGCTTTTACCTAGCTCGCAGAATGGAAGAGTACCCAGGGCCGCGTACCTATGATACCCAAAACACTAAAGCGGCTATCTCGTTTGGTGCTGATGGCACCATAGGCGATTATGAGTTAGATCTATCTTGGTCAAGTAGCTATAACAAGTATGAAAAGCAAAACCATCACATGGTCAAAGCAGATGCGCTGCTTGATATTGTCACCTTTGATCCAAACGATGCAGATCCATCAAAGTGGTATCCAAACCGCCAAATGACAACAGAGCAAGCTAATATGCTTATTGCTGATTCAACCAAGAACTCAGATTCGAGCATGCATCAATTCCAAGCGGTATTCACCGGTGATTTAATGGAGTTACCAGCCGGCACTGCAGGTTTTGCAACCACTGCAGAATGGGCGCGTGAAAGCTATGAAGATACCCTAGATGAAGTAACAATGAGCGGTGGTTTAATCGGTATGGGCGGCACTGGTGGCGAGGGAGATAGAGACCGCTTAGCTGTAGCTGGTGAAGTTCAGATCCCACTTATTGCAAACATCACCGGGGTTAAATCACTCGATCTATCAGCCGCACTGCGTTACGACCAATACTTAGATGATTCCGATGTCGGCGGTGCAACGACTCCACAGGTAGGCTTATCGTACCGCCCAATCGAAGAGGTCATGATTCGCGCTAACTGGGGGAAAAGCTTTAGAGCGCCAGATATGCACCGTCTTTATGCCGGTTTAACAAGAGCTTACGGATCTACTTCATACCCACACCCAACTATTCCTGATGAGGTCTATGAAGATAATTACAGCAGCATAAGCTCAGGTAATATCAATCTCGAAGAAGAAAAGGGCGAATTCTGGAACTTAGGTTTAGTCGCTAATATAACCGACAATGCCGACATCACCCTAGATTGGTGGAACATTGAGCTTGAAGGCGCAGTTAAAACAATCTCAACCGATGAGATGCTAGACGATGAAGCTAGGTATAACCAAACCGGCAATTACAGCAACTGTGATCAAATGGACGTTGTTGGTTATCTCAATGAGTTTGACGATGACGGCATTGAGAATATCGCTTGTATGCGTAAAGGCCCAATCAACAGTGCGTATGAAGCCTCTGAAGGTATTGATACTAGCTTTAACTATCAGTTCCCAGAGACCGCTATAGGTGATTTTAAGTTTAAAGTTGCTGCCTCTTACTTAATCAAGAAAGAGTACCAAGAGCGAGTTGATAGCGAGATTGAAGAACAGACTGAAACCGATTACTTCCCTAAGTGGAAAGGTAATGCCAGCCTCAGTTGGAACTATCAAGATTTCAGCGCTACTGTTGCTTATTACTATACTGGTGAAGCAAAGGGAACGGACACATTTACTCTTATCGACAGTGATGGTAACGAGTATGAAGAAGAGGATTACACCGATACTTTAGATGCATACCAAGTAGTCAATATTACCCTATCCTACTATGCTCCATGGAAAGGTAAGTTCACTGCAGGTGTTAAAAACCTAACTGATGAAATGCCACCTCTTTACGACGTTCGTAATGACCAACATAATAGCTGGCCTTTCTACGAAGATGACAACAGTAGCTATTCAAATACTGGTCGCAGCTTCTTCGTAGGGTATTCACAAAAGTTCTAGTCTGGGGTGTACTTCCGATAATCACCAGATCCTTAGCGCCCAAGTCTGGGCGCTTTTTTTATTCTAATATTTTCACTATTATCAGGAGATAAGAATGTCTCGACACTCGCTCTTTAAGTTTGCCCTGATAGCCATATTTAGCCCGCTGCTAATAAGCGATGCGATGTGTAGCACCTATCAACTACCAACACAGCCATTACAAGACATCGTACAACAAAACAAAAAAGTGAGTACCCGCTTATCTCAAGATAAGCAATGGCTCGCTGTACTCACGCCACAAACACACGTATCCATTGCCAGCTTAGCCAAAGATGAACGTAAGCTTGCAGGTTTACGTGTATCGCCCGCCTTGTTGAGCCCTAGTCGCATAAAATACACCTATCAAAATATTGAGCTAATTGACCTGAGCTTAAACCAAGTCAACCCGCAATCTATCAACATCGACTTACCTAAAGGCATGTTAGCAGCCAAAGTCAGCTTCTCACCCGATAGTCGATTTTTAAGCTATATTGGACTGACTCAAAACAGCGCCGATATATACCTGTACGATCTAAAACAACAGCGTAGCCATAAGCTCAACCCTAAACCGCTTAATGCAACTTTAGGACTTAAATATACATGGCAGAATGACAGTAAAGGTCTCTATACCAACTTGGCGATATCCGCTAAGTCCAAACCTGCTCAACAACTTACTATTGCGCCAAATATTAGCGAAGCATACGGCCAAAAAGCGCCGCGTCGAACCTATCAAGATCTATTACAAAACCCTCAGGATGAAGCAGAGTTCTCAGCTTTAACGACGAGTCAGTTAAGCTTCATCGCCTTAGATGGCAGTGTCACTGCTATTGGGCAACCCGCAATTAATATTGGCTATAGTCTGTCGCCTGATGACCAATACATACTGGTGAAACGTATCGCCGCCCCCTTTTCCTATATGGTTAAATATTATGATTTTGCCCAACAAGTCATGCTATTTGAGCGTTCGGGTAAAAAGCTAACGACGTTAGCGCAACTAGAAAGCAGTGAGTACCGCCCGCCAGGTAGTGACTCGGTAAGAAAAGGCCCACGAATGATCCACTGGCGCAGCGACAAACCGAGCACGCTAGCCTTCGTAAAATCACTAGACAAAGGCGATAGCCGTGTTAAAGCAGAATTTCGAGATGAACTGCGGACTCTTTCGGCTCCCTTTAACCAGCCTGTCGCGTTAACTAAAACTCCTTGGCGTATAAAATCCGTGCAATGGGGTGAGCAAAATACTGCATTAATAACCGAACGCCATTCAGGCCAAAAACAGATGCGAGTCAGCCTGCTCGACACCTCTCCAACGAGCGATAAAACATTGTCGACTTGGTATCAAAAAGCGATTCGCGATACTTATCAAGATCCAGGAAAAGTGCACCGCACTGCAGCAACCCATAATCGCAAAAAACTGGGTAACGTTTTTCAAGTATATGATAACGCGCTTATCCACTATGGCTTAGGCGCATCAGCAACAGGTTATCGCCCATTTGTTAAGGCACAACCACTTGAAGCAGACTTAACCGCATTCGGTAGCAGTAGTACCTTGTGGCAATCTTCAACCACAGAGCTTGAAAACGTCAAATACATCACAAGTCTTGAGCCTCTAACGCTCATCATTAGCAGGCAATCGGCAGACACTCCAGCCCACTTGGTCAAGATCAATGTAGACTCAGGTAAAGAGCAAGTGCTGTATCAAAAGCAACTCTCATTAAAAGCCTACCAAGGCATGACAAGACAGTTAGTCAACTACACCCGTGATGACGGCTTACCCTTGTCGGGCATACTCTACTTACCTGCAGGTTATAGCAAACAGGACGGGCCACTACCGGTACTCATGTGGGCTTATCCTAGAGAGTATAAAAATGCCGAAGTCGCCAGCCAGGTTAACTACTCGGCTAATCAATATAGTCTTATAAGCAGTAAAGGTCCGGTGCCATTTGTTGCCAATGGTTTTGCTGTTTTCGATAAAGTTGCTATGCCCATTGTTGGTGAGGGCAAAGAAAAACCTAACGATAGCTTTAGACACCAGTTAGTCGCCAATGCCAGTGCGGCCATAGATACGTTAGTTGATATGGGCGTTGCAGATAGGGAGCGTGTTGCTATTGGTGGTCACTCCTATGGTGCTTTTATGGTGGCAAACCTGCTTGCTCACTCAGATCTTTTTGCTGCCGGTATTGCCCGTAGCGGTGCATACAACCGCACGTTAACCCCCTTCGGCTTTCAACATGAAAAGCGTAATTTCTGGGAGGCCCCCAGCCTTTACCAGCAAATATCCCCCTTTACCCATGCTGATAAAATTGATGAGCCTTTACTGCTCATGCATGGCGAAATGGACTCAAACTCCGGCACTTACCCAATGCAGTCAGCCCGGCTGTTTAAGGCGATACGCGGCTTGGGTGGCCAAGCACGTTTAGTTACTTTCCCTTATGAAAGTCACAGTTACAAAGCAAAAGAGTCAATTATGCACATGTTATGGGAGCAAGAAAGCTGGCTTGAACAATATCTGAAAAAGCCCGCGCTCGCACGGGGGAGTGATCCTCTAAAACCGAAACAAACAACTATGCCCGAAGTCACGTTTCACTAATTGCAGTTAAAGCCTAACCATTGCTAACACAGTGACAGACATGGCTAAGCAGTCTTGTCTGTCACTGCGAATAAAAAGGATAGTCAGAATATGGCGAATTTACTTTCAACAATACGATTGACCGCAATATGCTCGAGCCTCATAAGTACCGCCCTATACACAACGGTCGCAGCGGCGGATAACAAAGCCCCTTTTGTCCCCGTCATTGCCGCAGAGTATCTACCTAAAAATATAATCTACCTAATTGGTGACGGTATGGGCCCTGCCTACACTACAGCGTACCGCTATTACAGTGATAACCCACAAACCAACAGAGTTGAGAAAACTATCTTTGATCAACTATTGGTTGGAATGTCGAGCACTTACCCTGATGACGATACTTATGTCACTGATTCAGCTGCAGCCGCAACTGCACTCGCCACCAGCTATAAAACCTATAATGGCGCTATTGCCGTCGATCATCAACATGGCCCATTTCCAACCATGTTTGAGATCGCTAAAGCCCAAGGCAAAAACACCGCAGTTGTGGTGACTTCGCAAATTAATCACGCTACACCGGCAAGCTTTTTAGCTCACAATGAAAGCCGCCGTAACTACGACCAAATAGCAGATAGTTATTTAACTAACCTAATACAAAAACGCCCTGTTGCAGATCTAATGTTAGGTGGAGGTACGCAATATTTTGTGCGAGAAGATAGGAACTTAACCCAAGACTTCCAAGACTTGGGTTACCAATATATCAGCAAGTTAAGCGAGCTAAATAACCTTGATAGTTTACCCGCTCTTGGGCTATTTGCCCCTAAAGGGCTACCTTATGCCATAGAAAGCGACGATCCTTTGCGCCTAGCGACAATGACGACTAAAGCATTAGCGCTATTAAGCACTGACGATACACCGTTTATTATTATGATTGAGGGCAGCCAAATCGACTGGTGCGGTCATAGTAACGATATCACCTGTGCCATGACCGAAATGCACGACTTTGCCAAAACCCTAGAACTCGCCAAGCGTTATGTTGATGCCCACCCAGACACCTTATTAATCGCCACAGCAGATCATTCTACTGGTGGACTCACTCTTGGCCGAGATGGTACTTATCAATGGCAAGGTCAACTTTTGCATCAAGTGCATAGTTTACCCAGCAGCATTGCCAAACTGATTATTGAAAAACCAGAAGTACTAAACGACTTAAGCGCATTTCGCTCCTTTTTAAACCCGCATATCAATATCGATATAGAAGATAAAAAGCTCGATAGCTTACGTTGGAAACTCAATTCTCGCTTGTCGCAACATAAAGCCGAGAAACTGCTCACTGGCGATCTGAAACAAGCCATTGATAAATTAACCTATACCGGCTGGACAACCAGTGGTCATGACGCTATTGACGTTCCCGTATATGCCTATGGTAAAGGCGCGTTGTACTTCAGAGGACATAAAGACAATACCGAAATAGCAGCGACATTAATCCAAATGGTCCAGGATGAGCGTTACAAAGCCCTTACCTCATTAAACACTTTTCAAAAAGAAGATAATCAATCACTAAAATACTTATTGCCCTAACGATTGAAACAATCAGCTCATTAAATAGCCACTTATTTAGCAATTCATTGAATTTAGCATATATTTAGCTGAAGACTTAGATCGCTAAACATGAAGTAACAATGTCTTATTTTAAAATTGGCGCACTACAAAGGTGTTTCGCCAACTTAAAGCACAAGGAACTGTTATATGAATATGACGCAAAAAATGACTGCCGAGTTTATCGGTACACTTTGGCTGGTATTAGGTGGTTGTGGTAGTGCGGTGTTGGCTGCAGCTTTCCCTGAGGTTGGCATTGGCTTACTAGGAGTGGCTTTGGCATTTGGTTTGACGGTGCTGACAATGGCGTTTGCTATAGGGCATATTTCAGGCTGCCATCTCAACCCTGCGGTTTCAATCGGTTTGTGGGCCGGTGGTCGCTTCCCTGCATCTGAGTTACTGCCCTACATTATTGCTCAAGTCGCGGGGGGTATTGCTGGCGCCGGCATTTTATACCTAATCGCTTCCGGACAAGATGGCTTTAGCTTATCAGCAGGCTTTGCCTCTAATGGTTACGGCGAGCATTCGCCAGGTGGTTACAGCTTAACCGCCGCGCTTATTTGTGAAATAGTCATGACCCTGTTTTTCTTAATTATCATTCTTGGCGCAACAGACTCCCGCGCACCAAAAGGTTTTGCTCCTATCGCTATTGGCTTTGGTTTAACGCTTATCCACCTTATCAGTATTCCAGTAACCAATACATCGGTTAACCCCGCCCGCAGTACAGGCCCAGCATTGTTCGTTGGAGACTGGGCGACATCGCAATTGTGGTTATTTTGGGTCGCCCCCATCGTAGGTGCAATTATTGCCGGTGGCATTTATAAACTGTTTGACGCCAAAGAATAAGCTGTAATAAAAATAACAGAGCTGAATTAAGCTCTGTTTTCTTTTTCAATAGTCAGCTAGATGTTATTATCCGTCTCAATCGGCGCGCTTTCCTTGTTTCAAGGCTCGCCTCATTTAATATTAAGAGATGTAAACCATGAGCAACAAAAGCAAAAGCCTTAAGCAACTTACTGAAATGACGCCAGAAGCTCGCTACGACTACCTTGTAGAACAAGTGAAAGAACACCAAACACTTTGGTCACTACAAGATTTAGATGGTTGTGTAATGCTAACGACTGAAGAGGAAGATTGTATTCCTATGTGGCCGACTGAAGAAGCTGCAGCGTCTTGGGCCGTTGATGATTGGGCAGATTGCCAAACGTTATCAATTCCTGTTGACGAGTGGCTAGAGCGTTGGGTGCCTGGTATGCAAGATGACGACTTATTCGTTGCTGTTTTCCCAGTACAAGAAGATCTAGGTGTGGTTATTCCTCCTTATGAGCTAGAAGAGCGTCTAGCGCCTAAAAAGCGTCACTAATCATTAAGCACTTTGATGGCAAGCAACGTTAGCTTGCCATCTTGGTCTTTTTATCTGCTAATAAAACTATAAAGAGAATCAAAAAGTGGATAGTGAAAAACCTGTAGTTCCCGCTAAGTCTGAAGCTAGCAAAACCTCGCACGATACTAAAGCTACCAATAGCACCGCTAACCCCCAAGCTGAAAAAATCAACATGCCCAAGCGCCTTATCGCCTTGCTGGTATTTTTAGTGGTGATCTCTATCAGTGGCTTAATGGCCAAACAAGGCGTGCTATTTTGTATCTTAACCCTGTTTATGGTGCTCGCTATTATAGGCAAACAAAAAGCAGGCTTGATTATGCTAAGGGTGTATACCTCGCTGCAATTAGCCATAGCCAGTGCACTTCCTATAATGCTGCATGATCCAGACAACATGGTACCTTCAGAGCCATCTAGCTATGGTATTGGCAGCTTTAGCATGCAGTTGCCTGATTGGTTAGTGTTTGCTGTACTTATCATCTTGTCATTTGTACAAGTTTGGATTGCGTTTACGCCTAAAGTCAGCCGCTACTTCAGCAGAGCACTAAACCTGAATATTATGCGTTAAACATCGATTCCTGAGTTTGTTGCACAAAAAAGCCGTCATAAGACGGCTTTTTTAGTACAAGCTCTATAAAATCATTACTGATTACACAGAGAAACTAGCACCACAACCACATGTTGTTGTTGCGTTAGGATTTTTAACGAAGAAGCGCGAACCTTCAAGTCCAGATGTATAATCCACTTCACCGCCAACAAGGTACTGCAGGCTCATTGGATCAACGACCAACTGAACACCTTGCTTCTCAACAGTGAAATCGCCTTCGTTTACTTTCTCATCGAACGTAAAGCCATACTGGAAACCTGAGCAACCGCCACCTGTTACGTATACACGTAGCTTAAGTGCGTCGTTTTCTTCCTCTTCGAGCAAGGTTTTTACTTTTGAAGCCGCCGCATCAGTAAAGCGAATTGGCAAAGCATCGTCAGCTTGTTCAGTCATTACTACCTCTTACATCAGTTTGCTGTGCAGAATTATCTAATACCTGAGTGTTTTGTTCAAGTAATATGCCCTGCTCTTTTTCATCCACAAGTAAATCTTGTGCACTGTATTCCTGTTCAGTTTGTGAACCTTTAGTCCAGCGACTCGCTGGCACAATCACTTTTGCCTTCACTCTAGACAAGCTAAAGCCGTCAGGCAATGTAAATTCACCTTCTAAAATCTGAAAGTACCTAAATTGGAATTTAAATGAGTCTTCCGTTAAATCGCTTAGCTTTAAGCTAACGGT
Organism: Shewanella sairae; assembly: GCF_023283535.1. Taxonomy (GTDB): domain Bacteria; phylum Pseudomonadota; class Gammaproteobacteria; order Enterobacterales; family Shewanellaceae; genus Shewanella; species Shewanella sairae. The sequence goes on along the minus strand of NZ_JAKILT010000004.1, from coordinate 12,919 downwards.
TTTTCCCTGTTGTAAACCTTCTAACGTTATTTCACTGCGACCCGACAAAGAGCGTTTACGTTTCTCTAATTGGGTAAGCACCAACTTTATACGATACTGGCGTGGTTCAATACTTGGGGTTAACTCCAATCCATTAATCGCCACACCATCTGCACTATTTTCTGGCGCCATCACACTGCGGTAGAAAGCCAACTCTCGCTCTAACTCTTTTTGCTTAGCGCTTTGCTCACCAAACATCAGCTGCATATTGTCATTGGCTTCTCGCTCGACTGCCAGCTCAATATTACGTGCAGCCAGAGTTTGCGCCTGTGTATGTAGCTGCTTTACATATTCTGCTGAGTTATCGATTTTTACTGCCGCTTTTGGCAAATAATGTAACTTGGCATAATCGTAACAGAGTGCGCCTAAAACAAAGGCAATAATAACTAAAAGCAATAAATAAACACTCGAAGGCCTAATTTGTCGTTCAACCACTTGCATGCGATCGATCCAACGATGATAATTTGGCATTAAGTAACAGCCCCTTAATAAAAATCTCACATTCGAAATTAATGTGATAAACACACATTTTGGAAGTCTCTGTGCATCAAACATTGGTAAAAAAACGAGCGCAATTTCAAAAGTATCTCAACACTGAACTTAAAGATACGCTGTCGCAATCTAAAGTCAGTGTTCAGTTATGCCTGCTCGCTTTACTATTTGCTTTGTTTGCATCTAGTGTCATTGTACTTTTTAAATTACTGCTCGCTTGGTGCGACACTTTCACCAAAACCCAAGCACTGAATTTTACGGATATCATTGATGACTGGCGAGTATTATTACCGCTTTTAGGTGCCTTTTTAATCTGGGGCGTCGCAAAACTGGGATCTCAGCGTTATAAACGCATGGGGATCGCCTATGTAATCCATCGCGTAAAATTACATTACGGCAAAATTCCGCTGCAGTCTGCACCGGGGCAGTTTTTTCAAGCATTGTTTGCTTTAGCGACTAATTTCTCTGTTGGCCGTGAAGGACCCGCGATTCATTTGGGCGCAGTAAGCGCCAGTGTGTTAGCTGAAAAATTTAAACTGCCAGACAACAGCGTTAGAGTGATGTGTGCCAGTGGTATTGCTGCGGGGATTGCTGCGATTTTTAACGCACCACTTGCGGCTGTGATCTTTGTGTTTGAAGTGGTTTTACGTGAATACAAAATCCACTATTTCTTCCCTATTATACTATCGGCTATTTGCGGAGCACTCACCAGCCAAATGGTATTTGGCGATGTTCACGAATTTGAGCAGATCGGCGCTGAAGTCATTCCCCTTAGCCAGTATCCTCTATTGGCTATATTTGGTGTGGTACTTGGCTGTATCGCTGCATTTTTTAATACTAGCTTATTGAAAATAACCGCAATGGGCCAAAAATGGCCCTTGATTAACCGCTTACTGCTAGCAGGGGCCATCACTACTCTTGTGGGCTTAGTCTTACCTCAAGCTATTGGCAGTGGCGAACTTGCCATTGCCGAAACGATTAACCAACACCCGAGTATCTTATTTTTATGTGCCATATTGGTAGGTAAAGTCATCGCAACAATTGCCGCCATAGGCTTAGGCATTCCTGGCGGATTAATCGGTCCACTTTATGGTATTGGGGCATTGCTAGGCACAATATTAGCCCTAGTCAGTGCACTTATGTTCCCAAGTATTGCGCCCTATATTGGTTTATATACCATTATCGGTATGACGGGCATGATGGGGGTGTGTTTAAGCGCTCCCTTAGCCGCCCTAGTCGCGCTGATTGAGCTCACCAATAACGCATCTATTATCCTGCCCTCGATGTTCGTGGTGATCCCTGCATTTCTTATTGCACACCAAGGGTTCCAAACAAAATCAATCTTCTTTAAACAATTAGAGATTATGGGGCTTGGCTATAAAGTGGCTCCGGTTAACCTTGGATTACAAAAAGTCGGTGTGCGCCATTTAATGGATAAGCGTTTTGTCATAGTAAATGACAATGATGAATTGCTGTTAGAGGTGCTAAAACGCGCAGAGGGGCGCTCGGTGCTAGTACGCAATACAGCGGGTGATGTGGAGATGCTTCAACTTGAACTGCAAGTGAGAGATGAAGATACCACACTTACCCGCCACCCAATAAAAGGACTAGCTGACACCTCAACACTTAACGAGGTGTATGCCATTTTAGCCAAAGAGCGCCGTGGTGAAGTGTATATCTACCAAGAAACCAGCAACAATATTGTTGGCGTCATAAACTGGATGTCACTACAAAAAGAGATCCGTTCAGGTCAGGTGTAATAACTTTTACACTCGCCATTTAATCGATTCAGAAGCGCCCATATATTTCAATTTAAGCCACATAGACAACAAAATAGTTACTCGTTGTTGAGTCTATATAAAGTCGACCAATATTAAGTACAGACAACAGCTATTCATTTTTAATCATCATATTTAACAAGCGACGTTAATCACCGCTATTGGATATCTATAGTGGTGTTACCTTTTAGGGAACTGCTAATTTTATCAACAAACTATGCCTTACCTAGCCATCAAGATGCCTCATAAACCCCAAGAAAAAACCTCTCATTAGCTCAAAATAACCTCGACACATGTTCAACAAAACAGCCAATAGCAAATACAAAACTGACGCACAATAAAACAGCAACAATCATAAAACAAAACCACATCGATAGTTCCTAAGCTATCACTTGCACTAAAAACCAACACAACGTCTAATTTTGCGGCATTTTCACAACTTTTTAGATTTTTTTACAGGCTTATCGTCACACTTTTAGGTAGTTTCACGAACTCAGGCGCTTTCATTTACTATAAAACGAAAACAAGTTCTCGATAGCGTTGGAAGGAAAACGTTGCAAGGTCGTAACTTGGCGCAGACGCCATGGAGTTATCTGCAAAAAGGGAAAGCGGGCTAAATTGAAGCCTCTTAACCTACTGTAAACAACTTAATCCCGATAAGGGCACGTAATGAGTGTATTAAAAAATAAAATAGCAGCGCTAATAGTGATATCTGCATCATTGGTTGGCTTCAGTAGCCAGGCAGTTGCAGAGGACTATCAGAGGTTGCTCAACATGTGTATCGCATGTCATGGAGTCGACGGTAGTAATGAATTCGATTCAATCCCTAATCTAAAGGGACAGAATGCAGCATACATGGTTGTACAACTAAAAAACTTTAAAGCCGACACACGCCAAGATAAGACAATGAGTAAAGTCGCCAAACTGTTAACCGAAAAACAGATGCAGGCAATGGCGGAATATTTCAATACGGGTAAGGAACAAGACTAATGGCTATCGATAGACGTAATTTTTTAAAGGGCGCTGCGGCGACCTCAGTAACAGCCATGCTGCCACTAAACTGGGCTTTTGCATCAAACCGCCCAGCCGGTATTGAGCCAATGGACGTATCTGCTGTTAAGTGGAAGAATGTTGAAGATTTACCAAGCCACTTCAAAGTATTGAACTCTAGCCCGCTTAACGCCTTCCCTCCTGAGCACTTACTTGCTCCAGTTAAGACGCCGGCCGATGTTGCCTTTATCCGTTGGAACGGACAAATGCCGGAGTTTGACAAGATTGATCCAGATACTTGGGAATTTACCGTTGACGGTGAGTCAATCGAAACCCCAAAGACCTACACCATTGCTGAACTTAAGAAAAAATTCAAAACCCACACTCAACAGTTAGTGCTCGAATGTGGCGGTAACAGCCGCGAAAACTTCTACCCAAATGCCAAGGGTAACCAGTGGAGTAACACTGCGGTATTCTGCGCAGAATGGACCGGTGTGTTGATCAAAGACGTACTGGCTGACTGCGGCGTGAAGAGTGACGCGGTTTACACTGCTCACTACGGTGCAGATAAGCATATCAGCGGTAAAGGCGCGGCGATTTCACGCGGTGTACCAATCGATGCTGCAATGAATGAAAACGGTATGATTGCCTGGGGCATGAACGGCGAAGATATTCCATACATGCACGGTTACCCGCTGCGTATCGTATTCGGTGGTCGTCCAGGCTCTGTCTCACAAAAATGTGCCACAGGTATGGGCGTTCGTGACCGCGTACACGATGGTAAGAAGATGGAAGCTCCTGCTTACCAAGTACCTAAATTCCCAGTTGCACCTGGTGAGAAAGTCGCAAATAAAGACTTTAAGATTATCGAAGAGATGATTGTTAAGTCGTTAATCACGTCGCCACAAACAGGTAGCGAAATGGCGTTGGGCAAAACGCTTTCAGTAAGTGGTCATGCATGGGCCGGTATGCGCGATGTAGCCAAAGTTGAAGTTAGTTACGACTACGGTACAACTTGGCAAAAGGCTTCACTCACTAAGCCTGTAAACCCAACAGCTTGGCAGCAGTGGAAAGTCGACCTTAAGTTGCCACAAGCTGGTTACTATGAGATTTGGGCACGCGCAACAGACACCAAGGGCGACTCTCAGCCAATGGTTCAACCACAATGGAACCCTAAAGGTTACTTATTTAACGGCTGTCACCGAGTGGCAGTAAGGGTCGTATAATGAGAAAGACTCTGTTTACGGCAAGCTTGCTTGCCTTAAGTTGCCTCTCTCCTGCTATGGCTGCTGATGCAGCCAAAAGCTACCCGGTGGACCCTGTTTCAGGGCTAATCATGGCGCCGGGTTGGGAGATGGTTAATTATCAATGTAATGCCTGTCATACCTCATTGATTATCCCACAGAACAAAGGTAACCGTGAAGTTTGGCGTGATACCATTCAATGGATGGTTGATACCCAAGGACTGTGGGACTTATCTGATACTTGGGATCCAGTACTTGATTACTTATCAACGTATTATGATGAAACCGGTATTGATATGAAGATCTTTAGACGTAAGCCTTTGGATAGCGAGCAAATGCCGCCAATGCCGCCAATGCCAACACCAGGTGAGGAAGGTTAAGATGCCAAATAGTTTAATTAAACAAGTCTTAGCAGTCAGCTTGATCTGGGCAACATCTGTTAGCGTAAGTATTGCCAATGCAGACACGTCTTTTAAAGACACATTAGCTGTACAAGGGTTAAAGCTTGAGGCTAGCGCACTAAACTATCAGGCTGATGCTAGCAAAGGTGAAGCGCTGGCTAACCAGCGTTGTATCGCTTGTCATGGTGATGCCATGCTAGGCATGATGAAAACTTACCCTAATATTAAAGGCCAAAAAGCTGCTTACCTATTCAAGCAGTTGGTTGACTTTAAGCGTGGTGACCGCAGCGACCCACTGATGCAGGCACAAGCTGGTATGTTATCTGAGACAGAAATGAAAGATGTAGCTTACTACTACTCTACTCAGACAGCATCAGACTTAAGCAAGTAGTTTTTAGAAATATAACCATTCTAAAACGCTATCGCTTGCAAATAAGCTAGACACAAAAAGCTCAAATGCTATTGGCGTTTGAGCTTTTTTACGTTTTTGTGTACAACGAAATTAATCACAATTCACTTAGAGCATCGCCCTCGAAAGCATATCTGTCCAAGTTCGACTAAATTTAAGCTAGCCCATTTAAACAATAGGACGGTTCATGCTTAAAAAGCCGCAGACTCTGATCGCTTTACTTGCCCTGTGTATCGCACTGGTTTTATATGCCGCTAATTCGCAATTTAACCCTGACAGTGCTGGCGCACGGGTAGCACTAACAGTGCCGCCGAAAACAACACCGGAAATAGGCAATGCAACGAACAAGGCAAACGATAAAGAAAAGCAAGCAACCGTTGCCGCCGATCTCGCCACACCAAAAGGCTCAGCTGCAACCCAAACCAGTTTTGTTAAAGTTTCTGACCAACGCCCAACTAAAACCCCCAAAGATATCCGCGTTAACTCGCTTGATGAGCTAATGGCGCTGTTTGACTCGCTAAACTACAACACCCAAAGCTGGCGAGAAGGCAACAGAGAAGTCCCTCGCCTCACCTTTGAATCGGTAAGCGAACGCTGGCAAAAGACCTCAAATCAAATACCGGTACAGCAAAAAAAGATGGTGTTCTTCCGCTTACTTGCACCGCTTATCTTGGTCGCCAATGAGAATATTTTACTAGAACGCAAACTGATTGCCCAAGCGCCGCTAGATGATGTTGTACTGCAAAAAATTGCCCATAAATACAAAATCACCAAAGACGACAATACCGCGCTAACAGAGCTACAACGCCAAGCACTATTAGAAGAAGTTGATATCATGCCGCCATCATTGGTACTGGCTCAGGCGGCAGAAGAAAGTGGCTGGGCAACATCGCGCTTTACGGTTGAGGGCAATGCATTTTTTGGTCAGTGGGACTTTAGCGGCAAAGGCATGATCCCCAAACAACAACGCAAAGAGCTAGGCAACTACGGTTTAGCCCGTTTTGACACGCCGCTGGCATCAGTTGAAGGCTATATGCTTAACCTTAATACCAATAACGCCTATAAAAAACTCAGAGAGTTACGCGCAAAGCTGCGCGCAGAAAATAAGCCCATTACAGGAATGGAACTCGCTGGCACATTAGATAAATACTCAGAACGCGGTCAAGCCTATATTGATGGCATACGGCAGATGATTAGCTATAACAAGCTAGATCAAGTCGATGAAGCTTATTTAAGTGATGCAGCGCCGCTGCATTTAATCCCTAGACCCGATTAAGTAACAGTAGCACCTGATACAAGGTATTTAATTAAACAGTTAAATACCTTACTTTTTATTACTTGCAAACTAGTATTATTGGGGGCAAAACCCTGCACAGACAGCAACAAATGTAACCAAATAGATAATAAAGACTTAACAAAACCTTAATTACAACATACCTTTTACATCCATAGAGATCTATCTCACACTTCAAAAGTTCTGCAGTACAATGTTTGCACTTAGCATGGACATCACTTATCTCCACCTTTACCCTGAAAAACACTAATCATTATCATTTACATTTGTGGGTAGACACGCTAGGAACCAATTTCCAATGGATGGAAACATAAAACATAACAGTGTTTCCACTTAAACGGGATCTTTCATGCAGTTTAAGAACTCCATTATTGCGCTATCAATCGCAACCGCTATTGCTCCAAACCTAGTTGTCGCACAAGACAGCGATATCGAAGTCATCACAGTCACTGCAAGTCGAATGGATAAACCGGTCAGCGCGATACCGAACACGGTAACGATTATCGACCAAGAGCAGTTAAATGAACAACTTAGAACCACTCAGGACCTCTCAACTATTATCGGTAATCTGGCGCCAAGCTTTTCGCCTAGCCGCCAGAAAATGAGTAATACAGGCGAAACTCTCCGCGGCCGTACTCCGCTTATCATGATTGATGGTGTACCACAATCTAACCCACTACGCAGTGGTGGCCGTTCAGGGCAAACCATAGATCCTGCCATGATTGAACGTATTGAGATCATACACGGCGCCAATGCGATGCATGGCCTTGGTGCTCAAGGCGGCATTATCAACTACATAACTAAAAAGCCAAGCGGAGACAACGAACATCACGTCAACTTTGATGTCACTGTTCCAAATAATTTAGACTCTGATGGTATTAGCTTTGGCACCAGCTATAGCTTCTCGGGTGAATCTGACAGCTTAGATATGATAGGTGCCGTCAGCTATCGCAATAACGGTGTTTATTACGATGCTAACGACGAAATAATTGGTGTCGATACCACTCAAGGTGAGTCTATGGATAGCCAGAGCATGGACTTTTTTATCAAGCTTGGGCACAACTTTGATAACTCGCGTCTTGAACTCATGGTTAACCATTACAATATGGAAAATAACGGCGACTACATGGCCGTAAAAGGTGACAAAGAAAACGACATACCAACTGGAGCAATCAAACAAGAGCAGCCTTGGGATGCAGCAAACAACCAAGTTACGACGACCAGTTTGACTTATACCCATGAAGATATTGCTGGCCAACAGCTAAACTTACAGTTTTTTAATCAAAACTTTGAAGCCGTCTATGGTGGCGGTTGTTGGTCTGACTTTTATGACCCAAGCATGGAAGGCAGTGATCAAGTTACCCTATGTGGAACCGGCACTAACGGTGAATCTCTTTACTATGAGCAATCACGAAACAAGTCTGTAAAATGGGGCATGAAGGCCTCTCTGATGGCAAACAATATCGCTGATTCTGGCGTTAGTATTGCCTATGGTTTAGATCTGTTTCGCGACACGACTGAGCAAGATATGGTGATGAGCGGCGTATCTTGGGTACCGGAAAGCACCTATGACAATATCGCACCATTTGCGCAACTAGATTATGATCTCATTGAAAACCTAACCCTTTCTGGTGGTGTGCGTTATGAGTATGCCAAGCTTAATGTCGATGACTACAAGACCATGTATGGTTACGGGAACAAATATGTTGAAGGCGGTAGCCCCGATTTCAATGAAACACTCTTTAATATTGGTGCGTCTTACAAAATAACCCCTGCTCTGCGGGTTTATACTAGCTTTAATCAAGGCTTTGGTATGCCAGATGTAGGACGAGTCCTGCGCGATGGCGATAACTTCCAAGGGCCGAATCCAAGCATTGAAGATACCCTCGCACTCGATCCTATTGTTACTGACAACATTGAATTTGGCGCAGACTATCAAGGAGAGTATTTTACCTCTAAGATAGCTTATTACCGCTCATCAAGTGACTATGGTGCACGTATGGTCGACAAAGGAGATGGTAGCGGTTCATTTGTAATTAAACGTGAGAAAAGCTTAATTGAAGGAATAGAAGCCAGCGTAACAGCCTATATTGGTGATAATGATGATGTTGGAGTCAACCTTGCCATTCAAAATGGTGAATACGACTCCAATGGTGACCAAAGTGTAGATACAGATCTCGACGGCGCCAATATCTCTCCAAATCGTATTAACCTATTCTGGAACCACAATTTCGACAACGATATTTCGACTCGTATTCAAGCTAATTTCTATATGGATAAAGACTTTAAAGACGAGAATAACAATGTGTACGCTAACTTTGATGGTTACACCACAGTTGATGCATCAATTGCCATTCCGGTATACAGCGGCACATTAAGTATCGGAATACAAAATCTGTTAAATGAGGACTATTACACTTATTACTCGCAGACCGTAGGCAAAGATACCCGCTACTTTAAAGGCATGGGGCGCACGGCAACTGTCGGCTTTAGTCTACCGTTTTAATAGCAGACTATCTTTTTAGCCCAAAAGCAAAATAAGAAAAAAGCCGTTGGCGTAACACGCTAACGGCTTTTTCTTTACTGAGACAGTTTAGTATTACGCTTTGCTTTTTCGCAAATAAGGCAAAACAAGTAGCACCACACCCACGACTAAGAAAGGAATACTCAGTAGCTGACCAGCACTGAATGTCCATGCATCGGCGTACACTGCTTGCTTGACCTTCACCATCTCAATTAAGAAACGCGCACTAAAGACTAGCACTAGGAATAATCCAAAAATCGCGCCGTGCTTTTGCTTCATATCAGTCAACTTATAGATGGCCCACAACAAGGCAAAAATCGATAAGTAAGCAATGGCTTCATACAGCTGCGCAGGGTGACGCGGCAGCATATCGACACGCTCAAACACAATCGCCCAAGGCACAGTACTTGGTAGCCCTAAAATCTCTGAGTTAACAAAGTTAGCCATACGCACAAAGAAGCCAAATATTGCCGTGGCAATCGCTAAACGATCCAGTAAGAACAAGAAAGGCAACTTAACCTGACGCTGATAATAGTACAGGGCTAAAATTGCGCCTAAACCACCGCCATGACTGGCAAGACCGCCTTCCCAGATAGCTAAAATTTTCAGAGGATGACTCAAGTAATACGCTGGGTCATAAAACAAACAATGGGCTAAACGCGCGCCAACGATAATGCCCACCACACAATACATCAGTAGATTATCTAGCGACTCTACCGGTAGGTTTTCTTTAATATAAATGCGTTTCATCACCTGAAAGCCTGACGCTATCGCCAGTGCAAACAAAATGCCGTACCAATGTACCGTGAGCCCCATTACACTTATCGCGATAGGGTCAATATTCCAAATAAAATGGTCCAAACTAAGCCTTCCAAATATATTGTTGTGCATCGAAAATGTGATAACTCATGCGCATTTTTACGCTTCAACAAGCTGTTTGGCAAGGTTTTCGCTAGATTTGCCGCAACAGAATGTTTCAAGCCATCGAGATAAGTCAAAAATCTACATAATTTAATCCATTGTTCTGTACTTGTTATATTTAACTGCCCATTAGATTCTGCTATAGTGCCGCCTCAGCCACCCTACATAAATTTGGGCTATAGCGTCGCTATACCGCCCCTCAGAAATTGGAAATATAGGCTGATGACTCAGTTTCAAGGTTCGCACATTCTGTCGGTAAACCAACTTGATTTGGAAGCCGTTGAAAAAGTTTTCTCCGTTGCTACTCGCATGACTCCCTATGCTTTAAGACAAAAACGTACCACTGTTTTAGACGGTGCAGTTTTAGGCAACCTATTTTTCGAACCGAGTACCCGTACTCGCGTCAGCTTTGCTAGTGCCTTTAACCTACTTGGCGGTCGCGTTAACGAAACCGTTGGCATGGCATCATCGTCATTATCAAAAGGCGAATCGCTTTACGATACTGCCCGCGTGCTTTCTAGCTACTCAGATGTCATTGCTATGCGTCACCCAGACTCTTTCTCGGTGAGTGAATTTGCTAAAGGCAGCCGCGTACCGGTGATTAATGGTGGCGACGGTGCTAACGAGCATCCTACTCAAGCACTTTTAGACCTGTTTACCATTCAAAAAGAACTGGCAGCTGGCGGTCGTGATATAAGCGGCATGAACATCGCCATGGTCGGTGATTTGAAATTTGGCCGTACAGTCCACTCTCTTTCGCGTCTGTTATGCATGTATAAAGATGTCAGCTTCACACTCGTATCACCAAAAGAGCTAGCAATGCCTGACTCTGTGATCAGTGACATTGAAAATGCTGGCCATAAGATCACAATAACAGATCAACTTGAAGGCAATTTAGATCGCGCTGATATACTCTATTTAACGCGTATTCAAGAAGAACGCTTCCCTTCTCAAGAAGAAGCGAACAAATACCGTGGTAAGTTCCGCTTAAACCAAAGTATTTATACACAGCATTGCAAGTCAAACACTGTGATCATGCACCCGCTGCCACGCGATTCGCGTGAGCAAGCAAACGAATTGGACAATGATCTTAACGACCATCCAAATTTGGCTATCTTTAGACAGGCTGATAATGGCTTGTTGATCCGCATGGCACTGTTTGCACTAACGTTAGGCGTTGATGCTCAACTTGAGCAGTATGAACGCCCTGTTAATTGGTATTCTCGAAAAGCTGATTTTTAAATCGGCTACAAATTTAAGGATTAAAAATGACTCGTTCTGACGAACTATTTGAACAAGCTAAAAAGACCATCCCAGGTGGCGTAAACTCTCCAGTACGTGCATTTTCTGGTGTAGGTGGCTCACCACGCTTTATCGAAAAAGCTGATGGCGCTTATATTTTTGACGCAGATGGCAAAAAATATATCGACTACGTAGGTTCTTGGGGCCCAATGATTTTAGGCCACAATCACCCTAAAATTCGCGAAGCGGTATTAAAAGCGGTTGAAAATGGTCTATCTTTTGGCGCGCCAACTGAACTTGAAGTCACTATGGCTGAAAAAGTTATCGAAATGGTTCCTTCAATGGAACAAGTTCGTATGGTGAGTTCTGGTACTGAAGCGACAATGAGTGCTATTCGTCTAGCGCGTGGTTTCACTAACCGTGACAAAATTCTTAAGTTTGAAGGCTGCTACCACGGCCACGCTGACTGCTTACTTGTTAAAGCAGGTTCTGGTGCGCTAACACTTGGCCAGCCAAGCTCTCCAGGTATTCCTGAAGATTTTGCAAAGCACACGCTAACAGCAACTTACAACGACCTTGACTCTGTTAAGGCTATCTTCGAGCAATACCCAGAAGCTATCTCTTGTATCATCATCGAGCCTGTTGCAGGCAACATGAACTGTATTCCGCCAATCGACGGTTTCTTACAAGGTCTACGTGCTATCTGTGATCAGTATGGCGCACTGATGATTATCGACGAAGTAATGACAGGTTTCCGCGTATCTAAGAGCGGCGCACAAGGTCACTACGGCGTAACACCCGATCTAACAACGCTAGGTAAAGTTATCGGTGGCGGTATGCCAGTCGGTGCTTTCGGTGGTCGTAAAGATGTCATGCAGTTTATCGCACCAACAGGCCCAGTTTACCAAGCTGGTACACTGTCTGGTAACCCAATTGCGATGTCTGCTGGTCTTGCACAGATGGAAGCGCTTTGTGAAGAAGGCGTTTACGAGCAACTAGCGGCTAAGACTGAGTATATTGCTGAAGGCTTTAAAGCTGCGGCTAATAAGCACGGCATTCCAATGGCAATCAACTACGTTGGTGGCATGTTCGGTTTCTTCTTCACTGACGAAGAAACTGTAACTAACTTCGCTCAAGTGACTAAGTGTGATACTGCACTATTTGCTGAGTTCTACCACCTAATGCTAGATGAGGGTGTTTACCTTGCTCCTAGCGCTTATGAAGCAGGTTTCTTATCACTTGCTCACGGTGAAGAAGAGCTTGAAGCGACACTAGCAGCTGCTGATCGCGTATTTGCTAAGCTTGCTAAGGCTTAATTAGGTTAAGGCTGATAGCCTAAAACCTAATAGCTAAAAACATCAAAGGAACACTTATTAGTGTTCCTTTTTTATATCTGTAACGCCCGTCAATGCAAAAGGGATGCGCTCGTCTAACTTCCCTTCCCTCTTCATCTTCAACGCTTTCCTCGCTGCCGCAGGGAAATAGGTGGAATACTATTGTGGCTTAATAAACCTGTACACCGATATGAGGTAAACTCTCCTTAATATAGAACGGTGTAAAAGTAATGAAGACTCAACCAACTTAT